>JBKJIN010000087.1:0-96995 GCA_046598425.1 Marmoricola sp. | reverse complement strand
GATCGTCAACCAGACGATCCCGCGGGCGCTGCGCAAGCTGGGCTACCAAGAAGAGCAGGTCGAGGCGATCGTCGACTTCATCGCCGAGAACGGCCACGTCATCGACGCGCCGGGCTTGAAGTTGGAGCACTACGAGATCTTCGACACCGCGATGGGTGCCCGGTCGCTCAAGCCGATGGGCCACGTGCGGATGATGGCGGCCTGCCAGCCGTTCCTCTCCGGCGCGATCTCCAAGACCGTCAACCTGCCCGAGTCGGCCACGGTCGAAGAGATCGAGGACATCTACCTGCAGTCGTGGAAGCTGGGCCTCAAGGCCACCGCTGTCTACCGCGACAACTGCAAGGTCGGTCAGCCGCTCTCGGACGGCAAGTCGGACCAGGCGAAGAAGGACCAAGGAATCGGCGTCTCCTCCCCGCTGGTTGAGCCTGTCGAAACCCTTGTCGAGGTCCACAAGCCCTTCCGCAAGCGTCTCCCGAAGAGCCGGGTTTCGCGGACGACGAGCTTCACCGTGGGCGGCGCCGAGGGCTACATGACCTCCGGTGCGCACGACGACGGCGAGCTCGGCGAGGTCTTCCTCAAGCTCGGCAAGCAGGGCTCGACCCTGGCCGGCGTGATGGACGCCTTCTCGATCGCGGTCAGCATCGGCATGCAGTACGGCGTACCGCTGGAGACCTACGTCGCCAAGTTCACCAACCTGCGCTTCGAGCCGTCCGGCATGACCGATGACCCGGACGTCCGGATGGCCCAGTCGCTGATGGACTACGTCTTCCGCAGGTTGGCGCTGGACTACATGTCCTTCGAGGAGCGTGCCGGCCTCGGCATCTACTCCGCCGAAGAACGCCAGCGTCACCTCGAGACCGGCTCGTACGAGCCGGTCGAAGAGACCGGCGGAGCCGACGAGCTCATCACCCACGAGGTTGAGGTCATCGACACCTCCGAGGTGCTGACGCTCGCGGCCCGGGCGAAGGAAGCCGCCGTGTCGGGGGAGTCCGAAGCCCCGCGCGGAGTCCAGACCTCGGCTGAGCTGCTCGAGAAGATCACCGGGACCGCTGTCGACTCGCCGCTGTGCATGACGTGCGGTACGAAGATGCGGCCGGCGGGGAGCTGCTACGTGTGTGAGGGCTGTGGGAGTACGTCGGGCTGCAGCTGATCTGAGAAGTTGAAACGAAGGGCCCGTCTCCACTGGAGGCGGGCCCTTCGACATACGACTCGTTCTAACGGAAGTGACAGCTCATGCGATCGGGAATCGCCCAGAGGTGCCGGTCGAAGACCGATGGCCCGGTCAGTAGCCGAACACGTGCAGTGCGCGAACATTGGTGTAGTTGGAAGCCTCGAAGAAGCTAGCCATTCGCTTGACGACTGCCTGGTAGGGCCGCGTGGGTGGTCGGATATCTGACTGGACGAGAACCTGTGGGACGAGCAAGAACAGGAAGTCGGCGTGCTCGCATACGTGGCACTTCCAGAGATCGAGCAGGTCCATGTTGTTGATCGTGGTCTTCCCGCGCTCGACCTCGAGCAGAATGCCGCTCTCGCCGATCGGGTAAAAATAGTCGGGGCGGAGTCCGGGGTTGAGGCCGGAGGAGAACAAGCCTCTTGCCTCGCTGCGGAAGCCGAGCTCGGTCGCGTAGGGCAGAAACGTGTCTTGCACCATGCTGCTCGATGCCTTCGCGACGTTGGCGGCCGCGATTCGTTCTTGTGCGTCCGGCTCATTGAGGTGAGCCAGGAGTAGATTGCTGAGTCGCCTGACCTCGTCGTACGTCGGACTCGAGGCTTGACCATCTTGTAAGTACTCGGTCCGCTCCACAGGCATGCCATGAGCTTGATTGGTTTGGCAGGGCCGAGTAAGCGAAACTGCGGAATCCGCCGGAGATCCCAGTACCGCTTTGGCGCGTTACGCGCCGTCCCCTGGAGTCACTCCCGCCAGACTGACCCCGTGACCCCCTCCCTCGGCGGCAAGCAGCGCATCCCCATGGAGCGCCTGGTCCGGCTCGTCTCCGTTCTCCAACGCGCCGGCACTCGCGGCGTACCGGCGACGAACCTGGCCGACATCGCCGGCTTCGACGGCGACGACCCGATCAGCCAGCTGGGCCGTGAGTTCCGGCACCTCCGCGCCCTCGGGTGGCAGATCGACAACATCGGTGCGGAGGGCGAGGCCGGGGTCTACCGGATGACCAGCGTCGACAACCGGCTCCGGCTCAAGCTCACCGCGGACCAGCAGGCGGCGCTTCTCCGCGCCGTCCTGTTGGCCAACCGCGACGACCTGGTCGAGCGGCTCGGACTCGAGGCCAGCAGTCACCCGCCCGAGGTGGTGGCGGCCGTCCCGGTCGGAGGCGATGACGCCCTGACAGCGGTGACCCAGGCGCTCCGGCTCGGCTGCGTGCTGCGGTTCCGCTACAACGGTTCGCTCCGGGTGGTGCACCCCGACTCGGTCCGCACCCAGAACGGCAAGTGGTACCTGCGCGGCCACGAGGACGGCAGCGACCTGGTCAAGGCCTTCGTGGTCTCCCGGATGAGCGAAGTCTCCGCCGACGTCCCGGGCACAGCGGTCCGGACCGAGACCCGGCGGCATGCTGGCCTGCACCCGATGTCGTGGGAGGTGGACCCGCCCGTCGAGGTGACCCTGCGTTCGCCTACCGAGTACGCGCCCGACGTACGGCGCTGGCTCGGGGAGCCGGCGCGGGAGACCGGGTCCGACGGGGTGACCGAGCTCGTCTACGTGGTCACTCACCGGGCCGCGCTCCGGTCCCGGATCTACGAGCTCGGCCCGCGCGTCGAGGTCGTCGGCCCCGCCAGCATCCGCGACGAGATCATCGCCGAGCTCGCCTTCATGGCAGGGGAGTGACGATGCCGCCGAAGTACGTCCAACGCGTCGCCCGCCTGCCCGAGGTGTTTGCCCTGCTCGCCGCCCACCCGAACGGCCTTGCCCTCACCGACCTCGGTGCTCGCCTCGGCGCCCCGGCCGAGGAGCTCCGCGCCGACCTGCTGGCCTTCTTCACCGCCGACCTCGGTGGTCTGCTAGGCCTCTCCCGCCCGCACGTCCTGGAGTTCGTCGGACCCGACGGCCGCGACGAGGACCCGAACCGCGCCGAGATCGTCCGGATCGTCGACGAGCGTCCGTCCGAGGAGCTCGGGGTCGAGTACGTCGACGCCGTCTCCCTCGCGCTGGTCTACGCCTCCGCCACGGCCCTGCTCGAGGTGGAGCCGGCCAACGAGGACCTCGCCGGGGCACTCGACGTACTGGCCGAGACGTTGTTCGGCGAGACCCTGGAGCACTCCCGCACCTGGAACGGTCCACTGGTCGCGCTGCAAGAAGCCGCCCGGGACCGGCGCCGGGTCCGGATCGTCTACTCCCGTTCCTGGTACCTCGGCGTCACCGATCGGGTCATCGAGCCGTACCTGCTCGTCCAGACCCGCCGCGGCTGGGAGGTCGACGCCGGCCCGCCGGACGCCGACGGCAGGCTGCGGACCTTCTTGCTCTCCAACTTCCGCGAGTTCGAGGTCATCGAGGAGACCTTCGGCGCCCCGGCCGATCTCGCAGCGAGGCTCGAGAAGCAGCGCGCCACCCGCACCGTGGTCGTCCGGATCCCGCACGCAGCCCGCTGGGCAGCCGACATGTACGCCGAGCAGGTGCGCGTGAACGAGGAGGACGAGCTCACCGTGACGCTCGAGCTGGACCTGCTCGAACCGGTAGAGCGTCGGGTCGGGCTGCTGCTCCTGGCGGCTGGACCTGATGCGAGCGTGGTCTCGCCGGGGCAGATGATCCGGGCGGTCTCCGAGATCGCCGGGGCGTTGTTGGCGCACCACCGCGGGAGCTAGACGTTCTCGAGGACTCTGTCAGCGCCCCGGCGTCGGACGTCTACGGCATGCTCGGGGAGTGCATCCCTCCCTGTGCGTCGTGGTTCTGGCGGCCGTCCTGCTGGTGACCGGCTGCAAACCTGCGCATGACCCAGCACCGCCGATCACGTCAGGGTCTGCGCCGACAACCTCCGCGACCGCTGGGTCGACCCCTGCCCCTGCGCCGGGCCCTTCGGCCCAGGCCGTGTCCCGCACCCGTGCCCAGCTCACGAAGCTCCGAGTCGTGCCGCGCCCCGGCCGCCCTGCGGACTACGACCGCGACCTGTTCGGCCCGCGCTGGGAGGACGTGGACGGCAACGGCTGCAACCAGCGCGATGACGTCCTGCTTCGCGATGCTCGCCCGCGAACCGTGCGCGTGGTCCGTCAGGGTCGCTGCCCGCACGACGTCGTCGCCGGTACCTGGGTTGACCCGTACACCAACGCCGTCCTGAGGTTCACCGATCTGAAGGACCTCGACCAGGCGCAGGCGATCCAGATCGACCACGTCGTACCGCTGGCCGAGGCGTGGGTCTCCGGGGCTCGGGCGTGGAGTCCCCGGCGACGGCTGGCGTTCGCCAACGACCTGGGTGGCCTGCTCGCCGTCGACGGACCGACGAATGCGAGCAAGGGCTCCTCGGACCCGGCGGCCTGGCGCCCCCGGAAGGGCTACCAGTGCGCGTACGCCGTCCGCTGGATCACGATCAAGCACGGCTGGAAGCTGGTCGTCGACCCCAGCGAGGTCCGGGCGCTGTGGGAGATGCTCGGGTTCTGCCGGTCGCAACTATGACCCGCCTGTGGATTCGGCGAGCGACGGAACGACATCGTGGCCCACCCTGAGGAGGCATGCATCTCGCATGTCCCACACGCATCTCGGAGGTAGCATGGATGTCATGGCACGGTCGCTTCAGGTCCGGGACGTCCCGGACGAGTTGCACGCGGAGTTGCGGTCGCGTGCCGCGGGCCTCGGGATGTCGTTGTCGGACTATGTCCTCGGGTTGCTCGAGGACGCCGCGAGCCGACCGTCGGTGGCGGAAGTCCTGCGGCGAGCCAGAAGTAGAAGCGGTGGCGCTTCCCACGAGGACATTGTGGCGGCCATCCGTCGGGCTCGCGATTCACAGTGATTGTCGTCGATGCGTCTGCTGTAGTTGAAATTCTGGTGATCCGGGGGCATGTCCCTGGACTCGACGAGCGGGTTTCAGGAGCCGAATCTCTGCACGCTCCGCACCTGATCGACACCGAGGTGCAGCACGCGTTCCGCGGGCTCGTGCGCGGGCGGAAGTTGTCATTCGATCGCGCCGCCGACGGGTTGCGCGACCTTGCTGACCTGAACGTGCTTCGCTATCCGGCCTACCCGCTCTCTGATCGGGTCTGGGAGTTGCGCGCCAATATCACGGCGTACGACGCGACCTATGTCGCGCTGGCTGAACTGCTGGACTGCCCACTCATCACCTGTGATCGACGACTAGCGCGTGCGGTGAGCACCGTTGATGTTGAGGTCTACGAACCGTCCTGACGTGGCATCCTCACCCCCATGACCTCCCGCAAGATCCCCCGCGACTCCGAGAACGACTACGGCGACGCCGCCATCAAGGCCCGCCAGGAGTTCATCCGCACGCACACCGGCAGCCCGGCCGAGCACGTCGCGCAGTACTCGCTGGACCCGGCCACGCTGCCGGGCAACATCGAGAACTTCTTCGGCGTCGCCCAGGTCCCGATCGGTCTGGCCGGACCGCTGCTGGTGAACGGGGAGCACGCGAACGGCGAGTACTTCGTCCCGCTCGCGACGACCGAGGGGACTCTGGTGGCGTCGTACAACCGGGGAATGAAGCTCTGTCGCGATGCCGGCGGAGTCACGACGACCGTGCTCGACGACAAGATGCAGCGCGCACCGGTCTTCTCGTTCAACAACGCCCGCGAGGCGCGTGCGTTCCGGGACTGGCTGGACGAGCACTTCGACGAGATCGCGGCTGCCGCCCAGTCGACGACGACCTCGGGCAAGCTGATCGAGATCCAGAAGTTCTCGGTCTCCAAGCTGCTCTACACCCGGTTCAACTACACGACCGGCGACGCGGCTGGGCAGAACATGACCGGCAAGGCGACGTTCGCCGCCTGCGCCTGGATCAAGCAGAACTACCAGCACGAGTTGCACTTCCTGCTCGAGGGCCAGTTCGCCACCGACAAGAAGACCTCGGTGGTGAACATGCTGCACACCCGCGGCAAGCGGGTCGTCGCGGAGATCACCCTGCCGGCCGCGCTGGTCGAAGAGCAGATGCACGTCTCCACCGACAAGCTCTGGGCGGCGCGCATCCGAGGTCAGCTCGGCGCGATCATGTCGGTGACCAACAACAACGGGAACCACTCCGCCAACGGCATCACCGCGATGTTCATCGCGACGGGTCAGGACGTCGCGAACGTTGCGGAGTCGTCCGCGGCGTACGGATTTTCTGAGCTGCTGCCCAACGGCGACTTCTACGCCTCGATCACGCTGCCGTCGCTGATCATCGCGACGTACGGCGGCGGGACCGGGCTGGCGACGCAGCGCGAGTGCCTGGAGATGATGGGCTGCTACGGCGCCGGCGGGGTCTACAAACTGGCCGAGATCATTGCGGCGACGGTGCTCGCCGGCGAACTGTCGCTCGGGTCCGCGGTGGTCGCCGAGGAATGGGTGCAGGCGCACGACGACCTGGGGCGCAACCGGCCCTAGAAGCCGACCCGATCCACGTAGGCGACGACCCGGTTGAACAGCGCCGTCACGCTCTCGGGCTTCATCAAGCGGGTGGGCACCGGCTCGGCCAGCTCGTAGAGCAACGGCTGCGCCTCGGCGACGCCGGCCTTGGCGGCGACGCTGGCGGCGACCCGGGCGGCGCCGCGGACCGCGGTCGGGTCCACGGTCCACACCGCTTCGAAGAGGCGGTCCCGGTCGGCGACATCGGTCTGTCCGGGCAACTCCCAGGCCGAGAGGCACGCGGTGGTGTCGGCTGCGTCGCAGATGACGGCCCACTCCCGGCGCATCGGGGCGTCGGGCTCGAGGGTGGCGCGGACCGGACCGTCGGCGGCTGGATCGTCGGGCCAGTCGTCGGCGAAGACGATCGCCGAGCGCGCCACCCGAGCCAGCTCGGTCCAGCGGGCTGCCGCCGGGGCGTAGAAGTCGCCGCGCTGGAACGCGCCGAAGAGCACCGGGCGGTCGGCGACCGCGCAGCACTCGTCCTCGATCGCCCAGGACAGCGCGATCAGCGTCGACTTCCGGAGCCGGTTCACTGCGAGGTTCGGGTGCCGGCGACGCAGGTCGGCGAAGATCGAGGGGCTGTCGGGTGCGCGCGCGGCGGCTGCTTCAGCGATCGCGATCTCCAGCCGGATTCCGGCGTCCTTGCGTCGGACGACCTGGCTGACCAGGGCGACGTCCGCGTCGGTGTAGCGGCGGTGGCCGCTCGCTAGGCGGCGCGCGACCGGGAAGCCGTGCCGGGACTCCCACATCCGCAGGACGGCAGGGCTGAGCCCGGTGCGGTCGGCCAGGTCCCCGATCGAGAGCCCGGCATCTGCCTCTTGCGCAACAGGAGGGGTCTGGGTCATGCTCTGATCCTAAATCTAAACACGTCGTTTAGGTAGTTGTTGAAGAAAGCGAGTCCCGATGAGCTTGACCGCCGAGTTCATGGCCGACCACCCCGCGACCTCCCCGGTCCGACCTGCCAGCCGGGACTGCGTCCAGTGGCGTGAACGTCTGAGGCTGCTGCTGGAGCGTTCCGGCCGCGGGGACCACGCCGCCTTCCTGGAGTTCTACGACCTGACCAGCGTGGTCGCCTACCGCGCGATGCTCGACCGGTACGCCGACCCCGCAGCGGCCGAAGCGGCGACCCATGCGCTGTACCTCCGGGCCTGGCAGGACGCGTCGCAGCAGACCTCGTCCGGGCTCTCGCCGCTCGCGTGGCTGCTCGCCGGACTGCTTTCCGGCCTGATTGACCCGGTCGCGACAGCCTGCTGATGTCGCGACCGCCGGTCGTCGTCGGAGCCGGAGTCGCTTGACTCGTCGGATTCGCCTGCACGCGCCGGCTGAGCGTTGCCGGGACCTCGGTTCTGCGGGAGACGCCGGCACGCCGGCACGCCGAGATGCGGGCCTGAGCGTTTCCGCGTCACGAGGTCGCTTCGAGGCGTACCTTTCGTTCAGGAACGTGCTGCTGGGGCACGCGGGAGAACAGGCTCATCATGACCCAACCCATGTCATTGCGGCGCACCCTCGCCCTCGGGATCGTCGGCCTCGTAGCAGCCGCCAGCGGCGCAATCGCGGTCACCACGACCGCCGCGGCCGCGCCGTCCTCGACCGCCTGCGAGCAGATCCTCGCCAAGCCCGCGCGGGCCGCCGACGTCGCGAAGAACAACCCGAGCGCGTTCAAGAAGGCCGAGGCGCGCAACGCGAAGTCCGTCCCGGACCTGGCCGAGAAGGCCCGGTCCGATAAGAGCATCTGGCTCGACACCTGCGGCACCGCGTTCTACGTCGACGCCGGCCCGACCGCCACCGAGCGCGCCGACGCCGGGGCCACCATGGGGGCGGCCACCGCAGCCGAGGGCCTACCGCTGGCGGGGGTTCCGCTGTCGGACACGTTCACGCTGGAGTCCAAGCCCGGCTCGAACCGGACGATCTACCTCGACTTCGACGGCGACACCGTCTCGGGGACCGCCTGGAACAACTCTTACGGCAGCACTATCGTCGCCGAGCCGTACTCGATCGACACCACCGTGACGACCTCGTTCAGCGACGCCGAGCTCACCGAGATCCAGAAGACCTGGCAGGTCGTCGCCGAGGACTACGCGCCGTACGACGTCAATGTCACCTTGAAGGACCCGGGCACGGCCGCGATCGACCGGACCTCCTCCAGTGACCTCGTCTACGGCACCCGCGCGCTGATCACCAACGGCGGTGCCGTGTACGACGGCTGCGGCTGCGGCGGTGTTGCCTACGTCAACGTCTTCAACATCTCCGGCTCGAACCACATGTACTACCAGCCGGCCTGGGTGTTCTCGAACGGCACCACCAAGAACGGCAAGTACATCGGCGAGGCCACCTCGCACGAGATCGGCCACAACTTCGGCCTCAACCACGACGGCACCACCTCCTCGGGCTACTACTCGGGCTCGGGCGCGTGGGGCCCGATCATGGGCGCCAGCTACAGCGTCCCGGTCTCGCAGTGGTCGAAGGGTGAGTACCCGGGCGCCAACAACACCAGCCAGGACGACGTCGCCCAGATCGCCACGGGCGCGCCGTACCGGGCCGACGAGGACACCGCCGGTGCGCTGTCGCTCGACAGCAGCGCCGCGCTCGACGGCATCGTCACCAAGGCGACCGACGCAGACAGCTACACCTTCACCGCCGCCGGGGCGACGACGGTCTCGGTCGCGAACGGCAGTCCGTTCCCCGACCTCGATGTGCAGCTGCGGATCCTCGACAGCAACGGCGCCGAGGTGGCGCTGGTGAACCCGACGACGACCAAGGTCTCCGCGGTGCTCGCCAGCGGGATGAACGCCTCCTACGCGTTCACCGCTCCCAGTGGCGGCGCGACCTACACCGCCGAGATCCGCGGCGGGGGTCAGGGGACCGTTCCGGACGCCGGCGCCTGGTCGACGTACGGGTCGCTCGGTACCTACCAGGTCAGCCTGACCACCGAGACACCTGGCGGGCCCAGCCCCCTGGCGCTCACGGTCGGTTCCTACCCGGCCGGCACCGTCGGTACGGCGTACTCGGTCGACGTGGTCTCCGCCTCCGGCGGCACCGCGCCGTACAGCTTCTCCGCCAGCGGCCTGCCCGACGGGCTCACCATGAACACCGGCACCGGCGCAGTCACCGGTACGCCGTCAGCGGCGGGCTCGTTCAACCCGACGGTCACGGTGACCGATGCGCTGGGGGCGTCGGCCTCGCAGACCCGCTCGCTGGTGGTGAACCCGCCGGCCCCGTTGCCGCCGACGTTCGTCACCGGGGCGACACTTCCTCAGGGCAAGTTGAAGGTCGCGTACAGCACGACGATCTCGGTCACCGACGGGACGCCCGGCTACACCTGGGCCCTGACGTCCGGCAAGCTGCCGAGCGGCCTGAGCATCAGCTACAGCGGTGCCAACGCGACGATCAGCGGGACCCCGACGAAGCAGGGCAACACGACGTTCACCCTTCGGGTGACCGACGCGGCCGGTCAGAGCGCGACGCGGACGTTCACGCTGCAGGTTAAGCGGTAGTCGGCCCGAGGTGTTCAGCGCGCGTCGCGCAACTCAGAGCCGTTTGTTTCCACAGAACGCGAGGTCGCTGACTTCTCCACAAGGGTAGGTGTACCCGCTCGCCACTGAGTCGAACAGATGTTCGAATAGTTCCGAAGGTTCTACTCGGGAGGTGCTGGATGACTGCAGAGGCGTACGTCGACCTGGCGACGCACCCTGCGCTCGTCCTCGTCGAGTCTCTGACGTCGTTGCTCGCCGGCGCCCGCGACGTACCGGTCGAGCTGCTCAGCACGCGGGAGAAGGCCGATGCCCTGGAGGCTCTCAGTCACGCCGGCGACTTGCTTGCCGCCCTCCGGCTCCGAGTCCTCGCGGTCTCCGACGACGTCGCCCTCGACGACGGTGCCCGCAACATCGGTGCCTGGCTCGCGCACCAGACCCGGACGGATCCCGCTGCCTGCCATCACGATCTCCGGCTGGCCGAGGCCCTCAGCTTCCGGTGGACGGGCGTCGGTACGGCGCTTGCGGACGGCAGGGTCAACGAGCCGCAAGCGCGGGTGATCGTCCGGTCGCTCGATGCTCTCCCCGTCGCGGACCTGGACGTCGGCGTCGTGGCCGACGCGGAGGAGCGCCTGGTCGGCTTCGCGGCGGAGTTCGGTCCGCAGCAGCTTCGGGTGCTCGGACGGCGGATCCTCGACCTGGTCGCGCCCGAGGTCGGCGAGGTCCAGGAGGCTCGTGCCCTGGAGGCTGAGGAGCGTCGGGCCGAGGAGCGGTTGAGCCTCAGCATCCACCGCGCCGGCGACGGCAGTTCGCGGATCGTCGCGACCGTGCCGGACGCAGTCGCCCACCGCCTCCGTACCTACCTCGAAGCGTTCACCTCGCCCCGCCACGAGGCGATGGCGGGTGGCGCGGGTGACCGCGTCCCGGTGGAGCGCAAGCGCGGCCAGGCCTTCTGCTCCCTGCTCGAGGCGATCGACCCGCACGGACTGCCCGTGCACGGCGGGGACGCGACGACCGTGTTCGTCACGATGACCCTCGAAGCGCTGCGGACAGATCTCGCCACGGCGGGACTCGTCGGTGCCGATGACCACATCACCGCGTCCCAGGCGCGCCGGCTGGCCTGCACAGCGCAAGTGATCCCGGTGGTCCTCGGCGGTGACTCCGAGATCCTCGACCTCGGTCGCACGGCTCGGCTCTTCTCGCGGCCGCAACACAAGGCGCTCCGGATCCGCGACCAGCGCTGCCGGGCAGAAGGGTGCCCGGTGCCGGCGACCTGGTGTGAAGCGCACCATCTGAAACGCTGGGCGCTCGGCGGGAGGACCGACCTCGCCGACGGTGTGCTGCTCTGTGGCTTCCACCACCACCGGGCCCACGATGACCGGTACCTCCATGCCGTCCTGCCGAGCGGTGACGTCCGCTTCAGTCGGCGGACGTAGTCACCGGTGGAACGCCGGCTTCTCTTTCGCCAGGAACGCCCGGACCCCTTCGCGGAAGTCGGGTCCGCCGTAGACCTCCGCCATCAGGGCGGCGTCCGAGGCCGGCTCCGCCTCGAGCAGGGCGGCTCGCTGGGCGAGCTGGGACTTGGTGGCGCGCATGGTGACCCCCGACGCGCCCAGCAGGCCGTCGACCACGGTCGCGAGCTCGGCGTCCAGGTCGTCGACCACCGCCATCACGGCGCCGACGGCGTACGCGCGGTCGGCCGAGGTCAGCCGGGAGGTGAGCAGCATCTCCCGGGTCAGCGACTCCCCGAAGACCGAGGCGCAGCGGTAGACGATCGAGGCGGAGAGCGCGTTGCCCAGGGTGCGCGCGATCGGGTAGCCGAACCGCGAGGCCGGGGTCGCGATCCGTAGGTCGCAGTGGGTCGCGACGGCGAGGCCGCCGCCGACGCAGGCGCCGTCGACCGCGGCGATGGTCACCTGGGGCAGCTCGAAGAGAGCGACCAGCAGCGTCCGGATGCTCTCCTCGTAGGCCACGGCGTCGCGGTCGAGGAAGTCGGAAATCTCGTTGCCCGCGGCGAAAGCCTTGCCGCCGGCGCCGCGCAGCACCAGCACCCGGGTGCTGGTGTGGGTGGCGAGCTCGTCGCAGAGCTCCTTCATCGCCGTGTACATGGCGCTGGTGAAGGCGTTGCGGCGCTCGGGCCGGTTGAAGACGACCTCGACCACACCGTCGCGGCGGTGGACGAGCAGTTCCTGGTTCGGTGCTGGGTCAGTACTCACGGCCGAAGCCTAAGGGCGGTCCGTGCCGCTAGGGTCGCGAGCTGTGGGGACCTTGCCGACCGCCGACGCCCTGCGCCCCATCTTGGAGCAGCTGGGCGGCCCGGCCGCGCTCGTCCGGACGGCGTTCGAGGTGATGGCGGCGGTGCGCGGTCTGCGTTCCGAGCCGGTGAACCCGGCACTCCTCGTTCCTTCCGCGGCCCAGTTCGCCAGCCTCGAGATCGAGGAGCTCGGGTACCTCTACGAGAGCCTGCTGGAGGCCGGGTCGCGCAAGCACGCGGGGGCGCACTACACGCCGCGTGCACTCGCCGACGAGGTCGTGCTATACGCGCTCGAGCCGCTGGTGCGCGACTGCGACGGGTCCCCGCTCTCGTCAGCTGAGCTTCTCGACCTGCAGGTCGCCGACATCACCTGCGGGTCCGGGGTGTTCCTGATCGCTGCGGCGGAGTACCTCGCCGCCAGGGTCGAGGAGGCCTGGGCGCGGGAGGGTGTGTCCGGTCGCAGCGCGCTCCGGGACGTGGTCACGCACTGCCTGTACGGCGCCGACATCAATCCGCTCGCGGTCGAGATCTGCCGGCGCTCGCTCTGGCTGCTCGCCGGGGACCGGTCCCTGCCGCTGACCTTCCTCGACGACCGGGTGCTGTGCGGCAACTCGTTGCTCGGTGTGGTCGACGAGGTCGACGTTGTGACGAGTGCCGCTGCGGACGCGTTCGTGGCGACCGGCCTGATCCACGGCGGCAAGCCGGGCCCGGAGTTGGAGGCCAGGTACGCGCGGCTCGCCGCAGTCGCGGCCGACGGCGACGAGGCGGCCCTCGACGCGATCTCTGCCGCCGGGCTGACCCCGACAGTGCCGACCGACTACGCCCGCTGGCAGCCGTTGCACTGGGCGCTCGCGGTGCCCCAGGTGGTCGCACGCGGAGGCTTCGACGCGGTGATCGGCAACCCGCCGTTCCTGGGGGTGAAGAACATCCGGGGAGCGCTCGGCCAGAATCTGCGGGACTACCTGGCCCGGACCCTCCTCGACGGTGGGTCGGGTCGCTCGGATCTGATGGTCTTCTTCCTCGCCCGAGCTGTCGGATTGTCGCGGCGTACGGTCGGTCTGGTCCTCAGCGACGCGATCTCCGAGGGCGACAGCGCCCGGTTCGGTACGGCGGCCGCCACCGCGCGGGGCTTCCGGATCTACCGGGCCGAGACGTCCCGGCCGTGGCCCTCGGCGGCCGGGGTCCGGATCTCGCTGGTCTGGCTCGCCCGGGGTGCGGCGGGCCCGGCCACGACGGTCCTGGACGGGCACCACGTCGAGGAGATCGGACCGGGGCTCGGGCGGGCCGGGTCTGCCGCACCAGCGGTCCGCAGGCCGCCGCCCGCCTACCTCCCGCACGGCCACCAGGCCACGATCGTGCTCGGCAAGTCGCTGCTGCTGACCCCCGACCAGGCGGCGGCGATGGTCGCAGAGGACCCGCGGGCGGCGGCGTGGATCCGTGAGTACCTCAGCGGCGACGACCTGGTCTCGACCGTGGGCCCGCGCAGCTCGCGGTTGGTCCTCGATGTCGGGGACGTCGATGCGGAGATCTGGGGCGCCGTACCGCCGGTCGCGCGGCACCTGATCGAGGTCGTGCTGCCCGAGCGCACCGCCCAGTGGGCGAAGTACCCGCACCTGGTCGAGCGGTGGTGGCGGTTCCACAACCGCGTCGACCGCCTGTACGACGAGATGGCCGGATGCGCCGAAGTGGTCGCACTGGCCAAGCACGCGAAGTACATCTGGCCGGTGCTGGTGTCGGTCGGCCCGGTGATCAGCAACGGCGCGATCGTCTACCCGACCGACGACCGTGCGGTCTACGGGTTCCTCGCCTCCGAGCCGCACCGGCTGTGGGCGGTCGAGGAGGGTGGTTCGCGCCTCAACCAAAGCCACCGGTACAACCCGTCTCGGCTGCTGACGACGTACCCGTTCCCAGGGTCGATCGACCTGGTGCGGGAGCCGGGGGAGCGTCTGGCCGCCGCGATGGACGCCGCCCGTGACCAGCTCGGTCTGGGCGTGACGGACATCCTCAACCAGGTGCACTCGGTGCCGTCGCCCGCCGTCGAGATCGAGCGGGTCCGGTCCTCGGTCGTCGAGGTGGACCGGGCGGTGCTGGCCGCGCACGGGTTCACGATCGACCTTGAGCACACGTTGCGCTCCGACGGTGAGCGGACCTGGTTCGGCCCCGACGCCAGCGGCACGGCTCGGCTCCGGGCCCGGCTGCTGGGCTAGCCCCTCCCGGCGAGTTAGAAGTTTCTCTCGACTATGTCCGATTTATCCCTTAATCTACGATATAAGGTATTTCGCGGGGGGAGGGGCAAGGATGTCCGTACATGCCGAGTCGTCACCGGCGGCGCGTCCAAAGGCGAGGAAGGCCGTCCACCCGGCTGACGTCCAGCACGCGACCGATGCGGGGCTGGACCTGCTCCGAGTGATCGGGCGCCTGGTCCTGCACAACGTCTCGCTGCCGAACCGTCCGGAGCTCGCGATCGACCACGTGGTGGCCGGCCCCTCCGGTGTCTACCTGATCAACACCATCGCCCCCACCGGCTCGGTCACGATTTCCAGCGGACTGCTGGTCTGCGCCGGGCAGCCGATGATGGATGAGATCCACGAGGTGGCAGCCGCCGCTGCTGTCCTGCGCGACCTCCTCTCCGGGGCCCCAGTCGCCCCGATCCTCTGCTTCCAGCGCAGCGCCGAACTGGCCGGAGTGGTCGGCGAGGTCGCCGTCTGCTCGACCGAGAACATCCTCGAGCTGCTCAGCAGCCAACCGGACGTCGTCGACGCCAAAACCCAGCGCGAGGTGATGCGCGTCCTCAGCGACTCGTTGGTCCAGGTGGAGCGTCGGGTGCAGAAGGTCGAGCCGGAGCCGGAGCCGGCGGCCAAGCCGCGCCACCGGCAGAAGGGCTGGTCGTTGCGCCGGTCGGCCCAGGCGGACGCCCGCAAGCCTGCCGTGGCCCCGGCCGAGCCGCCGCAGCTCGTTGTCGAGCCCCCGCCGCCCCCGGTGGCCCTAGCCCCCGTCGTCAAGGTCGTGCAGCCCGAGGTCGTGCAGCCCAAGGTCGTGCAGCCCAAGGTCGTGCAGCCCAAGGTCGTGCAGCCCAAGGTCGTGCAGCCCGAGGTCGTGCAGCCCAAGGTCGTGCAGCCCGAGGTCGTGCTCCACGTCGTACCCGAGGTGGACAGCCCGCCGGTGGAGCCCGTCGTCGAGACCAGGGTCGAATTCGGTGTCGTCGAGGCGCTGGTCGCCTGCTACGCCTCGGTGGTCCCGTTCGCGCCCCGGGTGGTCGAGTCCGACGCGGATCCGGACCCCGACCTCCCGGCCGGTCCGGCTGTGCGCGCCCAGGTTCGTCCGCCGGCGCAGTCTCCCGGCAACCCGCCCGCCAACATCGCGGTAGTACGGCTGGCCGCTCGGCCGGGCGAGAAGTCGTTCGAGTTCTTGGGCGAGGTCTTCGCCATGCAGCGGGCGAAGGCTGGTCCGGTCTGGAGGTCCGGGCCGCCGGAGCGCCCGCGGGCCGTCCTGACCACGGAGCCGGTCCCCGCCCCCACGGCCGTGCGGGACGAAGAGGCTGCGGCGGACCCCGAGGCCGACCACGCTGCGGGCCGCCGGTTCACCCTGCCGCACCTCGACCTACGACCGGTGCTGAAGAAGGCTGGGGGCATCCTGGCCCAGCTCGCCCCGGCCGAGCCGGTCGAGTCGGTCAGTGCGCTCCGGGAGACCGCGACGCCGGTCCGTGAGGTGCCGGCAGCCACGGCACCGTCGGACTGCCGGCTGAAAGTGTCCAAGCGCCAGGAGCTGTCCCAGGTGGTCGAGGAGGTCGACGAGGGCCTGCCGACCGGCCGGCGGTTGGCGAACCTGCTTCCCGTGGCGATCGCCGCCCTGGTCGTGGGTGCTGTCCTGCTGGTCTCGCCGGAGGTGCCTGCCGCGGTCGACCGTGGTGTCGGCTGGGGCAAGGGCTTCTTCACCGACGCCCCGACCCCCGCGGTCGGATCGTTGGTCAGCGTCGGTGGCACCGCCGTCGACCCGGCGTACGACGTGACTGCGTCTGAGCCGGTCCCGGTCCGCACTAGCGGCGACGTCCGCACTGGCCACCGCCTCGTGGCCGTGAAGCTCCGGATCCACAACAACGGCAGCACCAAGCTCACGCTGCCGGTGGCGTCGCGGCTCCAGGTACTCGACGCGCTCGGCATCGGCTACAAGGCGAGCACCACGGTCAAGCGGACCAACCTCGGGCCTCCGTTGCCAAAGGTGGTCACCGTCGGGCCGGGCGCGACCCTGGTCGGTTCTGTTGTCTTCTCGGTTCCCAAGAGCCGCGACGTGGACCAGGTCCAACTGCGGTTGCCCGACGCCGACAAGGGTGTGCTCGCCTGGGACGTGCCGTCCCCCTGATGCTGACCCGCTGACAGTGCGCCCTCGGGTGCCGCTCCTGTGGATCGCGCCGGCGGGCCGGCGCGCGCCCGCGCCACCATCGGGTGATGAGCCTCCACCGACCTCCGCACGACCAAAGCCCGGTCGCCGACGCCGCTACGCTCGCGGCCCGGTGGCATGACCTGCTGGCCACCGAGCCGTACCGCAACCGCTGCCTCTGGCTGCTCTTCCTCGACCCCGTACGGCGCCCGGCCGGGCCGGTGCTGCGGGTCGAGGACTTGCCGGACGGGCCTTACGACCTCCGCGTCGACGACCTGGTGGCGCTCTGCCGGGAGATCTTCGACGGTCCGGGCGGGAGTGAGGGGCGGGACGGCGACTGTTCGGTCGCGCTGCTGCTCAGCCGCCCCGGGGGTGCGCCGTGGACAGTCAGCGACCGCGCCTGGTGCCGGTTCCTGACCCGGGCCGCGGCAGCCGTCGGCTCGCCGCGCTGGCCGGTCCGGTTCGCGCACCGGTACGGATCTGCCGACGTGGTCGAGGTGCTCGCGCCCGGACCTGTCCCTGGGGCGCCGGTGGCGCTCCGCTAGCTCATCCGGGCGCGGAGGACGCCTGCCGACTCTCCTCGGCACGGGCCAGGAGAAGCTCCCGTTCGGAGGCGTTCTTGGTCAGAGCTGCGGCGGCGACGAACGCCTCCGCGGCTTCTGCGTGACGCCCCGTGCGGGCGAGCAGGTCGCCGCGCACCGAGGGGACCAGGTGCGAGCCCGCGAGCGCGTCGGCGGGCAGGTCCGCCAGCACCGCGAGGCCCGCCCCGGGGCCGAAAGCGCGTCCGTGCGCGACAGCCCGGTTGACCTCGACGACAGGGCCCGGCGCAGCCTCGGCGAGGACGTCGTACAGGATGGCGATCTGGCGCCAGTCGGTCTCCTCCGGGCTGCTGGCGCGGGCGTGCTGGGAGGCGATCGCGGCCTGGAGGAAGTACCGGCCGACTGGTGCGCCGCTGACAGCGAGCACCTCGGCGCGCTGGAGGGCGGCGAGACCCCGGTGGATGAGCAGCTCGTCCCAGCGGGTCCGGTCCTGGTCCTCGAGCAGGACCGGACGGCCCGCCTCGTCGGTCCGGGCCCCGGTCCGGGAGGCCTGCAGTTCCAGCAGCGCCTGCAGCCCGTGCACCTCCGGTTCGTCCGGGGCCAGCTCGGCGAGCATCCGGGCCAGCCGGATCGCCTCGTTCGTGAGCTCGGGGCGCATCCAGTCGTCACCGGCGGTGGCGGTGTAGCCCTCGTTGAAGACCAGGTAGATCACCGCCATCACATCGTCGAGGCGCTGGAGCCGCGCCTCCCCGGTAGGCAGCTCGAACTCCGCCTTCGCCTCGGTGAGCGTCTTCTTGGCCCGGGAGATCCGCTGCCCCATCGCGGTCTCGGCGACCAGGAACCCGCGGGCGATCTCGGCGGTGGTCAGGCCGCCGACCAGACGCAGCGTCAGCGCCGCCCGGGACTCCGGGGTCAACGACGGGTGGCAGGACAGGAAGATCAGCCGGAGGACGTCGTCCTCGATGTGGTCGACCTGGGAGTCGAGATCGGGCATGCCGCCCTCCTCCCCGGGCGCGGCCTCGGTCAGGGCGTGGCCGAGCAACTCGCTCTTGCGGCGCAGCGTCTCGGCACGCCGGAAGTGGTCGACGCCGCGGCGCTTGGCGGTGGTCATCAGCCAGGCTGCGGGGTTGCTCGGGACGCCCTGGTCGGGCCACTGCTCGAGAGCGGAGACCAGGGCGTCCTGGGCGAGATCCTCGGCGAGCTCCACGTCCCGGGTCATCCGGGTCAGGGCCGCGATCAGCTTCGCGGACTCGGCTCGCCAGGCGGTGGTGATCGCCTCAGCGGTAGGGGTGGCCGGCACCTGGCCAGCCTAGGACCCTCAGGCGTCGGCAGGCTCCGGACCCTCGTCGGGGATCTGGCGCAGGGTCGCCACCATCGAACACTCGGGCCAGTGCTTGGCGTGCAGGTCGGCGAACTCCTGCTGGCCGGCGATCGCCTCCTCGAGGGTGTCGTACTGGAGCAGCGCCCAGCCTCCGACGACCTCCTTGGCCTCGGCGTACGGGCCGTCGACCCGGGTGGTCTCGCCCCGACGGACCACGAAATTGACAGCGTCCTCGGTGCCGAACAATCCGCCGCCGTCGAGGAAGTGGCCCTGCTGCGCCTGCTCGCCGATGTAGACCTCCATCGCGTCGAACAGCGCCTGCGGCGGCGTACCGATGTTCTCTTCCATTCGCACGAATCCCATGAAACGCGGCATCTCGATCAGTCCTTCAGTAGGTGGGGTTAAGTCGTTCCTGCCACCACGTCGAACGACCAACCCTGGATTCGACATGGATCCGAGACGGGTTTTCAGACGTCGTAGAGATACCGACTGGTCGGCACCAGGTCCAGCCCGTCGCTGGCCCCGAACTTGGCCACGCTGTCCATCAACACCGTCATCCGGCGGGTGAGTTCGGCGTCGTCGCCGCCGCTGCCGTAGAACGCGTGGATGTCGGTCATTCCCTCCATCCGGAACAACTCCTCGACGATCGCCGAGATCTCCGGGGCGTTCGGGGTCAGCGCCTCCTCCACGATGTTCTGGATGTAGCCGTGGGTGTCCTGGGTCTCGATCGCGACCGACGTGTGCCGGCCGATCCAGTCCTCCAGGTACGCCTCCCGCGACATCGACTCCGGTCGCCGCAGCACGGCGATGTTCGCCAGCGAGTCAGCCCGTACGCCGGGGGCGACGACCGGCGGTTCGAGCGGTCGGCGCTCGGTGACCCGCCAGACGTGGGTGCCCTCGGCGATTCCGGTCAGCACCGCGAGGGTGGCGTCCTGGTCCTGCGTCGTCACGGTCAGGAACCCCGAGATCGGGTGCCCGAGGCCGTCGCCCGGCCCGAACCGCATCGCCGGCGCGACGTCGGCGTCGTCGACGTTCACCTGGATGCTGGTCGCCCCGGCAGCGCCCAGGCGCGCGCGCAGGCTGGGGTCGTGCAGGAGGGCGGCGGCGTCGTACAGGACGGCGATCAGCTTGGTCACGGGTCGAGGTTATCGAGGGCGCGAGCTTGCTCGTGGCCGAGTGGCCGAAGAGCCGTTGACGAGCGAAGCGAGGATCACCGGCCGAGGCTAGTCGAGCGACCCCGGGTCGTCCGGTACGTCGACCGAGTGCTCGATCAGGTGCTCCAGCGGGACCAGGTCCAGGGCCCGCGCGCTGGTGGCGCTGAGCACCACCGGTGCGGCCACCCCGTCGGCGTACGCCTGGTTCCACCGGGCCGCGACGACGCACCATCGGTCACCCGGCACTAGGCCGGGGAACTGCCACTCCGGGCGCGGGGTCGACAGGTCGTTGCCGACGGCGATCTGGTGGGCGAGGAACTCGGTCGTCATCACCGCGCAGACCGCGTGCACCCCGAGGTCTTCGGGACCGCAGGTGCAGGTGCCGTCGCGGTAGAACCCGGTCACCGGGTCGGTCCCGCACGGCTTGAGGTCGCCGCCGAGAACATTGCGCTCCGTCATGGGTTCGAGCCTGCCACGTCCGCTACCGGGACTGACGCACAATGGTGGGGTGAGCCGCTCCCGATTCCCGATCCTCGCCGCCGCGCTCGGCGCGACCGCCGCGCTGGTCGCGCCGGTCACCAACGCGACCCGGGGACTGCGCCGCGCGATGGGGGCGACGCCGGTCGCCGAGGACCCCCGGATCAGTGGCTCGCCGCAGTGGCGCGACGGCGCCTTCTGGAACCGGCTCCCCTCCGGCGTGCTGGAGCCCGGCAACCAGGGCTCGATGGCGGTCGATTTCGCGCGGAAGGGCGACGCCGGCCGGCCGGCCGCGCCGGTGCCGCTGGTGACCCCGGACCTGCCCGAGCGGGCGAGCGACTTCGCCGCGACCTGGTTGGGCCACGCGACCGTGCTGCTCGAACTGGGCGGTCACTGGGTGCTGACCGATCCGGTCTGGAGCGACCGGGTTTCGCCGTCGGCGACAGTCGGCCCGAAGCGGAGCCACCCGGTCCCGCTGGCGTTGGCGGACCTTCCGCGGCTCTCGGCGGTGCTGATTTCGCACGACCACTACGACCACCTGGACACCGCCACCATCGACTGGCTCGCCGAGCATCAGGACATGCCGATCGTGGTCCCGCTCGGGATCGGCACGCACCTGCGCGCCTGGGGCGTGCCCGAGGACCGGATCGTCGAGCTCGACTGGGACCAGTCGTACGCGCTGAGTCTCCCGGGACTCGACGACCTGGTGCTGACCTGCGCCGAGGCCAGGCACTTCTCCGGCCGCGGGTTCACCCGGAACAAGACCCTCTGGTCCTCCTGGGTCGCCGCGGTCGGCTCCGGGGCGGCACGTCGGACGGCGTTCTTCGGCGGGGACACCGGCTACACCCCGGCGTTCGCCGACCTCGGCGCGGCGTACGGGCCGTTCGACCTGACCATCCTGCCGATCGGCGCGTACGACGCCCGCTGGTCCGACATCCACATGAACCCGGCCGAGGCCGTCCAGACCCACCGCGAGGTCTCCGGCGGGCTGCTGCTGCCGATCCACTGGGCCACCTTCGACCTGGCCTTCCACACCTGGTCGGCTCCGGTGGAGTGGTTGGTCACCGAGGCCGCCGAGCACGGCGTCCGACTGGCGCTGCCACGTCCGGGGGAACGCTTCGGTGCCGACGACGTCCCCATCGACGCCTGGTGGACCGAGGCCGCGCGCGCCGACCGGGCCAGCTGAGACCCACTGCGGGCGTCGGTCCGTGCCCGTAGGCTGGGCCGGACATGAGCATGCAGTTCCCGATCCCCGGACTCCCGCCCGTCGACGCCTCCGCCGAGTCCGGGGCGGCACCGTCGGACTCGGGGTCCTCCCACCGCCGTCGACCCTCCCGCGACGAGCTCCTGGCGGGGCTGAACGAGCCGCAGCGCCAAGCCGTCGTGCACGAAGGCGCCCCGCTACTGGTCGTGGCTGGCGCGGGTTCGGGCAAGACCCGGGTGCTGACCCGGCGGATCGCCTGGCTGATCTCCGAGCGCAACGCGCACCCCGGCTCGGTCCTGGCGATCACCTTCACCAACAAGGCCGCCGCCGAGATGCGCGAGCGCGTCGAGGAGCTGGTCGGCAACCGGGCCCGGATCATGTGGGTCAGCACCTTCCACTCCGCCTGCGTCCGGATCCTGCGCAAGGAGATCACCCAGTTCGCCCACGTCGGGCTGGGCTTCAAGTCCAACTTCACGATCTACGACGCCGCCGACTCCAAACGGCTGATGACGCTGGTCTGCCGCGACCTCGACCTGGATGTGAAGCGGTTCCAGCCACGCGCGATCCTTAACTGGGTCTCGAACGCCAAGAACGAGCTCCAGGACTTCGAGGAGGCTGCTGCAGACGCCAAGAACGTCCAGGAGGAGACGTACGCCGCGGCGTACAAGCTCTACCAGGAGCGGTTGCGGCAGGCGAACGCCCTGGACTTCGACGACCTGCTGATGATGACGGTCGTGCTGTTCCGGACCTTCCCCGACGTCCGGGAGAGCTGGCGCCGCCGGTTCCGGCACGTGCTCGTCGACGAGTACCAGGACACCAACCACGCGCAGTACGCGCTGATCCATGAGTTCTGCGGGGACAGCATGGACGGCGACGACCGCGTGCCGGGCGCCGAGCTGATGGTCGTCGGCGACGCGGACCAGTCGATCTACGCCTTCCGCGGCGCCAACATCCGCAACATCATGGACTTCGAACAGGACTTCCCCAACGCCGAGACGGTGCTCCTCGAGCAGAACTACCGGTCCACCCAGACCATCCTGACCGCGGCCAACCAGGTCATCGCGCACAACCAGGGGCGGACGCCGAAGCGGCTCTGGAGCGACGCCGGCGACGGAGCCAAGATCGTCGGGTACGTCGGCGACGACGAGCGCGACGAGGCCCGGTTCGTGGCCGAGGAGATCGACCGGCTCACTGATGCAAGTGCTGCGCGGGCGGGCGACGTGGCGGTGTTCTACCGGACCAACGCCCAGTCCCGGATCTTCGAGGAGGTCTTCATCAGGGTCGGGATGGCCTACAAGGTCGTTGGCGGGGTGCGGTTCTACGAGCGTCGCGAGGTCCGCGACGCCCTCGCCTACCTGCGCACCCTGAGCAACCCGGCCGACGAGGTCTCGCTGCGAAGGATCCTGAACACCCCCAAGCGCGGTATCGGAGACCGGGCCGAGGCCTGCATCGACGCCTTTGCCAGCCGCGAGCGGATCACTTTCTGGGAGGCGCTGCAACGGGCCGCCGAGGCGCCAGGGATCGCGAGCCGGTCGCTGAACGCGATCGCCGCCTTCGTCGAGGTGATCGAGCAGCTCACCTCGATGGTCGAGGCGGGGGAGCGGGTCGACGTCGTTCTCGAGGCGACCCTGACCCGCAGCGGCTACCTCAAGGAGCTCGAGGAGTCCGACGACCCGCAGGACGAGACCCGGGTGGAGAACCTCGCCGAGCTCGTCGCCGTCGCCCGCGAGTTCGCCGACGACCCGCTGGTCGGGCCTAGCACCGACCCGCTGGACGCCGAGGCCGGCGAGGGGGACCAGGACGCGGAGGCGCCTGTCCCGGGGCTCGCCGACTTCCTCGAGCGGGTCGCGCTGGTGGCCGACTCGGATCAGATCCCCGATGCCCCCGAGGGCGAGGCTGGCACCGGAGAGGGGACTCCGGGCGTCGTCACGATGATGACCCTGCACACCGCCAAGGGCCTGGAGTTCCCGGTGGTCTTCCTGACCGGTCTCGAGGACGGCGTCTTCCCGCACCAGCGCTCCTTGGGTGACAAGCCCGAGCTGGAGGAGGAGCGACGACTCGCGTACGTCGGCCTCACCCGTGCCCGCGAGCGGCTCTACGTCTCGCGCGCGATCGTCCGCTCCGCCTGGGGCGCCCCGTCGCACAACCCCGCTTCGCGCTTCCTCGACGAGCTCCCGGTCGACCTGATCGACTGGAAGCGGACGGAGGCCGAACAGACGAGCTGGTCACGCCCCTCGAGCCAGGGCTCCGGGCGTTCCGGGGCGGCGTACACGGGGAACCTCAGCGCCCGTGGCCGGCAGCAGATGGCGAGCCGTTTCTCCAGCGCCACTGCAAGCGCCGACGTGTCGAAGAAGGCGATGGCCGGGCGCGAGATCCCGAACCTGGATCCGGGCGACCGGGTCCAGCACGACAGCTTCGGCCTCGGCACCGTGATCAGCGTCGAGGGCGCCGCGGACAAGGCGGTCGCGAGCATCGACTTCGGCTCGGAGGGCGTGAAGCGGCTGTTGCTGCGGTACGCCCCGGTGGAGAAGCTCTGAGCACTCGGCTCAGGGCGTGACCCCGTGGAACAAGAACGCCGGGTACGGGTCGACCGGGTCGCCGCCTCCCGGGCGGACCTCGAGGTGCAGGTGCGGACCGGTGACGTTGCCGGTGCTGCCGATGCGACCGATCTGGGCGCCCTGGACGACCTTCTGGCCGACCGAGACGCCGGCGTCGGACTGGTGGCAGTACCAAATCTCGGTGCCGTCGGCGAGGGTCTGTACCGTCTTGTAGCCGTACGCCCCGTCGTAACCGGTCGAGGTGATCACGCCGTTGGCGATCGCGCGGATCGGTGTACCGTTGGGGGCCGCGAAGTCGAGGCCGGTGTGGTTGTTCGACCAGAGACCGCTGGACTGACCGAACCGAGCGGTGATCCGGTACGCCGACGCCGGGAGGACCCAGAGGTTCTTGGCGATCTGGTCGGCGCGCTGTTGGGCCGACCGGGCCAGGGTGGCGAGGGCTTCGTTGCGCTGGGCCGACTGCTCCTCGACCGCATCCTTCAGGTCCTGGTCCGCGGCCGCTTTCAGGGCCTGGCGTTCGGAGTCACGGCTGATCGCCTGCGAACGGGAGTCGGTGCCGGTGAAGTTGAAGGCGTCGGTGCCGCTGAAGGCGTCGACCGAGCCGGCGGAGAGCTGGAGCTGCTGGCTGTTCGGCAGCTCGCCCGGACCCATCCCGACCGCAGCTGCGGCGGCCGCAACGAGAGCGACCGCACCGACGATGGTCGGCACGGCCGGGATCCTGCGGAACGGGCTTGGCTGGGACTGGCGGCGGGTCGCTTTGCGGCGACCGCCCGCGGCGCTGGTCGTCGCAAGGTTGGCGGTAACCGGGGTCGAGAAATCGGCAGCCCTGACAGGGCCGCGACGTTCTGCCCGGTGGTTGCCCATGGTGTCCTTACGTTCGCGAGAGTGATTGAGCTCGTGCGCGTTTCTTCACTGTGACCGGCCAAACAGTAACGGACCGGTCGCGAGTCGGTGAAATCCGGACCGGGGCCGTCGTGGAGATTCAACGACCGAACGTGCCAGGGGTCACTCCCGCCCCACGCGACGTGAATTTAGTAGGGCCCCCGACAATCTGGGTCATGGTGGCGATAGCCTCTGCCCATGTTGCGCATAGTTGTCGCCAAGCCCGGACTCGACGGCCATGACCGCGGGGCGAAGGTGGTCGCCCGGGCTCTTCGCGATGCCGGGCACGAGGTCATCTACACCGGCCTGCACCAGACTCCCGAGCAGATCGTGGAGACCGCGATCCAGGAGGACGCGGACCTGATCGGTCTCTCGGTGCTCTCTGGGGCGCATATGACCCAATTTCGCCGCTTGGTCGAGCTGCTCGCCGAGCGCGACTCGACCGATATCGTGGTCTTCGGCGGCGGGATCGTCCCGGACGAGGACCTGCCGGCGCTTGCGGAGTTGGGCGTGGCCAAGATCTTCACCCCCGGCGCGACCACTACCGAGATCACCGACTGGGTGGCGGAGCAGTTCCCGGAAGGGTGAACCGAGGGCTGAGACCTCACACGACCCTCCCTCCCCACGTGAGTCCATCCCACGACCCTGAATCGCTCCTTGCCCGTCAACGGGTTTATGGTCAGCGGTGCGCCTGGATCTCTGCTGTGCCATCGAAGCGGCGGGGCCCGAGTGCACAACAGACATCTAGTGGATGGGTAAAACCGTGGATCTGATGGAGTACCAGGCGAAGGAGCTCTTCGCCAAGCACGGCGTGAAGACGACCCTCGGGATCGTCGTCGAGTCCGCCGACGAGGCCCGGGCAGCTGCTGAGCAGCTGGGCGGCGTCACAGTCATTAAGGCGCAGGTCAAGGCCGGTGGCCGCGGCAAGGCCGGTGGCGTGAAGCTCGCCAAGACCGCTGACGAGGCCTTCGAGCACGCGTCCAACATCCTCGGCATGGAGATCAAGGGCCTCACGGTCAACCGTGTCCTGGTCACCCCGGCCACCCCGCCGGTCGAGGAGTACTACTTCTCGTTCCTGCTGGACCGCGCCAACCGTACCTACCTCTGCATCGCGTCCGTAGAAGGTGGTGTCGAGATCGAGGAGGTCGCGAAGACCAACCCCGACGCCGTCCGGCAGATCCCGATCAACGCCCTCGAAGGCGTCACGGCTGAGAAGGCTGCCTTCATCGTCGACGACGCCAAGTTCCCCGCGGAGCTGCGCGACCAGGCCATCGAGATGGTCCAGAGGCTGTGGCAGGTCTTCGTGGAGGAGGACGCGACCCTGGTCGAGGTCAACCCGCTGGCCCGCCTCGAGGGCGACGTCCTCGAGGCCCTCGACGGCAAGGTCTCGCTCGACGAGAACGCCTCCGAGGTCCGCCACCCCGACCACGAGTCCTTCGAGATCCGTGACGAGGCCGACCCGCTCGAGGCGAAGGCCAAGGACCTGGGTCTGAACTACGTCAAGCTCGACGGCGAGATCGGCATCATCGGCAACGGTGCAGGCCTGGTCATGTCGACCCTCGACGTCGTCGCGTACGCCGGCGAGAACCACGGCGGTGTGAAGCCGGCCAACTTCCTGGACATCGGCGGTGGCGCCAACGCCCAGGTGATGGCCAACGGCCTCGACGTGATCCTCAACGACCCGCAGGTCAAGTCGGTCTTCGTCAACGTCTTCGGCGGCATCACTGCGTGTGACGAGGTCGCGAACGGCATCAAGGGCGCCCTGGAGATCCTCGGCGACGCAGCCGCCAAGCCGCTCGTCGTCCGCCTCGACGGCAACAACGTCGAGCTGGGCCGCGCGATCCTGGAAGAGCTCAACCACCCGCTCGTCACCGTCGTCGCGACCATGGACGGTGCGGCCGACAAGGCTGCTGAGCTGGCCTACGCCGCGACTACCGGCGCCTGACTGCGCTGAATCAGAAACGAGAGACTGAATACACATGGCGATCTACCTGACCAAGGACAGCAAGATCATCGTTCAGGGCATGACCGGAGGGATGGGTGCGAAGCACACCACCCTGATGGTCGAGTCCGGCGCGAACATCGTCGGCGGTGTCAACGCCCGCAAGGCCGGCACCACCGTCAACCTCGGCGGCAAGGACCTCCCGGTCTTCGCCGACGTGGCCCAGGCGATGAAGGAGACCGGCGCTGACGTGTCCGTCGCGTTCGTGCCGCCGGCCTTCACCAAGGACGCCTGCATCGAGGCGATCGACGCCGAGATCCCGCTCCTGGTGGTCATCACCGAGGGTGTTCCGGTCCAGGACAGCGCCGAGGTCTTCGCGTACCTCGACGGCAAGTCCACCCGGATGATCGGCCCGAACTGTCCCGGCATCATCAGCCCGGAGCAGTCGCTGGCCGGCATCACCCCGCACACCATCGCGGGCAAGGGCCCGATCGGTCTGGTGTCGAAGTCCGGCACGCTGACCTACCAGATGATGCACGAGCTGCGTGACTTCGGTTTCACCACCGCGATCGGCATCGGTGGCGACCCGATCATCGGCACCACGCACATCGACGCGCTCGAGGCCTTCGAGAACGACCCGGAGACCAAGGCGATCGTGATGATCGGCGAGATCGGCGGCGACGCCGAGGAGCGTGCGGCGGCGTACATCAAGGACCACGTGACCAAGCCGGTCGTCGGCTACGTCGCGGGCTTCACCGCTCCGGAAGGCAAGACCATGGGCCACGCCGGCGCCATCGTCTCGGGCTCCTCGGGCACCGCCGCAGCGAAGAAGGAGGCCCTCGAGGCCGCCGGGGTCAAGGTCGGCAAGACGCCGTCCGAGACCGCCGAGCTGATGCGGGAGATCATGAACAACCTCTGAGTCCCTGACTCGAACGCGAAGGCCCCCGAGGTGCGACCTCGGGGGCCTTTCGCATGTCCGGGCGTTCGGTCAAGGATCAGGTGACGGCGTTGCGCGCGGCGTACGCCGGGTCCAGGTGCTCGCCGCCGGCCAGGACCGCCTTGAGGTGCCCCACGGCCGCCTCGACGTCCTCCAGGCTGACGTAGAGCGGGGTGAAGCCGAACCGGGCGATGCCGACCTTGTCCCCGTCGTCGCGGTAGTCGCCGATCACGCCTCGGGCGATCAGCGCCTGAACGATCCCGTACGCGTCCGGGTGCCGGAACGAGACCTGGCTGCCGCGGCGGGTGTGGTCCCTCGGGGTGACGACCTCCAGGTCCGGCAGGTGCTCGTCCAGGAGGGCGAGGAACCGGTCGGTCAGCGCCAGCGAGGCTTCCCTGATCTCGGCGACGGTGACGCCCTCGAAGGCCTCCAATGCCTTCTCCAGCGCCGAGAGCGCGAGGACCTGGTGCGTCCCCGAGGCCCACTGGGTCATCCCCGGGGCCGGCACGTAGTCGCGGCTCATCGCGAACGGTTCGGCGTGACCCATCCACCCGGTGATCGGCTGCCGGGCGGCGCCCTGGTGCCGCGGCGCTACCCAGATGTACGCCGGTGCGCCCGGGCCGCCGTTGAGGTACTTGTAGGTGCAGCCCACCGCGAGGTCCGCCCCGGAGCCGGTCAGGTCGACCGGGACCACTCCGGCGGAGTGGCACAGGTCCCACTGCACCAGGGCGCCGCGTGCCTGGGCGGCGGCGGTGACGGCCGCCATGTCGTACATCGCGCCGGTACGGAAGTCGACGTGGGTGAGGCTGAGCAACGCGGTGTCGTCGTCGACGGCGGCGACCGGGTCGGCCGGGTCGCCCCAGCGCAGTTCGAGGCCGAGCAGATCGGCGACCCCGGCGGCGACGTACCCGTCGGTCGGGAAGGTCGCCGGCTCGACCACGATCACCGTCCGGTCCGGGCGCAACCGGGCCGCGGCGACCATCGTCTTGAACAGGGAGACGCTGGTGGAGTCGCCGACGTGGAGGTCCTCGGCGCGGACCCCGATCAACGGGGCGATCCGGGCGGCGACCCGGCCTACCAGCTCCATCCAGGAAGCGTCGTTCCAGGAGCGGATCAGACCGGTGCCCCACTCGTCCTCGATGACCTCCACCAGTCGTTCCGAGACCCCGACCGGCAGCGCGCCGAGGGAGTTGCCGTCGAGGTAGATGACGCCCTCGGGCAGGTCGAAGCGGGACCGGGTGCGGTCCGCGAGGCCCGTCATTGCTTCAGTTCGTAGAGTCGGTCGCGGGCCCGGACGACGAGGGCCTTGAACGTGTCCCGGTTGACGTCGTACTGGGGCGTCGGGGTGAAGGTCACCTGGGCGACGTACGAGCCGACCCGGGTGATCCCGGTCCAGTAGTTCGCCGCGGGCCGGCCCTGCGCGACCTCGTTCTGGAGGCGCCACAGCGCGACGGTGGTGCCGTCGGCCTTCCCCCGCAGGACGAAGCCCTGGGTGACGGTGCTGCTGAGCTCGACCTCGGGGCAGGCGCGCAGCCGGGCGATGATCCGGTCGGTGAAGGCCACTGCCACCTTCGGCGAGGAGAACTTGCCGATCGTCTCGGTGATGCCGAACTGCTTGGGCAGGTCCGCCTCCGGGAACAGGTAGCTCCGCATCACCGGCTTGCCGGCACCGGCGCTGACGAAGTTCGCGTTGTCGCAGGTCGTCGCGGCCAGGTTGACCCGGGCGTCCTGGGGGTCGGTGCCGAGCCAGGTGAAGGTGACGTCCGGGATTGCGGGCAGGTCGGGGCTGGCGAGCATCCCGGGGGTCTCCCCGGAGAGCGGCAGCGCGGCCGGCACCGGCTTCACTGTCGAGACGCAACGCCCGGCGACCGGGGAGGAGCAGAGGTTGCGCACCGACGCGGCCAGGGTCTGGGCCATCGTCTCGACGTCGGCCGAGGTGGACGTCGAGGTCTCCAGCACCGTGGAGGTGGTCAGCGCGCCGCTGCGGGCGATCCCGACCGCGAACGAGCGGTTGGGACGGCCGGTGATCCGGAGGCGAAGGACCTGAGCGGTGTCGCCGACTCCGTCGACCCGGAACGCGTCCAGGATCCTGATCCGTACGGCGGTGCAGCCGGCGTACCAGCCGAGAATGGTCTGGTAAGCCTTGCTCGCGGATCCGGGGGAGTTGGAGACCTCGACCGTCTGTACCAGCTTGGTGGGCGAGCCGCCGGAGGTGACGTACTTCCGTACCCAGGTCTTCAGGCCCGCCTCGTCGGCGAAGCGGGTCTCCTGGCAGGGGGTGTTGATCCCGGAGCCCATGGTGTTGTCGTCGGGCTTCCCGTCCGAAGGTCGTACGGCGAGCCACGGTTTCGAGGAGAGCCGGTCGATCTGCGCCTGGGTGAGCAGCATCTGCGGGCTGACCAGGTCGGCCGGGTTGATGGGGGTCGCGGCCGGGGTCCCGACGGCGACGAACGCGCCGGCGGCGACGGTGAGGGCGGCCGCACCGAGCGATCCGACGATCGCGTGGTTGCGCCGACGGCGCAGACCGTGGCGGCGGACGACGGTGGGTCGTGGCAGCTTGACCTTGTCCGCGGCGCTGCCGAGCTCGCCGAGCAGTGCGGGAATCTCGCCGGGGGAGCGGTCGAGGGTGGCGGCGACCGTGGCGGTGGCGGCCTGGAGGTCCTGGTCGACCTTCGCCAGCGGCACCCCCAGCTCGCGGGCCGCTGCGGGGCGCGCGAGGTCGCTGAGGTGGGTGAGGACTAGGGCCCGTCGCTGGGCGTCGGGCAGCTCGTGCAGCGCCTCGAGGGTGGCGGCCTGCTCGGCGCCGATGTGCCGCTCGCGGTGCCAGGGCCGCACGGTGTGCCGGCGCTGGGCGGCCGACCAGGCCCGCGGCCGGACCCAGCTCTCGGGGTCCTCGAGGTGGCCGATCTTGTCCCAGTGGTGCCGGGCCGCCACGTACGCGTCCCGTACCGCCCGCCGGGACGCGCCGAGGTCGCCGGTCAGGGCGAACGTCTGCAGGACGAGTCCACGACGCGTGGAGACGTAGAACTCGTCGAATTCCTCGGCAGTTGGCATGACGGGTTGAGATTACGCGACCGAGGTAGCGACGACCCGCGTGGCACACGGCGCAGGTGCAGGCCCATGGGCGAGGATGGTCCGGCGATGTCCGATCTGATCCGCCGGCCGGGGCCTGGTTCCGTTCCTCCACAAGCTCCGGGGCGTTCGTTGAGCGCGGCCGCGGCGATGGCCGGAGGGCTCGCCGCCGCCACCACCCTCGGCATCTGCATCGCCCTCGCGCTAATCGGCTGGTTCCTCGCCGACGCCGGCGCCCACGGCGACACCACCGATGCCCTCCGGGTCGGGGCCGACGCCTGGTTGGTGGGCCACGGTTCGCACCTGGAACTGACCGGGTTGCCGATCGAGATCACGCCCCTCGCGGTCACCATGATGCTCGTCCTCGGCGCTTTCCGCGGCGGCCGGCGGGCCGCCCGCCACGCTGTCGAGATCGTCGACGACCGGATCCTGGTCGGCGGTGCTGCCGCGTTCGTCGGCGCGTATGTCGTGGTCGCGGTTACGGTCTGCGTGCTGGCCACCGAGACCGGCGCGACCCCGGGCCTGGGGCGGACCGTCGTCGGGGCGGTCCTGGTCGCGGGCCTGGCCGGCGGGGTCGGCCTGGCCGTCGGCACCGACCGGTACGACGCCTGGCTGAGCCGGGTGCCGTCCTGGGCGCGGGAGGTGGGGGTGGCCGCGACGACCGGTGCGCTGGCGCTCTTCGCTGCCGGTGCTGCCCTGGTCGGCGTCTCGCTGCTGCTCTCGCTCAACGAGGCCTCCGCGGTGCTCTCCTCGCTAGACCTGAGCGTCGGTGATGCGCTGGCCCTGACCGTGGTCACCGCCTTGCTGGCGCCGAACCTGGCGCTGCTCGGCAGCGCCTACCTGCTCGGGCCCGGTTTCGCGGTGGGCACCGGCACGGTGGTCGCCCCGACGACCGTCTCGCTCGGGGCGATCCCGGCCTTCCCGGTGCTCGCCGCCCTGCCGGACGAGGGCCCCACCCCCGGCTGGCTGGTCGTCCTGATCGGCGTACCGGTACTGGCAGCGGCGTACGGCGTGCTGGCGACCGGTGGCCGGACGCTGCCTCTCGACCTGTCGGCGATCCGTGGCGCTGCCGCCGGCCTGCTCGCCGGCGTCCTGATCGGACTGGCGATCTCGCTCGCCGGCGGTGCGCTCGGCACCGGGAGGCTGACCGACATCGGGGCGCCGACGGCGGAGGTCCTGGTCTTCGCGACCGGGACGATGAGCGTGGGGGGCCTGCTCGGCGGCCTGGTCCAGGCCTGGGCCCGGCGCCGGTAACCTGTGCGCCGTGTCCTCTGATCCCGCAGTGACTGATCGCGCCGCCTCTCCCGCACGCCTGGTCGTGCTCGTCTCCGGGGCGGGCACCAACCTGCAGGCCCTCATCGACTCCTGTGCCGACCCGTCGTACGGCGCCCGTATCGTCGCCGTCGGGGCGGACCGGGACGGCATCGACGGGCTCGCCCGCGCCGAGCGCGCCGGGATCCCGACGTTCGTCCGCAAGGTCGGCGAGTTCACCTCCCGCGACCACTGGGACCTGACCATGACCGACACGGTCGCGGCCTTCGAGCCCGACCTGGTGGTGCTGGCCGGGTTCATGAAGCTGGTCGGACCGGCGTTCCTGGAGCGGTTCGCCGCCACGGTGGTGAACACTCACCCTGCGCTGTGCCCGTCGTTCCCCGGCACCAGCGGCCCGGCCGACGCGCTCGCGTACGGTGTCAAGGTCACTGGCGCGACGTTGTTCGTCGTCGACCAGGGCGTCGACACCGGGCCGATCATCGCCCAGACGGTCGTGCCGGTCGAGGACGACGACGACGTCGAGAGCCTCCACGAGCGGATCAAGGTGGCCGAACGGACGATGCTGGTCGACAGCATCGGCCGGATCGCCCGCGAAGGGATGTCGGTGCGGGACCGCCGGGTTCGATTCGGCCGCTAGAAGGCCTTAGAATCACCGCACACGACTGGCGCAGGTGGGGGACCACCAGGGAGTGACCACGAGTGCATCGAACGCCTGGGTGCTCTCCGAGCAACCGCGACCCCAGGAGTAGCACGATGAGCGCGCCCGCCAACAACACTGTCCAGGCCGTCGCCGGACCGGACCAGATCCCCGTCAAACGCGCTCTGGTCTCGGTCTACGACAAGACCGGCCTCGAGGAGCTCGTCCGCGGCCTGGCCCAGGCGGGCGTGGAGCTGGTCTCCACCGGCGGTTCCGCGGCGCTGATCGAGGGTCTCGGTCTGCCGGTCACCAAGGTCGAGGACCTCACCGGCTTCCCTGAGTGCCTCGACGGCCGGGTCAAGACCCTGCACCCGCGGGTGCACGCCGGCATCCTGGCCGACCGGCGCCTGGAGACCCACGTGGCCCAGCTCGCTGACCTGGGGGTCGAGCCGTTCGACCTGGTCGTCTCCAACCTGTATCCGTTCACCCAGACGGTCGCCTCCGGCGCCACCCCGGACGAGTGCGTCGAGCAGATCGACATCGGCGGCCCCTCGATGGTCCGGGCCGCGGCGAAGAACCACCCCTCGGTCGCCATCGTCACCTCGCCGGACGCGTACGCCGAGACTCTGGCGGCCGTCGCCGCCGGCGGCTTCACCCTGGAGCAGCGCAAGGCGCTCGCCGCGCAGGCCTTCGTCCACACGGCGACCTACGACGTGCACGTGGCCTCCTGGATGGGCAGCGTGCTCACCGACTCCACCGGCGGCACCGGTTTCCCGGCCTGGATCGGCGGCACCTACGAGAAGGCCAACGTCCTGCGGTACGGCGAGAACCCGCACCAGAAGGCCGCCCTTTACCTCAATGCCGATTCTAAAGGGCATGGCGGACCGGCCGGGTTGGCTCAGGCCGAGCAGTTGCACGGCAAGGAGATGTCGTACAACAACTACATCGACACCGACGCCGCTCGCCGGGCTGCCAACGACTTCGCCGAGCCGGCGGTCGCGATCATCAAGCACGCCAACCCGTGCGGCATCGCCGTCGGCGCTGACGTCGCCGAAGCGCACCGCCGGGCCCACGAGTGCGACCCGGTCTCCGCGTTCGGCGGCGTGATTGCGTCCAACCGTCCGGTCTCGGTGGAGATGGCCCAGCAGGTTGCCGAGGTCTTCACCGAGGTGATCGTCGCTCCGGGCTACGAGGACGGCGCCGTGGAGATCCTCCAGGGCAAGAAGAACATCCGGATCCTGGTGGCCTCGACCGACGGCGGTTCGCCGGTCGAGACCCGGCCGATCTCCGGCGGCCTGCTGATGCAGACCGTCGACCACGTCGATGCCGAGGGCGACGACTCCGCGACCTGGACGTTGGCGACCGGCGAGGCCGCCGACGCCGCGACCCTCGCGGATCTCGAGTTCGCCTGGAAGGCGTGCCGCTCGGCGAAGTCGAACGCGATCCTGCTGGCCAAGGACGGCGGTTCGGTCGGCATCGGGATGGGCCAGGTCAACCGGGTGGACTCCTGCAAGCTCGCCGTCGAGCGGGCCAACAGCCTGGTCGAGGGCACCGAGCGTGCCCGCGGTGCCGTGGCTGCCTCGGACGCCTTCTTCCCCTTCGAGGACGGCCCGCAGATCCTGATCGAGGCCGGGGTCACGGCGATCGTGCAGCCCGGCGGTTCGGTGCGCGACGAGCTGACCATCGAGGCCTGCAAGGCGGCCGGCGTGACGATGTACTTCACCGGGACGCGGCACTTCTTCCACTGACCGGCTGCAGCCGGACCCTGGCCCGGTGCGACCTGCGGGCCTAGGGTCGGTCCATGCCGTCCCTGACCGTCGCCGCAGCGCAGTACGCTCCGGTCCTCCTGGACCGGGACGCCACGCTCGACCGGGTGGGGGAGATCGCCCGGGACGCGGCGGCACAGGGCGTCGGCCTGCTCGCGTTCCCGGAGTCGTTCGTACCGGGGTACCCGGACTGGGTCTGGCGGGCCAAGCCGTGGGACGCGGACTCCCAACGCCTCTACGCGCGGTTCGCCGCGTCCTCGGTGGAGGTGCCCGGCCCGGACGCGGACCGGCTGGGCGCGATCGCGCGGGAGAACGGGCTATGGCTCTCGATCGGGGTCACCGAGCGAGCTGGCTCGACGCTCTACAACTCCATGCTCTGGTTCGCTCCGGACGGCATCCTGGCGCACCGGCACCGCAAGCTGATGCCGACCGGGGGCGAGCGGCTCGTCTGGGGGTACGGCGACGGCTCGACCCTCACCGTCATGGACACGCCGGTCGGCCGCCTGGGCGGGCTGATCTGCTGGGAGAACTACATGCCGCTGGCCCGGGCCGCTCTCTACGGCCAGGGGATCGAGGTCTACCTGGCGCCGACCTGGGACACCAGCGACGTCTGGGTGCCAACGCTGCAGCACATCGCCAAGGAAGGCCGCTGCTTCGTGATCGGCGTCTGCCAGGCGATCCGGGTCGCGGACCTGCCCGCCGACCTGCCTGCCCGCGACGAACTGTGGTCCGACGACGGGTGGCTGGCCCGCGGGCTCTCCACGATCGTGGCGCCTGGTGGAGAGATCCTGGCGGGCCCCCTGGTCGAGCAGGAGGGTCTGGTGGTCGCCACCATCGACACCGAGCTGGTGACCCAGGCGCGGGGGATGTTCGATCCGACCGGCCACTACGGTCGCCCTGATGTGCTCTCCCTGCACGTCGACTCCCGGCCGAAGCAGTCGGTCACCCTGACCTCGGACGTCCCGCGGGATCGCCCGGTGGAAGGAAACGATGCCCCGGCTCCTTAAGATGTCCTCCGTGACCGCACAGAAGCTGGACGGGTCCGCCACCGCTGCGGCCATCAAAGACGAGCTCAAGACCCGGATCGCGGCGCTGCAGGAGCAGGGCATCGTCCCCGGCCTCGGCACCGTGCTCGTCGGTGACGACCCCGGCTCGCGCTGGTACGTCAACGGCAAGCACAAGGACTGCGCCGAGGTCGGCATCGAGTCGATCCGCGTCGACCTCCCGGAAACCGCGAGCCAGGAGGAGATCGAGGCCGCCGTCGCCGAGCTCAACGCGAACCCGGCCTGCACCGGCTACATCGTCCAGCTGCCGCTGCCGCGGGGGCGTGACGAGAACCGGGTCCTCGGTCTGATCGACCCGGCCAAGGACGCCGACGGCCTGCACCCGACCAACCTGGGCTGGCTGGTGCTGGGCACCGAGGCCCCGCTGCCCTGCACGCCGTACGGGATCGTCGAGCTGCTCCGCCGCCACGACGTCCCGATCGCCGGGGCCGAGGTGGTCGTGGTCGGCCGCGGGGTCACCGTCGGTCGGCCGCTGGGTCTGCTGTTGACCCGGCGCTCGGAGAACGCGACCGTGACGCTGTGCCACACCGGCACCGTCGACCTGGCCGCCCATGTCCGGAAAGCCGACATCGTGGTGGCGGCGGCCGGCGTCCCCGGGATCATCACCGCCGACATGGTCAAGCCGGGCGCCGCTGTCCTCGACGTCGGCGTCTCCCGGGTAGACGGCAAGATCGCCGGCGACGTCGCCGATGACGTCTGGGACGTCGCGGGGTGGGTCTCGCCCAACCCCGGCGGCGTCGGGCCGATGACCAGGGCGATGCTGCTGGCCAACGTCGTCACCATCGCGGAAGGCAATGCGGCCAGGTGACCCCGGACGTGAACGCGGGCCAGATCCCCACTCCCGAGCCGCTGCCCGCGCCGCGGCGAGGCCACCCGTCGACCTTCGGGGGACTGATCTACCTGGTCGTCGTGGCCACGACCGTCACCGGGCTGGCCCTGGTCGCGTTCGGTCCGTGGCGCCGGGGCATCGCCCTGGTCGGGGTGGGTTTCCTGTTCGCCTCCGGCATGCGCCTGGTGATCAGCGACCGCGAGTCGGGCATGCTCCGGGTCCGCGGCCGCTGGTTCGACGTGACCGCCCTGGCGGGCGTCGGCGTCGCGCTGATCGCGCTCGCCACCAACATCCCCGACCAGCCCGGACTCTGAGGCCCGGCCTGCGATGACACGACTCCGTTTCGGCCTCGTCGGGACCGGCTACTGGGCCCGGGAGGTTCATGCCGCCGGCCTCGCCGCGCACCCCGACCTCGATCTGGTGGGGGTCTACGGTCGCGACCTGGAGAAGGCCAAGGCGGTCGCGGCCCAAGTTTCTGGCGAGCACGGCGCCGTCGGGTACCACGACCTCGGGGCGCTCCTGGCCGACGTGGACGCGGTCGCGTTCGCCGTCCCGCCGGCGGCCCAGGGCGAGCTCGCCCTGCAGGCGGCCCGGGCCGGGAAGCACCTGTTCCTGGAGAAGCCGATCGCCCTCGACCTCACCGCGGCCGATCGGCTCGTCGACACTGTCGAGGCGAACGGGCTCTCCTCGGTGGTTTTCTTCACCGCCCGGTTCGTCCCGGCGTGGGAGGAGTGGCTGATGGACACCATCGCGCACCGGCCCTTGGGGGGCCGGGCGGACTGGCTCTCCAGCCACGCCGGCCCGGACAACCCGTACGCCGGGTCGCCGTGGCGGCGCGAGAACGGCGCCCTGTGGGACGTCGGTCCGCACATGCTGGCCCAGCTGATCGCCGCGCTCGGTCCGGTCACCGACATCGCCGGGGCCCGTGGCGCCGGCGACCTGGTGCACCTGGTCCTCACCCACGCGGGCGGTGCCACCAGCCGGATGTCGCTGACCCAGAACATGCCGGCCGGTGTCGTCCGCGTCGGTGTCGAGTTCTACGGCGAGGGTGGTTGGTGGACCCAGCCCGACGATGAGCGCGACATTGCGGCGGCGTATGGGCGCGCGGTCGGCGAACTGCTGACCAACATTGCTGCCGGCGAGACCCGGCACCGCTGCGACGTCCGGTTCGCCCGGGACATCGTCGAGGTGCTGGCTCGCTGCGAAGCCGTGCTGGGCAGCAGCTAGCTGTTCGAAAGGTCCGTGTACGCCTGGTCCCCGCTCATCGGCCGGCAGCCCAGGTGCAGGTCGCGGCTGAGGCGGCGTACGAAGGTGAGCACCGGGTGCTGGGTGACGCAGACCGCGTCGGTGAGGATCCCGCGATCACGGCAGGACGCGACGATCTCCTGGGCGAAGATTCCCTCGGCGACCAGCAGGTGCGTGCCGGCTAGGTCGAGGGTGTGCGTCCCGGTCCGCCGACTGGTCGAGATGTCGTACGTCGGCACCGCGGCGACCCCGTGCGCGCACAGCGCGGTGATGGCGGCCAGGGCGTCCGCGGCATTCCACGACTCCGGGGAGTCTCAGTCCACGATCGGGTCCCCGCCGGCGATCGCCACCATGGGCAGCGACGGTGGACTCGGGCACGGCCTCATTCTTGCTGAACTGCGGCCCGTTCAGGTACCGCTCAGATCCCGGTCGGGTGCCAGACGGTCTTGGTCTCCAGGAACTTCGTCATCCGGTCCAACCCCGGAGCGGCGAGCAGGTCCTCGACCGCGGGTCGACGCACCCGCTTGAGGTTCTCGGCGGCGGACACCTCCAGCGTCCGGCCCAGCTCGGGGTCGGTGACCCCGGTCAGATCGAGGCCGTTTACGTCGAGGTGCGAGGCCAGCCACGGCGCGATCTCGGCGGCGGTCCCGGTGAGCACGTTGACCACGCCGCCGGGGAGGTCGCTGGTCGCCATCACCTCGGCCAGGGTGATCGCGGTCAGCGGGTGCGGCTCGCTGGCGATCACCACGCAGGTGTTCCCGGTGGTGATCACCGGTGCCACGACGCTGACCAGGCCGAGCAGGGGGCCCTTCGGCGCGACGATCGCGATCACCCCGGACGGCTCGGGCGCGGAGTGGTTGAAGTACGGGCCGGCGACCTGGTTGGCGCCGCCGACGACCTGGGCGATCTTGTCGGCCCACCCGGCGTACCAGACCAGCCGATCGATGGCGGCGTCGACGTAGGTGCGGGCCTTGGCGGCGGTGACGCCCTCGGTGCTGCGCAGCTCGGCCTGGAACTGCTCGCGCCGGGACTCGGCCACCTCGGCGATCCGGTAGATCACCTGACCCCGGTTGTACGCCGTCCGGCCGGACCAGCCGGCAAACGCGGCGCGGGCAGCACGCACGGCGTCCCGAGCGTCCTTGCGCGAGGCCAGCGAGGCGTTTGCCAGGAAGTGCCCCTTGGCGTCGTTGACCACGAAGGTACGCCCGGACTCCGAGCGCGGGAAGTCGCCGTTGATGTAGAGCTTGTAGGTCTTCTTCACGTCGAGTCGTGTCATCGCAGGTAGGCCTCCAGCCCGTGGCGACCGCCCTCGCGGCCGTAGCCCGATTCCTTGTAACCGCCGAACGGCGACGCCGGGTCGAAGCGGTTGAACGTGTTGGACCAGACGACCCCGGCCCGCAGCTGCGAGGCCGCCCAGAGGATCCGCGATCCCTTGTCGCTCCAGATGCCGGCGGAGAGGCCGAAGGGGGTGTTGTTCGCCTTCTCCACGGCCTCCTTCGGCGTCCGGAAGGTCAGCACCGAGAGCACCGGTCCGAAGATCTCCTCCCGCGCGATCCGGTGGGCCTGGCTGACGCCGGTGAAGATCGTCGGCGGGAACCAGAAGCCGTTCTGCGGCAGGTCGCACTTCGGCGCCCAGCGCTCGGCCCCTTCGGCCTCGCCGATCTCGGAGAGCTCCCGGATCTTGGCGAGCTGCTCGGCGGAGTTGATCGCGCCGATGTCGGTGTTCTTGTCCAGCGGGTCGCCCACGCGCAGGGTCTTCATCCGGCGCTTGAGCTTGTCCAGCACCTCGTCGGCCACCGACTCCTGGACCAGCAGCCGCGACCCCGCGCAGCAGACGTGGCCCTGGTTGAAGAAGATGCCGTTCACGATGCCCTCGACCGCCTGGTCGAGTGGGGCGTCGTCGAAGACGATGTTGGCAGCCTTGCCGCCGAGCTCCAGCGTCACCCGCTTCTCGGTGCCGGCGATCGCCCTCGCGATCGCCCGGCCGACATCGGTCGAGCCGGTGAAGGCCACCTTGTTCACGTCCGGGTGCGAGACGATCGCGCTGCCGGTCGCACCGGCGCCGGTCACGATGTTGACGACGCCCGGGGGCAGGTCGGCTTGCTGGCAGACCTCGGCGAAGAGCAGCGCGGTCAGCGGAGTCGTCTCGGCCGGCTTCAGCACGACCGTGTTGCCGCAGGCCAGCGCCGGGGCGATCTTCCAAGCCAGCATCAGCAGCGGGAAGTTCCAGGGGATCACCTGGCCGGCGACCCCCAGGGGGGCCGGCGGCTGCCCGTTCCTCCCGCTGTGCCCGTTTCCTGGCAGCGCGTACTCCAGCTTGTCGGCCCAGCCGGCGTAGTAGAAGAAGTGCGCCGCGACCAGCGGTACGTCGACGTCCCGGGTCTCCTTGATCGGCTTGCCGTTGTCGATCGACTCCAGCACCGCGAACTCGCGGGCGCGCTCGGAGATGATCCGGGCGATCCGGTAGAGGTACTTGCTGCGCTCCGCCCCGGACATCTTCGACCAGACCCGGGTGTAGGCGCGGCGGGCGGCCTTTACCGCCAGGTCGACGTCGGCCGTGCTCGCCTCGGCGACCTCGGCGAGCACCTCCTCGGTGGCGGGGTTGATCGACTTGAAAGACGTACCGGTGCCGTCGACGAACTCGCCGTCGATGAAGAGCCCGTAGGACGCCTTGATGTCGACGATCGATCGCGACTCGGGGGCTGGAGCGTAGTCAAAGGTCATCGTCAGTCCAAGGTCACATAGTCGGGACCGGAGTAGGCGCCAGTCGTCAGCTTCGACCGCTGCATCAGCAGGTCATTGAGGAGCGTGGAGGCGCCGAACCGGAACCAGTGCGGGTCGAGCCAGTCGTCGCCGGCAATCTCGTTGACCATCACCAGGTACTTGATCGCGTCCTTGCTGTGCCGGATCCCGCCGGCCGGCTTCACGCCGACCATCTGGCCGGTCGCCTCGCGGTAATCGCGGACCGCTTCCAGCATCACCAGGGTTACCGGAAGGGTCGCGGCCGGCTGCACCTTGCCGGTGGAGGTCTTGATGAAGTGCGCCCCGGCCATCATCGCGAGCCAACTGGCCCGTCGGACGTTGTCGTAGGTCTGCAGCTCGCCGGTCTCGAAGATGACCTTCAGGTGCGCCTGGCCTCCATCAGGCCGAGTGCACGCTTCCTTGACCGCGACGATCTCCTCGAACACCTCCAGGTAGCGCCCGGAGAGGAAGGCCCCTCGGTCGATCACCATGTCGATCTCGTCGGCGCCGGCCTCCACCGCGTCCGTGGTGTCGGCCAGCTTGATGTCCAGCGCCGCGCGGCCGCTGGGGAAGGCGGTGGCGACGGCGGCGACGTTGACCTCAGAGCCAGCCAGCGCCTGCTTGGCGGTCGCGACCATGTCGGGGTAGACGCAGACCGCCGCGGTGGCCGGGCAGGTCGGGTCGGTCGGGTCGGGCCGCATCGCCTTCGTGGCCAGCGTGCGGACCTTACCGACGGTGTCGGAGCCCTCGAGGGTGGTCAGGTCGACCATCCGGATCGCCAGGTCGATCGCGTACGCCTTGGCGGTCGTCTTGATCGACCGGGTGCCGAGGTCAGCGGCGCGTTGCTCGGCGCCGACCTGGTCGACACCGGGGAGGCCGTGTAGGAACCGGCGGAGCGCACCGTCGGAGGCGGTCGCCTCCGCCAGGGAACTCGCCGTTGAGTTCATGGTGGTCACCTTCGCGAGTCTAGGAGGCCACAGTGTCCACGGCTAATCCCTGGTGGTCTCACCGCCTAGTCGTTGTCAGACCGTTGTCTTGGCCGTTGTCTTGGCCGTTGTCTACGCTGACTTGATGAGCCAGCCCCAGGTCGCGCAGCGGTTCGGGCCCACGTCCGGGACGTTCTCCGGGTTGGCCGGGCTGATCGGCTGCGGGGTCGTCCTGGTGGTGGCGGTCAGCGACGGGCCTTCGGTGACCGCGGTCCGATTAGGCGTCGGAGACCTCTTGGTCGCCGTCCTGCTCTGGGCCTTCATGCTCCGCCCGAAGGTGGTCCTGGAGTCGGACTCGGTGTTGGTGCTTCGCAACCCGCTGAGCGACTGGCGGATCCCGCTGGCGAGCGTGACCAGGGTGGATGTGCGGACCGTCACGATGGTCTTCACCGACGAGCGCCGGTACGTCGGCGTCGGCGTCGGGCGCTCAGTCCGGGCAATCGTGCGCCGGGCGACCCCCGGTCACCCGGAACCGGGCGGGGGCTCCTTGCGCCCGACCACCAAGATCACCGCGGGTACGCTCCCGGATTTCGTGATCGACCGAATCCAGCACGCCGCCGACATCGCCCGCGAGACCGGGCAGCCGACCGGCCCCGGCGAACGGGTGCCGGCGTGGGTGCTGATCGCTGCCGCCGGGGTGCTCGCCGTCGCGCTCGTCGTGCTGCTCCTGCTCTGAGGTGTCTGCCCGGTCGACGACGGACTAGTCTGAGCGCGAGGGGGCAGGGGCGTTCGTCGAGGGTCGGCTCGTTGACCCCTGCCCGCACTAGGGGGTCGCCATGAATCTGAGTGCTGCTGTCCGTCGTGCTGCACTTCTACCGGTGGTCACTGCCGGCGTGCTCTACGCGACCGTCCTGAGTCCTCCGGGCGCCCAGGCGGCCGGGGAGGCGAGCTGTACCCAGGCCGGCGGCGGCGTCGTACTCATGTTCGTGAACCATCCGGCCGTGGTGCCGTTCCTCGAGCTCTCGCTGGACGCAGGCACTGCTGTCGTCTCGGTGAACGGCACCCCGGTGGGCGACTGCGCCTTGGGCAGCAGCACCGAGGTCCGGATGAGCAGCGCATCGGGGTTCGGCGCCTGGCAGGTCTCTGATGCGGGCGACTTCCGCAACGGTGACGACCTGCAGTCCCACTTCTGGTTCGGCGACAACGACCCGGTGGTCGTGCTGCCCGGCAATCCGCTGAGCGCGGTCACGTACCGGAGCACCGGCGGCACCGGGATCGACCTGAACCTCGACGCCGTCGCCGACATCACGGCTGGCTCCGACTTCAGCCAACTCACCCTGGTGGGCACAGCGAACGCCGACACGATCGACCTCGCCAACGGAGCCGGGACCCTCGCCTTCGAGGGCCACAACGCCACCCTCCTGGGGTTGGGCGGCGACGACACCCTGGTCGGCGGGGACAACGCCGACGTGGTTGAAGGCGGCGACGGCAGCGACCAGCTCTCGGGGTGGGACGGCGCGGACACGCTGGTGCCCGGCAACGACGTTGACCAGGTCTACGGCCGCGCCCCCAGTGGTGGCAACGACACCGACGACGGCAGCCAGGACACCTTCGTCGTCGACTACGACGCCGTCGGCGATGTGGTGCGGGGCGACGGGGACGACGCGCTCGAGGCACTGTCGCCGATCGGAGTCTCGTTCAGCAATGGCGGTTCCGGCAACGACGGCGCGGCCGACGAGGGCGACACCTACTCCGGGATCAGCGTCGTCACCACCGGCGGGGGGTCCGACACCATCGAGACGACCGGCGTCAGCAACGTCTATAGCGACGCGGGCAACGACACCGTCGTCGTCGGCATCTCGTCGAACGGGGTTCAGGCCGACGGTGGCGACGGCACCGATGCGCTCGACTTCTCCGGGATTGCCGGACCGACCGCCGGTGTCCTCGGCCCCAACGGGCAGTTTGTGATCCCGAGCTTCCCGCAAAACCTCGCCGCGGACTTCGAGGCCGTGCTCGGCAGCGGCGGGACGGATACCTGGACGGTCGACTGCACGTGCACCGCGGAGCCGCGGGGTGGCGCCGACGAGATCACGTTCGTCGAGAACGGTGGCCGGTTCGTCGCCGGACCCACGGCAGACGGGGCCGACGTCGTCACTGCCGAGGACGTCACCGCGACCGCCGACTACACCCAGCGCTCGACCGCGCTCAGCCTGACCCTCGACGGCGAGGCCAACGACGGCGCAACAGGGGAGGGCGACAACCTGGTCGGCCTCACCGACCTGCTCGGCGGCGGCGGTGCCGACTCGATTGTCGGCGACTTCAGCGCCAACGTGCTGGACGGTGGCGCCGGCAACGACTACCTGAACGGTCGCGGCGGCAACGACACGATCATCGGGGACCTCGGCGTCGACCGGCTCGTGGGCGGCAGCGGCGGGGACCTGTTGGAGGGCGGCGCCGGAAGCGACGTCCTGCTCGGCGGGGACGGTGACGACCGCCTCCGCGGCGATGCCGCTACCGACCCGGTCGGCGGGAACGACACCCTGGACGGGGGTGCCGGCGACGACGACGAGTATGGCTACCGCGGCAACGACACCTTCATCCAGGGCAGCGCCGCGAACGGGCAGGACCTGATCCTTGGTGGTCTCGGTACCGACCTGGCGACGTACTCGCAGCGCAGCAGCGCGGTCAGGCTCACCCTCAACGGGCTCTACGACGACGGCGCCTACGGCGAGGGCGACCGCCTGGGCGGCGACGTGGAGAACCTCCGTGGCGGCAAGGGGGCCGACACGCTCATCGGCAACGGGCTGGCTAACCTCCTCACCGGCGGCGGCGGCAAGGACATCCTCAGCGGCTTGGGCGGCAACGACACCTTTCAGAGCGTCGACTCGCTGGTCGACACCCTGCTGGGCGGAACCGGCACCGACCGAGCCCACCGTGACACCGCCGACAAGGTCAACAGCGTCGAGCAACGATTCTGAGGCGGGCGGTCGACCGTCACCAGGCGGCGCGGCAGATCGTGATCCAGCCGAAGGTCCGCGTGATCGCCAGTCCCGGCGCGTAGAAGGCTCAGGCTGCTGGTCAGGTCACCGATCGTGCACATCGTGTACGCCGAGACCACGGCGTCGACGGAGGCATCAGAGTCCCGCAGCCTTCTGCAGGTCGCCGCGGATCGCGTCCAGCCGGCCAGCCGCGGAGATCCGGGCAGCATCCACGTCGTCGTCGACGGCGACCACCACCTCCAGGTAGCACTTCACCTTCGGTTCGGTGCCCGAGGGGCGCACGATCACCCGGGCCCGGTCGGCCAGGGTGAAACGCAGGCCGTCGGTGGGGGGCAGGTCGGCGGAGCCGAGCGCGAGGTCGTCAACGCGGAGCACCTCGAAGCCGCCCAAGGACGCCGGCGGGCTCTCCCGCAGCAGCGTCATCGTCGCCGGGATCTGGGCCGGGTCATCGAAGCGGACGCTGAGCTGGTCGGTCGCGAACAGGCCGTGGGTGCGGGCGATGTCGTCCAGCAGGTCGTGCAGATTGCGTCCGGCGGCCTTCGCCTCGGCGGCCAGCTCGCAGACCAGCAGTAGAGCCGAGACGCCGTCCTTGTCCTTCACTCGGTCCGGGTCGACGCAGTAGCCGAGCGCCTCCTCGTAGCCGAACGCGAGGCCGGGGATGCGGCCGATCCACTTGAACCCGGTCAGGGTCTCGGCGTGCGGCTGACCGGCCGCCGCGGCCATCGCGCCGAGCAGGCTGGAGGAGACGATCGAGGTGGCGTAGACGCCGGCCTTGCCCCGGGTGAGCAGGTGCTGGGCGAGCAGCGCGCCGACCTCGTCCCCGCGGAGCATCTGCCAGCCGTGCGGACCGGACGATGCTCTGTCGCCGACGGGAACGGCGACCGCGCACCGGTCGGCGTCCGGGTCGTTGGCCACCACGAGGTCGGCGCCGACCTCGGCCGCTAGCGCCATCGCCAGGTCCATCGCGCCGGGCTCCTCGGGGTTCGGGAAACTCACCGTCGGGAAGTCCGGGTCCGGTTCGGCCTGCGCGGCCGGCTCGTACGGCGCCGCGAAGCCGGCCTTCTCCAGGACCCGCTGAACCGTGGACCCCCCGACGCCGTGCAGCGGCGTGTAGACGATGCTCAGGTCGCGCGGGCCCGGCCCGACCAGCGAAGCCACCGCGTCCTGATAACGAGCGACGATCTCCTCGCCGAGAATCGCCGCTCCGGTGGCGCGGGGGATCTCGGCGACCGGGCCGACCGCGGCGATGCAGGCGGCGATCTCGGCGTCGGCCGGCGGCACGATCTGGCTGCCGTCGCCGAGGTAGACCTTGTAGCCGTTGTCCTGCGGCGGGTTGTGGCTCGCGGTCACCATCACGCCCGCTACGCAGCCGAGGTCGGTGATCGCGAAGGCCAGCAGCGGTGTGGGCAGCGGGCGTGGCAGCAGCAACGCCCGCAGGCCGACGCCGGTGACGACCTCGGCGGTGTCGGCGGCGAAGACGTCGGAGTTGTGCCGGGCGTCGTACCCGATCACGACGGTGTCGCCGGGTCCGGCGCCCTGCTGCTTCAGGTAGGCGACCAGGCCGGCGGCCGCGCGGAGCACCACGACCCGGTTCATCCGGTTCGGTCCCGCCCCGAGGGCGCCGCGAAGGCCCGCGGTGCCGAACTCCAGGGTGCCCCGGAACCGGTCGGCGATCTCGTCGAGGTCCTCGGCGGCGATCAGGGCCTCGAGCTCCGCGCACGTCTGCGGGTCGGGGTCCTCGGCGGCCCAGGCACGGGCCGCGGCGAGCAGGTCTGTGGTCCGAGCAGCGGTCATGCTCGCGAGACTAGTGGTCCGGGCGGCTAGCGTCGCGGGTGTGGCGGTCCCGGAGTTCGTCTTCACCCACACCACCGAGGTGGCGGCCGATCCTGCCCGGGTGCACGCCTTCCTGCTCGACCTGGAGCACTACGTCGCCTGGTGGCCGCAGGTGCGTGCGGTGGCGAGCCTCGGCCCGGACGACGCGCTGGTGGTCTGTCGCTCGGTGCTGCCCTACGACCTGGAACTCACCCTGCACGCGGCCAGCCGGGACCCGGAGGTGCTCGAGGTCGGCATCGACGGCCCGATCCGCGGCTTCGCCCGCTGGCGGCTGGTCCCGGTCCGGGTTGGGGAGCAGAACGGCACCCGGCTCGAGTTCGAGCAGCGGGTGCACGCGGTGCAGTGGATGTTCGTGCTGGCGTCGTACGTCGCCAAGCCGGTGCTGGCCTGGAACCACCACCGGATGATGCGCGGCGCTGAGCGCGGCCTTGCGGCCGCGCTCAGCGTCAGCGCTGGTTGAGCTCGCTCAGGCCAGCGACGCGTCGAGGGTGATCTCGACCGAAAGCGCCTGGGAGACCGGGCAGTTCTCCTTGGCGTCCGCGGCGAGTTCGAGGAACTTGGCCTCGTCGATGCCCGGGACGGTGCCGACGACAGTGATCGCGGACTTGGTGATGCCGGTGCCGGGGACGAAGGTCACCACGGCGCTGGTCTCCAGGCGCTCGGCCGGGGTCTCGTTGTTGGCCAGCCGGGCCGAGAACGCCATCGAGTAGCAGGCCGAGTGCGCGGCCGCGATGAGCTCCTCGGGGCTGGTCTTGCCGTTCGCCTCCTCGGCGCGCGAGGGCCAGGACACCGGGACGGTGCCGTTGCCGGACGAGTCGAAGGTGACGTCGCCGGAGCCGGTGAGCAGCGGGCCGCTCCAGACGGTGGTTGCCTTGCGGTCAGTCATCAGTGTTCTCCTGGTGGGATTTCTGGGTTGTGTTCAGCCGAGCGCCGCGAGCGCGGCGTCGTAGTCGGGTTCGTCGTCGATCGAGGGTGAGACCTGGCTGTGCAGCACGGTGTCGTCGGCGTCGAGCACCACGATCGCGCGGGCGAGGAGGCCCTCGAACGCGGAATCGAGCAGCCGGACGCCGTAGTCGTCGCCGAACGTGGACCGGAACGCCGAGGCGACCCGGACGTCCGCGATCCCCTCGGCCGCGCAGAAGTCGTTCAGCGCGAAGGGCAGGTCGAGGGAGACGTTCAGGACGCTGGTGCCGTCCAGGCCGGCGGCGAGCTCGTTGAACCGGCGGACCGACGCCCGGCAGACGCCGGTGCCGATGCTCGGGAAGATGTTGAGCACCGTACGGCCGACCAGGTCGGCCGAGCTGAGCTCGCGCAGGGTGCCGTCCACCAGCGTGAACGCCGGGGCCGTGCTGCCGACGGCGGGCAGGTCGCCGACCGTGCGGGCAGGGATGCCTCCGAGCGCGGTGGTAGCCATGGCACTATTTCTACACGCTGGAGCCGTGTATCCCGGAGGCGGTCCGGCTGGCGAGGATGCTGGCGAGGATCCTGGCGAGGATCCTGGGCGAGGAGCTCACAGGTGCTTGAGCGCTTCGCGCCGTGACAGTGGGCTGAGCTCGTGGGTCTCGACGAACTCCCGCACCCAGTGCGGATCGGTGCGTGCGAGCTGTCGGAGCGACCAGCCGATCGCCTTGCGCAGGAAGAAGTCCTGCTCGGCCAGGTTCGGCTCGAACACGGCGGCCAGCAGGTCGAGGTCGGTCTCCTCACCCCGGCCGAGCTGGGCGATGATCGCGACCCTGCGCAGCCAGTGGTCAGGGTCCCTGGACCACTCCCGCAGGGCTGGGTCGACGGCGTCCGGGTGGGTGACCAGCAGGTCCCCGACCCGGTGTGCGGTCTCGTCGACGTGGTCCCACCAGACGCCGGTGAACGCCGAGGAACGGCAGCGAGCCGTTCTGCTCGACCTTCATGTACGCCGCCATGCCCGGCGCCAGGTCCGGGTCGGCGGCCCGGTGCAGGCCGTCGTGGATCAGCGCGACGATCGGGTTGGCGGTCGTGCGCGCGGACATCAGAACCGTCAGCGGAGCGTGCGGCGGCCGAACTGCGCGGGAACCTTTTTGAACGCCGCGTTCCGGGCGGCCGCGGTGTTCTTCACGGCCAGGAGCAGCAGCTGCTCGGCGCGCTCGCGGGCGAAGGTGGCGCGGGGCGAGGCGGTCCAGGTGCCGTTGAAGAGGCGCTTGGTCGCTGCCACTGAGTCGGGGGAGCGGAGCGCGATCTCGCGGGCCAGTTCGTAGGCCGCGGAGACCGGGTCGGCGGCCAGCTCGGTGACCAGTCCGAGGTCGGCGGCCTCCTTGCCGCTGAGCATCTTCGCGGTCATCGTCAGCCGCTTGGCGGTGTCGATGCCGACCAGCTCGGCGATGCTGCGGATCCCGGTCATGTCAGGGATCAGGCCCCAGCGGGCCTCGAGGACCGACCACTCGGACTCGGGGGTCGCGATCCGGAAGTCAGCGGCCAGGGCGAGCTGGAGGCCGCCGCCGTAGCAGTGGCCGTCGACGGCGGCGATCACCGGGACCGGCAGTCGGCGCCAAGCCCAGCACGCTTCCTGGAACGCGTTGGTCCCGCGCCAGGGCAGCGGCACGAACGCCTTGACGATGCCGGCCGGCGACTTCAGCGCGGAGGCAAAGTCCAGCCCGGCGCAGAAGGAGCCGCCCTCGCCGCTGATCACCACGGCGCGCAGGGTCTTGTCCTTGCGGAGCTCCCGCGCGGTCGCGATCAGCTCGTCGAGGGTCTGCAGCGTCAGCGCGTTGAGCTTCTCGGCGCGGGTGAGCCGGACGTGCGCGATGCCGTCGGCGACGTCGTACTGGACAAAGGTGCTGGTAGCCATGACCGTCATGTTACCCGTTGGTAACCAGGGTGTGCACTCTCGGCGCTCAGATCCGCGGGACGATCGCGCCGAGTAGTTCCCCCATCCGGGTAGCGGCGGAGCGCCCGGTCTCGAGGACCTCCTCATGGTTCAGCGGTTCGCCGGTCATCCCGGCAGCCAGGTTGGTGATCAGCGAGATGCCGAGTACCTCCATCCCGACCTCCCGCGCGGCGATCGCCTCCAACGTGGTGCTCATCCCGACCAGGTCGCCGCCGATCGCGCGGACCATCCCGATCTCGGCCGGGGTCTCGTAGTGCGGCCCGGGGAACTGCACGTAGACGCCCTCGTCCAGGTCGGGCTCGACCTCGTGGCACAACGCCCGGAGGCGGGGGCTGTACAGGTCGGTCAGGTCGACGAAATGGGCGCCCTCGATGGGTGAGGTCGCGGTCAGGTTGATGTGGTCGCGGATCAGCACCGGCGTCCCGGGGGACCAGGTCTCCTTCAACCCGCCGCAGCCGTTGGTGAGCACGATGGTGGCGCAGCCTGCTGCGGCGGCGGTCCGTACGCCGTGAACGACGGCCGCAACGCCGAGGCCCTCGTAGAAGTGGGTGCGGCCGAGGAAGACCAGCAGGTTCTTCTCACCGCACCGGACCGAGCGGATCTTGCCCGCATGACCGGCGACGGCGGGAGCCGCGAAGCCGGGCAGGTCGGTGGTGGAAATCTCCGCGACGGCCTCGCCGAGGGCGTCTACGGCGGGAAGCCAGCCCGAGCCCATCACCAGGGCGATGTCGTGGTGCGTGACGCCGGTCTTCTCGGCGAGGACGGCTGCTGCCTGCTGGGCTGCATCTGCGGAGGTGCTCATGCGCAGGAGCCTAGACCGGGCTCAGCCGCCGAAGGTGCTCCGACAGGGGCGTCGGCGCAACGCCGCGACGTAGTCGTCGGGCGCGTCCGCAGCTTCGGCGGCATCGGCCAGGGTGCCGAGGTAGGTCGCCGACGGCAGCCCGCCCTCGAACGCGTCGAGCACGTAGACCCACGCGACCACCTCGCCGGTCATCGTCGAGACCCGGACCTTCGTCTTGCGGAACAGGCCGGTATCGGCGGACTCCCAGCCGTCCAGGACGGCCATGTCCTCGTCGGTGACGTCGTAGAGCGCCACGAAAACCTGCTCGAACGGATCCTGGACGATCGTGCCGAGGGCGCCGTCCCAGCCGTGGTCCTCGCCGCCGAAGGTCAGTCGCCAGCCCTCGAGCCAGCCGGTTCCGTGGAGCGGGGAGTGCGGGCACCGCTCGCTCATGCGTGCCGGGTCCAGGTTGGTCCCGTAGGCGGCGTACAACGTCACGACGCAAGGGTAGGACACAATGACCCCGTGACTCGCGTTGTGATCATCGGTGGCGGCCCTGGCGGATACGAGTCGGCCCTGGTGGCGGCCCAGTTAGGCGCCGAGGTCGTGGTGGTCGACTCCGACGGGCTCGGTGGTTCGGCGGTCCTCACCGACTGCGTCCCCAGCAAGACGCTGATCGCGACCGCCGAGCTGATGACCGACCTCTCGACCGCGCCGGAGCTCGGCATCGGGCTGGTCGACCCGACCGCCGCGGCCTCCCAGGTGAAGGTCGACCTCGCCAGAGTCAACGAGCGCGTACTGCGCCTCGCCGCGGAGCAGTCTCGCGACATCGGACGCCGCCTGGACCGCGAGGGCGTCCGGGTCGTGATTGGCCGCGGCCGCCTCGACGGTCCCGAGCGGGTCGTCGTGAGCGCCCCCGACGGCGCCACCGAGCAGATTGACGCGGACGCCGTCCTGATTGCGACCGGCGCCGCTCCGCGGACGCTACCTACGGCCGAGCCCGACGGCGAGCGGATCCTGACCTGGGAGCAGGTCTACGACCTGACCGAGACTCCCGAGAAGCTGATCGTGGTCGGCTCCGGCGTTACCGGCGCGGAGTTCGCCAGTGCGTACATGGCGCTGGGCATCGAGGTCGTGCTGGTCTCCTCCCGAGACCGCGTCCTGCCCGGCGAGGACGCCGACGCCGCCGAGGTGCTGGAGACCGTGCTGACCCGGCGCGGAATGAACGTGATGAACAAGTCCCGGATGGAGTCGGTGACCCGTGACGGTGACGTGGTCACGGTCCGGCTCACCGACGGGCGCGAGGTGAGCGGCTCGCACTGCCTGCTCGCCCTAGGCTCGGTCCCGAACACGGCGGGAATCGGCCTCGAGGCCGCGGGGGTCGTCGTCGACGACGGTGGCTTCATCGCCGTCGACCGGGTCTCCAGGACCAGCGCCCGGGGCGTGTACGCCGCCGGCGACTGCACCGGCGTGCTGATGCTCGCGTCTGTCGCGGCGATGCAGGGCCGGATCGCGATGTGGCACTTCCTCGGTGACGCGGTCGCTCCGTTGGACCTGAAGAAGGTCTCCTCGAACGTCTTCACCGCCCCCGAGATCGCCACCGTCGGCTGGTCCCAGCAGGCCGTCGACGCCGGCGAGATCGTCGCCGAGGTGGTCCGCCTCGAGCTCTCCGGCAACCCCCGCGCCAAGATGCAGGGCGTCCGGGACGGTTTCGTGAAGCTCTTCTGCCGCCCCGGTACCGGGATCATCGTCGGGGGAGTGGTGGTCGGCCCACGGGCCAGCGAGCTGATCCACCCGGTCTCGCTCGCGGTCGCGGAGTCGCTGACCGCTGATCAGGTGGCCAACGCGTTCACGGTCTACCCCTCGAACAGCGGCTCGGTCGCCGAGGCGGCGCGGCGCCTGCACCACCCGCAGACCTGACTGGGGATAACCGCCTTAAATGACATCGGTGTAGTTATTCACGGGTCTATTCTTCACCAATTGCCAGAGGTATTTGTTTCACTATTGCCCTGGTATTTTTGTATCATTCGTCGCTACAGTCACTCCGTTCACTCTGACCACAGGGATCACTCATGCGTCTTCGCGCCGCTCTGATGAGCAGCCTCGTCGTCGGTGCTGCCTGCGTGGTGCCGGCTTCCCCGGGGTACGCGGAGCCGGTGAGCGAGCCGCTGATCACGGTGACCGCGACGACGAGGATCGCCGGGCAAGGCTTCGGTCACGGCCGCGGCATGTCGCAGTACGGCGCCCAGGGTGCCGCGCTGCGCGGAGTCCAGTCGGCCCAGATCCTCAAGACCTACTACCCGGGCACGACGCCGACCCAGTTCGTCCGTGACGTCCGGGTCCTGATCGCGGCCGACACCGACGACGACACCGTCGTCCTGGCCGCACCGGGGCTGAGCATCGCCGACTACGGCGCAGGCAAGGCGTACAAGGTTCCCGCCAACGGGGCCCGGCTCTGGAAGCTCTTCACCTCCGAGGGCGTCACCAAGGTCTCGTACCTGAGCGCCTCCGGCTGGAAGCGCTACGCCCTCGGCGGGAAGAGCGCGCTTGCTGGGGTCGGGGAGTTCCGGTCCGGCGGCCACGTCCTGATCCTGCGCACCGCCGCAGGCGACAAGAAGTACCGCGGCGCACTGCGGTACGTCTACCAGAACACCGTGAACCGGTTGAGCCTGGAGAGCTACCTCCAGGGCGTCCTCCCGACCGAGATGCCGGTCACCTGGCGGGCCGACGCGCTCGAGGCCCAGGCGGTGGCGGCGCGCAGCTACGCCGCCCGCGAGATGCTGGACAACCCGAACCGGTCGTACCACGTCTACGACGACACCCGCAGCCAGGTGTACGGCGGGCTGGGGGTCGAGGCGGCCAAGAGCAACGACGCCGTCGCCGCCACCTCGGGCACGATCCTCACCTACGCCGGCAAGCCGGCGCTCACCCAGTTCTCCTCCTCCAACGGTGGCTGGTCGGTCGCCGGGGCGACCCAGGCCTACCTGGTGGCCAAGGAGGACACGTTCGAGCAGTACTCGTCGAACCCGAACGGCAGTTGGAGCGTGACCCTCGACGCCGCTGCGCTGCAGCGGGCCTACCCGGCGATCGGGACGCTCAAGCAGGTGCGGGTCACCGAGCGCGACGGCAACGGCGACTCGGGTGGCCGGGTGCTCGGGATCCGCCTGGTCGGCACCAAGGGCACCAAGCTGTTCGGCACGGCCGCCGAGCTCCCCGGGATGAGCGAGTTCCGTAGCGTGCTGGGGCTGAGGTCGACCTACTTCCGGTTGGTGCCGTGAAGATGGGAGCCGTACGGTTCCCCCATGACCCTCCCCACGCCTGCCCCTAACCGGGCTGCTGTCGTCACCGGCGCCTCCTCCGGGATCGGCGCCGAGATCGCCCGTGACCTAGTCGGTCGCGGCCACCAGGTCGTCCTGGTCGCCCGCACCCAGGCGAAGCTCGAGGCGCTCGCCGCCGAGCTCGGCCCCGGTGCGCACGTCGTGGCCGCCGACCTTGCCGACCGGTCGGCCCGGGCCGGCCTGCTCGACCGGATCACGGCGCTCGGCCTGACCCCGGACATCCTGGTCAACAACGCCGGCCTCTCCACCCTCGGTCCGGTGCACCGCAGCGACCCCGAGGCCGAGATGCAGATGGTCGAGGTCGATGTCGTCGCGGTGGTCGACCTCTGCAGCAGGTTCCTGCCCGGCATGGTCGAGCGCGGCACCGGCGCGGTGCTGAACGTGGCGTCGACGGCGGCTTTCCAGCCGCTCCCCGGTCAGGCAGGGTACGGCGCCGGCAAGGTCTTCGTGCTCTCGTACACGCAGAGCCTCTCGGCCGAGCTGAAGGGCACCGGCGTCAGCGTCACCGTGCTCTGCCCCGGCCCGGTCGACACCGGGTTCGGCGCGGCGGCCGGCTTCACCAAGGAGCAGGCCGACGATGCGCTGCCGGCGTTCATGTGGATCTCGGCCGACGTGGTCGCGAAGACCGCGATCGACGGCCTGGATCGCGGCAAGCTCGTGGTGATCCCGGGGGTCGGCAACAAGGTCGGGGCCGCGTTCTCGAAGATCGCCCCGCGTCGGCTCCTGCTCCCGATCCTCGCCAAGCAGCACCCCGGCCTCCCCTGAGCTACGCCTGCTCCGCTGCGCTCTGCAAGGAGGGGCGTACTCCTTGGCCCTTCCCTCCTCCTTGCCGTGCACGACGTCTGACGACGCTCACCCCCGATAGGGCGGCACCACGTCCGATACCCCCGGCATGCTGACCCGGCCTAGGCGCTGGTTGCGGCGCTCGGTGGCAGCGACGCTGCGGTAGAGGTCCCGGCTCAGGCCACGCAGCAGCGGCGACCGCTCCAGGAGCGGCACCCGCTGGTGGGCCGTCCGGCTGCCCAGAGTGATCGCTCGGAAGGCAGCCTTCTGCACCGGGTTCCAGCTGATTCCGTACAGCCAGCGGACCGGTTCAGGCAGGCTCCCGACCACCACCGTGGCCAGCGCGGGGGACCCGATCGCGGCCGGCCCGGGAAGCGGGTAGCCACCGACCCCGGCCAGGTAGCCGCCGACGAGACGGGCTTCGTCGGTCAGGTACGCCTCGCCGTTGACGAGGCGCTCGTCCATCCGGGTGCGGAACGCGTCGTACGACGTCGGCGCCGCCTCGCGGGGCATCCCGAACAGGCACGCCCAGTCGACGAAGTCCTCGAGCAGCGCCTCGCGCTCCCCGTCGGTCAATCTGCGGATCATCAGGTCGTGCATCACCTCGACCGAGTCCAGCGTGAACGCGGCCGTCATCCACATCAGATCGCCCCGGGCGGCGTCGTACGGCGTCCCTGGCGGAGCGTGCGGTCCGCCGTCGACAGCGGTGCTGCCGACGACACTCGCGTGCCGGCGGGCGGTGAAGGCGAGCGCCTTGTCGGCCTCGGCTCGGGTGCCGAGGAAGACGGACTCGAAGAGCCGGGCGGTCAGCGCAAGCCGGGTCCAGGGGCTCTCCCGGTGCGTGGTGTGCTGCGCGGTCCCGACGAAGAGCACCGGGTGGGTCGCGCCGACGACGAGCGCTCGCTGGCCGTAGGTCAGTCCGACGGCGCGCTGCCGCAGCGCCCGGACCGCTATCGAGCCCGCCGGGAAGTACCCGTCGTGGCGGGCCATCAGGCCGGCACAGGGGCGATCGGAGGACGCTGGCCGGCGTACTGGAGCCGCTCCATCCGGGCCAGCGCGCGTTCGGCGCGACGGTCCAGGAGACGCTTGCCGCCGGGGAGTCGGCCGATTAGGTACGACCAGAGCACGTTCGAGGCCACTCGGTACGCCGGGTACCACGGCGGCCGGGCCGGCTGGCCGACGTCCTTCATGCCGTAACCCATGTTCAGGTACGTCGCCATGCTCAGCGACCGCTCGCGCTCGTACCGGCGCCGCCAGCGGCTGATCCCGGGCGCTTGGTCGTGCATGTGGATCAGGCCCGCCCCGAGTTGCCGGCTGGCTTCCTCCGGGGCGGAGAAGCCGGCGATCACGTTGCCGAGCACCCGGCGGCCGATCCGCTCGGTGCGGGGGAGCCAGCGCTCCTCGACCCCCATCAGCCACCCGACGTAGGACCAGAGGTGCATGATCGCCGCGGCGTCGTCGGGCGGGATCCGGACCCCGAGGGCGCGGGCCTGGAGCAGGTAGCTGGTGCTGAACGAGCCGATCGTGCCTGCCCGGTCGTGCGCGTTGATCGGCACCCCGCGGAACTCCCAGTCCCACGACGGGTCCCGCTCGAGCTGGTAGTTGACGAAGCCGTGCATCGCGCGGACGTGCACGCTGAGCCGCCAGCCCTCACCGTCGCGCCGCATCCCGCCCGGTGCGGTCACCGCGAGCCACCACTGGCCGGTCTCGCCGACCCGTTGCAGCGTCAGCTCGCCGATCCGACCGGTGCGGACCAGCGGCTGGAGTGCGCCCCCGCTGCGGTAGCCACCGAGGAGCGAGCCGAAGGCAAGGATGTCGAAGCCGTCCTTGCCGATCCGGCGGGCCGCGGCCCCGCCGCGTTCGAGGAGCTCCTCGTCGACCCAGTCCGGTCGATCCTCCAGAGCGGCAAAGAAAGAGCGCAGCGCCTCCGGCGCATCCGGTACGGCGTCGACGCCGTCGGCGAGCGCGGTCCGGAACTGCGGCATCGTCAGCACGCGTTGCGCGCGCACCGCCCGCACCAGCGCGTCGGTGAGCTCGTCGCGGCGCATCAGTCCGGCCTCGAGATCGGCGAGCTCCTCGCCGCGCATCCGGGCACCGGGGCCGGCCAGCGCGAGCATCGGCCGGGCGAACCGCTCCGACCAGCCAGTCGCGGAGCGATACCGGGTCGGCACTGACGGGTCGGCCGGGGCGCTGATCGGGTGAGCGGTCATGGTTCCACGATAAAGTGAGTAAATGCTCAGGTTCTACTCGCGTTCGGGCTCCGTGTCGTGACCGGCCCGCGCAGGCGCAGATCACCGGTCCAGGCGCGCTCGAAGGCCATGGTCGAGCAGATCCTGGATGCGGCTGTTCGCGTTCTTGCCGACTCCGGGTACGGGCAGATGAGCACCAACCGGATCGCCGAGGAGGCCGACGTCAGCGTCGGGTCGCTGTACCGGTACTTCAGCGACAAGGACGAGATCTTCGAGGTTCTCCGCCGGCGGGTGACCGACGCGATCCTGGTCGACCTGACTGACGCGATCGCGGTCGCCGCCGGGCGGCCGCCGTACGAGGGGGTGCGCGCGCTGGTCGCCGCGCTGGTCGCCTCGCTGCACCGGCACCAGGCGGTGGTCCGGGCGCTGGTCAACGAGGTGCCAATGGGAACGCAGTCCAACGTGCTCCCCGAGATCGAGCGGGGGGTCGCGCAGTTCACCCGGATCTACACGGTCCAACAACTGCCCGACCTCCCGGTAGCCGAGGTCGACGCCCGGATCTACCTGGCGATGGGCATCACCCTGAACAGCTGCTTGCGGATCGCGCTGGAACTCCCCGAGAACCTCGACGAAGACCACCTGATCGACCTCGTCGCGGGCATTCTTGCCCTCGGCCTCAAGGCCGACCCGGCGTGAAAGTGCCCATCAAACGCGCTGACCCGGCGTGAAAGTGCCGGTTCACTCGCACTTTCACGCCGGGTCGCGACGTATAACGGGACTTTCACGCCGGGTCAGCGTCAGTCCTTGATCTCGCAGAGGACCTCGCCGTTGCCGACGGTCGCGCCGACCTCGGCAGTCAGGCCGGTCACCGTGCCGGCCTTGTGCGCCTTCAGCGGCTGCTCCATCTTCATAGCTTCAAGGACCACGACGACGTCGCCCTCGGCCACGGTCGCGCCTTCCTCGACGGCGACCTTCACGATGGTTCCCTGCATCGGGCTCGCGACCGCGTCGCCCGAGGCGGCCGCACCGGCCTTCTTGCCGGCTGCGCGCTTCGGCTTCTTCGCGCCGCCCGCCGGGGCCGAGCCAATACCGCCCAGGCCCGCGGGCAGGACGACCTCGAGGCGGCGTCCGCCGACCTCGACGGTGACCTTCTGGCGCTCGCCGGCCTCGTCGGCCTCACCCGCGGTACCGCCGTACGGCGTGATCTGGTTGTCGAAGTCGGTCTCGATCCAGGTCGTGTAGACGGTGAAGTCACCCTCGCCGGACGGGGTGGACGCGCCGACCCAGGCCGGGTCGCGGGTGATGACCTCGTGGAAGGTGATCGCGGTCGGCATGCCGTCGACCTCGAACTCGCTCAGCGCGCGGCGCGAGCGCTCGATCGCCTGAGTGCGGTCCTTGCCGGTGATGATCAGCTTGGCGACCAGGGAGTCGAACGCACCCGGGACGGTCTCGCCCTTCTCGTAGCCGCCGTCGACACGGACGCCGGGGCCCTGCGGCGGGTTCCAGGCCGTAAGGGTGCCCGGGGCGGGCATGAAGTTGTTGCCGCCGTCCTCGGCGTTGATCCGGTACTCGATCGAGTGGCCGCGGACCTCGGGGTCGTCGTACCCGAGCTCCTCGCCGGCCGCGATCCGGAACATCTCCCGGACCAGGTCGATCCCGGTGACCTCCTCGGAGACGCAGTGCTCGACCTGGAGGCGGGTGTTCACCTCGAGGAACGAGATGGTGCCGTCGGCGGCGACCAGGAACTCGCAGGTGCCGGCGCCGACGTAGTTGGCCTCGCGCAGGATCGCCTTCGACGACTCGTAGAGGCGCTTGTTCTGCTCGTCGGTGAGGAACGGCGCGGGGGCTTCCTCGACCAGCTTCTGGTGCCGGCGCTGCAGCGAGCAGTCGCGGGTCGACACGACGACGACGTTGCCGTGCTGGTCGGCCAGGCACTGGGTCTCGACGTGCCGCGGCTTGTCGAGGAACTTCTCGACCAGGCACTCGCCGCGGCCGAAGGCGCTGATCGCCTCACGGGTTGCGGATTCGTAGAGTTCGGGGATCTCCTCGAGCGTGCGGGCGACCTTGAGTCCGCGGCCGCCGCCGCCGAAGACTGCCTTGATGGCGACCGGGAGACCGTGCTCGGTCGCGAACGCGACGATCTCGTCAGCGCCCTTGACCGCGTCCTTTAGGCCCGGGGCGAGCGGGGCGCCGGCCGCGAGGGCGATCTGCTTGGCCTTGGCCTTGTCGCCCAGGCCCTCGATCGCCTCGGGGGAGGGACCGATCCAGATCAGGCCGGCGTCGAGGACCGCCTGCGCGAACTGGGCGTTCTCGGCGAGGAAGCCGTACCCGGGGTGCACGGAATCAGCGCCGGACTCCTTCGCCACCGCGATGATCTTCTCGATCACCAGGTAGGAGTCGCCCGGCGTGGAGCCGTTGAGCGAGTGCGCCTCGTCCGCGAGGCGGACGAAGAGGGCGTCACGGTCGGGCTCGGCATAGACGGCCACGCTGCCGATGCCGGCGTCCTTGCACGCGCGAATGACCCGGACGGCGATCTCGCCACGGTTGGCGATCAGAACCTTCTGCAACGGACGAATCTCGGGCACGCTCAACTCCTGAAGTCTCTCCCCGCTCTCGGCGGGACTGCCTTCGGGAGTCTATTGGTCCCCGACAGGCAGGGCTCCGGGGGTCTCACGAACCGGCGGGTAGCCCTCAACTCCCGGGCTTGTAGACCATCAGGAAGACGATCCCGGCGAAGATCAGGCCGATCACGCCCCCGGGGGCCGCAACCTTCGCCTTGAGCGCGTCGACGGCCTCTCCGGCGGCGATCTTGGCCGTCGCCTGCTGCAGGGCGGGCACCAGGACCGCCAGGGCCAGGCTGACGGCGATGACCCAGAGCAGGGTCGAGACCCAGATGTAGGGCTCGCTGATCTCGGCGACCTTCTCGCCGCGCTTCTCGGCGGACATCAGGCCGAAGCCGAACAGGACGACCAGCAGCGAGGCGTAGGTGTAGATCGTGATCGTGCGGGCCGCGGTGGCGGTGGCGCTCGCGTCGGCGGTCCGGAGCCCGCGCGCTGCCGTGGTGGCGGCGTGGGCCAAGGGGCCGATGGCGAAGATCGCGGTCAGCAGGTGCAGGGCGAAGAGGATCTTGAACACGCCCCGAAGGCTATCCCTCGGGGCTTGCCCAGATAAACCCGGTCGTTCAGCCGGTGTAGGGCTCGAGGTCGAGCGGCTCCGGCTTGCCGACCTCGCCGCCCTCGATCAGCGGCAGGATCTTGGCCACGGCAAGCTCGGCGAGGTCGTTGGCCTCGCTGCGGGTGTCGGCCTCCAGGCTGGAGAAGTACGTCGCGGTGATGACGCTGCCGATCCGCATGAACCGGACCCGTTGGCTCAGCGGGAACTGGACCTCCCCGCTGGCGGCTGTTCCCTCGATGTCGATGTCGAGCTGCTGGTCGACGTCGCCGCTCAGCGGCGAGTCGTCGGTGTCGACATCCAATTCGAAGGTGACGCCGTCGCTGGTCTCCTGGACCCTGTCGCAGCCCTCGAACGACGCCGCGAAGTCCTTGAGCGCCTTGGTCGCGGCGGCCTCGTCGGTGAACGCGTTGATCTGGTTGCCCACCTCCGGGACGTTGCCGTCGGTGGTGGCCTCGATGGAGACCTCGGCCGAGTGCTCGGCGCCGGGGAACCCGTCGTCGATCTCGTCGACTGCGCTGAGGCACCCGAGATCGGTGTCGTCGTCCTCGTCCTCCTCCATGACCTGGAACTTGTCGCCGATGTCATCGGTGCTGATCAGGGCGGAGGTGATCTGCTCCTGGGTGAGCGGCTTCGCCTCGTTGTCCTCCTCAGCACCGCCGCAACCGGCGAGGGCGAGGGCGAGCACGAGGACGGATTCTGCGCTGGTGGTACGGCGGATGCGCATGGGTGACCTTCCGAGTGGGGTGCGGAGATCAGACCCTAGGGCTCCACCGATGGGTTAACAATCGTTAACCGCGTCCCGTACGATGGGCCGCATGAGTTTCACGTTGACCGCTGAGCACGAGCAGTTCCGTCGTACCGTCCGGGACTTCGCCGAGAAGGAGATCGCCCCGCACGTCGCCGGCTGGGACAAGGCGCACCACTTCCCGGTCGACGTGGTCCACAAGATGGGCGACCTCGGGCTCTTCGGGCTGACCGCTCCCGAGGAGTACGGCGGCGCCGGCGCCGACGGCGACTTCACCAGCCTCTGCGTTGCGATCGAGGAGCTCGGCCGGGTCGACCAGTCGATCGGGATCACCCTGCAGGCGGGCGTCGGTCTCGGCATCAACCCGATCCTGACCTACGGCACCGACGCCCAGAAGGAACGCTGGCTCCCCGACCTGGTGGCCGGGCGCGCGCTGGCCGGCTTCGGACTCACCGAGGCCGGCGCCGGATCGGACGCCGGCGCCACCCGGACCCGGGCCGAACTCGACGGCGCCGAATGGGTCGTCAACGGCTCCAAGCAGTTCATCACCAACTCGGGCACCGAGATCACCTCCCTGGTCACAGTGACGGCGCGCACCGGTACCCGGGAGAACGGCACCCCGGAGATCTCCACGATCATGGTCCCGGCCGACACTCCTGGATTCACCGCCGAGCCGGCCTACGACAAGCTCGGCTGGCGCATTTCCGACACGCACCCGCTGACCTACGTCGACGCCCGGGTTCCCGCAGATCACCTGCTCGGCGAGCGCGGGCGCGGGTACGCCCAGTTCCTGGCGATCCTCGACGACGGCCGGGTGGCGATCTCGGCGCTGTCGGTCGGGCTGATCCAGGCCTGCGTCGACCTCTGCGTGGCGTACTCCCTGGAGCGGACCACGTTCGGCGGGCCGATCGGGGCCAAGCAGGGGGTGGCGTTCCGGATCGCGGATCTCGAGGTCATGCTGCACGCCGCGCGGCTGCTCACCTACCGGGCGGCGGCGCTCAAGGACGCCGGGGCGCCGGCGGCGGAGTTCAAGCACGCGGCTTCGATCGCCAAGGTCTTCGCGACCGAGTCGGCCGTGACGGCGACCCGGATCGCGACCCAGGTCTTCGGCGGCTACGGCTTCATGGAGGAGTACCCGGTCGCCCGGTTCTACCGGGACGCGAAGATCCTCGAGATCGGCGAGGGCACCTCGGAGGTCCAGCGGATGCTGATCGCTCGCGGGCTCGGTCTCCCGGTCGAGTAGTCCGGGGTACGCACGACCTGTTCCCTCGGTAGAGTCTGCCGGTCGGGGGGACACGGTCGTTCGGAAGGAAGTTCATGAGGCTCTTGGTCACTGGGGGCGCCGGGTTCATCGGCAGCCACTACGTCCGGTCGGTGCTGACCGGCGCCTGGGGCGGCACCGAGCCCGAGCAGGTGATCATGCTCGACGCCTTCACCTATGCCGGGAACCGGGCGAACCTGGAGCCGGTGACCACCGATCCGCGGCTGGAGATCGTCGCGGGCGACATCCTCGACCGCGCGCTCGTGGACTCGTTGGTCGCACGCGTCGACGCGGTGGTGCACTTCGCCGCCGAGAGCCACGTGGATCGGTCGATCCTCGGCGCCCGCGACTTCGTGATGACCAACGTCGTGGGCACCCAGACCCTGCTGGACTCGGCGCTCGCTCTCGGCGTCGACAAGTTCGTGCACGTCTCGACCGACGAGGTCTACGGATCGATCTCCGAGGGCAGTTGGGACGAAGACGAGCCGTTGCTCCCGAACTCTCCCTACTCGGCGTCGAAAGCCTCCAGCGACCTGCTCGCCCGCGCCTACTTCCGCACCCACGGACTACCGGTCTGCATCACCCGCTGCTCGAACAACTACGGCCCGTACCAGTACCCCGAGAAGGTCATCCCGCTCTTCGTGACCAACCTGATCGACGGCGCCTCCGTACCCCTGTACGGCGAGGGCACCAACGTGCGCGACTGGCTGCACGTCGACGACCACTGCCGCGGGATCCACCTGGTCCTGGAGAAGGGCCGCCTCGGCGAGACCTACAACATCGGCGGTGGCACCGAGCTCACCAACTCCGAGCTCACCGCGATGCTGCTCGAGGCCACCGGGACCGACTGGAACCGGGTCGAGCGGGTCGCCGACCGCCTCGGACACGACCTGCGCTACTCGGTCGACATCTCCAAGATCGCCGCTGAGCTCGGGTACCGTCCGGAGATGCCGTTCGAGCAGGGTCTGGCCGAGACCGTCCAGTGGTACCGCGACAACCGTGGCTGGTGGGAACCCCTCAAGGCACGTACGTCGGCGGAAGGCTGACCCCGCTCGTGAACAGACACCTACGCCGCATCTCCGGAGAAGTCGCGCGCTTCTCCGCGGTGAACGTCGTCGCCACCATCATCGCGCTGATCATCTTCAACGCCCTGGTGCACGGCATGAAGGGCTGGTTCTCCGGCCCGCTCTACGACCGCCCGCTGACGTCGTACCTCCTGGCCAACAGCGTGGGCATGTTCGTCAGCTACTACGGCAGCCGGTACTACGCCTTCAAGCACCGGCACGCGGCCGGCCCAGGCGGTGGTCTGTTGATCTACGTGGGGATCAACCTGGCGTCGTTCGTCATCCCGCTCAGCTGCCTGTGGATCACCCGCAATGTCTTCGAGTGGAGCTCGATCTACGCCGACAACATTGCAGGCAACGTGGTCGGCGCGGTGCTCGGCAACGCCTTCCGGTTCTGGGCCTTCCGGCGCTTCGTGTTCACCAAGCAGCCGATGGTCAAGAAGTCCGCGCGGGCGGCGGCTCCCGGCGTGCACGTCACCGAGGAACCCGAGCTCCCGCCCGTCCTCTGACCTGACGGGTCAGCGGTAGGCGTCGAGCTCGAGCAGCTGGAGCAAGTACTCGCCGTACCCGGACTTGGCGAGCTTCTCGCCGCGGTCGCGGAGCTCGTCGTCGGAGAGGAAGCCCTGTCGCCAGGCGACTTCCTCGGGGGCGCCCACCTTGAGGCCCTGGCGCTTCTCGACGGTGCGGATGTAGTTGCTGGCCTCGTTGAGGGTCTCGAAGGTCCCGGTGTCGAGCCACGCCGTGCCGCGGGGGAGGACCTCGACCCGGAGTCGGCCCTGCTCCAGGTAGACCCGGTTCACGTCGGTGATCTCGTACTCGCCGCGGTCGGAGGGCTTGAGCTCCTTGGCGATCCCGATCACGTCGTTGTCGTAGAAGTACAGGCCGGGCACCGCGTAGTGGCTCTTCGGGTTGGCGGGCTTCTCCTCCAGGGAGATCGCCTTCCGGTCCGCGTCGAACTCGACGACGCCGTACGCCTGCGGCTCCGCGACCCAGTAGGCGAAGACGGTGGCGCCGTCGACGTTCTGGACCTCCTTGAAGTTGCGTCCGAAGGTCGGGCCGTGGAAGAGGTTGTCGCCGAGCGCCAGCGCGCAGGTGTCGCTGCCGATGAACTCCTCGCCGATCGTGAAGGCCTGGGCCAGACCCTCGGGCTTCGGCTGCTGGGCGTAGGTGATGTTGATCCCGAAGCCGCTGCCGTCGCCGAGGAGCTCGGAGAAGCGGTTGGCCTCTGCGGGACTGGTGATCACCAGGATGTCGCGGATCCCCGCCATCATCAGCGTGGACAGCGGGTAATAGATCATCGGCTTGTCGTAGACCGGGACCAGCTGCTTGCTGGTGACCAGGGTGATCGGGTGGAGCCGAGAACCGGTGCCTCCGGCAAGGATGATTCCGCGCATGGGCGTCAGTATCGCGTGGATGTCAGCGCGCGGTGGCAGGACGCCAGAACTCGTGCCAGACGAAGCCCAATTCGTCGAACATCAGGCGCAGCAGGGGCACGCTGATCCCGACCACGTTGTGCGGGTCACCCGTGATCCCGGACACGTACGCCGCCCCGAGACCGTCCAGGGTGAAGGCGCCGGCGACCCGCTCCGGTTCCCCGGTCGCGACGTACGCCGCGACCTCGTCGTCGTCGATCATTGCGAACCGGACCTGGGTCGCCGCCGAGCGGCCGAGCCAGACCTCCCGATGGGTGTCGATCACGCAGTGACCTGTGTGCAGTACGCCGGCACGGCCGCGCATCCGCTGCCACCGCTCGGTCGCGTCGGCGGCGTCGACCGGTTTGCCGAGGATCTCGCCGTCGAACTCGAGGACCGAGTCGCAGCCGATCACCACGGCCCGGGACTGGTCCGCCGCGACCGCGACCGCCTTGAGCTGGGCCAGCTTTAGGGCGTAATCCGCGGGTTCTTCAAGCGCGACCGCGTCCTCGTCGACCCCACTGACGATCACCTCGGGGTCCAGGCCTGCCGCGCGCAGCGTGGCCAGGCGGGCAGGGCTCGCCGAGGCCAGGATCAGCCGGATCGGAGGGTTCATCGCTCTAGCGTGGCAGAGAACTGGCTCGCCACCCGCCCGCGCCATGCGGGAGGGGTGTACGCATCCTGCGGTGGTGCGCCGACCAGGCCGGAGCAGGCTTCTTCGCCGGCGCCGGGGCACCGCCGAGGGCGGAGAAGACTGCCACGATCGCGGCAATCTCCTCCGGGGTGGCGTCCGGGGTGATGATCCGCAGGACCGGAGCCGCCGGAGCGGTTTCCTCGGTCACAGCGGGATGTTCCCGTGCTTCTTGGCCGGCAGGGTGGCACGCTTGCTAGCCAGCAGTCGTAGCGCCTTGACGATCTCTGCGCGGGTCTCGTGCGGGGTGATCACGGCGTCGATATAGCCGCGCTCGGCCGCGATGTAGGGGTTGGCCAGGGTGTCTTCGTACTCCTGGATCAACTCGGCGCGACGCCCTTCGACATCGCCGCCGTCGGCCTCGACCGCTGCCAGCGTCTTGCGGTGCACGATGTTGGCCGCGCCCTGGGCCCCCATCACGGCGATCTGGCCGGTGGGCCAGGAAAGGTTGATGTCGGCGCCGAGGTGCTTGGACCCCATCACGTCGTACGCGCCGCCGTAGGCCTTGCGGGTGATGATTGTGACCAGCGGAACGGTGGCCTCGGCGTAGGCGTAGATCAGCTTCGCGCCGCGGCGGATGATGCCGGTCCATTCCTGGTCGGTGCCCGGCAGGAAGCCGGGCACGTCGACCAGCGTCAGCACCGGGATGTTGAACGCGTCGCAGGTCCGCACGAACCGGGCTGCCTTCTCGGAGGCGTCGATGTCGAGGCAGCCGGCGAACTGCATCGGCTGGTTGGCCACGATACCGACCGACTTGCCCTCGACCCGGCCGTAGCCGATCAGGATGTTCGGAGCGAACAGCGGCTGCACCTCGAGGAACTCCTGGTCGTCGAGGACCGCGGTGATCACGTCGTGCATGTCGTAGGGCTGGTTCGGCGAGTCCGGGATGATCACGTCCAAGGAGCGGTCCAGATCGCTGATCTCCAGATCTGCGACCTCGTCGAAGGACGGCACCTCGTCGAGGTTGTTCTGCGGCAGGTACGAGAGCAGCGCCTTGGTGTACTCGATCGCGTCGTCCTCGTCAGCAGCCATGTAGTGGCTGTTGCCCGACTTGGTGTTGTGCGTCCGCGCCCCACCGAGGTCTTCCATGGTGACGTCCTCGCCGGTGACGGTCTTGATCACGTCGGGTCCGGTGATGAACATCGCCGAGGTCTGGTCGACCATGATGGTGAAGTCCGTGACGGCGGGGGAGTAGACGTGCCCGCCGGCGCAGTTGCCCATGATCAGACTGATCTGCGGGATGACGCCCGAGGCGTGCACGTTGCGACGGAAGATCTCGCCGTACAGGCCGAGGCTGACCACACCCTCCTGGATGCGGGCTCCGGCGCCCTCGTTGATGCCGACGATCGGGGACCCGGTCTTCATTGCGAGATCCATTACCTTGACGATCTTCTCGCCGTAGACCTCGCCGAGGGAGCCGCCGAAGATGGTGAAGTCCTGGGAGAAAACGCAGACCTGTCGACCGTCGACGGTGCCGTAGCCGGTGATCACGCCGTCGCCGTACGGGCGGTTCTTCTCCAGGCCGAAGGCGACAGAGCGGTGCCGCGCGAGCTCGTCGAGCTCGACGAAGGAGCCCTCGTCGAAGAGCTTCTCGATCCGCTCGCGAGCGGTCATCTTGCCCTTGGCGTGCTGCTTCTCGACGGCCTTCTCGGAGGCCGCGTGCACGGCCTCGTCGATGCGGCGATCGAGGTCGGCCAGCTTTCCGGCCGTCGTGTGGATGTCGATGCCCGCCGGCACCTCGGTGCCGCCCGAAACTGCACTACCGGGAACTGCGTTCACGCTGACGACTCCTTCAGGTGTGGAACTGCGATCGATCATCGGTCAATGTAGTGCCTATGCCGACCCCCGAATCTTCCTGGTCACCCCTCGAACTCGACGCCCTCGCAGCAGCCGCCGGGATGGGCTGGTCGGTGATCCTGCTCCCGACCGCGGACTCGACCAACGCCGTGGCCGCCTCCGGCCCCGACGGCGCGGGTGCGGTCGCGGACTCGATCGTGGTCGCCGACCACCAGACCGCCGGGCGCGGACGGCTGGACCGGACCTGGGAGACCCCGCCGGGCAGCGCGCTTACCTTCTCGGTGGTCGTCGACCCGGGCCTGGCCGACCACGACTGGCCGCTGCTGCCGCTCGCGGTCGCACTCGCGGTGGCGGACGGTGTCGGCCGGGCGGCCGACCTCGGGGTCCAGGTCAAGTGGCCCAACGACCTGTTGATCGGGGAGGACAAGTTCTGCGGGATTCTGCTCGAACGGGTTCAGGGCGCCTCCGGTCGCCCGCTGGCGATCATCGGGATCGGCATCAACGTCGGCCTCGCGGTCGAGGACCTGCCGGTGCCGACTGCCACGTCGTTGGCGATCGCCGGGTCGACGGTCGACCGCACCGAGGTCTTTGCCGCCGTGGTCCCCGCGCTGGCGACCATCCTCGACGCGCTCCGGACCGACCCGGCTGCCGTCCTGGAGCGTTACCGCTCCGAGTGCGACACGATCGGGCGCGAGGTGACTGTCAGCCTTCCGGACGGGGAACAGCTGACCGGGGCCGCCACCGGGCTCGACCGGTCCGGCCGGTTGCTCGTGGGAGACCGGGCGGTCGGCGCCGGAGACGTCGTGCACGTCCGCGGCTCATGACATGATTCACGCGTGGCCAACAAACACCTGAATGCCGGGGAGACCGTCGTTTTCACGACCCGGACGCACGCGAAGGTCCTGCTGGTGCCGGCGCTGATCCTGATCGCCCTCGCAGCCGCCTCCGGGTACCTGCTGAGCCTGCCCGACGACGACAAGGGCACCTGGGCCGCCATCATCCTTGGCATCGCCGGCGTGCTGGCGCTGATCTTCTCGGTCTGGCCGTTCCTGAACTGGCTGGCAGCGACGTACACGGTGACCAACCGGCGGCTCACCACCCACCAGGGTGTGATCACCCGCACCGGTCACGACATCCAGCTCGCCCGGATCAGCGACGTCTCGTACGAGAAGAACCTGATAGACCGGATCCTCGGCTGCGGCACCCTGGTCATCTCCGACGCCAGCGACCTGGGCGTCCGGCTCCCCGACGTCCCGAAGGTGGCCGACCGCCAGCGGGTGATCGCGGACCTTCTGTACCAGGTCTCCCCCAACGATGACGGGACCTGAGCCCGGGTCCCGGGACGGTCCGTCGGTCGCCGATCTCGAAGCGGCACTGCTCGGCGAAGCCCCCTCGATGCTCGGCAGCGAGGTAGCCGCGGCCGCGGGGATGTCCGACGACGACGCGCGCCGGCTCTGGCGGGCGCTGGGGTTCCCCGATGCCACCAACCAGCACGCCTTCACCACCGCCGATCAGGTCGCCCTCGAGCGGGTCTCTCTCACCGTGGCCGAGTCCGGGATCGACTTCGAGACGATGCTCCGGCTCACCAGGGCAATCGGGCACACCGTCTCCCGCCTGGCCGACTGGCAGATGGCGACGATCGCGACCGCCTTCGAAGAGTTCTCCGGCGCCGACCTCAGCACGCCGGTGGCGCTCAAGGCCGCCCTCGACCTGATCGAGCGCCAGGTCCCGCACTTCGACCACCTGCTGGTCTACGCCTGGCGTCGGCATCTGGCCGCGGCCGTCAACCGGGTCGACATGCTCGCCGCCGCCGAGGACGATCTGCACGTCCCGCAGGCCACGGTCGGTTTCGCGGACCTGGTCTCGTTCACCGCGTTGTCCAACGAGCTCGACGAGAACGAGATCGGTGACCTGGTCGAGGTCTTCGAGACCCGGTGCTCGGACGTGATCGCCGACCACAACGGGCGGGTGATCAAGACCCTGGGCGACTCGGTGCTCTTCCTGGAGTCCGACCCCGTCCGGGCGATCGACATCGCTTTGGACATCATCGCCGTGATCGGCGGGGACGAGCGGCTGCCCGACGTACGGCTCGGCTTGGCGACCGGGCCGGTCGTCCTTCGGATGGGTGACGTCTACGGCCCGCCCGTCAACCTGGCTGCGCGGTTCCTCGGAGTAGCGCGGCGCAACCGGGTGATCATCGACGGCCGCACCGCCGAACTGCTCCCGCCGAAGGACTTCGAGACCCGGCCGCTGCCCGCCCGCCCGCTCCGTGGCTTCGGCGACGTCGAGCCGGTGACGGTGCGGCGTACGCGTCCGCGGCACTAGGCGGCTGTGGGACAGGTTCACTGGTTAACCAGTGAACCTGTCGCCGACAACGTGAAACTTCGTGCAGATCTGACAGATTCCCGTGTTCAATCGACGATCTGGGCCTCCCGGGCCGGCTCGGCATACGCCCGGGCCAGGGAGGCGGCGGTCTCGTGGGCGTTGAGGCCGGATGGGTTCGGCACCACCCAGAGCACGGACCCCGCGAACGTTCCTGGCTGCCGCCCGGGCTTGGCGGACGGCACCTTGAAGGCGGTCCGGTACGCCGTGATGCCGGCGATCGCGACGACCTTCGGCTTTCGCGCCCCAACGAAGGCGTGCAGCGCCGCCGCGCCCTTGCGCAGCTCGGCGGCGCTGAGCTCGTCGGCCTTCGCGGTGGCCCGGCGGACGAGGTTGGTCAGGCCGAGCCCACGGCCGGTGAAGTGCTCGCGGTCCTCGGGCGTCATCCCGGTTGACGGGTTGATCGGGCGGGTGATGATCCCGGCCGCGAACAGCGCCGGGTAGAACCGGTTGGCCGGGTGCGCGAAGTGCGTCTGGACGGCTGCGGTCCAGAGTCCGGGGTTGATCCCGACGAAGAGCAGCCGCAAGTCCTCGCCGTACAGGTCGGGGACCTCGGTGTCGCGGAACGACTCCAGCTCCGCCCGACTGAACCGCTGCATGGACGTCAGCCTAGGGATCCAGGCGGCGGCCGCTAGGCTCGCCCCGTGTCCCCGACGTCTGCTCCGGACTTCGTCCCGAAGGTTGCCGTCATCGGCGGCGGCCAACTGGCACGCATGATGGCCGAGCCCGCGGCGGCGCTGGGCATCCCGCTCCGACTGCTCGCCGAGGCAGAGGGTGTCTCAGCCGCGCAGGTGATCGTCGACCACGAGGTCGGCGACTACACCGACCTCGCCGCGCTGCGGAAGATCACCGACGGCTGCGCTGCGGTCACCTTCGACCACGAGCACGTCCCGACCGAGCACCTGCACGCGCTGGCTGCCGACGGCCTCGCGGTGCACCCGGGGCCCGACGCGCTGGTGCACGCCCAGGACAAGGGCGTGATGCGCGAGGCGCTCGCTCGGCTCGGCATCCCGTGCCCGCGGAACGCGATCGTGGCGCGTCCCGCCGAGGTTGCGGCGTTCGGGTTCCCCTGCGTGCTGAAGACCACCCGCGGCGGGTACGACGGCAAGGGCGTCTGGTTCGTGAGGACCGAGGCCCAGCTCGTGACGCAGTGCGCCGAGGCGTTCGAGACCGCCGCGATGACCGGCGTGCGGATCCTCGCCGAGGAGCTAGTCGACTTCCGCCGAGAGCTCTCTGCGCTCGTCGCCCGCTCGCCCTCGGGCCAGGTCGCGGCCTGGCCGGTGGTGGCCTCCGAGCAGCGGTTGGGCATCTGCCGGGAGGTGATCGCCCCGGCTCCTGACCTCGACCCCGACCTGGCGGTCCAGGCACAGCAGATCGCGATGACGGTGGCCGGCGAGCTCGGCGTGACCGGCGTGCTGGCCGTCGAGCTGTTCGAGACAACCGATGGCCGGGTGCTGGTCAACGAGCTCGCGATGCGACCGCACAACACCGGCCACTGGACCCAGGACGGCTCGGTGACCTCGCAGTTCGAGAACCACCTCCGGGCCGTGCTCGACCTCCCGCTCGGCGCCCCGGACGCCCGAGCCCGCTGGACGGTGATGGTCAACATCTTGGGCGGTGCCGGCGACGAGGTCGTCTCCGCCCCGCTGTACCAGGGCTACCCGCACGCGCTCGCCCGGGACCCGTTCCTGCGGGTGCACCTGTACGGCAAGGAGTTGCGGCCGGGCCGGAAGGTCGGCCACGTCAACGCGTACGGCGACGACCTCGACGACTGCCTCGAACGTGCCCGCCATGCGGCAGCATGGTTCGCAGGCGAACTAGGAGAAGAGAGCGAATGAGTACCTCAGTCGGCATCGTGATGGGCTCCGACTCGGACTGGCCGGTGATGAAGGCGGCCGGCGAGGCGCTGGCCGAGTTCGACATCGAGTTCGAGGCGGACGTGGTCTCTGCGCACCGGATGCCCGACGAGATGCTCGGCTACGGCCGCGACGCTGCCGGTCGGGGGCTCAAGGTGATCATCGCCGGCGCCGGGGGAGCAGCCCACCTGCCCGGGATGCTGGCCGCGGTCACCCCGCTGCCGGTGATCGGCGTACCGGTGCCGTTGAAGTACCTCGACGGGATGGACTCGCTGCTCTCGATCGTGCAGATGCCGGCCGGTGTCCCGGTCGCGACAGTCGCAATCGGCAACGCCCGCAACGCCGGGCTGCTCGCCGTACGGATCCTGGCGGCGGCCGACCCGGCGCTGCAGCAGAAGATGCTGGACTTCCAGGAGACCCTCCGCAGCCAGGCGCACGACAAGGGCAAGGTGGTCCGGGACCAGGCCACGCCGCGCAAGCTCGGCTTCTGATCGCGACCGGTCCAGAGATGGAGATCACGGCGCTGTCAGTTAACGAATGTTCACCGGCGAAATACTATGGGCCCCATGCAATCTGACTCCCCGGCTGACTTCCCGCTGTACGGCCTCTCCGACGAGCACCGCGAGATCCGCAAGGTGATCCGTGACATTGCCGAGGAGAAGATCGCGCCGTTCGCGGCTGCCGTGGACGAGGAGGCGCGCTACCCGCAGGAGGCGCACGACGCCCTGCTGGCGTCTGACTTCCATGCCCCGCACGTGCCGGAGCAGTACGGCGGCGCCGGCGCAGACGCGCTCGCGACGGTGCTGGTCATCGAGGAGATCGCCCGGGTGTGCGTCTCCTCCAGCCTGATTCCCGCGGTGAACAAGCTCGGGTCGCTCCCGGTGCAGATCTCCGGGTCGGAAGAGCTCAAGGAGAAGTACCTCACCAAGCTGGCGAAGGGCGAGGGCGGCTTCTCCTATGCGCTCTCGGAGCCCGACGCTGGCTCCGACGCGGGCGGCATGACCACCCGCGCCGTACGCGACGGCGACTTCTACGTGCTCAACGGTGTGAAGCGGTGGATCACCAACGCCGGTGAGTCGGAGTACTACACCGTGATGGCGGTGACCGACCCGGACTCCCGGACCCGCGGCATCTCGGCGTTCGTGGTCGAGAAGTCCGATGAGGGGGTCTCCTTCGGCGCTCCTGAGAAGAAGCTCGGCATCAAGGGCTCCCCGACCAAGGAGGTCTACCTCGACAACGTCCGGATCCCGGCGGACCGGATCATTGGCGGCGAAGGCACTGGTTTCGAGACCGCGATGCGGACCCTGGACCACACCCGGGTCACCATCGCCGCCCAAGCCGTGGGCGTCGCTCAGGGCGCGCTGGACTACGCGTTGGAGTACGCGATGGAGCGTCAGCAGTTCGGCAAGTCGATCTCGGAGTTCCAGGGGATGCAGTTTTTGCTCGCCGACATGGGCATGAAGGTCGAGGCCGCCCGGCAGATGACGTACGCCGCCGCCGGTCGCTCCGAGCGCGGTGACGCCGACCTGACCTTCTTCGGTGCCGCAGCCAAGTGCTTCGCATCCGACGTGGCGATGGAGGTCACCACCAACGCGGTGCAGGTGCTCGGTGGCTACGGCTACACCCGTGACTACCCGGTCGAGCGGATGATGCGTGACGCCAAGATCACCCAGATCTACGAAGGCACCAACCAGGTCCAGCGGATCGTGATGGCACGCCAGTTGCTGGCCGGCGTCCAGGCGATGCTCTGACCCACCCCTATTCTTCTCAGGGTGCACATCCCCGCGCTGGCCATCCGCATCGGCAACTTCGCCCTCGGCACCAAGATGACGGCCGGCGCAATGGTCGTCTGGGTCAGTGACGGTGACGTCCTCTTGGTCCGAAGCCGGCATGGCGAACGACGGTGGGGTTTCCCGGCCGGGGTGCTGAAGAAGCGTGAGCAGCCGATTGTCGGAGCCTGCCGCGAACTCCTGGAGGAGACCGGTCTGGCCGTGGAGCCGACCGATCTGCAGATCGTGAGCGCGAACGTCCAGGAGCACGGCCGGCACATCGACTCGCTCTTCCGAGTGCGCAAGGCGCGGACCGACGAACCGCTCGCGGGCTCCGACCGGTTCGAGATCGCCGAGGCCCGGTGGTGGCCGGTCGATGCGCTGCCCGACATACGGCACGAGACTGCGCGCGCCGTGGCGCAGCACCCGGAGTTGCTCAGGGAAGCGTGACCGCGCGCACCAGCCGTTCGACCGAGCTCTCGATCTCGGCGCGCGCGGTGACCTGATCTTCGGCCCGGGTCACGTAGAGCGCGCCCTCCTCGATCGCCCCGATCAGCAGGTGCGCGAGCGGCCGGGTCGGCTGGGGAGGGAGCAGACCGGCCTCGACGGCGCCGGAGAGGATGCCGTCGACCAGCCCGAGGCCGTGCTCCATGGCGATCTCGCGCCACCGCGCCCAGCCGAGCACCGAGGGGGCCTGGACCAGGATGATCTCGCGGACCTGCGGGTCCTCGCAGACGTCCAGCCAGGCACGGGCACCGATGAGGAGCTGGTCGGTGGGGGAGGTGGCACCGGACTCAAGGACGGCCAGCGCGATCTTCTCAGTGGACTCGCCCTCGAGGGTCTCGAAGACGGCCTCGAAGAGGTCGGCCTTGTCGGCGAACTGGTGGTACAGCGCGCCGCGGCTGACGCTGGCGGCGCGGGCGATCGCCTCGGTGCTGACGCCGGCGTACCCCTGCTCGGTGAAGAGCGGTCGGGCAGCGGCGATCAGGGCCGCCCGGGTCGCGGCGGTCCGGTCTGCTTGGCTGCGTCGCTTGATTTCCATACTGCCTGTCTGTAAGTTGCATACATCTTGTACGTAACTGTAGCGAGGAGTGGCCATGAACAAGCTCAGTCTCTCGGAAGTAACCCTGGATCTGCGGATCCTCGGGCCCGAGAACAGCACCAAACCACCGGTGGTCTTCGTGCACGGCTTCCTCGTCGACAGCAGGCTCTGGGACGGCGTCGCCGCTGACCTGGCTGCGCGCGGGCATCGCTGCTACCTCGTCGACTGGCCGTTGGGCTCGCACCGGACCCCGGTCCCGCCGGCGGTCGACCTCTCCCCGCGCGGCGTCGTCGCGATGATCCTGGAGGCGCTCGCCGTCCTCGACCTGACCGACGTCACCCTGGTCGGCAACGACAGCGGCGGAGCGCTCTGCCAGTTCCTGCTCGACACCGACCACTCCCGCATCGGGCGGCTGCTGCTCACCAACTGCGACGCCTTCGACGTCTTCCCGCCGCAGCCCTTCAAGGCGGTGTTCGCCGCGGCCCGTACGACGCCCGGGGTACGGCTGCTGGCCGAGCCGATGCGGCTGCGCGCGATTCGGCACTCTCCAATCGCCTTCGGCCTTCTGGCCGCTCGTCTCGACCCCGCGCTGACCCGCTCCTGGATCGACCCGGCGCTGCGCGACAAGCGGATCCGTCAGGATGCCGCCCGGTTCGTCCGTACGGCGGTCCCGGCCGAGCTGCTCGACGTCTCGACCCGGTTGCACCTCTTCGACAAGCCGGTCCGGATCGTCTGGGGCGAGGCCGACCGCTGCTTCAAGCCGGCGATGGGACGCCGGCTCGCGGCGACCTTCCCGAACGCCACTTTCGTCGGCGTACCGGGTGGTCGGACGTTCCTGGCCCTCGACGAACCGGCACGCGTTGCCGACGAGATCGACGCGCTCGTCGCCGTCTGAGAAGTTGGCTACCAGCCCGCGCCGAAGCAGAGGAAGGGGACGATGTCGTCGGTCTCGGCGCTGACCTGAGCCAGGGCGTCCGCCGGTGCCGACCCGGCTGCCATCAGGCGGTGCCAGGACGCGAAGACCTCGCAGGCCAGGTCGTCGGCGACCAGGGACAGCGCGGAGACCACGCTCCGGGCGCCAGCGTGCAGCCACACCGTGCTCATCCCGACCGACTCCTCGCCCGAGACCGAGGTGCGGCCCAAGTCGCAGGCCGAGAGCACCACGACGTCCGGGACCCGTGGAAGCAGGTCGATGTCGTGACCGAACCAGGGACCGTCGGCGAGCTCAACGGCAGAGAAGAGCGGGTGGTCCCCGGGGTGGTTGCCGTGGCCTGCGATGTGCAGGAGATCGGTACGCGCGGCCAACCAGCTGGCGCGCGCCGAGTCGGCCTCCGCGCCGGCGAGCAGGTGCGCCCGGGGCCAGGACGCACCGGAGCGCTGGACCTCCTCGTCGGCACGGGACAGCCGTGGGCCGGCCAGGAAGCCGACCTCCCGGACGGCGGCAATCGGATGCTCGGCCTGGGCGAGCCACTGGGTCGCGGAGGTCGGCACGGTCAGGGGCCGCCCGATCAGACCGGGAAGCTCCGTCCAGGGCGTCCCGGTCAGTAGGGCCGACGGGGTCAGCACCAGCCGCCGGTACCCGATCGTTGCCAGCAGCGGCCGGATCAGAATGTCGGCGATCTTGGCCAGGTCCGCGCGAAGTGAGGCGCGCACTGCGCCGGCGATCTCGCCGTGCCGGTTCTGAGCGGCGAAGTCGAGGTCGGCTGCCACTCGGTCGAGGAGGTAGCGGACCGGTGCCGCGGCGCCGAGCGGTACGACGCAGGCATCGGTGGCGGTCACGGCCAGGGCGGTGATCGTGCCGTCGAGCTCGATGTGTGCCACCAGCGCCGAGTCGTCGACCGCGAGTCGTGCCTGCAGGGTGGCCAGGTCGACGGGTTCGCCGACGGTTCCCTGAGCGGCGAACCAGCTGTGTGCCCGGATCCGCTCCCGCAGCTTGCGGCGGGCGGCGTGGTCCTGCGGATCCGTGACCCGGAGCGCGGTCAGGTCGGCAGCGAGGTTCGGGTCCGGCGGGGGCCGCAGCGAAGAGACCCGTGAGGCCAGCGCGCGAGCGCGCTCGGACCACTCGAACGCGATGTCGGGGCGACCATCGGCCATCGCCGCGCGGAGGCCGAGCCGGGCCAAGTGCTGGCCGTGCCCGACCGCCGAGGTCTGCAGGTCGAGGCTGCCGAAGGTGGTCTGCCAGGAGTGCAGCTCGTCGAGCCCGCGCTTGGCGTAGGAACGGACCCGGGCGTGCTGCTGCTGAGCCTCCGCGACCTCAGCCCGCACCTCGCGGGTCAGCAGCCGGGTAGTCACCGGTGAGGTGGCCGAGGTGCGGACCTTCGCGATCCGCACGGCTGCGTCCGCGAGGTCCCCACGGTGGATCGACAGCCGGGCGCCGTGCAAGGCCAGCCGGTCTGCCTCGTCACGATGCCCAGAACTGCGCAACCGGGTCACGAGCTCGTCGGCCCGGCGCAGTGTGGCAGGGGTGATAGCGCCGTTCTCGATCTCCGCGATGGTTATCACCGCGCGTGCTCGGGCGGCCCAGATGTCAAGGCCCTGGGTCTGGAAGCGCCGGGCCGCCTGCTGGGCCACGGTGCGGGCGCGGACCGGGTCGTCGGTGACCAAGGTCCGGGCCAGGATGAGTTCGCACTCGGCCTGGTACCGGCGCAGTTTCTCGCTGCCGTACGCGGCCGCCGCGCTCTCCAGCGCCTCGGCCGCTTCCCGGGTCCGGCCGGAGGCCAGCAGCACCTCGGCCCGGTCCTGTTGCGCGATAGCCCGGTTGACCTCGGAGAGCTGCGTCAGGACCTCGCTGGCTTCGTCCATCTCCTTGATCGCGGCGATCAGGTCGTTGCGCAGGAGCTGGGCGTACCCGTGGTTGAACACCGCCTTCGCCTTGCCGATGGTGTCCCCGGCACGCTCGAGCAGGTCGGCAGCCGCGGTGAAGTTGGTGGCGGCGGCGGTAGGGTCCCGACGGTCGAGGAACAGGTTCCCGCGGTTCAGCATCACTCGGCCGCTGTACTGCGGCTCGTCGACAAGGACGACCAGGGCCCGCGCCATCGCGGCCAGCGCGGCGTCGTGGTCGGCGTTGCGCATGTAGAGCAGACCGAGCTGGGACTCCGCGATGCCCGCGGTCAGCGGGGTGATGTCCGAGCGTTTCAACACCTCGTGACACAGGGCTACGGCGCCGCTCTGATCGCCCATCTCGGCCATCCCATAGGTCGCGGTGATGTCGAGCCTGCTGAGCAGGTCGGGATTCTCGGTGAGGTCCCGGGCACGCGCGAGCAGCCGGCGCGCGAGGTCGTACTTGCCATCGTTACCGGCCGCGACCGCTTGCTCGTAGAGGGACTCAGCGTCCACGGGTCCTCACGGCTTGATCCCGGTCCCGTGCGTCACGACCGGCCACAGGCGAGCCAGGGCGGCCTTCCTGGTGTCGCCTTTCTCGTTGATCGGTCTGAGGGCGGCGCTGAGCCATCCGGCGAACAGCGGCGCTGCGAACGAGGTGCCGCTCCAGAGCGCGAAGCCGTTGCGGAAGTCGTCAGGCTCCGGGGCCTGCCGGACACGTCCGTCGAGGACCATCTGCGACATCGGCTGGTAACCGCCGTTGAACGGCGGGACGGTGCTCATCACCGACGCGCCGGGTGCGTGGGCGCGTACCCACGGGCCGGCGTTGCTGAACATCGCATCGGAGCCGTTCGGGTTGAGGGCCCCGACCGAGATGATCGGCACGACCCCCTTCTCTGGCTTGGTCTGGCCCTTCCCGTTCAGCCACGGCGCCAACGCGGCCGGGTAGGCCGGTCGGGTGGTGGCATCGTTGCCAGCGGAGCAGACGACGGCGACGCCGCACTCGCCGAGCAGCCGCAGCGCTGCGTAGATGGTGTTGTCGAAAAGGGCGTCCTCGGGTGACTCGTGGTAGTAGCTGAGCGACAGACTCAGCACGTCGATGGCCTGGCCGCCCTTCTCGCCGTCGCGGTGCCGGCGAGCGAGTTCCGCGATGTCGGCCAGGGCATCGATCAGGTCGCTCTCCACGATCGGACCCTCGGGCGGGGTGATCCGCCACGAGATGATGTCGGCGTCCGGGTTGGCTTGCCGGATCAGCCCGGCGATGAAGGTGCCGTGTCCGGCGTACTGGTCGATGCCGCCGTCGGCCGGTCCGACCTGGTCGGGGTTCAGTTCGGGGTCGGTGGCGGGGTCGGTGTACCCGATCGGCTTGCCGTCGAGCTTCACCTTGGTGCGCACGTAGGAGTTCAGCCAGGGGTGCCAGCCGCAGCCGGAGTCGAGGATCGCGACCACAGATCGGCGCTTGCCCTTGCTGGTGAACTCGTCGTTGGGCTTCCGGGTCGGCTTCGGCCCGACGTACGCCACTGGCTGCCGTCCGCCGGTGCCCGGGAAGCCGTAGGCGGCGACGGCCGGGCTGGCGGGGTTCCCGGCGGAGTAGGGGTTCCCCGCGGAGTAGGGGTTCCCCGCGGAGTAGGGGTTCCCCGCGGAGTACGGGTTCCCCGCGGAGTACGGGTTCCCCGCGGAGTACGGGTTCCCCGCGGAGTACGGGTTCCCCGCGGAGTAGGGGTTCCCCGCGGAGTAGGGGTTCCCGGTGACGTTAGCGATCGAGATGAGGTGGTCGAGCCCGATCGCAGCGGCCTTGGAGCCCCGTTTGGAGTGGGCTCTGACCGCTTGCAGGAATGCCCACGCATCCGGCTTCTTCAGCAGGCCGTCGCCGGGGACACCGAGCTCCAGCCGGGCTACCCCGAGCTGCGCGCGGTGCGACTGCTTCGGCGGGTTCAGCGCGTCGGAGACGTCCAACGTCCAGCCGAGGCCGTTCGCGATCTCGGTCAGCTCGATCAGGAGCTCCTGAGTGACCAGGTGCCGGGCGATCAGCACGCGGGTGCCGGCGTACGCCGTCTGCAGGGGAGCCTTGCCGTTGGCCTGCAGCGCCGTCACCGTGTTCAGGATGCGTGGTGAGACCAGCTCGAAGGCTTCGATGCGGGCTCGCTCGCGACGCTCCCGAGCAGCGAACTGTTTGTTCAGCTCACGCTGGATCTCAGCGGCGGTCGGCGACTTCGGGGCGGCGGGTTTCTTGGCAACCATGTCGGACGTACCTCAGATCCAGAAGGGAGGGGTGACCAGCGGCCGGGAGGTGCTGGGATCCGAGACGAAGGTGAGCCGACAGGCTCCAGTCGGCGCGACCGCGAACTCGAACCTGCCCGATTCGCCGACCTGGGTTTCCACCGTGCCGCTGTTCTTTCCCATCGAGGTGAGGAACACCGTCATGGGTTGAGCCGGTACGACCCAACCGTCGAGCCGTGCCTGACGCTGGCTCCGGGAGATGCGGACCTGGACCCGGAAGCCGGGCCCGAGGTACTCCAGCGACCAGGTGCCGACCTCATCCGGCGCGCGCAACATGGTGACTGACCGGACGCCGACGAGCTCCTTGTCCCACTCCACGAGGGTGAGCAGTTCGGCGTCCAGGTCGTTGGTCTCGATCCGAGCGAGGACGCCTTCGGCGAGGTCTTCCGGCGGCGGGTCGAGCTCGTCCCACAGCGCCGCGACCGCGTCCAGGAGGGCGTCGTCGGGAAGGTCTCCGGGAAGTTCTCCGGGAAGTTCTCCGGGAAGGTGCTCAGGCCGCGACATCACGCTGCCCCTGCCGTGATGAGCTCGGCGCGGAGCTTCTCCAGGCAGCGCGCCCGGGTTGGGCCGATGCTTCCCACAGGCATGTCGAGCGCCCCGGAGACCTCGGCGTACTCGGGCCGCGGGCCGGCAGCAAGCATCCGCAGCAGTGCCTGGCAGCGTTCGCTGATCCGGGACAGGGAGCGGCGCAGCAACTCCTTGTCCTCGGCCAGCACCATGTCGCCTTCGGGCCCTTCGACGCTCGGCAGCGCACTACCGAGCACCTCGTCGTCGGTCGCGAGCTCGCGCTTGATCTTCCTGCTCACCCGCCACGCGTCCCGGCGCGCCGTGGTGCAGAGCCAGCCGGCGACGGCCATCGGGTTGCTGATCGAGTCGGCGTGGTCGACCAGCGCGAGCCAGGTGTTCTGCACGATGTCCTCGGCGCTCGCGCGGTCCAGGCCGGTGGCGCGGACGACCTGCCAGACGGTCGGGCTGAGCAGCCGGACCAGCTCCTCGAGCGCGTCCGGGTCACCGGCGCGCCACGCGGTGAACGCGGCCGCGGACGCGGACCAGCGGGCGCCGGACCGGATGTCGGGTTGGGCGCCGTGCTGGGTACCTGGTACGTCGGAAAAGGTGATCACATCCCCTAGGAGGAGGTAGCGCTCCTCTTGATTCAACCTTGGTCGAAGGCTAGTGGGGACGGGCGGGGGAGGACCAGCGAATGCCGCCGGGAAGCGCCGGTTCCGCGGTCGGGGTGTCCCGGATCGTTGGCATGTGACCCGATTTCGGGCGGCGTTCATCACGGCCTGCTCAGATCCAGAACGGCGGCGTCGCCGGTGGTCGGCCGCGTTCGGTCACGAAGCTCATTCGGCAGGCACCGGTGGGCGCGACCGGGAACTCGAAGCGACCGGTCTCGCCGACCTGGGCCTCCAGCACGACCGGGTGGCGCAGGAGCGAGGAGAGGAAGATCTTGATCGGCTGCGCCGGGGACATCCAGCCGTCGACCCGGGCCTGTCGGTTGCGCCGCGCGATCCGCAGTTGGACGTGGAAGCCCGGCCCGAGGTACTCCAGCGACCAGGTGCCCACCTCGGTGGCCATCGGGAGGAGGGCCGCGCCGCGGTGGAGGATCTCGGCCGAATCGGCGAACTCGCCGTGCTCCTGCCCGGCATAGGCGTCGTCGGGGTACTCGGCCAGGACCAGTTCGAGGGGCTCCAGTGCTTGTCGGTTCGTCACACTGGGGAAGAGGACGGCCCAGTCGTCCCTGATACATCAGGGCTTAGGGCCGCGCTGGCGGATCCGGAACTGGCCCGGAGCCCCGGACTGAGGTGATCCAGCCGGACGCCAGCAGCCCAGGACCTAGAAGATCTCCGGCGTCTCGCTCGCCTTGCCGGCGAAGGCCGGGTCGCGCTTCTCCAGGAACGCCGCCACGCCTTCCTTGCCGTCGCCGACCGACGCGTGCCACATCGCCAGGCTGTCGGCGCGGTGGGCTTCGAGGGGGTGGTCGACGGCCGAGTTCCGGTAAAGCATCCGCTTCGCCAGCGCGAGTGCTACCGGGGAGCGGCCGACGACGAACGAGCGCGCCAATCCGTACGCCGCCTCGAGCAGGTCCTCGGGCTCGTGCACCGAGCGGACCAGACGCCCGGCGAGCGCCTGCTCCGCGGTCAGGATCTCGGCGGAGTAGACCCACTCCAGGGCCTGCTGGATCCCAACGATCCGGGGCAGGAACCAGGACGAGGCCGCCTCGGGCACGATGCCGAGCCTGCCGAAGACGAAGCCGATCCGGGCCTTGGTCGAGGCGAGCCTGATGTCCATCGCCAGGGTCATCGTCGCGCCGATGCCGACAGCCGGGCCGTTGATCGCCGCGATCACCGGCTTCGGGCAGTCGTAGATCGCGAGGGTCACCTTGCCACCGGTGTCGCGGACCCCGGACTGGAACGGCTCCTCGGTCAACCGTTCGCGCAGGTCCGACGGGGTCGGGTTCGCGGTCTCGTCGAGGCCGAAGACGTTGCCGTCGGCGGAGAGGTCCATGCCGGCGCAGAACGACCGGCCGGAGCCGGTCACCACGATCGCCTTGACGCTGTCGTCGGCTGCGGCGTCGCGGAAGAACTGCTCGAGCTCGACCGCCATCGTGACGGTGAAGGAGTTCAGGGCGTCCGGCCGGTCGAGCAGCAGGGTGGCGATCCCGTCGTCGTCGAGGGTGACGGTGAGGGTCTCGCGACGCTTGTCGGAGAGGGTGGTCACTGCGGGAGTCCTGTCGGTAGGCAGAGCTTCTTGGGGATGTCGGCGGTGCGGTCTTCCTTGATGAACTTCAGCAGCGCCAGCGCGCGCTGAGTGTCCCAGTTCACGGCGAGGTCGCGGATCGGCATCGAGCAAGTGAGACCGTCCTTGCCGTTGACCTGGGTCATCGCGCGGGCGAACCGGGCCATCGCCAGGACGCCGGTGCCCTCGCTGACCCGAAGGGAGGCCGTCGCGGCGTCGTTCAGCTTCAGGTACCGGAACGGGTTCAGCACCGTCCACGGCGATTTGACCTTCGCGCCGATCGCGCTGACCACCTCGCGCTGGTGCTTGGCGCGGGTGATGTCGCCGAGGGCGGGGTCGCTGTACCGGGACCGGGCGTAACCGAGGGCGACCGCGCCGTCCACCTGCTGGCAGCCCTCCTTGATGTTCAGCCCGGCCTTGGGGTCCTTCATCTTCCGGTTGGGGCAGATCTCGATCCCGCCGACGGCGTCGACAGCCTTCACGAAGCCGGCAAACCCGATCTCGACGTAGTGGTCGATCCGGACGCCCGTCTCCTGCTCGATCGTCTGTGCCAGCAGATCGGCCCCCCCGAAGGCGAACGCAGAGTTGATCTTGCTGGTGCCGTGTCCCGGGATGTCCACGATCGAGTCGCGGGGGAGGGAGAGCAGCAGCGGCGGTCCGTCGCCGGTGTGCAGCAGCATGATCGTGTCGGTGCGCTGACCGACGTCGCCGCCGGTCTTGAGCCTCGACCGGTCTGCTGCGCTGAGTCCCTCGCGGCTGTCCGAGCCGACCAGCAGGTACGTCGTACCGGGCTGCTCGGCGGGGCGGGCCCCGGCCGGTGCCAGCACGACGGAGTCGACCTTCTTCCACGCCAGCGTCGGTACGGCGACCAGGAACGCGAGCCAGGCGACGAGCAGCAGCGCGAGGAACCGGAAGCTGAGTAGCAGGAGCAGGATCCGGAGGATCGGGGGCCTCGGCCGTCGGGGCAGCTTCGGCGGTTCGGCTCCGCGCTTCGGCGCGGCCGGCGGGCGCGCGGGCGCGTACTGCGGCGCGGCTGGGTGGGCGACCGGGTGGACTCCTGGGGCGCTGCGCGGGATCACCCGGGTCTGATCGTGGTCGTCCTGGACCGGCTCCGGCGGCGGGCCCCCAGAAGGTGTCCCAGAAGGTGTCCCTGAAGGTGTCCCTGAGGGGGGCTTCCCGTAGAGCCAGTCGAACTCCGGCGGGTCGGTGGGGCTCTCCGGCATGGGCCCGACGGTACAGGGGCCGACTGAGCTCGCCCGGCTCCACCGGCGCGGCGTCACGGAAGTGACCGGTGTGACTGGTGATACTGAGCGCCATGCAGTCCGTTCTTCCCCCGGACCACCGACGTCAGCTGGCGCGCATCCGGTTCCGTCGCGCGGTGGCACTGATGGTGATGACCTTGGTGCTCCCCGGGTCTGCGCAGCTGGTCGCCGGCCGCCGCGAGATCGGGCGGATCGCGATGCGGATCTGGTTCGGCCTGATCGTCACCGGGCTGCTCCTGCTGCTGGTCGGACTGCTCTCCGACAGCTTCGTCTTCTGGTTCCTCTCCGACACCGCTGTTCTCGGCGTGATCCGGTTCGTGCTGATGGGCCTGGCCGTCGGCTGGGCGTTCCTGTTCGTCGATGCCTGGCGGATCGGCGAGCCGCTGGCGCTCGCGCAGAAGCAACGGCTCGCGATGGTCGGCATTAACGGTGTGCTCTGCTTCACGGTTGCCGGCAGCCTGTTGTTCGCCTCCCACGTCGTGACGGTGCAGAAGGATTTCCTCGCGGCCATGTTCAGCGACGGCCCGGCGAGCAAGGCCGAAGCGGGACGATTCAACGTGCTGCTCCTTGGCGGTGACTCCGGCGACAGCCGCTGGGGACTGCGTCCGGACAGCCTCACCGTTGCCAGCATTGACGCCCGGACCGGCAAGACGGTCCTTTTCGGCCTGCCTCGCAACATGGCCAACTTCCCGTTCGCCGAGGGCTCGGTGATGGCCGAGCAATTCCCCGACGGCTACAACTGCGGCCCCGAGTGCAAGCTGAACTCGCTGGCGACCTGGGCGGCCGACCACAAGGCGTTGTTCAAGGGCTACCCGGACCCGGGTGTCGAGGCGACCAGCGAAGCGGTCGAGGGCATCACCGGGTTGAAGATCAACTACTACGCGATGGTGAACCTGCGCGGCTTCAAGCAGATGGTCGACGCCGTCGGCGGTGTCACCCTGAAGGTCCGCGACCGGATCCCGATCGGCGGTGTCGGCGGTCCTGTGACCGGCTACATCGAACCGGGTACCCGCAAGCTCAACGGCATGGACACCCTCTGGTTCGCCCGTTCGCGCGAGTCCGCCGACGACTACTCGCGGATGGCGCGGCAGAAGTGCGTCATGAACGCGATGCTGCAGCAGCTCAGCCCGCAGACGGTGGTGCTGAAGTTCGGCGCGATCGCCGATGCCAGCAGGTCCCTGATCTCGACGAACATCCCAGGCAGCGAGGTGGACCGGTTCGTGGCGTTGGCCCTGAAGGCCCGCAAGCAGCCGGTCAAGACGGTCTCGTTCGTTCCGCCGATGATCAACACCGGGAACCCGGACATCGGCAAGATCCGCCGAGCGGTGCAGAACGCCACCAACCCGCCTGCGAAGAAGAAGGCCGGCTCCGCCGGTTCCACGACCTCGAAGCCGACGAACCAGGGCACCACCGGAGGCGCCATCGGCAGCCTGCGCGCCGGGTACGCCGCCAACCAGGCCGACGACCTGGGCTCTGCCTGCTGATCCGGCGTCCGTCGTACGGTCCTGCGCTTCTGCTCAGGTCGCTCCGTCCTGCGCCGAAACGACAGGGGAGTCCTTTGTGGAATGCATTTAATTACACCACTGTAATTCATGAATTACATGTTTGTAATTGACCAGAATGCCTTGCCAATACCCCTGTTACTAATGTGACACTTGGGGCTCGTGTGAATTACTTCCCCATCACATGGAGTCCCTAAAATGCGCTTTTCCCGAGATCGCTACGTCACGATCTGCCAGCAATTCCTGGTCACGGCCTCGGTCGTGGCCGTGGGTGCCTCGGCAGCGGGCGTGATGACCCTGCAGATCGTCGCGCCCGAGGCCGCCACGCCCCGGGCCGCCGAGCGCGCGGTCCAGGGACTGGTGGCGACGAAGCCGGTCGCCCCGAGGATCCGCTCCGTAAAAGTCGCCCCGATCGCTGCCGCTGCTCGTCAGGCGCCGAGGAAGACCGGCGCGGAGAAGCGCAGGCTCGCCGCGCTCTCGGCCCCGACCAAGGTCGAGGGGTACGCCACCGTCGGTGTCACCTGGAAGCAGGGCACTGACCTGGAGGAGGACGAGATCAGCGTCCAGGTGCGGACCAAGAAGGACGGCGCCTGGTCCGGCTGGACCACGGCGGAGTACCACGACGAGCACGGCCCCGACGCCGGGAGCGCCGAGGCAGCAGCGGCGGGCCGACCGGGCACCGACGCGGTAGTCATCGGCGACGTCGACGAGGTCCAGATGCGTGCCGAGACCACCGACGGAACAGCGCCGGCCGACCTCGAACTCGCGGTCATCGACCCGGGCACGACCGCAGTGGTCGAGCAGTCCGCAGCGATCGACACCTCGGAGCTTCCTGCCTCGACGGCAGGGACGGAGGGAGCCAGGTCGGCTGCGACCCATGGGGATGGGGCCGCAGCCGACCTGGAGCTCGTCGCCATGAGGACGGCCCCGAAGCCGTGGATCTTCTCCCGAGCTCAGTGGGGCGCCAACGAGAGCCTGCGCGATAAGAGCTCGCTGCGCTACGGCACCGTGAAGGCTGGCTTCATCCACCACACCGTGAACGCCAACGCCTACTCCGAGGAGCAGGTCCCGGCGCTGCTGCGCGGCATTTACGCGTACCACACCCAGTCCCGCGGTTGGTCCGACATCGGCTACAACTTCCTCGTCGACCGGTTCGGCCGGATCTGGGAAGGCCGGTTCGGCGGCGTCGACCGCGCCGTTGTCGGTGCCCACACCCTCGGCTACAACGAGTACGCGTTCGCGATGTCGGCGATCGGTGACTTCGACAAGGTCCAGCCGCCGCAGGTGATGCTGAACGCGTACGCGAAGCTCTTCGCCTGGAAGCTCTCCCTCTACGGCATCAAGGCCGGCGCCACGCGGGTCTATGTGAAGGACCGGTACCTGCCGGCGATCAACGGCCACCGCGACGTCGGCCAGACCGCGTGCCCGGGCCGCTACCTGTACGCCAATCTCGGCGAGGTCCGTTCCGCCGCCCAGGCCATCCAGGACAGCGTCCAGCTCACCGGCGACCCGGTGAAATGGCCGATCCTGCCGACCCCTGACGGGGTGGTGCCGCCGACGGCCACGCCGAAGGCGGCCGTCGCGCAGCCGGCGATCTCGTTCCCGCTGCGTCGCAACCTGGCCGGCTCGGCGTACTCCGACATGGTCGTGAAGTCCGCAACCGGCGTGATCAAGGTCGTCCCCACCGAGGGAACCCTCAGTTACCGCACCCCGGTCGTCAGCAAGGGCGACTGGTCGGGGATGACCCTGATCACCGCGATCGGTGACGTGACCGGCGATGGCCGGTCCGACGTGCTCGCGAAGGCGACCAAGGCGGCCTGGGTCTTCCGGGGCGACGGGCTCGGCCACGTGTCCCGCGTGGGCGTCGCCGAGACCCTGGCGTTCAACCGGGTCGACATGGTCGTCGGGGTCCGGGACTTCGACCGCGACGGCCGCAACGATGTCGTCGGCCGCGACAAGACCACTACCGCGCTGCTCCTCTACCGCGGTGCCGGCAACGGCCGGTTCAAGGAACCGGTGGTCCTGCGCAAGCAGTGGCCGTACACCGGCACGGTCGGCGTCGGCGACTTCAACGGCGACCGCAAGCCGGACCTGATGGCGGTGCTGGGCGGCCGGACGCTGTACCTGTTCCCGGGGACCACCGGCACCGCTCTGGGCGCCAAGGTCGGCGTCGTCAACGCGCCCGTCGACCTCGCGGGTCTGCTCAGCTGGGGCGACGTCACCGGGGACGGCCGCAGCGACGTGATGACGCGCTCGGCCGGAACCCTGATCGGCAAGGTGTACGCCGGGACCGGGACCGGGAAGGTCGGCCAGGTCTGGGGATCGTTCTCCACGTTCCGAACCCTGACCAAGGCGTCGATGGCGCCGATGGTCGGCAGTGCCGCCGCCGACGTCGTCGGCCGGGACCCCGAGGGCCGGCTCGTCGTCGTCCCGCACAGCGGCAAGCGGAACCTGGGCAGTCCGCTCGCCTCCAACCTGCGGGTCGAGGCCGCGACCCAGGTGCTCAACGTCGGCGACTGGAACCGGGACGGTCGCGGCGACGTGGTCGTGCGCAGCGCCGGCGGCAACCTATTGGTGCTCTACCCGGGACTGGGCGACGGCAGGTTCGGCCGTGGTCTGTCGCTCGGCTCGGGCTGGTCGACGGTGACCCGGTTGACCGCGGCGGGCGACGTCACCGGTGACGGCCGTCCGGACCTGATGGGGCGGATCGGCACCGGACCGATGACGATCTTCCCGGGCTACGGGACCAAGGCCTTCAAGCCCCCGCAGCTCGCCCCGGACTCGCTCCGGACGTACAACCAGATCGGGAGCGGCGCCTGGTCGCCGACCGGATCGAGCTTCGGATCGGCCGACGGCTCCTTCGTGCCGACGGCCGCCGCGAAGATCGGGTACGCGCTCATGGCCGCCAACGGCGCGGACGAGGCCGAGTACGACACCTACGTCGGGATCGGCGACGTCGACGGCGACTACGTCGCAGACCTTCTGGCCAGGGAAAAGGGAACCGGCATCATCTGGTTGCTCCCAGGGAAGACATCAGGTGGGCTTTCGCCCCGGATGTGGGTAGCGAACGGATTTGCCGGGTATCAGCTGATCGGCTAATAGTGAGATCGGCTGATCCGCCCTGAGGGAAGCCGTGGCCCGCTCGCTCTGGGAGTGAGCGGGCCACGTGCCCTCGTCGAGGTTCGCCACCAGGACCAGGGAGCCGGTGCCGGCGACCAGGCCGACCAGCAGCGCCTGACCGGCAGACGACAGCGGGTTGAGGTCGGTGATCACCCGGTCGTCGTTGGGCTCGACGTCCCCGAGGTCGCGAGCGTCGAGCGCCGAGAACACGTCGCTCTGGCCGGCCCACAGCACCCCGTGGTCGAGGACCCCGGCCGGCAGCGCCTCGCGGAAGCGTACGGCGAACGGCAGCAGCGAGACCGCCATCGTCGTCGCGGCCGGGCGGTCGAGGGCGTGGGGCCCGACGATCGCGACCGGGGCGTCGTCGTCCAGGCCGAGGCCGCAAGTCCAGAGCGCCCCCAGGAAGACCACGCCCAGCCAGTGCGGCGGCAGGTCGATCCTCAGGTCGTCGCCCGGGTCCAGCATCAGCTCGTCGACGAACAGGTTCGCGGTCTTCGAGACCCAGTTCGCGTAGGTCTTCACGGACAGTTCGGTGCGCTCGCCGGTGGCGTCGTCGTAGAACGTGACGAACGGCTGCCCGGGATCGGCGGCGAGCCGCCGCTCGAGCAGCAGGGGGAAGGTGCTCACCGGGACACCGTAGTCCGGCATGATGCTCGCCATGACTGACGACCTCTGTGGTGATCCCGGAAACGATCTCTGGGCAGTAGTACCCGCCGGTGGTGCCGGGACCCGGCTCTGGCCCCTCTCTCGCGCCGGCGCGCCCAAGTTCCTGCACGACCTCGGTGGCAGCGGCCGGACGCTCCTGCAGGCGACCTACGACCGGCTCGAGCCGCTGGTCGGCGGGCGACTGCTGGTGGTCACGGGTGCGGCGCACCAGGACGCCGTCCGCGGACAGCTTGACGATCTGCCCGGCGACCAGGTGGTCGCGGAACCGAGCCCGCGGGACTCGATGGCGGCGATCGGCCTGGCGGCCGCGATCATCGAGCGCCAGGACCCGGACGCCGTCATCGGCTCCTTCGCCGCCGACCACGTGATCGCGGACCCCGACGCGTTCCGCGCCTGCGTCTGCGAGGCGGCCGAGGTCGCCCGCACCGGGTTGCTGGTCACCATCGGCATCGAGCCGGACCGCCCCTCGACCGGGTTCGGTTACATCCGCCTGGGCAGCCGACTGCCGGGCTTCGCCACCGCGCACGCGGTCGACGCCTTCGTCGAGAAGCCGGACGCCGGGACCGCGGCGGCGTACGTCGCGTCCGGGGAGTACCGCTGGAACGCAGGCATGTTCGTGGCCCGGGCGAGCGTGGTCCTCGACCTCCTCGCCGTCGAGCACCCTGACCTGGCCCGTGACCTGCGCGCCATCGCCGCGGACCCCGACCGGTTCGACGACCGGCTGGCCGAACTCTGGCCCGGGCTCACCAAGATCGCCATCGACCACGCCGTCGCCGAGCCCGCTGCGGCGGCCGGCAAGGTCGCCGTCGTCCCCGGCTCGTTCGGCTGGGAGGACATCGGCGACTTCGAGGCGCTCGCGGACCTGCTGCCGGCGGGCGCCGAGGGCCTGAAGGTGCTCGGAGACCCCGGACAGGTCCTGGGGGCGCAGAGCACCGGCCTGGTGGTCGCCGGGACCGGCCGCACCATCGCGGTCCTCGGCCTCGACGACGTGGTCGTCGTCGACACCGGGGACGCGCTGCTGGTCACCACGACCGCTCACGCCCAGGACGTCAAGGCGATCGTCGAGCGGCTCAAGCAGGCCGGGCGGACCGACCTGACCTGATCAGCCGACCGGGACGTTCTCCGGCGACTGGTCGTAGGGGAACTGGTCCACGAAGCCGCTGACGGCCTCGCCGCTGACCGCGCCGCAGTAGAGCCAGTTGCCCTTCTGCTTGTCCTCGTTGCCGTTGTCCCCGGGTTCGGCGGTCCACCGGGTCAGCGCGATGTGCTTGCCGTCGGGGAACGGGCCGCCGTCGGCGCTCGACCACGGTGCGGCGACGAAGCGGTTCTGGTCGGTGCGCGAGTACTTCTCGGCGATCTCCCCGAGCGCGTCCATCTCCGCCTGGTCCGCGGCGGCGGTCTCGTCGTACCAGGCGATCGTGTAGCCGTGCTCGAGGTTGTGCACCAGGGTGGCGACCTCCGGTCGATCGCTGTCGTCGTAGAACGGTCGGCCGAAGGGGGCCGGGCTGGAGCGGTGCGCACCGAAGGACGGCGGCGCGTCGCCGTACGCGATCGGCTGGTTGTCGATGTGGGTCTGGTTCTTGTCCGTCGGCGTCGACTTCACCGCGTCGCAGGAGGCGGCGGACTGCGCCACGCCGAGGTCCGCGATCGGGGTGCCCTCGAGCTCCTTCTGGTCCTGATGGTCCTGCCAAGCCTTCCAGCCCGCCGTACCGATCAGCGCGACGACGATCAGCACGCAGACGCCGAGGATCCCCAGGCTGCGTGCGCGTTCCTTGCGGGCCTGGTCCTGGCGCATCTTCTCGACCAGTTCACGACGCTCGAGGTTCTTCGGGTTCTTCTTGGCCACGGAATTGCTCTCTGATCGACAGACCGGCGGGGCGAATCGAGGGAAGTCTACGAAAGCGGCGCAAGGAACGTGGCAGTGTCCGTAGATCCGTCGTGTCCCGCGCCCCAGCCGAAGGCGAACAGCAGCGCCGCCAGCCGCGGGTCGTCCGCCGGTACGGCGACCGCGAGTGCTTCGGCGACCCGGGTCGGGGCGAACCCGCAGTCGGTCAGCGCGAGTTCCAGGTCCTCCACCGAGGCCGGGGCACCGAACGCGGTCCGGTGCCGGCCGGAGAGCGCTGCTACCACGGCCTCGCGGCTGCCGAGTCCGAACATGTCGGTGCCGACCTCACGGACCAGGCTGCGTGCCCCGGGCCCGTGCTCCCCGGGTGCGAGGACTAGGTCGCCGAGACCCCGTACGACGGTCACGGGGCGGCCGCCGAGCTTGCCCGAGACGACCTCGGCGATGCCGGCGATCTCGTCGGCTACCGCCGGAGCGGTCACCGCCAGCGGGTTGCCGTAGGAGTCGGTCCGACCGTCGAAGGAGACCAGCGGCTCGATCCCGGCGGCGCCGATGGCGAGGTCGGTCTGGCCGTGCCGCCAGGCTCGCCCGGCGGTGTCGCTGATCAGTACGGCGACGTTCCGCCCGGTCCTGACCTGCAGGTCGTCGCGAAGCCGGCGGGCGCTGTCGTCAGGGTCGAGGGGGAGCAGCACCAGGGTGCCGGGCTCCACGTTGGAGGCGTCGATGCCGGCTGCGGCCATCACCAGGCCGAGGTGGTTCTCGACGATGCTGGTCGGGCCGCGCCGCGCCACCAGTCGGACGGTCTCGGCCCGGATCGCCTCGTCCCGATCGCCCGCGACGACACGACCCTCAGCCTTACTGACGATCTTGCTGGTCAGCACGAGGACGTCCCCGTCGAACAGGTCCGGGACGTGCTCGACCACCAGGTGGCCGAGATCGGTCCCGGTCGCGACCTCGCCGATCCCCTCCGGGGCGTGGACCTGGACCCTCACAGCCCGACCAGGGCGAGGGCGGCGAGCGCCATGTCGGCGGTCGCGTCGTGGTCGGCCATCATCAGCGGGACGGCTGCCGCACGGATCCCGGCGGCCTCGATCCGGGGCAGGGCGCCGGCGTCGACGGTGTCGACCAGCCAGCCGTCCAGGATGCCGTCGCTGCTGCGGCTCCCGTAGTGCTCGGCCACCCCGGCCGCGGAGACCTCGACGTCGATGATCCCGAGCAACTGGCGGGCCATCCCGCGGACGTGGTCGTTGCCGACGATCCCGGAGACCCCGACCACCGGTGCCGCGGTGGTGCGCACCGCGTCCCGGATCCCCGGAACGGACAGGATGGTGCCGACCGAGACGACCGGGTTCGACGGCGGCACGATGACGACGTCGGCGCCGGTGATCGCCTCGATGACCCCCGGGCCGGGCTTCGCCTCGGCCGCACCGATCGGCACCACCGAGTACGCCGGGACGTTCGCCTGGTGCCGGATCCAGTACTCCTGGAAGTGCACAGCCTTGCGCTCGCCGGTGCTCGGGTCGTCGATCGCGACGTGAGTCTCGATCCGGTCGTCGGACATCGGGAGCAGTCGCACGCCTCCCCCGTAGAGGGGCGAGAGCCAGCGCTTGCAGAGGGCCTCGGTCACCGCGGAGAGCGGGAACCCGGCGTCGAGCATCTGGGTGCGGACCAGGTGGGTGGCGAGGTCGCGGTCACCCAGGCCGAACCAGGTCGGTTCCACGCCGTACGCCGCGAGCTCCTCCTTCGCGTGCCAGGTCTCGCCGGTCCGTCCCCAGCCGCGTTCGGTGTCGATGCCGTTGCCGAGGGTGTACATCACGGTGTCGAGGTCGGGGCAGACCTTGAGGCCGTGCATCCAGATGTCGTCGCCGGTGTTGGCGACGACCGTCACTTCGGAGTCCGCGCCGGCGCGCTCGATCAGGCGGAGGACGCCCTGGAGGAACCGGGCGCCGCCGACGCCGCCGGAGAGGACCGTGATGCGTGCAGGAGGCGCCGCCGGAGCCGAAGTCATGGCAGCAGTGTGGCCCCTCGCCGATCCCAGGCGACGACAGGGTGCCCCCCGGCGAGCGACGGTAATAGCAGATCAGGGCTTGACTTCCCGGGTACGACAGGCATGTAATCACATCAGTGTGGTTTTCAACCCCGACTCACGTCGGTGAGGAAGATCACCTCACACATAATCGCGGTCCGTCAGGGTCGCAGGGTCGAAGGGGAACACGATGCGCGAGCTTTATCTGCTCGAGGGGGACACGGACGAGAGCGGTTGGCAGGAGCGCGCTCTCTGCGCCCAGACCGACCCCGAGGCGTTCTTCCCGGAGAAGGGTGGTTCGACCCGCGAGGCCAAGCGAGTCTGCCTGACCTGCGACGTCCGGGGCGACTGCCTCGAGTACGCGCTGGGCAACGACGAGCGGTTCGGCATCTGGGGCGGCCTGTCGGAGCGCGAGCGCCGCAAGCTCAAGAAGCGCGCCGTCTGATCCTCCGGTTCGTGGGCGGGTTGCTCCTGCACCTAGGCTGACCTCTCGTGATCCTCGCTTCGCTCGTCAACGAGTTCTCGGCCACTCGGTCTCGAGCAAGCTCGGACGCTCGGTAGCCTCGACTCGTGAAGGTCACCGCGATCCTGGTCAGCCACAACGGCGCCCGTTGGCTCCCAGCGGTCCTTCGTGGCCTGGCCTCCTCGACCCGCAAGGTCGATGCGATCGTCGCGGTCGACACCGGTTCGCAGGACGACTCCGCCGACCTCGTCGAGCGTGCGACCGGTGTCCCGGTCCTCCGCCTCGACCCCCGGACGCCGTACGCCGAGTCGGTTCGGGCCGCGCTGGCCAGTGCCGCGCCCGCAGAGCCCGACGAGTGGGTCTGGCTGCTGCACGATGACTCGAACCCGGCGCCGACCTGCCTGGAGGCCCTGGTGGCCACGGCGGAGGGAGCGCCGTCCGACGTCGCCGTCCTCGGCCCCAAGCTCCGTGAGTGGCCCTCGCTCAAGCGTCTGCTCGAGGTCGGTGTGACCCTGACCGGGACCGGTCAGCGCGAGACCGGGCTGGAACGCGGCGAGTACGACCAGGGCCAGCACGACGAACCGCACCGGGTGCTGGCCGTGAACACCGCCGGCATGCTGGTACGCCGCTCGGTGCTGGAGTCTCTCGGGCTCGATCGGTACCTGCCCGTCTTTGGCACCGACCTCGACTTCGGCTGGCGGGTCGCCCGCGCCGGTTTCGCCACCCGGGTGGTCCCGGACGCCGTGGTCTTCCACGTCGAGGCGTCTCGTCAGGATCGTCGCGACTCGGAGCTGGTCGAGCACCCGCGCCGCCAGGAGCGCGAGAGCGCGCAGTACACACTCCTGGTCAACAGCCCCGGCTGGACGATCCCGTTCCGGTCGACGCGGATGGTCCTCGGCGGTCTGCTGCGCGCCCTCGGGCTGCTGCTGGTCCGGGCGCCCGGCGAGGCGGCGGACGAGGTGGCCGCGCTGGTCAACATCTTCCTGAACCCGCGCCGGGTCCTGCGTGCGCGCCGTGAGCGCGCCGGTACCGCGACCGTCCCGCACCAGGAGATCCGCCCGTTGCTGGCGCCGTTCTGGCTGCCGTACCGGCACGGCCTGGACTACGTCACCGATGTTGGCGTCGCGGTTGCGGCCAGCATCCGGGCCGAGGGCGCCCGACGGCGGCCGCCGGGTGTGACCGAGGAGACCCCGTTCCTGGAGCGGGTCCTGCGGACGCCGGTCGTGTGGGTGCTCGCGCTCGCCCTGATCGCGGGCCGGTCCTACCTCGGCGGTGAGCCGCTCCAGGGCGGGGCGCTGCTGCCGGTGCCGGACGCCCTCGGCTCCTGGTGGCAGTCCTGGGGGTCGTGGCGCAGCGACCTCGGGATCGGCACGCACGCCGCCGGGCCCGCCTACCTGCTGCCGCTCGCGTTGATCGGCACCGCATTCCTCGGGAACATCGGGCTCGTCGTCCAACTGGTCTTCCTGCTCGCCGTACCGGTCGCGTTCGCCGGCGCGCTGCACCTGCTGCGCCGGCTCTGCGAGGGGAACGCCGCGCCGCTGTGGGGGGCGGCCACCTACGCGCTGTTGCCGGTGGTCTCCGGAGCGCTCGCCCAGGGGCGGCTCGGCACGGTGGTCGGGGCAGCGGTGCTGCCGTGGTTGGTCACCGCTGCTCTCGGGCTCGGCGAGGACACCACGGTCATCAAGCGCTGGCGCGCTGCGTGGCGCGCCGCCCTGCTCGTCTGGCTCCTGATCTCGTTCGTGCCGGCGGCGTGGGTGGTCATCGCGCTGCTCGCACTCTTCGCTGTCGTCGGCGGGTTCGCCGACGGGCGACGCCGCGAGATCGCGATCGTCACCCTGGTTCCCCTGCTGATGGTGCTGCCCTGGGCGATGGGCGCCTTGCGCTCGCCCGGGGTCTGGCTCGTCGAGGCTGGGCGGGCCGCGACGCTGCCGGTCGACCCGGGGTTCTTCGAGCTCCTGCTCGGACGGACCGGCGGCCCGGTGGAGGCGCCGGTCTGGTTTGCGGTCGGACTCCCGGTCGCCGCCGTGCTCAGCTTCCTGCGCAGCGACACCCGAGCCCGGGTCCTGCAGGTCTGGGTGGTCGTCCTCGCGGCCGCGGTCGTTCTCGCCGCCAGCTCCCGGCTCCCGGTGACGCTGCCCGGGGTCCCGTTCGAGTTCCGCCCCTGGCCGGGATTCCTGCTCCTGACGATCCAAGCGGGCTTCGTCGTGATCGCGGCGGTGGCGGGCGACGGCGTGCTGAAGAAGGTCTCCGGTGACAGCATCAGCTGGCGCCAACCGCTGGCTGCGGTGACCGTGGCGGCGGCGGTCGTCGTACCGGTGCTGAGCGGGGGCTGGTGGCTGACGCGCGGGTCCGACGACCTGCTGAGCCACACCGCGTCCGAGGAGATCCCGATGTACCAGCAGGAACTCGCGGCCGACAACGACCTGACCGGGGTGCTCCGCATCACCGGGGGCCTTGAGCGCGGGATCGACTACCGGGTGCTCCGGTCCGGCACCGAACGCCTGGGGCAGGACGGCGTGCTCGCTATGACCGCACCCGACCCGGAGTTCGGGTCCCTGGTCGAGCGACTGCTCTCCGACGCCAGACCCGACGACGCCGCGCTGCTGGCGTCGTACGGGGTGAAGTACGTGTACGCGCCGCCGCCGGTGGCAGGTGTTGTCAGCGGTGGCCTCGACGCTGCCAGCGGCCTCGGCGGCGCCAGCGGTCCCGCCCAGGGTTCCCGCGCCTGGGTGGTCCAGGACGAGACCTCGCTCGCCTCGATCGACGACTCCCGTGCGTGGCTCCGTCCGGTGTGGGTAGTGACCGCCCTGCTCGCGCTGTTGGTGACGGCAGTGCTAGCAGCCCCGGAGAGGAGGCGGCGCCGATGAGCGCGCGGCGTGCGGACGCCGGACGTCCGGCGATCCTCGGGACGATGGTGGTGGCGCTCACCTTCGGCATGCTCACCATCGCCGGGACGACGCCCGCCGGGATCGGCCGGTCGCTCGAGGATCCTTCCCGGGTCACCCTGGACAGCCGGGTTTTCAGCTGCACCGGCGGCATCAACGGGACCAAGACCTTCACCGGCGACGTCGTCGGGGGACTGGACCCGTCGCGGAAGATCACCAGCACCCCGGTGCGCACCAGCGTCGACGACGACGTCGCCGACTCCTCGTTCGCCGCTCAGCAGGCGCGGTTCTCCCGCCAGCTTGCGTGGGTGCCGTGCCCGGAGCCCCGGGCGATCTGGTGGTTCGTCGGCGCCGGAGGTGCGGTCATCCACGACACCACGCTGCGCATCACCAACCCCCGCACCGGGGCCGCTGTCGTCGATGTCGACGTCTTCGGGCAGTTCGGTGCGGTCGAGGCTCCGGGCCTGCACGGGATCACCGTCCCGCCGGGCGCGACCCGACACGTCGACATCGGCGAGACCGCACCTTCGGTCGGCAACCTCGCGGTCCGGGTGGTTGCCACCCGGGGATTGGTCGCGGTTTCGGCTGCCGACCGGTTCAACATCGGTGTGGTCGGCACCAAGGCGCTCGAGTGGCTGCCGCCCCAGTCGCCGCCCTCGAAGGCGACCACCCTGACCGGCATCCCGGCGAAGGCCGATGAGGCGACCCTCATGGTCGCGAACCCCGGCACCGTCGAGGCGGTCGCGCAGATCCGGATCATCAGCAAGACCGGCACCTTCAGTCCGAGGGGGCTCAAGCCGTTCAAGGTCCCGCCTCGATCGGTGGCGAGCCTCTCGGTCAAGTCCTTCCTCGACGGCAGCTCGCTGGCGATCAGGGTGCTCTCCGAGCGACGGTTGACCGCCACCATCCGCACGGTCGTCGGCAGGGACACGGCGTTCGGCACCGGCGCGCTGCTGGTCCGCAGCGAGTCCGCCTTCGCGGTGCCAGAGGGATCCGGACGGCTGACGTTCTCCTCGCTGACCGCCGCGGGTGACGTCAAGGTCTACGCGTACGACGCCAAGGGCCGCACCGTCTTCGCCAAGACTGTGGAGGTGCCGGCCCAGGCGACCGCCGGGCTGCCGCTGACGGCGCAGATCCGCTACCTCCGGATCGTTCCGTCCAAGTCCGGGGTCATCGCCGGGTTCGCGATCCTGACCAAGCGCGGCGTCGCCGGAGCCGGGGTGGCGCCAGCGAACAGGTCGATCCGGTTGCCTCAGGTCCGTCCGGGTTGGTGAGTCGACCGGATCAGTCGGCTTCGTAGCCGGGGTGCACGTCCTCGGCGGGGATGCCGAGGATCTCGGCGACCTGCTCGACCACCACGGTCAGCAGCAGCCCCTCGAGGTCCAGTACGGTCTCGGCACGGTGCTCGAGCGGTCGGCGGAAGAGCACCAGCCTCGGGTTAGTGGTCGCGGTCCGGTCGACGTACGAGGCGAGCGGCACGGTGGCAGCCGTCCAGGTGGCCCCGATCACCGGGACCTCCTCGACGGCGAGCTCGAGATCGCCGAGGTGCTCCACCCAGCGGCTGACGACGGCGCGCAGGACGCGGAGCGCGATGTCGTCGAACTGCTCGGCCCGGGTCCGGCTGGCCGGTACGCCGTCAGGGGCCCACGGCCCCTTCCCGAACGCGGGGCTGCGCATCCCGCGGCCGTGCCGGTCCCGGGTGCGCCGAGCCCGCGGGGGACCGGATTCGAGGGGAGTGGAACTCACGCCGCGAGCCTAGTCGGCTCACGGCGGCCCTGCGGGTAGCCTCTGCTCCGTGAGTCTGCTCCGTCGGTGTTCGCGTACGGCGTGTGGTCGCCCCGCCGTGACCACGCTGACGTACGTGTACGCCGACCAGACCGCCGTACTCGGTCCGCTGGCCACGTACGCCGAGCCGCACGCGTACGACCTCTGCGAGCAGCACAGCGAACGGCTCAGCGCCCCCCGCGGTTGGGAGGTGCTCCGCCTGGTCCACGACGACCCGCACGCGCACTCCAGCGACGACCTGCTGGCCCTGGCCGACGCCGTCCGTGAGGCCGCGCAGCCGCGCCGGGTCGAGGTCGTCCGCGAGCCGTTCGAGATGCGCGAGGTGGCCCGCAAGGGACACTTGCGGGTGCTCCGCTCAGAGGAGTAGTCCGAGGTTGAGCTGGGCGTGGCGCGAGGCGGGTCGG
>JBKJIN010000047.1:0-118505 GCA_046598425.1 Marmoricola sp. | reverse complement strand
GGTTCCAGGTGGGCCACTGAGAAGTGACCTTTGAGGTTTCGTGCCAGTGCTTCTCAATGAACTTGCTCACCGTGACCCGGTCGATTGGTCGCCCCCCGCGTCCGATGGCGAGCTGCTCAGCCAGGCGACGCTTGCCGGTGTCGGTGAGAAAGGCGTGAACCGTGGGGTAGCCCGCACCAGCCCGCTGGGCGGACATCATGAAGGTCCTTGCAGCCTTCACGACATCCGACTTAGTCAGGGGCTTCGTGCGAACGCCGTCGGTAAGCAGGTCCATCGCTGTTCCCGGGATGGCGCCCATCTCAGCGACCCCCCGGGGGCGACCCTCCCCCGGCGCTCACTCGCTCGCCGCCGAGCGAATCTTCCGCAGACGGTTGTGAACGGTGCCGAGATCGACTCGGATCACACGCCCGGCCTTGAACGCCCGCACCGACCCTTCGTCGATCCACCTTTCGATGGTCCGGGTCGAGACTCCAATCCCCTTGGCCGCAATCGCGACGCTGGCTAAAGGGTGTTCGGTCGCGCCGCATACGGCGCATTCCTTTTGGGTGATGGCTTTGACCGCCATGATCCACTCCCAAAGCGGCATGCTGCCGCCGATGGTGCTCTTCGGGAGCGGGAGGGCCTACCCCCTACAGGGAGTACTGCACTTTGCCTGAGCCATGTACTCAGGCCTGGTCGGGCCCCTTCAGAATAGCCGGTAGCGACCGATGAGGCACGCGCTGGAGGCCCGTTCGTTTCAGCCACATTGCTCGTAGGAGCTTTTCAACTCGATACGTAATCGGTTCGCGACAGCCCGGGCACTTGATGACTGCTCGGTAGCGGACGACATCGCCGCGGTAATCGTCGTCTACGCGCCCGTAGACGTTTCGTCGTACTCGACCTTCCAAGGTACGGCCGTTGGCTCCTACGCCGTCCGCAAGGACCGGGAGCCAACCCCGGCCGGGGTGCATGACTTCAACATCGAGGAAGGTGTTCGCATACATCATGAAGGTTTCAGCGCTCATCGCTTGGTCTGCTTCTTCGGCGTCGAAGACCGGGTAGCCGACCTTCACGACCGGGGTGTCCTCGCAGGTCAGGTAAAAAGTCTCAGGTGGCCCTGGCCACACCTCCCTCGGGTTGCCGAGGGCGCTGTAACGCGGTTCGGTCACCAGTCACCCTCCTCCGCCAGTTCGCCCGTCCGATCGGTGAGGGCGTCCATCCGAGACGAGGTAGCTCGCACGTACCGCATCGCTGCCTCCGGTGACGAGTCACCGAGGAACAGTTGAATCTCTGCGATCGAAGCCCCAAGTTGGGCCCACAGGGTGGCTCCAGTCGCTCGGAGATCGTGAAAGTGGAGGTCGGGTCGGCCCGCAGCTTCGCGAGCCGCGAACCACCCGCCTGGCACCGGCGCACGGGACCCCTTTGCCTTGCCATAGAACACAGACGGGTTGAGGAATTCGCCAGCCTTCGACGGAAAGACCAATCCGTCGCGTCCGTTGACTAGCGATGCCAGGTGGGTCCTAAGAGCCGGTACGACATGAGCCGGGATTCGCTGATCCCGTATTCCTGCCTCCGACTTGGGTGCCTTTACGTGCTTAGTCGCACGGCCAGCGAGACCTATCGCGCTCCGGATGCGGATGACACCCGACGCGAGGTCAACGTCAGAACGGCGAAGCGCCGCGAGTTCCCCGAAGCGCATTCCACACCAAAGAGCCAAGAGCACCATCGCTCGCCACTCAGGTCGGATCGTCGCCAAGATCACGTCCAGCTCATCCTTGCTCACCGTCGTGTTCCTCTTCGGCGAGGCCCCGGCACCTGCGCCCCTGATCTGGAACGGATTCAGTCCGCCGCTGCAAGGGCCGTGAACACCGGTTGCTTCGCCCATGATCGACTTGGCCAACACGTACGCCTCCTTGCGGGTCTTCGGCGAATCGGGCAGGCCTGCCCACCATTCAGCAACTACTTGAGGACTGATGTCCTCAAGTGCAAGGCTCCCGAATGTCGGATTCACGTACTTCGTGAGGAGGCCTTCATAGCGAAGGCGCGTAGCCGGTTGCAGCGACTGCCCCTTGGTCCTGCGTGCGGTCAGTACCTGCTGAGCGTAGGAGGCAAAGGTGACGCGATTCGCTTCACGCCTGACGGCCTCGGCCTTGGCGTTATCAAGGCGCTCCTTCGGCGGCACCCAGGTGTCGGGGTCTTCTTGGATGCGGCGCCCTTCCTTGACCAGCCAAGCTTCGGCAGCGCGCTTTCTATCGAAGGTGACGGGGGCGGGATAGCGCGTGCGACCGTTTGGACCGGTGATGCGGGCTTGATAGCGCCCCGAAGGAAGCTTCCGGACAGTCCCCGAGTAGCCGACGGGTGGTGAGGTCATTCGAATCTCCTAGAGATGGGCACGTCGTGCCCTGTACGTGCCCACCAAGAGTCCCTCAGAGTCGGTGAAAGTCAAAGTGACTTGGCTGCCTTCTTGCGCGTTTGCGCAGGTCAAAGGCTTGGATGAGCGTTGAGCTGGATTAGGGACAAAAGGACCAGCGACGGTTTCGAGTCCCGTCGGGGTCGCAGAGAACGAAGCCCGGACCATTCTGGTTCGGGCTTCGTTGCGTCCCGGGCTGATCCCAGGGGTGCCTCAGGGCTTTTCCGGATGCGAAGCCGGCGCTCTCTTGGCAGGGTGGGCCCATGACCACCCCAGCCGCCGCGCCCGCGACCACCACCACCGCCGCTGCCCATGCCATCGACCTGACCAAGGTTTACGGTTCCGGGGAATCCGAGGTCCGCGCCCTCGACGGGGTCACGCTCGACCTCCGCGCCGGTGAGTTCACCGCGATCATGGGCCCCTCTGGTTCGGGAAAGTCCACGTTGATGCACTGCCTGGCCGGTCTGGACACCCCGACCGCGGGCCAGGTTCTGATTGGCGGTACCGAACTGGGCAACCTCGACGACAAGGCGCTGACCTTGCTCCGCCGGACCCGGGTCGGCTTCATCTTCCAGGCGTTCAACCTGATCCCGACCCTGACCGCCAAGGAGAACATCCTGCTCCCGCTCTCCCTCGCTGGCACCTCGCCGGACCCTGCGTGGTTCGACACGGTCATCGACACCATCGGGTTGCGCGACCGGCTCGGTCACCGGCCCAGCGAGATGTCCGGCGGCCAGCAGCAACGGGTCGCCTGCGCCCGCGCCCTGGTGAGCAAGCCGTCGATCATCTTCGCCGACGAGCCGACCGGGAACCTGGACTCGGTCTCCGGCGCCGACGTCCTCGCCTTCCTGCGGCGGTCCGTCGACGAGTTCGGGCAGACCATCGTGATGGTCACCCACGACGCCCTGGCGGCCTCGCACTGCGACCGGGTGGTGTTCCTCGCCGACGGCGCGGTCGTCGACGAGTTGACCGAGCCGAACCGGGAGCAGATCCTCGAGCACATCACCGCGCTCCAGGCCGCCGCGTCGCGCCGGGGAGCCTGAGTCGTGCTCAAGCTGATCCTGCGCAACGTAGGCGCCCGCAAGGCGCGGCTGGCGATGAGCGCCCTCGCGATCGTCCTCGGGGTGGCGTTCCTCTCCGGCGTACTGGTGTTCTCGGCCGGCCTCAGCAAGACCTTCGACGGCATCATCCAGGGCACCACCCCCGACGGGCTGGTCCGCGTCGAGGGTGCCGAGTCGTTCACGGCCGGCGAGTCCGGCGTCTCCGCGGCGACCGTCCCGCCCGCCGTGGTCGAGAAGCTGACCGCACTGCCGGAGGTCGAGCTCGCCGAGGGCAACGTCGACGGGTTCGGGATGTACGTCGTGGACTCCGACGGCGACCTGCTCGGAGGGACCGGCGCACCGACCCTGGCCTTCAACCGGACCGAAGCCCCCAACATGGACGGCGGCAAGATCCTGGCGCTGCTGAAGGGGCGCTGGGGCACCGGGGCCGACGAGATCGTGCTCGACGAGGGCTCGGCGAAGAAGGCCGGCTACGCCATCGGGGACACCGTCAAACTGCTCACCCCCGCGGGTCAGCTCGAACGCCGCGCAACGCTGGTCGGGACTGCCGAGTTCAACCAGGGCGGAACCGCCGGCGCGACGTTGATCATCTTCGACACCCCGGGCGCTCAGGAGGTCTTCCTCGGCGGTCGCGACGCGTTCACCACCGTCGGACTGACGGCGGCCGACGGCGTCTCCCAGGCTGAGCTGGTGGCGGCGGCGAACACCGTGGTCCCGGACGGTTTCGAGGCTGTCCCCGGCGATGAGGTGGTCAAGGAGTCCCAGGACGCGACAGCGCAGTTCCTGGACGTGATCAAGACCTTCCTTCTGGTGTTCGCGCTCATCGCGGTGATCGTGGGCGCCTTCATCATCGTGAACACCTTCTCGATCCTGGTCGCCCAGCGGACCAAGGAGTCCGCGCTGCTCCGGGCGCTCGGAGCGAGCCGGCGCCAAGTGACGGCCGCCGTGCTCGCCGAGGCATTCGTGATGGCCCTGTTCGCCTCCACAGTCGGGATCGGCCTGGGCTGGGCGTTGGCGCGTGGGCTGGCTGCCATGTTCAGCAGCGTCGGCCTCGACATCGAGAGCACCTTCCTCACCCTGTCGACGGCCACGGTCGTCACCAGCTACACGGTCGGGATCGTGGTGACCCTGGTCGCCGCGCTGCTTCCCGCCCGCCGCGCGGGCAAGGTGGCGCCGATCGCCGCGATGCGCGACGACGCCGCTCCCACCAAGGGCTCCTTGAGGCGTCGTACGCTGATCGGGGGCGCGGTGCTGGCAGCCTCTGCCGCGGCGGCGATCGCCGGGGTGACCGACGCACCCGGCCTGCCGGCAGCAGCGTGGGTCGGGGTCGGAGCCTTCGTCTCGCTGCTCACCGTTGCCGTGCTGAGCCCGGTCATCGGCCACCCCGTGCTCGCCGCCTGCCGCTCGGTCTTCGGCCGGTTGTTCGGTACGACGGGACGGCTGGCCGGCGAGAACGCGATGCGGGACCCGCGGCGCACCGGGGCGACCGCCTCGGCGTTGATGATCGGGCTCGCCCTGGTCTCGACGATCGCCGTGATGGCCGGGTCGATGAAGGCGTCGATCGACCAGCTGGTCGACGAGCAGTTCGCCCCGGACTTCATCGCCCAGTCGGTCGTCTTCGCACCGTTCTCCACCCAGGTCGGCGACCAGATGGAGAAGGTCGACGGCGTCGCCACGGTCAGCCGCCAGCAACTCATGGAAGCCCAGATCGACGGCGAGACCGAGAACGTCGGCGCCGTGGACGCCAGCTACGACCAGGTGGCCGAACTGGTGGCGCTGCGCGGGTCGGTCGACTTTGCCGCAGGGAAGGCGATCCTCAACCAGGACAAGGCCGAGAAGGAGGGCTGGGAGGTCGGGGACACCCTGGTGCTCTCGTTCCCGGCGGGCAAGACGGTCTCGATCGAGATCGGGGGCATCGCCGAGGAGAACGTGACCATCTTCGGCATCAACGTCCCGCTCGAGGTGGTCGAGCAGGCCGGGATCCAGCGGCAGGACAACGCGTTGAGCATCGTGCTGGCCGACGGCGCCGACGCGGGGACGGTCCAGGAGGGCCTGGAGGCCGTGGTGGAGCCGGTCCCGCTGGTCGAGGTGAACGACAGGGAGGGCTTCGCAGAATCGATCCGGGGTCAGGTCAACCAGCTGCTCTACATGATCTACGGCCTGCTCGCGCTGGCGATCATCATCGCGATCATCGGCATCGTGAACACCCTCGGCCTGTCGGTGCTGGAGCGGACCCGGGAGATCGGTCTGCTCCGCTCGATCGGGATGACCCGCCGTCAGCTGCGGGGCACCATCACCCTGGAGTCGGTCGCGATCGCGGTCCTCGGCGCCGTGCTCGGGATGGCACTCGGGCTGGTCTACGGCACGCTCCTCCAGCAGGTGCTCAAGGAGGACCTAGCGGTACTGGCGATCCCGTTCAGCCAGCTGCTCGTCTTCGGCGTCATCGCCGTGGTCGTGGGGGTGCTGGCCGCGGTGATCCCGGCCGCGCGGGCGAGCCGTCTGAACGTGCTGGGGGCGATCTCGACGGAGTAACGCCTCGTCGTCCCGGCCGAAGACGCCCTAGCGGACCCGCACGCTGTACTGGCCGTTGTGCGACTTGGACTCGACGACCGACGAGCGTGACTCCACGAACGCGGCGAAACTGCTGTAACCCAGAGCCTTCTCCTTGAAGGCGGGGTTCATCCGCTGCATCACGCTCTTCACACCGCCGGCGTGCAACCAGCCGTCGTCGCTCTTCCCTGAGCCGACCTCGATGGCGCGCACCAGGAGCTGGGTCGCCTCGGCCTGGGCGGGCGACTCGGAGGAGGCCGCAGTCTTCTTCGTGGCCTTCATGGCCTTCTTGGCTGGAGCCTTGGCCGCAGCAGCCTTCTTCCCCGACGCGGTCTTCGCGACCGGGGGCGGTTCGGCGGACGCCGGGACCGCAGCCACCGGCTTCGGCGTCACGACCCCGGGAACGTCGCCGTAGTAGCTGAAGTCGTCGCAGGCCGAGACCAGCGCCTTGCTGGTCGATCCGGACACGCCGATGCCGACGACGTACCGGCCCATCCGCTTGCACCGCTGGGCCAGCGGAATGTAGTCGGAGTCGCCAGCGACGAAGACCACGTGGGTGATCTCGGGGTGCAGGACCAGGTCCTCGACCGCGTCCACGGAGAGCCGGATGTCTGCGCCGTTCTTGGTGCCCGAGGTGGAGAACAGCTGGACCAGGTCGATCGACCGGTCGACCAGGGGGTGCCGGTACGCCGCGTTGGCCGGAACCGACCAGTCGGCATACGCCCGGCTCAAAGAGACCGAGCCGAACGACGTGGCGTAGTCGATGATGGCGCCGATGTCGACCACGGCGGACTTGAGCTTCTGCTCGACAAGACCCTGGCCGGAGGCCCAGTCGAAGGTACGGGCGTTGTCGCTCTTCCAGGTCCCCTTCCCGTGGACGTCGTCGTACCGCGAGATCACCACGTTGTCGAAGTCGATGTAGACGGCTACCCGGTCGTCGCTCATTCGGTGACCCTACGACCTGGACGCCCCGACGTACGCCGGCGAGCCGGGGATCCACCCGACTCTGATGGCGCTGCTGCAGGCCATCGCGACTTGGCGCAGCACTTCGACTCCGCCACGTCGCCGGCTGCGGCCTCACCCCAACCGCTTGCTACCCGTGACACACGGCCAGGAAGGAGGAGACGCCGTGTCTGACTGTTGCGACGACGGCTGGGCGTTCGCGGCCCGCCAGGTCCGACCTACAGCACGATCAGCGGGAGCGCCTTCCGGTGCTCGAACTCGAACGCCGCACCGGTGCTGAACCGGGTGACCGCGACCTCGCCAGCCTCGGCGGCGGCGGCCTCGCGGCGTACGACGCGGGCCGTCCAGGTCTCGACAGGCTCGACCAGCGAAGGAGTGGTCACCTCGACGTCGAGGTACGGGTCGACCGCGCGGACGATCGCCTGCAGCGGAGTGACTCGGTCCGGGCCCACGATCGAGATCCAGGCACCATCGTCGTGCGCGGGACCGTGACTGACGTGCACCGCCCCCTCCGCGAACGACGCCTCGACGTACGCCGCCGGGTTGAGCAGCGGGTGCAGCTCGAGGACGCGGAGCGCCCCGGCCTCGTCGGCCGGCAGGTCGAGCGCCGCCCGGATCCGGCCTGCGGCGACGCCGGCCAGTCCGATCAACTGCTTGGTGGCGATGTCACGGTACTGATCGGTCTCGGTCCGCCGGTCGATCGCGCGCAGGAACGAGAGGTTGAGCAGGTGCATCTGCAGGCAGACCTCATCGGCAATCCGCACCAGTGCCGAGTGCGAGAACTCGGTGAAGTCGAGGTCGGCGAGCAGATCACCGGAGTAGTCCGAACGACCCTGCTGCGATACGTCGATCGCCGAGAGCGTGGTGAGGGCCGCGTTCGAGCTGCGCAACGCCGTACAGTCCGCCGACTCGGTGACCGGGGGGTAGGACTCGTCGATCTTGACCGTCCAGGCGCAGTGCGGCCGGGGTTCGGACGCACTGCGGTCGGCCGGCAGCCGCGGCGGGCGGTGGATCGGCCGGATCTGGGCCTTCGGGTTGGTGGCCACCGCGGTCGCGTCGAAGGTCGGGTCCTCGATGTCGTGGCACATCGTGCGGACGTACTCCGACCCCATCGGCTCGACGTCCATCAGCGCACCGCAGTGGTCGAGGTGGAACTCGCCGTTCCAGCGGTCGTGGATCGTGTAGCGGAAGTCCATGAACTGCGGCGGGGCGCCGATGTCGAGCTGGAGCCCCTTGAAGATCGTGAAGATGTCGTCACCCTCGTACTTCAACGCCTTCTGCATCCGCAGCGTGTAGATCGGGCTCGCGCCCATCCACTCCTCGATCGCGACCTGCGCCATCCCCTCCCGCCCGAACGCGCTGATGCACCACGCCATCCCGGAGCGGTCGATGAGCTGACCGATCAGCAGCAGCTCAGGCACCAGGACCGCGAGCTCGTCGCGGGAGAGGGCGTCGTAGCGGGACACCGCGGGCGAGCTCATCGAGGGGTGACCGTGACCGGCAACGATGCGTAGCCGCGCACGTTGGCCGAGTACATCCGGACCGGGTCGCCGGAGACCTCGATCGAGGAGACCCGCTCGACCAGCTGCTGCAGGGCGATCTGCGCCTCCAACCGGGCCAGGTTCGCCCCCAGGCAGAAGTGTCGGCCGCCGCCGAAGGCGATGTGCCTGGCGAGCTCGGCCTTGTCGCGGTGGATGTCGAACTCTTCCGCGTTGGTGAAGACGGTCTCGTCGTGGTTCGCCGCACCGACGTTGAGCAGCAGCTTCGCACCGGCAGGGCAGGTGACACCGCCGATGGTGACGTCCTGCAGGGTCTGCCGGGCCAGCAGCTGGCTGGAGGCCTCGTAACGCAAGGTCTCCTCGATCCACGGCGCGATCAACGCGGGGTCCGCGAAAACGGCGTCGCGTTGCTCGGGGTGCTTCGACAGGTTGCAGACCGCGTTGCCCAACAGCTTGGTGGTGGTCTCGTTGCCGGCGACGACCATCAGGAACAGGAACGCGGTCAGCTCGCCGTCAGTCATCCGGTCGCCCTCGTCCTCCGCCAGCAGCAGCGAGGTCACCAGGTCCTCGGCCGGAGCCTCCTTGCGCGCGGCCAGCAGTTCGGCGAAGTAGCTGAACATCTGCATCGAGGCGTCTACGCCCGCCTGCGGCACGTCCCGCAGACCGTCTTCCCGGACGACGAGCAGGTCGGCGAGACGGCGTACCTCGTCGCGGTCCTCGGCCGGCACCCCGAGCAACTCGGAGATGACGTCCATCGGGTACTTGCCGGCGAAGTCGACGATCCAGTCGAAGCTGCCCTCGGCTTCCCCCTTGGCCAGCGCGGCTTCAAGGTGGCGCAGGCTGATCTCGGTGATCCGGGGCTCCATCTCCGCGACCTGCTTGGGGGTGAAGCCTCGCGAGACGAGCTTGCGCAGCCGGGTCTGCTCCGGCGGGTCCATCCCGAGAAAGGACATCACGATGTGCGCGTTCTCGTTCCACGCCGACTTGTCGAGGGTGACGCCCATCTTGTTCGAGTAGACGTCGTCGGTGCGCCACGCCTTGTGCAGGTCAGCGTGCCTGGACATCACCCAGAAGTCGTGCTCCTCGTTGTGGAACAGCGGCGCCTCGGCCCGCAGTCGCGCGTACGTCGGGTACGGGTCGTCCTGGAGGGCGTGGTCGTAGTGGTCGAAGGTCAGCGGGCACTTGCCCGAACCCAGCGGAGTCACGTCTGTGCTCATCAGTGGCCTTCCATGATCACGGCGACGATGTCGTCGAGCCGTTGCGAGAGTTCCTCGTAGGTCACCAGGCCCATGCCGGCCTGGAGCAGAGCGCCGGAGAACGCCAGGGTCAGCGTCTCCACCACCCGCGGGTCGGCAGGCTCGCCGATGGCGCCGCGGAACCGGTTCACAAACTCCGCTCCGATCACCAGACGCAGGCGTTCCACCTCCGGATCGGTGCCGAGAAGCGCCATGTTGGCCGCGGTCGCCAGGTGCGGCGAACGGCCGAGCATCGCGGAGAGATGCCGGGTCACCACCCGGATCCGGTCGACCGCGGTTTCGCCCACCGGCACCGGGCCCACGTCGGTGACGATCCGCCGCCAGAACAGCTCCGCGAACAGGTGGTTCTTCGATGCCAGGTAGGTGTACGCCGTCGCCGGGGAGACCCCCGCCCGCTGGGCGACGGTGCGGATCGTGAGCGCCTCCGGGCCGACCTCCTCGAGCTCCGCCTCGCCGGCGAGCAGGAGCTTCTCCACGGTTTCGGCCTGACGCGGGTTCAGGCCGAGCCGCAGGTGCGAAGTGACCGGCCCCGCAGCGCCCGCGGCCATCTCTACCTCCCCTTCCTGATCGTGTCCTCGACCAGGCTGTTCAAGCGCGCACCGACCGGCCAGCCGCCGTAGTGGCAGACGGTGATGACGATCTCGCGCAGCTGCTCCTCGTTGAGCTCACCGGCCCTGTAGGCCGCAGGGATCTGGATTGAGAGAACGTCCTGGGCGCCGTGGGTGCACAGCATCCCGATCAGCAGCAACCGTCGGTCACGGTCCGCGAGACCTGGACGCTGCCAGATGTCACCGAAGAGGTGGTCGGCGGTGTACCGGAAGAAGTCGCCGTCCATGTCGTTCATCTCGAAGCCGTAGACCTGTTCCATCTTCTCCAGGCCCAGACGGCGGGCCTCGGGGAGATCGTCGAACTTACCCATCGCTGTTCTCCTTAGTCGGCGGCAGGCCGAGGGCGGCTGCCAGGTTGGCGGAGGCGAACTGCGCCATCGGTACGTCGACGCCGAGGCGGTCGGCCAGCTCGATTGCGTGCGCGAGGTCCTTCTCCCCGATGGCGCGGACGTGCTCGAAGATCGAGACCCAGAAGTCGCCGTCCTCGATGGGCTTGGCGGTGTCGCGGTGCATGATCGCGCCCGGCCCTCCGGTGATCGCGTCGGTGTGGCGGACGATCCGCCCGAGCGCCTGCAGGTCGATCCCGGCCGCCTCGGCCAGGCGCAGCGCCTCCCCGGTCGCGGTGAAGGCCACGAAGTGCAGCAGGTTGCGGGCGAGCTTGGCAGCGGTGCCGTTACCGATCGGGCCGCAGTGCACGACCTCCGACCCCATCAACCGCAGCGGTCCCTCCGCAGCGGCAAACGCCTCCGAGGTGCCGCCGACCATGATCGCCAGCGAACCGTCGGCCGCTCCCATCGCACCACCGCTGACGGGGGCGTCGACGACCAAGAGGTCGTGCCGCCCGCCGAGGTCCTCCAATCGCGGTGGAAGATCCGGAGAGATGGTCGAGTGCACCGCCACCACCGTGCCTGGCCGTGCCGCTCCCAGGATCTCGCCCATCACGTCGCGCACCTGGGCGTCGGTGTTGACCATCACCGAGATGAAGCGGCACTCCGCCGCCAGGTCGGCAACCGAGGAGGCCGCCCGCGCACCCGCCGTGGCGAGCTCGGCAACCGGCTCGGGGGCGATGTCGAAGACGGTCAGACCGCCGTCCCACGCCGCCAGCCGGAGCGCCATCGGCTTGCCGATGTTACCCAGGCCGATGAATCCGGCCCGGGTTTCGACAGGCTCGACCACTGGCGCGGTCATGCCCGGAACACCTGACCGCCGTCGACGTCAAGGATCTGCGCGGTGATCCAGGAGGCCTCGTCGGACAGCAGGAACAGGCAGGCACCGACCATGTCGTCGGGCTGCCCGATCCGCTTGATCGCGAGGCTGTTCTTCACGATGTCGTGGGCCGCCTGGCCGGCCTGGGTGCGGGTCGCCTGGGTGTCGACCGGGCCGGGAGCGATCGCGTTGACCCGGATCCCCTGGCCGCCGAGCTCGTGGGCGAGCTGCTGAGTCAGGCTGTTGGTAGCGGCCTTCGCGAGGCCGTAGAAGCCGGAGTACAGCCACGCGGCGGTCGAGGACTGGTTCACGATCGCGCCGCCGCCGCGCTTGGCCATGTGGCCGTAGACCGCGCGGGTGACGACCAGCGAGCCGTCCATGTTCACGGCCATGAACTTCTTGTAGTACTCCCAGTCGACGCTGATCAGCAGGTCGAAGGCCATGTCGCCGTAGATGGCGGCGTTGTTGACCAGCAGGTCGATGCCACCGAAGGCCTCGACGGTCGCCTCGGCCATCGCCTTCGCCGAAGCCTCGTCGGAGACGTCGGTGCGGACGAAGATCGCCGGGCCGCCTCGCCCCTGAATGTGCTCAGCCTCGATCGCGGCGACGACCTGCTTGCCGGAGTCTTCGTTGAGGTCGGCCACCACGACGGAGGCGCCCTCGGCTGCGAGCGCCTTGGCGTAGGCCTCGCCGATGCCCTGGGCTGCGCCGGTCACGATGGCGACCTTGTTGGTGAAACGCATGGTGTTGTCCTTCTTCTCGATGTCGTGGGGCGGGGGTCAGGCGGGTTCGGCGATGGTTTTGGTCTCCAGGTACTCCTCGAACCCGGCGACGCCCATCTCGCGGCCGATGCCGGACTGCTTGTACCCGCCGAACGGGGCGTCGGTGTTGAACCAGACCCCCCCGTTCACGGCCATCGTGCCGGTGCGGATCCGGGCGGCGACCGCCTTGGCCCGGTCCAGGGAACCGGAGTCGACCGAGCCGGAGAGCCCGTACGCCGAGTCGTTGGCGATCCGGACCGCGTCGTCGTCCCCGTCGTGCGGGATCACGACCAACACCGGCCCGAAGATCTCCTCCTGCGCGAGGCGCGAGGAGTTGTCGAGGCCGGCGACGACGGTGGGCTGGACCCAGAACCCGTCCTGGTCGATCACGTGACCGCCGGTGGCGAAGGTGCCGCCTTCCTCGATCGCGAGCTCGAGGTACGCCTCGACCCGGTCCCGCTGGACCTGCGAGATCACCGGACCGCAGATGGTGCCCGGGTCGGCCGGGTCCTTGGCGCCGATCGACTCCATGGTGGCCGCGGCGACCTGCACGGCCTCGTCGTACTTCTCCCGCGGGACCACCAGCCGAGTGGTGATCGCGCAGCCCTGGCCGGCATGGATGCACGCGGCGAACGCGGTCGCACCGGCGGCCGCGGCCACGTCCGCGTCGTCGAGGACGATCGCGGCCGACTTGCCGCCCAGCTCCAGGAAGACCCGCTTCAGCGTCGGGGCGGCAGCGGCCATGATCGCCTTGCCGACCGCGGTCGAGCCGGTGAACGAGACCATGTCGACCCGCGGGTCGGTGCTCAAGGTCGCGGCTATGTCGTTCGACTTCGGCGTGACGACGTTGAAGACTCCCGCCGGGATGTCGGTGTGCTCTGCCACCAGGCGGCCCAGCTCGCAGGCCACCCACGGGGTGTCCGGCGCGGGCTTGAGGACGACGGTACAGCCGGCGGCGAGAGCCGGCGCCACCTTGGCGAAGTTGATCTGGTTCGGCACGTTCCACGGCGAGATCGCGGCGACGACGCCGACTGGCTCACGCCGTACGGTCCGCTTGCTCGGAATCCCCATCGGGGCGGCGACGCCTAGGTCGGTCTCGAACTCGTAGGTCTCGGCGAGGTCGGCGACCCACTTCACACCCTCGACCGGGATGTCGTAGCCCGGACCGCTGATCAGGAAGCCGGGCAGCCCGACCTCCGCCGTGGTGAGCGCCTTGAAGTCGTCGGCGTTGTCGAGCAGTGCCTGGTGCAACTGACGCAGGCACCGGATCCGCAGCTCCAGGTTGGTCGACCAGTCGGACTCGTCGAAAGCGCGGCGGGCTGCAGCGATCGCGGCTTCCATGTCCTCGGCGGTGCCGTCGGGCGAGGACCCGATCACCTGGCCGGTGGCCGGGTTGAGGATCGGGTACGTCGCGCCGTCGCTCGCCGGGACGAGCTTGCCGTCGATCAGCTGCAGCGGGGCGGGGTTGTTCAGGGTGGTCACTTCTCGATCTCCGTCTTCGCCTGGGTGATGTAGTCGCCGCGCTCGACCGGGGGCGGCCAGACCGGCGAGGGGATGTCTTCGTACTTGTAGTGGCCGGGAACGCCCAGCCCGGAGACCGACATCCGCTTGAGCAGGGTCTCGGGAGCCTTGTTGGCCTTGATGATCTCCAGGAAGGTGTGCGCGGTCGACGGCATGTCGAACCAGTCGCGCTGCCAGGCGAACTTCAGCTTCCCGGCGTCCTCTCCTTCGGTCTGCCGCTCGACCCCGAACCACGAGCCGCCGATGCCGAGGATCTCGAACTCCTTGCCGGCGTCGTCGAGGATCCCGGACTTCTGCTTCCAGAACCCGACGATCATCCCCTTCTGATCGTCGATCAGCGAGGCCTGGTAGTCGTAGTGCCAGCCGTCGAGGCCGTCCATCTCGATACCGATGGCCCAGTCCCGGATCTGGTCGCGGCCCACCGCCATGAAGTGCTCGTCGGGGGCGTACATCCAGCCGTAGGTGGCGTCGACGGCGTAGTGCTCGGCCATGATCCGCCAGTCGCCGATACGCTCGGCCTCGCGGTTGACCTCGAGCCAGGACTCCCAGAACTCCTCGATCTCGGCCCGGGTGAAATCCCCGTTGGTTGAGCTTGTCGAAACCATCAATCCTCCATAGAAAGGGCCATCGCGGGGCAGTACTTGACCGCGCGGAGGACCTGCTCGCGCAGCTCCTCGGGCGGGTTCTCGTCAAGCAGGACGACCTTGTCGGCGGCCTCGTCGAAGCCGAAGACCTCCGGTGCCTCGAACTGGCACATCTGGTGTCCCTGGCAGAGCGTCAGGTCGGCGGAGACGTTCATGACGCCTCGACAGGCTCGACGACCGGCGAACGGCGGCGGTAGCGGACCTTGGCCGGGCTGGCCAGCTGGATCACCATCTTCGAGGTGTCGTCGCGGTAGGACTCCGACGGCTGCGTCATCTCGAAGGTGTAGTCGCGCAGCAGGACCGAGAAGATCGCCTTGAGCTGCATCATCGCGAACGCGTTGCCGACGCAGCGGTGCTTACCGGCGCCGAACGGGATCCAGGTCCACCGGTTCTGCAGGTCGGCCTGGTTCGGGTCCAGGTATCGGCCCGGGTCGAACGCGTCCGGGTTCGGGAAGTCCGCCGCGATCCGGTTCGAGACCCGAGGGCTGGCGCCCACCATGGTCCCGGCCGGCAGCAGGTGGCCGCCGATCTCGAACTCCTCCTGGGCGACCCGGAGCAGCAGGATCAGCGGCGGGTGCAGCCGCAGCGTCTCCTTGAGCGTCGCCTCGAGGTTCGGGATGGAGCGCAGCGCCTGGAAGGAGACCTCGCTGCCGTCGGCGTACAGGTCATCGAGCTCGGCGACGATCGTCGCCATCGCGTCCGGGTGCCGGAGCAGCTCGATCAGCGTCCAGGCCGCGGTGCCCGAGGAGGTGTGGTGCCCGGCGAACATCATCGAGATGAACATCCCGGTGATCTGGTCGGCGGTGAAAACAGGTGGGCCGTCCGCTGCGCCATCGACCTTTAGCGAGATCAAAACGTCGAGCAGGTCGCGGTCCTCGCGGGCCACCTTGCCGCGGACGTGCCGCCTGTCGATGATCGTCTGCACCAGGTCGACCAGCTTGAGCCGGGCGGCGTCGCGGATCTCGAAGGACTCCACGCCCTGCATGTACGGGTCGACGTACGCCAGCGCGTCGGTGCCGCGCTCCAGCTCGTGGTAGTACTCGGCGAACCGGCCGTCGAGCTCGGAGCGGAACGGCATCCCGATCAGGCAGGCCGAGGTCGTGTAGATAGTGAGCTCGGCGAAGAACGCGAGCAGGTCGATCTCGCCCTCCTCGCCCCAGTTCGCGACCATCTGGTTGATCTCGTTCTCGATGGTGGCGGCGTGGCCGCGCATCATCTCGCCCTTGAGGGCCTGGTTCTTCAGGGCCTCCTGGCGCTGCTCCGGGGTGGTGTCGAAGACGACGCCCTTGCCGAAGATCGGCGTCATGAACGGGTACGCCGCGGCCTGGTCGAGGATCTCGTCGGGCGCCCGGAAGAACGCCTCGTTCGCCTCGGCGCCGGTGACCAGGACGACGTCGCGGTCGGCGAGCTTGAAGCGGCCGATGTCGCCGCACTCGTCGCGGACCCGGTGCAGCAGGTCGATCGGGTCATCGCGCAGGTCCTCGAGGTGGCCGTGCTCGGAATCGGGGAAGCGGCGGGAGACCTCCTTGATCTCGTCGATCCCGCTGGTTGAGCTTGTCGAAACCGTCACTTCTTCTCCAAGGGTGCTTCGGGGTTCACTTCGATCAGGTTCAGGTGCACGCCGCGCGGGGCGCTTACGACGGTCTCGATCGCGTTCGCGAGAGCCGTCGGCTTGAGGAAGTGCGAGTGCCGGGCGAGGCCGAACTTGATCCAGCCGGTGAGCACCTCGGATGCAGCCTCGTCCTGCCAATCGGTACCCATCTCGCTCCAGGTCGGGCCCGGCCGGACGATGCTGACCCGGATGCCGGAGCCCTCGAGCTCCATCTGCATCGCGTGCGCCATCCCTTCCAGCCCCCACTTGCCCGCGGCGTACGACGACATGTACGGCCTGGCGCGGACGGCGACGTCGGAGCTCACGAAGAGCACGTCGCCGCGCTGACGCTCGACCATGCCCGGCACGAAGGCCCGGACCAGCCGGTGCGCGCCGAGGAGGTTGAGGTCGATCTCGGCGGCGAACCGCTCGGTGCTGACCTCGTGGATGATCCCCGGCGAGACGTGCCCGGCGTTGGAGACCAGCACCTCGACTTCCCCGAAGTCGACGAAGACCGCTTTCGCGAAAGCGTCGATGGAGTCCTGATCGGTCACGTCCAGGCTGTACGCAGACGCTTCCCCTCCGTTGCGGACGATCTCGGCAACGACCTCTTCGCACTTCTCCACCCGGCGGGCGCCGAGCGCGACCGGGTACCCGGCGGCGGCGAGGGTCAGCGCGGTGGTCGCGCCGATCCCCGAGGAGGCACCGGTGACGACCGCAGGGCGGCGTTCCGGGTGAACAGGCTTGGGCATGGAGGTCGCCTCGGTGATCGAGCCAGTGAGATCATCTGGACACTTGATTGGACAGGTGTCCAGTTCTACTCCAGAAGATCACCCAACGCAAGGGCCCCGGCTCGATTCCGGCACCGATTTCTGGCACTGAATCGATCCCGGTATGCTTCTGCGCTGTTGGCCAGGTAGCTCAGTTGGTACGAGCGTCCGACTGAAAATCGGAAGGTCGGCGGTTCGACCCCGCCCCTGGCCACCAGCACGAGAGCCGCAGGTCACCGACCTGCGGCTCTCGTCATGCCCGGACCCGCCGCTAGCGGCCGAGCTCGGAGCGCAAGCGGGCGACGTCGTCCTCCAACGCGAGCACCCGCAGGATGCCGGCCGCATTGAGCCCCGCCTCCAGGAGCACCCGGATTCGGCGGAGCCGGTCGACGTCGTCCTGGCTGTAGCGCCGGGTGCCGCCGTCAGTCCGTTGCGGGACCAGCAAGCCGCTGCGCTCGTAACCGCGCAGGTTGGGGATGGTCGTCCCGGAGAGCTCGGCGGCGACCGAGATCGCGAAGACCGGGTGGCCAGTCGGCTGCATTCCGCCTCCCTTGCGTGGACGAGAACTGTGGGGTATATAAAACCTATCTCAGCCAATGCAGATTGGCACCACCTACCGACCAAGGAGGAGTTGACATGTTGCTGCGCACCGCAGACCCGTTCCGCGATTTCGACCGCCTGACCCAGCAGCTGATGGGCACCACCAACCGTCCCGCGGTGATGCAGATGGACGCGTGGCGCCAGGGCGACACCTTCGTGATCGAGTTCGACCTCCCCGGCGCCTCGCGCGAGAGCATCGACCTCGACGTCGAGCGCAACGTCCTGACCGTCCGCGCCGAGCGGATGGCGAAGAACGGCGACTGGGAGATGCTGGCGACCGAGCGACCGCGGGGGCACTTCAGCCGGCAGTTGGTCCTCGGCGACAACCTCGATCTCGAACGGATCGACGCCGCCTACGCCGATGGGGTCCTGAGACTGACGGTCCCCGTCGCCGAGAAGGCGAAGCCGCGCAAGATCGAGATCCGTCCGTCCGCGGACGAGCCGGCCGCGATCACCGTCTGACAACCGCCCGGCCCGGTCCCGCCGACTGTGCGGGACCGGGCCGGGATACGGTCACGCGGTGAAGCAGTCCTTCTCCCTCCGCCGATCCATCGCCCGGGTCCTGCTCCGGCTCTCCCGCTGGCAGACCGCCGGCGAGGTCCCCGAGCGCAGCGTCCTGGTCGGCGCCCCGCACACCTCGAACTGGGACTGGGTGCTCACCATCCTGCTCGCCTGGGACTACGGCGTGGACATCAAGCTGCTGGTCAAGAAGGAGCTGTTCCGGTTCCCGCTGGGCCCGATCCTGCGCTCGACCGGGGCCGTCTGCCTGGACCGGTCCGACCCCGGCGGCACGATCCGGTCGCTGATCGCCGAGGCGAAGGGCGGGCGTCCGTTCCTGCTCGGTCTGGCGGCCGAGGGCACCCGCAGCAGAGGCGAGTACTGGAAGTCCGGGTTCTACCGGATCGCCCAGCAGACCGGTCTGCCGATCACCCTCGCGTACATCGACGCCCCCGCACGCACCGTTGGCTGGGGGCCGACCTTCACCCCGACCGGCGACGTCCGGACGGACATGGACGTCGTCCGCGCCTTCTACGCCGACAAGACCGGGATCAAGCCGGACGGCTTCACGGTGCCGCGACTGCGCGAGGAAGAGCGCGGCCAGGGAACGAGCTAACCCGCGAAGTCGGCCTGCAGGTTCGCCAGCGTCTTCGCGATATTGCGGACCTGGAAGTCGCAGAAGCGGCTCCCCCGGGTGGCGAACTTGTCGAAGCCTGCAGCCACCCAGTCCGGCCAGCCGGCGCGGTGGTCGGTCCAGGTCTCGGTGACGAGGGTGCCCTCGCCGGACGGCTCGAAGGTGTAGGTCCAGTTCGCGATCTTCCCCCGCAGCCGCGGGACCCGGACGCCGATCGCGACGACGTCGAACCCGAACGCCCGACCCGGCTCGGAGACCGTCACGGTGCACTGCGTCGTCCAGCGGGCCGGACCGCGCTTGTTCTGACCGTGGAAGACGTCACCGACCCCGAGCGGTCGGCCGGCCCCGAGGGGGGCACCGATGTTCTCGGGGCTCCACCGCGGCATCTGCGCCGGGTCGGCCACCTGGGTCCAGAGCGTCACCGGGTCGGTGGCCACCTCGACCGAGTCGGTCACGGTCATCGGTCGTCCCATGAACAAGCCTCCTGTAGCTCGGGTGCCTGCCTAGTGTTGCAGGGCACCGGGCGCGCCCGCTCGGACATCGCGATGATGCCCGGGTAGCCGAAGACCTGGTGGTAAGGGCCGATCACCCCGGCGGTCGTCGTACTGACGGCGCTGCGTGCTGCAGGCTGCGAGTTGTGGACCTATGGCACCAGATGCGGGGACCACTGCACCGAGCGCGTCAGCAATGGCCGTGCGATCCTCAAAACATGAGGGGGACCACACGCAACACCTCGCCCGCGGCGGGCGCGGCGCAGCGCCTGCGTGCGCTGGTCGTCTTCACATCGTTGGTCGGGGACACGGACGCGATCGCAAGTGCCGTGGCGGCCGGTCTCGACGACGACTTCGACAGCACGGTGATCGAAACTCGCGACTTCGATCCTGAGGAGGCGGCAGGCTTCGATCTACTCGTCACCGGTGAGCCGTCGCACATGTTCGGCGTCGGCATCGACCATCTCGAGGGCGTCTTCGACGTCGACGATAAGCGCGTCGCCATGAAGGCATGGTTGGCGAACTTGCCTGAAACGCACGGGCGCCGGTTCTGCGCCTGTTTCGACACCTCGAGCCGGTCCGAGACGTACGGCAGTGAATCCGCGTCGGTCGACTCGATCCGGACCCTGCACGAACTCGGGTACGTCGCCCTGTCACGGCAGACCTTCCACGTCTCCTCGATCGGCGGCCCTCTGATCATGGGCGAACTCGACCGCGCCACGGCATGGGCCAACTCGCTCGCGGCTCGGATCCCGGATCGGTAGGGTCGTGGACCGGGTCGGCTTGTGGCTGGTGGGCGCGGCGACGGGCAACGCTAGGGACCCGCGACCGTCGCGTCCTGGATCTCCGAGCAAGACCCCGACCGCACGTTGACCGTGTTGGTCGGCACAGCGATTCCTGAGCGGCACAGTCGTCGCGACAATGAGCGCCTGCTTCTGGTCGCCAAGCAGGAGGCAGGTTGCCGATTCTTCGTGCCCCAGGTCGTCTGGGACCTCGGCGCCGCGAAGAACCTCGTCTCCGACCACCGCTACGGGTACGAGGCGAAGGCGGAGCCCAACCCGGACCGAGGACCTCGAGGAGATCGCCCGGTCGTAGTGGGCTGAGCGGGGCCCGCTCAGCCGATCTTGGTGATCCCGGTACAGAGGAACCGGGTGCCGCCGATCGAGACGAACTTGCCGTTCTTGACGACCTGGAAACGAACGCAGTCAGCGGTGTGCTTGCCGCCCACGTCCATCGGGCCGTGCATGCCGCCGCCGGTCCACCCCTTCACCTTGGTCAGGCTGGCGACCAACGAGGCCCGGGTCAGCTTGCCGCCCAGGGCAAGCGCCTGCTCGACGAAGAGTTTTGAGGCCGACCACCCGTACATCCCAAACGCATTCGGGGACTCACCCGGCGCGACCTGCTGCAACCACTGCTTGTAAAGGTTCAGTTCCGGCTGGCTCTCGTAGAGCGGCTTGTAGGTCAGCGAGGTGATGTTTCCCTCGACCGCGGAGCCACCGGACTTCAGGTAGCCCGGGTCGTCGGTGGTCTGATCGAAGTGTCGGACCTGGGGCTTGAAGTCGCCCGACTGCATCGCCTGGGCCAGCCGGACCGCCTGCTGGTAGCCGCCGATGAACTGGACGTACTCCACGCCCTTGCTCTTCATCTGCTGCACGTACGGGCCGTAGTTGAAATCCGCGACGTCGATCGGCGACGTGTAGAGGAACTTCATCCCACGCTTGGTCTCCACCGCGATCTGGGTCTTGCCGTTCTCCGCCGACGCGCCGGCGTTCAGGTACAGGAAGGCCGCCTTCTGGCTCGCCTCCGGATAGTTCTTCACGAAGAAGTCCGGGATCCCGTTGGAGTACTCGTTCGCCCCGGTTGCCTGGGCGCCGAAGCAGGTGGTGCACCGGTTGCGCTGCGCCGTGGTCGCTGTCGCCCGAACGTCGGGCAGCCCGCAGCCCTGTGCCGTCTGGGCGCCACCGGAGTCGAACGCCGAGAGCGACCCGACGGCGGCGAAGACCTGCTCGCAGAGTTTCTGGGTCGACTGCTGGTCCGCGCCCGCGTCAGTCCGGGAGTCCAGCGTGATCAGCTCCAGCTTGCGGCCGCAGATGCTGGAGGTCCGGTTGAAGTAGGCGACGTACGCCCGGGTCGCCGTCTGCGGGGCCCTGAAGAGCCCTGGGACCGGACCGCTGATGTCGGAGGAGTTGCCGATCTTGATCACCTTGTCGGTGATCCCCGGCCCGTTCTTGAACCCGGCACAGGAGGCCGCCCTGGTGCCGGGCAGGGGGGCGGTGCCGCCGCCCCCGCCGGCACCGCCGGCGTTCCCGGTGGTCACTGGCCCGCCGCCGGTCCCGGTGCCAGTCCCGGTGCCGGAGCCGGGGTCGACCGGAGCCGCGGGGTCGACCGGCGCCCCGGTGACCGGGTCCTGACCGGTCGGGGTGAGCGGACCGGCGCCGGTGCCGCCACCGCCGCTGTTGCCGGAGACCGCCTCGTTCGCGGCGCGGACGTACTTCGGGTCCAGAGCCGAGCCGCCGCACGCCGTGACGGTGAACAGCACCCCGGCGGCCAGAGCTTCAAAGACACCCCGTCGGGGAAGAGATGTGAAGGGTCGCATCAGACTTCTCCTGGTCCTGCGGTGAGTACCCCGCAGCCGACCTGCTCGCGGAGCCGGAACTTCTGAACTTTGCCGGCGGTGTCCGCGGCAGTTCCGATACGACGTACAGGAACTCCGGGACCTTCTGGCGCGCGAGCCCGGCGACCGCCAGGTGTGCACCTACCTCAGTTAACGTCGGAGCGGACAAACCGTCACGCACCCGGACGACCGCGACGGAGTGCGAGAACTCGGCGATCAGGAGACCGAACATCGCGTCCTCGATCTCGGCGGCGCTGCGGTTCTCTCCCCCCGCGAGTTGCGGTGCGAGCGCAGCGAGCCTCGAAACCCGCGACCCGACCAGCACGAAGGCGCTACCCGAGCACCATCGGGTCGGCGGGATCGTCGGAGGGCCGGCCCGACGTCGGCGACCGCCCGGTCGCGATGCGCACCATGGACGAGCGCGGTGCGAGTGCGGTCGCGTCCACGACGGCGTAGTCGCAACAGACACCGGCCCGGGCCAGCAGGGATCCGCGTCGGACCGCTCGGCAGGGAGGCCGCGTGCAGGCGAACGACGGGCAGGCGAACGGCGTGCAGAACAGCCACTTCGAGCACCTCGAGCTCGCGACCGGCGTGGACGACCGAGAGCGTCTCGACTACCTGGAAACCGGGACGTCGCGCCACCGCGATCTGCAGCTCGACCTGGCTGTCTCGGTGGGCGGTGATCTAGAGGTCGGTGCCCACGGTTCTGTTCATGCCCCATGGTCACCCGCGTCCGAGCCGAGCCTGCTGCGGCAACGCCGCCACGAAAACCGCGTGATGGATCCGCCGCTGCCGTGTCTCACCCCAGGAGCGCATTCGACGAGGGGACCTGGGATGAACCGCACGACGCGCTGTGCCCTGCGCTGTGCCCTGCGAGGTGGCGTACGACGATGACGGCGACCGCGAACGAACCGCTCGCACGGCACTCCAAGCGCCGGCGCCGCTCTCCCCGGGACGGCCTCCTGGTCTTCCTGGTCCTAGCCCTCGGCGCTGCCGTTGCCGGGTTCGTCGTCCGCGCCCAGGCCGAGCGCCCGCCGGGGGCCACCGCCCCCGCGTCCGCCCCCGCATCCGCGTCCGCGTCCGCGTCCGGGCCTATCGTCGCTCCCGCGGCGTACGTGCTGAGCGCGGAGGCGACCGCGGAGGTGCGTGCGGCCCGCTTCCGGATCTCCACGACGCGCGCGCCCGCCTCCGCGGTACTCACCCTGGACCCCGCCGGAGAGGCGCTGGCCCGGAGCGTCCCGGTCGACCTCGCAGCGGAGTCGACGGAGGTGCTCGTCCGGGGCCTCGCCGTCGGCAGGACCGCCTGGACGGTCTCCGCGCCGGGCGCCCCGACCGTACGCGGCAACCTCCTGATCCCCGCCACCCGAAACGACCGGGCGACGTCGCCCGACCTCGGTACGGCGACGCTGCTGCCCGGCTCAGCCGCGCCGAGCGCCGCCCCGCAGGTCCGCACCCCAGACACAGAGACGGACACAGGCCCCGGCACCGGCCAGTCGGTACCCACCGGGCCGACCGGCTCGACGCCCCCCTCGATAGCTCCCAGTACGCCGCGACCGACACCCACTCCCCGCCCGACCGGACCGGCGTCGCCGTACGACCCGGACGACAACTGACCGAGGATCCCCGATGTCCCGAGCACGACTCGCCCTCACCGCCGCCCTGATCACCGTCGGCACCATCCTCCTGGCCGCACCAAGCGCGGTCCCTGCGACCAGTGCCGACGCGGTCCGCACCGGGTTCCGGATCCCGGCAGACGGCTCCGCGGGTGGGTCCTGGATCGGTTCGCGCACCGTCGCCGACCAGGTCGTCTACCGGATCGACCCCGGCCGGACCACGACGTACACGGCCGGTTTCGGTGCGCCGGTCTGGCGCCCCAAGCTGAGCGGGTACGGCCCGCATGAGGTCACGGCACGCGACACGGCCCGGGCCGCGTGGATCCTGGCGAAGTACGGCACCTACGCGTACGACATCCAGAACGCCGCCGTCGAGGTCGCCGTCGACCACCTCCTTTACGGCGGCTCCTGGTCGCTGAAGGGCAGCCGCACCACCAGCAGGCTCTCGACCCTCGCCGAGCGCTCCGACATCCACTCCTTCGCCACCACGATGCTGGCCGACTCCCTCACCTACGCGGGTCCCTACAGCATCGTGCTCAGCGCCGGGGACGCCGTCATCGGCGGCACCGTGCCGGTCACCGTCTCCGTCGTCGCTACCTCCACCGGAGCCGGCGTCCCCCAACTCCCGGTCTCCGTCCGGGGACCTGGCGGGCTCCGCGAGCTGCGCACCGACAGCGCCGGCCGGGCCAGCACCTCGTTTCCGGCATCGACCGCCGGTACGACGACTGTGGACGCGACCGTGTCCAAGGTGCCCGAGACACGGCTGCTGGTCCGTGCTCCGAGCGCCACCAGCGCGTCCCGGGTCGCCATTGCCGGGATGAAGTCGACGCTGTCGGCCGCTGTCACCGTGCGGATCCAGAGCGCCGCGACCCCAACCCCGACGCCTACGCCGAGCCCGACCCCCACCCCGACCCCGACCCCCACCCCGACCCCGAGTGCCACTGCGACCCCGACCCCGACACCGACCCCCACACCGACCCCCACCGCGACTCCCACCCCGACCCCCACGGCCACGCCGCTCCCGACCCCGACGCTGCGGGTCTCCACCGGAGCCAGCCAGATCCTCGCCGGGACAAAGACCCGGCCCCAGGTCGTGATCAACGGGCTGCCGGCGGGCTACCGCCAGACCGCCACGCTGCGCCTGTACGGACCGGCCACCCAGCAGTCCGGCATCACCTGCCAGAGCAGCACGCTGTTCCACACCCAGACCATCCTGGTCACCGGCAACGGCACGTACGTCGGATTCGACGTGTGGCTGGACAGGGCTGGGTACTACGGGTGGTCCGTCGAGCTGCCCGGCAGTGCGACCTCGTCCCCGACCTGGTCCGGGTGCGCCCCGGCAGGTGCGGTCGTCCAGGTCACCCAGTGGTGAGCCAGTGGTGAGCCAGTGGTGAGCCAGTGGTGATGCCGTGCCGCCTCACGTTCTTGTTCTCAGGTCGAGGAGTGGCAGAATCCGGCCATGCCCACTGAGTCGGACGACAGCGGCACCGAACCCAACCTCGAGCTGCCCAGCCTGAGCCGAGGTTTCGGTCGCAAGAAGAGGCGGGATTCCGTGGCCTCGACCGACACCCCGGCAGCTCCGCCCAGCCCTGCTGAGCCGAGCCCGGAAGCCCCCGAGGAGACCCACGCGGCGACCGCCGGGCAGGAGCCCCGGCCTGCGACTCCCCCACGCCCGAGTCCGGCACGGGCGCCGGCGCGACCCACAGCGCCCGCGACGCCCGCGACGCCCGCGACGCCCACCCGTACCCCTGGCGCCGTCCCGCCGCGTCCCGCCGCTCGGCCGGCAGCGCGCCCCCCGGCCCGACCGGCCGCCCCGGCAGCGGGGGCGACCCCGACGGCGACCCCCGTCGTCCACCCGGCCCCGCCCCGACCTGCCGTTGCCCCGGTTTCCCGGGCGGTGTCAGCCCTGCCAACACCGGCCCCAACACCGGCCCCAACACCGGCCCCACACGAGCCCAAGCCCGCGCCGGAGCCGGAGCCCAAGCCCGAGGCCGCACCGGAACCGACGGTCGTCATCGACGAACAGCCCGCTGAGCCGGACCGCGAGCCGACGGTCGTGATCGCCGCGAAACCGAAGGTGAGCCGCTCGGCCAAGACAGTCAAGGTCTCGACGGTGCCGGAGTCCCGCCGCGCCATGGCCCGCGCCCGGCGCGAGGCCAACGAGAAGTCGAAGGCCGAGAAGGCAGCGATCCGCGCCGAGGCGAAGGCCGCGAAGGTGGCCCCTGCCGAGGTCCTCGTCGCAAAGCTGCCCAGCATCAAGCCCGCCTACGCGGCGATGCTCACCGGGGTGATCGCCGGCGTGATCTCAGTGCTACTGGCGAAGGGCGCCAGCGCCGGCTGCGAGGCAGTCCGCGACGACGACAGCTGCGCTGGCGGGCTAGGGCTCGTGGCGCTGGTCGCGATCCTGGGGATCGAGGTGCTGATCGGAGCGAACCTGCTCAAGGCCTGGAAGGTCGCTGACCCGTTCAGCACCAGCTTCCTCGGGGTCGGGCTGGTCGCGATGGTCTCGATGCTCTTCTTCCTGCAGGTGCTCGACTCACCGAGGATGCTCGTCGTGATCCCGCTGATCACCGCGGTCTCGTTCCTCATCTCGTGGTGGGTGACCGTCCGGTTCGTGGAGGAACCCGACGACGAGCCCGACGCGGACTGAGTAGAGCCGGTCCGACACCTCAGCCGAGGCGGGCGGCGATCAGCTCGGCGATCTGCACCGTGTTCAGGGCAGCGCCCTTGCGCAGGTTGTCATTGCTGATGAACAACGCCAGCCCACGGTCGTCCGGGACGCCCGGGTCGGTGCGCAGGCGACCCACGTACGACGGGTCCTGACCGGCCGCTTGCAGCGGGTTCGGGATGTCGCTGAGCTCGACACCCGGGGCGTCGGCGAGCAGCTCGCGGGCGCGCTCGGGGGTCATGCCGCGGGCGAACTCGGCGTTGATCGCGAGCGAGTGACCTGTGAAGACCGGCACCCGGACGCAGATCCCGGAGACGAGCAGGTCGGGGATGCCGAGGATCTTCCGGGACTCGTGGCGGAGCTTCTGCTCCTCGTCGGTCTCGTTGAGCCCGTCGTCCACGATCGAGCCCGCCAGCGGCACCACGTTGTAGGCGATCGTCCGCTCGTACTTGTTCGGGGCGGGGAACTGGACCGCCGCGCCGTCGTACGCGAGCTCACGGGCCTTCTCGCCCGCGGCCTCGACCTGCGAGGCGAGCTCCTCGACGCCGGCGACGCCGGAGCCAGAGACGGCCTGGTACGTCGAGGCGATCAGCCGGACCAGGCCGGCCTCGTCGTGCAGCGGCTTCAGCACCGGCATCGCGGCCATCGTGGTGCAGTTCGGGTTGGCGATGATCCCGCGGCGGGCAGCGATGACCCCCTCCATCGCCTCCGGGTTCACCTCGGAGACGACCAACGGGATCTCCGGGTCCTTGCGGAAGGCCGAGGAGTTGTCGACCACGATCACGCCTGCGTCGGCGAACTTCTGCGCCAGCGCCCTCGAAGTGGTGGCTCCGGCCGAGAAGAGCGCGATGTCCAGGTCCGCCAAGGATTCCGCGTCGGCAGCGGCATGGGCGTCCTCGACGGTGATCTCGCGGTCGCCGAAGGGCAGCACGGTCCCTGCCGAGCGCGCGGAGGCGAAGAAGCGGACGTTCGCGGCCGGGAAGTTCCGCTCCAGGAGGATGCTGCGCATCGCGACGCCGACCTGACCGGTCGCGCCGACGATGCCGATGCTGATGCCGTTCGAACCGGTCATGACTACCGCCCCGTCCCGCCGTAGACGACGGCCTCGACCTCGTCCGAGCCGAGCTCGAAGGCGGCGTGCGCGGCGTTGACCGCGTCCTGGACCTGGGTCTCCGCGACCACGACCGAGACGCGGATCTCCGAGGTGGAGATCATCTCGATGTTGACCCCGGCGTCGGAGAGCGCCTCGAAGAACCGCGCCGAGATGCCGGGCGAGGAGCTCATCCCGGCGCCCACGATGGAGACCTTGCCGACGCTGTCGTCGTACTGGAGACTCTCGAAACCGACGGAGTCCTGGAGCCGGGACAACGCGGTCATCGCGGTCTGACCCTCGCCGCGCGGCAGCGTGAACGAGATGTCGGTCAGGCTGGTCGCCGCGGCCGAGACGTTCTGCACGATCATGTCGATGTTGATCTGCGCGTCCGCGACGGCCCGGAAGATCGCCGCAGCCTCGCCCGGCTTGTCCGGGACCCCGACGATCGTGACCTTGGCCTGGCTCCGGTCGTGGGCGACGCCGGTGATGATCGCTGCTTCCATGGTGTTCTCCTGTGCGAGGTCGTCGGCCAGAACGTGGTCGGCCCGAACGACCCAAGTGCCCTCCTTCTCCGAGAAGGAGGAGCGGACGTGGATGGGCATGTCGTAGCGCCGCGCGTACTCGACGCAGCGCAGGTGCAGGATCTTGGCCCCCTGCGCGGCCATCTCCAGGGTCTCCTCGTAGGAGATCCGCGGCACCTTGCGAGCTCGCGGCTCGATCCGCGGGTCGGCGGTGAAGATGCCGTCGACATCGGAGTAGATCTCGCAGACGTCGGCCTTCAGCGCGACCGCCAGCGCGACCGCGGTGGTGTCCGAGCCGCCCCGACCGAGCGTGGTGATGTCCTTGGTGGTCTGCGAGACGCCCTGGAACCCGGCGACGATGCAGATCGCGTCCTCGTCGATCGCGGCCTGGATCCGGCCCGGGGTCACGTCGATGATCTTGGCCCGGCCGTGCTCGGCGTCGGTGATAACGCCGGCCTGGGAACCGGTGAACGAACGCGCCTCGTGGCCGAGGTTCTGGATCGCCATCGCGAGGACGGCCATCGAGATCCGCTCGCCCGCGGTCAGCAGCATGTCGAGCTCGCGCGCGGGCGGCAGCGGCGAGACCTGGTTGGCCAAGTCGATCAGCTCGTCGGTGGTGTCACCCATCGCGGAGACGACGACCACGACGTGGTTGCCGGCCTTCTTGGTGTCGATGATCCGACGGGCGACCCGCTTGATTGCTTCGGCGTCGGCAACGGAGGAGCCGCCGTACTTCTGCACGACAATGCCCACGACTGCGCTCTCCTGACTGGGTTCACCTGCGTCCGCACCGATTCTCCCGTGCGGAAGGGCCTGGCGGCCACCGAGATTCTACCGTCGTAGCCGCGCACGCCCCGAACTGCTGCCGAGGCGTGAGAGATGCGGCCGGCCACCTGCGACGCTCCCTACGCTGGGCGCATGACCCAATTCGACAACGTCTCGGTGCTCAAGCAGGCAAACGTCTACTTCGACGGCAAGTGCGTGAGCCACACCGTGCTGCTCGCCGACGGCACCCGGAAGTCGGTCGGCGTGATCCTGCCGTCGACGCTGACCTTCACCACCGGCGCCCCGGAGACCATGGAGATCATCGGCGGCCGCTGCCGGGTCCTGCAGGCCGGCGGCACCGACTGGACCGAGTATGGCGCCGGATCGTCCTTCGACGTCCCGGGGGACTCGTCCTTCGAGATCGAGGCGCTCGAGACTGTGGACTACGTCTGCCACTTCGGCTGAGTCGCACCGACCTGACCTAAAGCTCGACGACGCCTTCCAGCACGGCCTCGGCCGCCTCGAGCTGTTCGGCCTCGTCGATGTCGAGGTCGAGGCGGTCGTGGGCGACCACCGAGTGCAGCGCCGTCAGGACGCCGCACGCGAGCGAGCCCCAGGACGCCAGGTAGGAGTACTGCCACCACCACAGCGCCTCCTCGACGTTGCCGCTGCGGAAGTGCCGCAGGCCGTTGGCCACGTCGGTGGCGATGCTGGTCAGGTCGTCGGAGAGGTTCGAGGTGAACGTCTCGGCGTCGTACGGCTCGAAGTTGTGGCTGTAGGTGTCGGCGTCGCCGAGCGTCTCGGCGAGCCGGAGCCGCATCGCGTCCAGGTCGGGGTCGGGGCCGACGTCGGGCTGGTATTCGGTCTCGGGCTCGAAGTCCTGCTGCGCTCCGAGCCGGGCTCCCGCCAGCAGCAGCTGGCTGACCTCCAGCAGCAGCAGCGGTACGCCGGAGCCGGGCTCCGCCTCGCGGGAGATCGCCTGCAACCCGAGCAGGAACGCCTCCGCCGCGTCGGCAATCTGCTGACCGAACTCCTCGAACTCGTGCTCGCTCATCGCTCGACCTCACTCACCGGCGTTGCGCCTTCCGGCGAACGCGCGTCCCAAGGTGACCTCATCGGCGTACTCGAGATCACCACCCACTGGTAGTCCACTCGCCAAACGTGTCACCTGCAAGCCCATCGGGCGCAACATCCGGGTCAAATATGCGGCCGTCGCGTCGCCCTCGATGTTCGGGTCGGTCGCGAGGATGATCTCGGTGACGACGCCGTCGTTCAGTCGGGCGATCAATTCGCGGATCCGGAGCTGCTCTGGACCGATGCCCTCCAACGGCGAGATCGCCCCGCCGAGCACGTGGTAGCGGCCCCGGAACTCCCGGGTCCGCTCGATCGCCACCACATCCTTCGACTCCTCGACCACGCAGATCAGCGCTAGGTCGCGGCGGGGGTCGCGGCAGATCCGGCACTGCTCCTCCTCGGCGACGTTGCCGCAGATCGAGCAGAACCGGGCCTTCGCCTTCACCTCGATCAACGTCTCCGCCAGGCGGCGTACGTCGGCCGGGTCGGCAGCGAGCAGGTGGAACGCAATCCGCTGGGCACCTTTGGGTCCGACCCCAGGCAGCTGCCCGAGCTCGTCGATCAGATCCTGGAGGACGCCCTCATACAACGGAGGATCCGCCTCCGGGAGCGAAGCCGAGTGATCCACCGGTGCCCGGTAGCTCCCCGCCGGGTCCGCCGCCCAGGGACCCACCCAGGGACCCACCCAGGGACCCACCCAGGACCCCGGCCATCGGGCCGAGGGCTGAGGCGGCGAGCGCGTCGGCCTTGGCCTTCGCGTCGCGGAAGGCGGCGACCACCAGGCCACCCAGGTCGGTCAGCGACTCCGGGTCGGAGCCGTCGAACGCCCCGGTGGCGACGGTGACGCCGGTGAGCTCACCGGTGCCGGTGACCGAGACCGCCACCCCGCCCGCGGTGCCCTCGAGGATCGTGGAGGCCAGCTCGGACTGGGCAGCCACCAGCTGCGCCTGCATCTGCTGGGCCTGCTCGAGCATCGCGCCGAGGTCGAGGTTCCCGAAAGGGTTCTCGCCGTCGCCGAACGGGTTCTGGGTCATCGCTGCTCCTGGTCAGGTGTTCGGGATCTCGTCGATCACGGTGGCCCCGAGCTCGCTCATCAGCAGCTCGGCGCCGTCGATTCCGGACTCCTCGAGGTCGGGGTCGTCCGGGTGCACGTCCGCGTCGCGGGTGTCGGGAAGCCGTCCGGGGTGCTCGCCAGTCCGGGTCGGGGCGATGTTGCTCCGGGCGGAGGCGATCGTTTCGGGTGCGGGGGCCGGCTTCGCCGGGAACGGCGGCGGCGTCGGCTCGGCGGCGTCGTCAGCCCAGGCGGGCGGTGCGGACGGGGCCGGGGAGACGGGCTCGGCCGGCGCGCGCACGCTGGCCTCGGCCGCCGGCCTGATCACGACCGGCGCGACCCCGGCACTCGGATCCGCCGAGGGGTCGACGATCGCCTCGACCTTCCAGTCCGCGCCGATCACCTCGATCGCCGCCTGCCGCAAGATCTCCTCGCTGCCGCCGCTGACGAAGGAGTCCTTGGCTCCGGAGGTCTTGAAGCCGACCGTGAGGATGCCGCCGTCGAGACCGATCACCTGGGCGTTCTGGCTGAGCAGGATCCAGGTGAAGCGGCGCATTTCCTTGACCTTGTTGAGCAGGTCGGGCCAGACCCGACGGGCGTCGACCAGGCCGAGACCGCCGGAGGAGGGGGCGGCTGCGGGAGGCACCGCTGCGGGAGGCACCGCGGCGGGCGGCACCGCGGCGGGCGGCGTCTCGACAGGCGCTGCCACCACCGGTGGTTGAGGTAAGGGCACCTCGACAGGCTCCGCCACCGCCGCTGGTTGAGGTGCGGGCGTCTCGACCGGCGCCACCGCTGGTTGAGGTGCGGGCGCACCAGCGCTCGCCTCGAAACCATCCGGCGCCGGGATGCCCATGCCCACCCGGCGTTCCATCCGATCCAGCCGTGCGGTCAGCCCGTCGGTCGAGTGGTCGGCGCCCGGGAGCAGGACGCGGGCGCAGATCAGCTCGAGCAGGAGGCGCGGCGTGGTGGCTCCGCGCATCTCGGTCAGACCAGCAGCGACGCAGTCGGCAGCACGGACTAGGTCGGACTTGCCGAACCGGGCCGCTTGGGCGACCAGCCGCTCCGCCTGGTCGGCGGGCGCGTCGATGAGCCCGGTGGCCGGAGCATCCGGCACAGCGGCGACGATAACCAGGTCGCGGAGTCGGCGCAGGAGGTCCTCGGTGAAGCGGCGCGGGTCCTGGCCCGTCTCGATCACCTTGTCGACGACCGAGAACACGGTGCCGCCGTCGCCGGCAGCGAACGCGTCGACGACCTCGTCGAGCAGCGAGTCGGGCGTGTAGCCAAGCAGCCCGGCCGCGATCTCGTAGGTCAGGCCCCCGGGCCCGGCGCCGCCGAGCAACTGGTCGAGCACCGAGAGCGAGTCGCGCGCCGACCCCGCGCCTGCCCGTACGACGAGCGGCAGGGCAGCCGGCTCGATCGGGACACCCTCTCGCTGGCAGATCTCGGCGAGGTAGTCGGAGAGCACCCGCGGGGGGATCAGCCGGAACGGGTAGTGGTGGGTCCGCGAGCGGATGGTCGCAATGACCTTCTCCGGCTCGGTCGTGGCGAAGATGAACTTGAGGTGCTCCGGCGGCTCCTCGACCAGCTTGAGCAAGGCGTTGAAGCCCTGCGAGCTGACCATGTGCGCCTCGTCGATGATGTAGACCTTGTAACGGCTCGAGACCGGGGCGAAGAAGGCTCGCTCGCGCAGGTCGCGGGCGTCGTCCACACCACCGTGGCTGGCCGCGTCGATCTCGATGACGTCGAGCGAACCCGGTCCGCCGCGGGCCAGGTCGCGACAGGACTGGCACTCCCCGCAGGGGTCGGAGATCGGGGCCTTCTCGCAGTTGAGCGCGCGGGCGAGGATCCGGGCGCTGGTCGTCTTGCCGCAGCCACGGGGGCCGGAGAAGAGGTAGGCGTGGTTGACCCGGTTGTTGGCGAGCGCCGCACGGAGCGGGTCGGTGACGTGGTCCTGCCCGATCACCTCGGCGAACGACTCCGGCCGGTAGCGGCGATATAGCGCGAGGTTGTGCTCCACACGTGAACCCTAGCCACTCCCGGGGACAAAGGGACCGGCGCGCTCGGTCCGTCTCGCCCCAGGTCGGCCGGGGCCCGAAGAACGGTCCGCGAAAACGGAGGCCCCCCATGCACCCGGAAGAGCCCACCTGCCCTTGCTGCCTTCCGGCCCTGGGGGAGTTCAGTGAGGTACCGCCGCATGGGGGGTTGCCGAAGAGTCTAGGAGACCGATTTCGCAGGGGCGAATCCGGGCAGGTAACCTTCGCGACGGAGGATTCGCCTAGTGGCCTATGGCGCTCGCTTGGAAAGCGAGTTGAGTGAAAGCTCTCAGGGGTTCGAATCCCCTATCCTCCGCCAGGTCCACCCCTTGAGGTGGTCATTCCAACCGGGAGGCGATTGCTCTCCCGGTTGGAATGAGCGTTCGCGTCGGCGCGAAGCAAGTACAGGCTGGCTCCGCGACGCAGCCAACTGAGCAAAGTTACTCGATCAGTGCGAGCAGGGCGTTGGACTAGTGCTCGGCCTCCAGCGACGTGCGCATCGCGGCGTAGACCGCCGCCAAGGCGTTCGCCTGGGCCGGTGAGACGTGTGCAGCGAATCGTGTGGCGACTCCGGCCCGGTGGGTGGGGTAGGCCGCTTTCAGGCAGGTCATGCCGTCCTCGGTGAGCACGACCAGAGTCGCTCGTCTGTTGTTCGGGTCCGCCTCACGTCGCGCTAGGCCGGCCTTCTCCAGGTTGTCGACGAGGCGGGTCAGTCCGCTGGCGCTATAGACGAGTGCGTCGGCGAGGTCCTTCATGTACAGCCTGTGATCAGGTGCTTCGGAGAGTTGCACCAGTGCGTCGTAGGTCACCAGGGAGATGTTGTGGGCCTTGCGCAGGTCGGCATCGAGTTCGCGCATGAGTAGTGCGTTGACCCTGAGGCAGTCGCGCCAGGCCCGCTCGTGAACGGGGCTGATCTCGCCGCGGTTCTTTGCCATGTCGGGAATAGTACTTGACTTGCGTATGGTTGCGCTGCGTACTATTGCATCGGCAACTCCCCGGAAGGTTCGACATGACTACCCACATCGCCAGCACCGACGAGCAGCAGATCCGCGACCTCCTGAGCGCCTACGAGAAGGCTCTCAACACCTCCGACGCCGAAGCTGCAGCTGCTGTGTACGCCGGCGACGGGGTTTTCTACCCCTACAACCTCCCGACCGCGGCCGGGACCGAGGAGCTGCTGGCCCCTACCGTCAGATCTTCGAGGCCATCAGGCTTGACGTCGCTTTCGAGATCCACGAAGTCGTGATCTGCGGCAGTGTCGCGTTCGCGACGACCACCTCGCGTGGGCACGTCACCATTCTCGAGCCGGACCTGACCCTGGCCGAAGAGAACCGAGAGGTCTTCGTATTCACCGCCACTGACGGGGTCTGGAAGATCGAGCGGTACATGTTCAACAAGTCCACCGCCCCAGCAGCCCCCGGAGCCTGAACCCGGCTCACCTGCTCGGCCCGAACCCCTTCGGGCCGAGCAGGTAACGAGAGAAGAGGCGCCATGAGTACTTCCACTATGCGAGCCGCCGTACTCAGCGAACCCGGCCGGGTCGAGAACCTCCGCGTCATCGAGGTAGCCCGACCCGATCCGCGCGAAGGGTGGGTCCGGATTCGGGTGCACGGGTTCGGACTCAACCGGTCCGAGCTGCACACCCGCCTCGGTCTCGCCGAGGGAGTCACCTTCCCTCGGGTGCTGGGGATCGAGGCCGTCGGAGTCGTCGACAGCGCACCGGGGACTGACCTGGAACCGGGACAACAGGTCGCAGCTCTGATGGGCGGCATGGGGCGCTTGTTCGACGGCGGCTACGCCGAGTACACCGTCGTCCCGCGCAGCGCGGTGATCCCGTTCACGTCGTCACTGCCGTGGCGGACCATTGCCGCGGTCCCCGAAACGCTGCAGACGGCCTACGGATCATTGAGCATCGGTCTGGATCTGCAACCCGGCCAGACGTTGCTGATTCGTGGGGGGACTTCCGCACTAGGCTTTGCTGCCGCCGCGGTGGCTCGAGACATCGGAGCCCGGGTCCTGTCCACGACCCGCCAGCCCGAACGACTCGCCGACCTCGAAGCCCGCGGCGTCGAACACCCGCTCCTCGATGACGGGACCGTCGCCGCCGAGGTCCACGACTACCTCGGCGGCGGTGCTGACGCCGTCCTTGAACTCGTCGGCACGCCGACGTTGCCGGACTCCCTGGCCTCGACCCGGGTGCACGGCACCGTCTGCTTCACCGGGATGCTGTCCAACCAATGGGTCGTCCCGGACTTCTACCCAATCGCGTACCTACCCCGCGGTGTGCGGCTGACCGCTTACAGCGGTGGCGCAGGTGACTTGCCAGAACCTGTGCTGCAACGCTTCCTGGACCGGATCGCCACCGGCGACCTCGACCTCGGCCCCGTAAACTCCTATCCGCTGGAGAACATCCAGGATGCGCACCGCGACCTGGAGAACAACACCCATGCTGGCAAGCTCGTCGGTCTGATCGAGGCCTAAGACGATGCGAGCGGCCTGGTACGACCGACGGGGTCCAGCAGGCGCCGTCCTCGTCGTCGGTGTCCTGCCCGATCCCGAACCTGGGCCTGGCGAGGTGCGCATTCGGGTGACCCATTCCGGGATCAGCCCAGGCGATGTGAAGAAGCGTGCCGGGGAGCCGGGCGCCCCGATGGCGCACCCCCGGGTCATTCCGCACAGCGACGGCGCCGGGTACGTCGACGCCCTTGGTGCCGGCGTGTCCGACATCAATCTGGGTCAGCCGGTCTGGGTGTTCGGCGCCCAGTCCTACCGACCGTTCGGGACCGCCGCCGAGTACACCCTCGTGCCTGAGGCCAACGTCGTCGCCTTGCCGGACCATGCCGACCAAGCATTGATGGCGCAAACTGCATCGCTCGGGATCGCGGGCGTCACCGCGCACCGCGCCGTCTTCGCCGACGGCCCCGTCACCGGTCTGACAGTCCTGGTCCACGGGCCCGCGTCCGGAGTCGGTGGCATCGCAGCCCAGCTCGCGATCACCGACGGTGCCACCGTCATCGGACTCGTCCGACGAGCAGGGCACCTCGCGTCCGTTCGGAACCTTGGCATCCCGCACGTCTTCACCTACGACACCCCAGACCTGGTGCCACGGATCCGGGCAATCGCGCCCCACGGAGTCAACCGCATCGTCGACGTCGACCTCGCTGGACACATCGATCTCAACGCACAACTGGTAGCGGTCGGCGCAACGATCAGCTCGTACTACTCCTCCCAACCCAGAACCACCATCCCCTACTGGGACCTCGGCTTCGCCGACACCACCATCCGGCTACTCGGCAGCGACGACTTCGCCCCAGCAACCAAACGCACAGCAGCAAAGCACCTCACGGCTGAGCTCGTTGCTGGGCGCCTACACATCCCCGTTGCGCATCGGCTGCCGCTGAGCCAGATCGTCTCCGCCCACGAACTCGTCGAACACGGCCAGGGTCGGGTTGTCGTGCTGCCCTGACCCAGACGTAGCGATCATGGCGCTCCCATATCAGCGCCGTCGTGCCCCGGTGCCCTGTGGCCATACATCGATCACAACAGCCACGCCCGAGTTGGCCATACCGCGCGACGCGTACCAAGGGCTACGCCTTTCATCAGGCTCAAGTGCAGGTGATCGATCTCCGGAGCCGCGCTGCGACAGTCTGCCGAGTCACCCCGTACCTCTCTCCAAGCGCATCTAGTGTCCACCCGTCAGCCCGAAGCGACGCCATCTCCTCCAGCTCGTCAGCCTCGAGGAAAGCCTGTGGACGGACATCCACCCCCGCTTCCTTCAACCGGGCAAGCACGGTGTTCTCCGCGATTCCGTACTTCCTGGAGAGGAGCACGCAGCCGAGTCCGTCTGCGTAGTCGGCCGTGATCGCGTCCAGATCCATCGCCAACAGACGCCGAACCCGAGTCGTTCCCACGAGTTTTGGCGGCGCGCACGGCTCGGAACGAACCTGCGTCGAAGCCGCCATGACAAGCGACCGGGCGCACGCGCCAACCGACCTCTGGTTGGAATAACGTCCCAGAACCTCCGCCATGAGGCGCTTATCCCAACCGTGAGGGTCATTGACCCTCGCGGTTGGGATGAGGGCACATGGCCGGACAGTGGTTCCGCCCCGTCCAGATCGACGGCGCCCGGCGCGCCGCCGAGCGCATCGCCGAGTTGCCTGAGTAACCTCCGAGCAACGCCGGTCGTTGAGCACAGATGACGCCGACCCCTCTTCTCCTGTGCCGTTCCCTGACCGTCGTCCTAGCCGTCGTCGCCGCCTTCCTGGCGGTCCCGGCTCAGTCTCAGACCGCCCAGGCCGCCCCCTCACAGGATCCGTTCGGGCACACGTGCGCGGCAACCGACGGCGTGCGGTTCTGCACCGGGGACAAGGTGGCCTCCTGGGACGGCACCCCGCTCGACGTGGACGTGACCCTGCCGCCGACCGGCAAGGGTCCCTGGCCGACGATCGTGCTGCTGCACGGACTCGGCGGCGACAAGACGGCTCTGCAGCCGAACACCCCGCAGCAGACCTCGCTGGCGCCGCGGATCCTCCCGCTGACCGAGCACTACAGCAACCTCTACTACGCCTCCCGCGGGTATGCCGTGGTGGCGCCAACCGCGCGCGGCTTCGGTGAGTCCTGCGGCGGCGACGGCACCCCCGCTGCCTGGCTGCAGACCGGCGAATGCGCCGACGGCTTCATCCGCCTGGCCGACCAGCGATACGAGGCCCGCGACACCCAGCACCTGCTGGGCCTGCTCGCCGACGAGGGGATCACCAAGCCGACCAGGATCGGCGTCACCGGCTTCTCCTACGGCGGCGGCGAGGCCGTCCAGTTGGCCGAGCTGAAGGACAAGATCCGGCTCCCGGACGGCAGATTCGCCCCTTGGCGTTCGCCGCAGGGCAAGACCATGCGGATCGCGGCGGCGTACGGGCAGTGGCTGTGGACAGATCTGATCTCGGCGGTGATGCCGAACGGGCGCTTCCTCGACTTCAAGCCCGCCACCGGTGACTCCACCCTCAAGCCGCTCGGTGTGATGACCCAGAGCTACACCCGGGCGCTCTACGCGCTCGCACTGAGCGAGGGCTACCTGGTTCCCCCGCTTATCCCCGGGTCGGCCGAGTGGGACCTGACCACCGCGGTCGCGACGATGGAGCTCGGCGAGCCGTACGGCCAGCCGATGGCCGACATCGCCGCCGACTTCCGCAGGTACCACGGCTCGGTCGGCATCCCGGGTGCCCCGGCGCCGCTGCTGCTGGAGAGCGGCTGGAACGACGACTTCTTCCCGATCACAGAGTCGCTGCGCCAGTACAACTCGATCCGCGCCCAGCACCCGCGTGCGTACGTCGCGATGCTGCTCGGCGATGTTGGCCACGCCAGGGACGCGAACCGCCACCGGGCGATGCTGAGGTTCAACAACGTGGCGTCGGCGTTCTTCGACAACAAGCTGAAGGGCATCGCCGGCGGGCCGGCGAACGGCAGCGTTCTGGCGTACACGACGACCTGCCCGTCGGTCGGCGCCGATGCCGTGCCCGACGGCGGCCCCTACCGCGGCTCCTCTTGGGAGGCACTGCAGCCGATGAGCGTCACCTTCGGGCGCGCGGCGCTGCAGAAGATCGACTCGCGCGGCGGTGACCCGCTGGTCGGCCTCAACTTCGACGCCATCCCAAGCACGAACCCACTCGGCACCATGGACCCGTGCAAGTCGGTCCCGATCAGCAACCCCAGCGGCACCGCGAACTACCGCTACAACGTGACCCGCGCCTTCACGATGATCGGCCGCCCGACCGTGCGGGCGACCATCGCCACCCACGGTTCGGGGGGGCAGATCGCCGGACGGCTCTGGGACATCCTGCCCAGCGGCGAGCAGCGGTTGATCACTCGAGGCGTCTTCCGGCTCCGTGACAACCACACCGGAAGGATCGTCTTCCAGCTCAACGGCAACGGGTACCGCTTCGCGGCGGGGCACCGAATCAAGCTCGAGCTGGCGCCCAGCGACGCCCCCACCTACCGGGCCAGCACCTCGCTGTTCACCGTAGACGTCACCGACGTGACCGTGCGCCTGCCACGAGTGGAGTAGACGAACTCAGGAGTGGCACGAACAACACCATCTGGGACTTCCTGGTGACACTGCTCGGCGGCCTCGGCGGCCTCGGCGGCTCCGGCGAGCCCGCTCCCCACAACGCCAGGCCCGTGGGTTCACCACCTCGACGGGCGGCGGTTTCGCCGCCTACTACTTGGAGGCAGACGCCAACTAGGAGGTGCCCGAACTCACAAATGCATGATTGACCTGACACACAAAGTCACACGAGACGAGTTACCCCGCGAGACGCGACCGGGCTGAGCTGCACATCTGACAGACCCATGTTCATTACGGCTCGGGCTTGCGTTTCTCCGGCGCGAATGGGGTCGGGGGCACAGGACCGAGGTCACACCCAGCGATGCGGCAAGATGATCCCGTGATGCGCCCCCAGCCGAGAGACCGCTGACATGTTCAAGCAGCTCTTCCTAACCTTCAAGTCGCTGTTCACCACAGCAGGTGCCAGGACCGCGATCATCGCGATGGTCCTACTGATCGCCCTGGTCCCGGTCGCCGAACTCCTGGTGATCCGAATGTTTTCGCACCTGATCACCACAGGACAGGAGATCTACGCCGAGGACCCGGGCAAGATCTACCGCCAGGCCGTCATCTTCTTCCTTGCGTTCGCCTTCACCAGAGCCGTGCATCACTGGAGCCGGTTCGCTCGGGTGATCGCGGTCCGTTACGCGTTCCGGGTCTCTTCTGACGGTAGCGGCCAGGCGTCCCGAGCAGCGTGGGAATGGGCCCTGGCCTTCGAGTTCTCGATCGTCACCGTCGCACTGGTCCAGGCAACGCTCCTCACGGTTCTGTTCATCTTCCTCGACGGCGTCGTCGGCGTCGTCAACGGCGTGATCGTGCTGATCGTGCTCGCCCTGATCTCAGTGCTCTACACCCGCAACCTCACCAAGCAGATCGGCTACGTGAAGTCGAACACGCCGACCTCCACCGAGGTCGGCGACCGGGTCCGTCAGCGTCTCCTCGACGCGGAGCTCGGCGCGGCCCTGGCGAGCTTCGCGATGGCGATCGCCCTGGCCGCGGTGCTCCTGTTCACGCTGCGCGGTCGCATCGCCGCGACCGACGCGATCGTGATGCTGCTCGGCATGCGGCTGCTCTATGGGCAGCTCAGCCAGCTCTCCGGCGGCGCGATGCGGTTCGGTCGGGCCAGCGCCCGTCGCGGCGTCGGGGGCGACGAAGGCCTCGACGACGAGGACGACCTCGAGGAGCAGCCGAAAGAACCAGCGGTCTTCTCCGACTCCAAGCGCGCGGACCTCGTCAACCGGATGCTCATCGCCGGTCAGCGCGGCGAGGCCGAGGAGGTCAGGGTCGTCGCGACCCTGCTGCACCGCGACGGTCTGCCCAGCGACCAGGAGCTCAACGCGCAGCACGCGGCCGAGGCGTTCAGCCGCTACTCGCAGGAGGGCGACGCGCCCGCGACCGCGCTGCTCTGGCAGGTCCGGCCGTTCCCCGGAATGGCGACCGACTGGGCCAACCCGCTGGTGCTCAAACACGTCTCCGGCAACCCGGTCAGCTACGCACCGCCAGCGGCCGACTACCCGCACCTGGTGATGCACGGACGCGTGGCCCGGCACCTCAACGGCAGCTCGATCACCGTCGGGCTCGGTGCCCTCCCGAACGACGTGCTCGACCCGAACGCGACGTACGTCTCGGTCCGGGGCCCTCGGACCGCGGAGCTGGTCATCGGCCGTTCGGTGACCCGGTACGGCGACCCGCTGGCCCTCGCGTCCCGGGCGATCCCGGTGCGTCGCAAGGCGACCAACGGCCGTCTCGCCCTGGTCCGGCACTACGAGCACACCAAGTTCGAGGTCGTCACCGGGGACCGGATCGACGAGCTCAGCCCGTTCGCGTCGCGGCCGGACGCGATCCGGAGCTTCGTCGCCGACCTCGTCGACTACGACGGCGTGGTGACCTCCAGCCTCGCGGTGATGGCACTCTGCCAGAGCTTCGGGGTCCCGTGCGCGCCGGTCTCCTTCGGTGAGCCGAGCCCGGTGCAGGCCTTCGCCTACGAGGACCACGCCCTCGGCCTGGACCTGCCCGTCGTCCGTCCGACCCAGATCGTGCCCAACCTGAGGGCGACCAACTTCGACGACCTCCTGACTACGGTCACGATCTCCGCGAGCGTGCTCGACGGCATCGAGGACGCCCTGGCTGACGCCGTGGCGACCTACACCTCGCGCTACGAGGAACTGTCCGAGGCCTTCGACGAGGAGGAGGTCGAGGCGTAGGACGCGCCTCGGCTCAGACGCCCTTGGCCTTGGTCGCCGGGGCCGGCCGCTCCATCGTCGAGACCCGTAAGCCCATCACGATCGCAGCGACCTTCTCGGAGATGTTCGCGTTGCCCACCGACTTCGGCGAGACGGTTTGCAGCGCCTCGAAGTTGATCGTCAGCGGGGTGTCACCGGCGCCGGCCTCCACCTCGAGGACCACCTCGAGCGAGTCCCGCTTCGCGCGCTTCCAGTCGACCACGCTGGCAGGGCCGCCGTTCGCGGAGACCCGGAGCGACTGCGGGCGGCGCAGCTTGGCCGGGTTGAAGGGACGCAGCGAGAGCGCGACGTGGACCAGCTCGCCGGGCTCGGCGCGCAGCGTCGTCGCCAGGGAGGCGTGCGAGCTGGTCATCCACATGCCGCGGTGGTCGCGCAACCCGAACCCGGAGTGCGCGATCGCCCCGCCGAGGGCCTTTTTGTCGAAGTGCAGCAGATCCAGCCGCTGACCCGGCCGGACGCCCTGGAAGGTCAGGTCGGCGAGCACGTCGGTCGGGAAGGTGGCGAGGTAGGCCTCCGGCCGGAAGGTCGGCAGCTCCATCGGCTCGGACCGCAGCGCCTCCTCCAGCGAGGTGAACCGCTTCACGTCGGGGCGGTCGGTGCCGAGGTAGTAGTCGTGGTACTTGAGCTCGTCCTCGTTGCCGATCGGGGCCAGCCAGAACGCCGGGATGCCCAGCGACTCGGCGAAGATGATCCCGTGCAGTGAGCTGGAGAAGACCCGGTCGGCGCCCACCATCTGCTTGATCATGTTCAGCGGGCTGCGGTCGACGGAGATGAAGTCGTCGAGGCGGTCGTAGTGCGAGCGGCGCAGGACCATGTCGTCGCGGTAGTGCGGGATGATCCGGTCCCCGCCCTTGGGCTCGAACTTGGCGATCTTGTCGGCGAACAGGTGCGGCAGCAGGCAGCCCGGGTCGAAGAGCTCGGTTACCTGGGAGGTGTCGATGCCGCTGCCCTTCAGGTACTCGATCGAGTGCGGACCGCGGACCGCCGCGACGGTGATGTCCAGGCCCTCGGGAAGCGGCGCCGTTCCGCCCTTGACCCCGGAGCCCCAGACGACGTCGCCGGGCTGGGCGCGGTGCAGCACCGAGCCGATGGCGAGCAGCCGCGGGCGACCCTCGATCGGCTTGCTGGTCTTCATGCCGGCGACCTTCTCGACGATCTCCTTGGAGGCGATGTCCCCGAAATTGCCAGTGTGGAAGATCCGACGGCTGCTGACCCCGTCGAACGCGGTGTTCTTGGCGTCGTACCAGAAGAGCGGGAGCTTGCTGCCGCTCGGCGCAGCGGCCGGTGCCGACTTCTCACCCCGGAGGCGGGCGACCAGGGAACGGCCCCCGGCGGCGCGGGCCTTGTCCTGGCTCATCGTGAACGAGGTCTGCACCGGCCCCATCGACGCCTCGACGTCGGCGCGCTTGACCCGGGTGACCGCGCAGCGCTCGTCGTTGATGCCGTAGGAGACCACCCAGTCGTCGCCGTCGGGGACGAGGCCGCACGGGTAGATGACGTCACCGACGACCTCGTTGAGCCGTTCGAACGCGAACTCGGTGCCGAGCTCGTTCGGGAGGTCGAACGGGACCGTGGACATCTCGGTCACCCGGAACGGCGCCTTCGCCTCGAAGCGCATGAACGCGGCCCGGTAGGTGCGGCCGTGGACGCCGACGAAGCTGGAGTGCCCAAGCACCAGGAAGCTGCTGCCGTCGCGGACCGGCTGGGCGCCACCGCGGAGGATCCCGAACATCACCTCGTAGGTACTGGCGAAACCGCTCTGGCACGCCGGCTCGGCGATCAGCTTCTCGGCCGCGGGGTCGAGGTCGAGGGAGAGCACTACGTGCGGACGCGACTTGTAGGTGATGAAGACCTGGCCGTCGACCTCGAACGGCGCCCAGTTCTTCTCGACGGTACGACGGTTCGGGGTGGTCAGCTCCCGGGCGGGACCGGCGAGGTGCAGCCCGTCCTCGGTCATCGGAGCGAGGAACTGGTGGTTGGCGGGTCGGTTCGCGCCGTCGTTCCACAAGACGTAGAGCTGATCGCCGAGGCGGACGTAACGCGGGTCGGCGTGCCAGGTGAGCGAACGCTCGGACAGGTCGTCGGCGATGAAGGTGACCTCGTCGGAGAGCGGCGTCACCGACCCGGCGACCACCTGCAGGTCCGCATCGAGCCGGCAGGTGGCGAACCGGCGCAGGTCGGAGCCTTCCTGGACCACCCGGTAGCACATCGCGTAGCCGCCGGGGACGGCCGCCAGCGTCGGGTTGAAGGCGCGAGCAGCGCCTCCCTCCTGCCAGGCGAGGGGGATGAGGAGCTCGTTGGCGAAGGGGGCGGCGATCACCCGGACAAGATACCCAGTCAGGTCCCGTGGGCGCGCCGCCGCGGCGGACTGGTCGACGTACGCCGACCTTCTCGGGTACGTCGAGCAGAGGTCGTTCTCGCACGCGTTCCGCCGCCGGACGGGCATGTCTCCGCGGGCGTGGCGGGCGCTGGTCCCCGAACGGTCCTAGGTGCGCCCCGGGCGGCGTACCGAGCCGTCACCGTTTCGTCATCCTCGGGGGATGGTCAGGACCGCGCACCAGGACTAGCGTCGGGAGCCGACGACCACCTCACGGTGAGGTGGCCTTCAAGGAGGCCACGATGTTCATCCAAGTAATCCAAGGCACGTGCAGCAAGCAGGACGAGCTCCGCTCCTGGGCGAGCACCTGGAAGGCCGAGCTCGGCCCCGGAGCGACCGGTTGGCTCGGCGGGACCTACGGGTTCACCGAAGACGGCGTACTCCTGGCGATCGTCAGGTTCGAGTCCCGGGCTGCCGCGGAAGCCAACTCCGCCCGGCCGGAGCAAGGCGTCTGGGCCGGGCAACTCGCGGGCCTGCTCGACGGTCCGCCCGCCTTCCACGACTACGACGACGTCTCCGTCTTCCTCGACGGCGGCTCGGACGACGCCGGGTTCGTCCAGGTGATCCAGGGCCAGGTCGGCGGGGACCTCGAGGCCGTGAAGGCGACCCTGTTCTCGGGCACCGATGCGCTTCGCGCGATGCGACCGGAGATCATCGGCGGAACGTTCGCCGTCGCTCCCGACGGCACCTTCACCCAGACCGTGGCGTTCACCGACGAGGCCAGCGCCCGCGAGGGCGAGGCCGGGGAAGCACCGCCGGCCGAGGTCGCCGAGGTGCTGGAGAAGATGATGGTCGGGGCTCGGTTCTACGACCTGCGGGATCCCTGGTTCGAGAGCGCGTAGGCGCCTAATCGTCCGCCTCGAGGACGCCGGTCCTGACCAGCTCGGCCACCAACTCCTCGACGCGGTCCTCGAGTACCAGGACGCGGTAGAGGTCGTCGATCTTCATGCCGACGACCTCGTCCGGGTCGTGCCCCGGGAACGACCAGACCGCAACATCGGCGGAGTTCTCGTCGAAGTAGCTGCCCCGCGAGTTCTGGACGGTGTCCTGGCAGGATGCGACCACGGCCGTGCCCGCTCGCGTCGCGCGCACTTCGGTAAACCCGCGCTCGACATAGGTCCGACCCTCGAACCGCACGCTGACCCCGCAGTCGGCGGCACCTCCACCGCGCGCCTCAGGCGCAGCATCGAGCGGCGCCTCGGCCGCCGCCTCCCAGCACCCGGCGAGCACGCCGAGCACCAGCAGCAGAGCCACCACTCTCGGGTCCGCCTCCTTCTCGCCCCTTGGACGGCGACGGGATCCGGTCGGTTCTCCACGTCGACTAGGTCGCGGGGATCCGCGCAGGAGAGGTTGTCCACAGATGCCCTGGACCCCCTTGCTCTCGAACATAGGTTCGAACAGGATGGATCTATGACGTCGGGCACCGCACTCCTCACCGACCGGATCGTTGATCCGGCTGCAGAGTTGCACGCCTGCCTCGACAAGATCACCGCCCTCGACCTGACCCGGCTCGACCCGGTCGCCACCACCGCTCTGCTGCAGTCCCTGGCACGAGCCGATGCCCGGGTTACCGCCCTGAAGCTCCAGGTACTCGCCGAGGCCGAGCGCTCGGGCACCGCCCGGGCCAACGGTGCCGCCTCCACCGGCCAGTGGGCCGCCGGGGTCACCAACACCGACCAAGCCCTCGCGCACCGCCAGGTGCACCTCGCCCACGACCTCACCGCCCGCACTGCAACCCAGCAAGCCCTCGCCTGCGGTGACATCAACACCGACCACGCCCAGGTCATCGTCCGCGCGGACCGACAACTCCCCTCCACCGTGACCGGCGAACAGCGCCGTCACGTCGAACGGACCCTCATAGAGAAGGCCAAGACCCTCTCTCCCAGCGCCCTGCGCCGAGCCGCACTCCGGGCCCTCGCCGCCATCGAGCCCGACCCCGCGGTCGTGGACGCCCACGAGAACGACCTGGTCGCCGACCGCGAGTCCGACGCACGCAACAAGACCCGGCTCACCCTGCACGACAACGACGACGGCACCGTCACCGGACACTTCACCATCCCGGTCATGCAGGGACATCTGCTCCGCAAGATCCTGCAGACGATCACCGCGCCCCGACGCGGACGCCTCGGCGCCGCTCACGCCCAGGTCGGCGAAGCCGCCCGCACCGACTGGGACCGAGCCCGCGGGGAAGCGTTCTGCGAGATCCTCGAGCACCTTCCCACCGACCACCTGCACCCCAAGACCGCCGCCACCCTCGTGGTCACTGTCGGACTGGACACTCTCCGCGACGCCCTCAAAGTCGCCCACCTCGACACCGACGAAGCCCTCTCGGCCGGCGAAGCACGACGTCTCGCCTGCTCCGCCCGGGTCCTGCCCGCGGTCCTCGGGGGCGCCTCACTCCCCCTCGACCTCGGCCGCTCCGCCCGAATCTTCAGCCAAGCCCAACGCATCGCCCTGGGTGTCCGGCACAGCACCTGCGCCGCCCACGGGTGCGAGAGACCCTTCGCCTGGTGCGAACTCCACCATGAAATCCCCTGGTCACACGGCGGCACCACCGACCTGAAACACGCGGTCCCGCTGTGTCACTTCCACCACCAACGCATCCATGACCACCACTACACCCACTCGCGCGGGCCCGACGGCGGGATCCGGTTCCTGCTTCGGAGCTAGGCGATCAAAGCGCTCCCGGTCAGCCCGCGTCGATCACGTCCATCGCGAGGGTCTCGTCGGCGTCGTACGGCATCGAGACGGTGACCCGGTCGGCGATGCCGGCGAAGCGCGCCCGGAACGCAGGGCCCGCCGCTTCCAACTCGCCGACGACGGCGAAGGTGTGCAGCACCTCGTCGTCGACCAGGGCGGCGAGGTCGTCCCACCGGCCGGCCTTGGTCAGGGCGTTGGCCTCGGTGTGGAGATCGCCCCAACCGTGGTGCTCCAGCACCGGCGCGTACGCCGGGGTCGAGGCGTAGAAGCCGATCTGCTTCCGGACCCCGGAGATCGCGTCGGCCAGCGCCTCCTCAGTGCGACCGGTCGCGACCATCGCCAACGTCGAGAACTCGAACTGCTCGGCGTCCCGCCCGGCCGCCGAGCGTGCAGCGCGCACCTGCGGGGCCAGCACCTCGGCCAAGTAGGAGCGGGAGAGTAGCGGGTGGCAGATGATCCCGTCGGCGGTGGACCCAGCGGTCTCCACCATCCGCGGTCCGACGGCCGCGACCCAGATCCGCGGTGACGGGGTGTCCAGCGGGCCCGGAGAGAACAGCGGCGGCATCAAGGTGTGGCTGTAGAACTCCCCGGAGAAGGCCAGCGGTTCGCCGGTCTGCCAGGTGTGCCAGATGGCCCGGAGGGCGTCGACGTACTCCTGCATCCGGCGGGCCGGCTCCGACCACGGCATCCCGTAGCGCCGGGTGATGTGCGGCTTGATCTGCGACCCGAGCCCGAGGACGAGCCGACCCCCGGAGAGCCGCTGCAAGTCGTACGCCGAGTAGGCCAGCTCCATCGGCGTCCGGGCGAAGGCGACCGCGACCGACGTCCCGAGCTCGATCCGCTCGGAGCCGGCGGCAGCCAGCGCGAGCGCGATGAACGGGTCGTGCGCCGCTTCGGCGACGAAGAGGCCGGCGATCGAGCCGCGGGCCTCGGCCTCCTGGACCCGGGCGACGACTTTCTCCGGTCCGCCGTGGAAAGCGACGTCCGTTGCTACCGTTGTCGTCATCAGGTGCCCTTTCTTAGGTCGCCCGAGGCTATCGGGCTCGAGAATCGTGACAAATCCGGTTAAAAGACCCGTAACCCCCGTCTCGCCGGCTCGTTTAACCGGTCAGACCACCGCAATCGGCGCGGTGGCCGAGACCCCGGAGGCCGACATGCTGGTTATCGCACTTGCACTGGTACTGCTCGCAGCGGCCTGTGCCGTCGTGCTCACCGAGGCCTCCCGTTCGGTGATCCCGCCGATGGCTCCGGTCGTCCGGGAGACCGAACCCGTGGCTAGCCCGGTTGCCATGCCGCTGACCGGCAAGGTCACCGGCACCATCCCGATGCAGCGGATGCCCGGCCAGATCGGCAGCGCCAAGGCGGACGCCGGGCGCACCTACGCCTTCATCGCCGAGCTCCCCGCCGAGCAGAGCCCCGCGGTCGACAAGTCCCTCTGACCGACTCCGGCGGTGGACTTACTGGGTCTCCTACTGGGTTTCTTCCAGCCGGGCCCGGTACGCCTTCCGCTCCTCGGAGTCAGGACGCAGCGCGCGGTCGTCGCGCATGAGCTTGCGCAGCACCTTCATCACCGGCTCCGGTGCCAGCGTGGCTGCGTCCGCCAGGGCCCCGACGTAACCCGGCACGGCGATCTCGCCTTTCCGGGACCGGACCGAGTCGACCACGGCAGCGGCGATCGCGGACGGCGGCACCTTCGGGATCGGCTTCATGTTTAGACCGGACGCCAGCGCCGTGTCCACCGCCGACGGGAGCACCGCGGAGATGCTGACCCCGCGGTCGGCGTACTCCAACCGGGTGGCGGCGGTCAGGCCCACGACGGCAAACTTGCTCGCGTTGTAGGTCGCCAGGCCCTTCACCGGGAACTTCCCGGCGAGCGAGGCCACGTTGACCACGTGGCCGCGGCCGCGCTCGAGCATCCCAGGCAGGACCAGGCGCATCCCGTGCATCACGCCGAAGACGTTGACCTCCATCGTCATCCGGTCGGTGCGGGCGCCGAGTTCGAGGAAGCCGCCGTTCGGCATCACCCCGGCGTTGTTCACCAGGATGTCGACGGGGCCGTGCTGCTCCTCGACCTCGGCGACGAAGGCGGCGTACGAGTCCGGGTCGGTGACGTCCAGCGCGTGCCCGGTCGCGCCGATCTCGGCGGCGGCCTCCTTGGCCAGGACGTCGTTCAGGTCGCCGATCGCGACCGTCGCGCCAGCCGCGACGAAAGCCGCGGCGGTGGCCAGGCCGATGCCCTGCGCGCCTCCGGTGATGGCGACGACCGCACCGTCCAGGTCGATGGGGGGATAGCTCATGGACGGACTCCTGGTTGGTTAGACGTCGAGGGTGATGCGGTCGGTGCCGCGGGAGACGCAGATGGCCATCTACGAGCCGAGCTGGACGTCGGTCAGGCAGTGGTCGTGGTGCGGGCGACCTGCCGGCTCATCGCCGCGCCTTCCGCCTCGGGATCGGAGCAGGGGTCTGCTCAGGACCGTGGGCATCCACGAACTCGCGCAGGTACATCGCGATCAAGTCCGGGCGCGCGGTCACGGCCCAGTGGCTGCCCGGGATCTCCACGACCGTCAGGTCGTCGACGAACGGGACGGGTGCCTCGGTGGCGACCCGGAGCCGGGCGAAGGGGTCGTCGACGGGCGCCAGCACCAGGGTCGGGACTGCGGTCCGGCGCGGCTTGGGGTGCAGCACCCGGTGCAGCACGTTGGCCCGGTAGAGGTTGATGCCGTTGGTCAGGTCGGCGAGGCCGAGCCCGAGCGGCTCGGCAGTCGCGAGGTCGGCCCGACCGTCGAGCTTGACCCGGGCGATCCCCTTCTGCACGAACGGCAGGCCGACGATCCGCTCGGGCAGGCGCGGGATCTGAAAGAGCACCATGTAGTACGACGCCAGCAGCTGCCGCAACGAGGCCCCGGGGTGGCTGCGGACGTCCTGCATCCAGACGCCGGCGTAGTCCATCGACGGTCCGGAGATCGAGGTGAACGAGGCGATCCGGTCGGCGAACGACGGGTCGGTCACGGGAGCCCAGGACTGGATGGAGCCCCAGTCGTGGGCGAGCAGGTGCACCGGGGCGTCCGGACTGACGTCGTCGATCACGGCGCGGAAGTCCTCGGTGAGCCGCTCCATCCGGTACGCCGCCCGCCCGATCGGCTTGTCGGAGTCGCCGGCGCCGCGGACGTCGTACGTGACCACGCGGAAGCGGTCCCCCAGCTCGGCGGCGATGCCGTCCCAGACGGTGTGGTTGTCCGGGAAGCCGTGGACCGCCACGACGACGGGGCCCTCAGGATTGCCGGACTCGAAGACCGCGAGACGGCTCCCGTCGGCGGAGGTGACCTGCGGACGGACGAGCGACGGCTTTACAACCTGGGGAGTCATGTACACACCGTCGTACTTCATTGAACGTCTGTCAATAGCGCGTGGCCGAGTGACCCGGCTGGAGGTCTTGGTCTTGCCGGTGCCGGTCCCACCCGCGACCAGCCCGTGCCGGTTGAGCATCGCGAGCGGGATCCGGACCGGTACGTCGAAGCGCGTCCACCGCCGGGTTTGCGGACCCCTTTCCTATGATGGACCCGTGATCCTCACTTCGTTCGCCAACAAGCTCTCGGCCACTCGGCTGCGAGCAAGTTCGCGCACTCGATAACCTCGGCTTGTGATCTTCAAGCGCATCGGTGACGGGCGCCCGTACCCGGACCACGAGCTAGGCCCCCGGGACTGGGCCGCGCTGCCGCCGCGCCCGGTTCGCCTCGACGAGCTGGTGACGACCAAGGACACCCTCCAGCTGGCCGCTCTCCTGGACGAAGACTCCACCTTCTTCGGCGATCTCTTCGCCCACGTCGTGCGGTGGCGCGACGAGCTCTACCTCGAGGACGGACTGCATCGCGCCCTGCGAGCAGCACTGCAGCAGCGCCACGTCGTACACGCCCGGGTCCACGAGGCCGACGGGTGACCGCCGCGGACAGGCGCCGTACGTCGGTGCTCACGCTGGCAGGTCTCGCCGTCGTCGTTGTGATCATGGCCGTTTGGGGCTTCCAGGCGATGACCGCCCCGTTCGAGGACGCATCGGCGTCCTCCGACGGCCTCGGCTGCGCCCCCGAGGAGCAGACCATCGCCCGGGTGCTCCGGCGTACCGAGGTCACCGTCAGCGTCTACAACACCGGACGGCGGTCGGGGCGCGCTCAGGCGGCTCTCGACCTGCTCGAGGCCGCCGGGTTCAAGCCGGGTGCGATCGGCAACGCAGCGGACGACCTGGAGGTACCCCTCGCCGAGGTGCGCACCACCCGCAAGGACAACCCGGCCGCGAAGCTGGTCGCGGCTGTGTTCGGCAAGAACACCCGGATCGTGGTCGTCGAGGAGGACTACGGCCCGGGGATCGACGTCTTCATCGGCGACGAGTTCAAGGCCCTGAAGTCGTCGGTACCGAGCAAGATTGACCTGCCGAAGCCCGTCGCCACCTGCGGCTGAGTCGTCGGTCCGGCTCCGGACGACCGGCTCGGGATCACCACTTCAGGTGATGACTGAGGTCCCCCATCAGGTCGACGAAGAGGGTCCGGGTCGCGAACCACCACTCGCCCTCGATGACCTGGAACGTGTCGTGGTACCGCCCGGCGATGATCGGCTGCAGCGGCAGCGCCGGCGTCGCCTGGACCACGCAGTAGTACGACCGACACGTCGCGGTGCCGGCCTCGTCGTCGACGTGGATGATCGGGTTCGTCGTGATGTGCTTGGTCTTGGGGGTGCCGTCGTCGTCGTACAGACGGGTCGAGATGCCGTACATCCTGCGGGCGCCCTCGGCGCCGACGAACTGGGTCTCCGGCGGCCCGTTCTCCTGGCCGAAGATCGTGGCGTGCGTGAAGAGCGCGGCAACCCCGTCTAGGTCTCCGGCGTCGATCCGCTCGGCGTAGGTGTAGAGGAGATTCTCGATCTCGCGCGCACTGTCCATGTGCGGAGCATAGGTTTCCGGCGTGGACCTCAGGGCTGACTTCGCGATCACCGCCGTCATCGACGACGCCCGGCGCAAGGAGGGCCTGGAGGATTTCGGTCCCGGCGCCTTCACCGAACCGCTCGGCGTCCTGCTCGACGACTACACCCGGGCCGACCTCAGCGACCTCGGCGCGCACATCGTCCGCAGCGGCCTGGTGCACAGCCTCCGGATGCGGCTGCGCGCCACCGAGTGGCGGCGGCTGCACCCCGAGATCGACGCGGAACGGATCGAGGCTCCCGTCGTGGTGGTCGGGATGATGCGCAGCGGTACGACGTTGCTCCAGCGCCTGCTGGCCGCGGACCCGCGCTTCACCTGCGCCCACGGCTGGGAGGTCGTCGAGGTCGCCCCCCGGCTCTCCCACGCGGAGCACCTGAGGCCCGGCGCCGCCGCGGACCCGCGGATCGCTGCGGCGCTCGAGCGCCAGGAGCAGACGAGGACGTTCTTGCCCGACCTCTTCGCGATCCACCCGATGTACGCGTTGGAGGCCGAGGAGGAGATCGTCTTCCTCGCCGACGCGTTCCTCTCCCACGTGCCGGAGGCCGGCGCGCACCTGCCGGCGTACCGACAGTGGATCGACGGGCAGGACTTCACGCCGGCCTACGACCACCTGCACGCGATGCTCCAGCTGTTGCAGTGGCAGAAGCGGCAGCGCGGCGAACCGGTCGGCCGCTGGGTCCTGAAAACGCCTGCGCACCTGGGCTACCTCGACACGCTGCGGGCGCGCTTCCCGGACCTGCACGTCGTACACCTGCACCGGGACCCGGTGGCCTCGATCGGCTCGGGCGCGAGCCTGAACGCGACCCTGCACGCGATGCACTCAGACACGATCGACCTGCGCCGGGTCGGCGCCGAGTGGATCGAGCGGATGGGATGGACCAACGACCGGGCGCTAGCCACCCGCGCCGCCTGGGCGACCGACTCTGCGACAGCCGGCGTGGTCACCGACCTGGCGTTCGAGGACGCCGTGGCCGACCCGCTCGGCCAGGTCGCCACGGTGTACGACGCGATCGACGTCGAGCTGGACGCGTCGGCCGAAGCGGCGATGCAGGACTGGCTGGTACGGCGTCCCCGCGAGCAGGGCCGACCGGACTACAGCCCGGAGACCTACGGACTGAGTGAGGCCCAGATCCGCGACCGGTTCGCCGAGTACGAGCGCACCTTCCGCTGAATCCGGTCTGATGGCTGAGTGAGTCGGGCCTCATGGTGCACTGAGACGACCACGAGACCGAACTCAACCGACCACAACACCCAACTCAACGAACGAGCGGGCGCACCTGGTCGATCGCGGCGGCGGTCAGCTCGCCCAGGCGCCGCAGGTCGTGCGACGGCCCGTCGCTCCACACCGCGACGGCGGCGAAGACAGCGCCGGCGAGCGCCTCCGCCCGGACCGCCGCCGACAGGTCGTCGACCCCGCGCTCGAGGAGCAGAGCACGAAGCTCGGTCGCCATCGCGGCCTGACGGTCCCGGAAGACCCGCTCGATCCGCTCCTGGCTGAGCAGCTCACGACGGAGCCGGGCGATCTCGACGAGCAGCCTCGGGTCGGTCGGGGCCGAGCTGAGCGACTCAAGGACCGCGCGGCCGATCTCCTCGTCCGCCGGGCGCGACCGGATCGCCTGTCGGAACCAGGCGAGGCCCTCGACCAGGTCGGCGAAGAGCACCTCGTCCTTCGTGGCGAAGTGCCGGTAGAAGGTGCGCTCGGTGACCCCCACCTCGGCAGCGATCGCCGTCACGCTGGCGCCCTCGAACCCGTCCGCCACGAAGTGCCGCAGCGCCGCCGCCCGGAGCGCGGCGCGGGTGCGCTCGGACTTGCTCCCCTCAGCGCCTGCCATGACCGGAGCCTAGCATTTTGTCAGTACTGACATTTTCTCAAGATTCCTGTTACGGTCCGACGTGACTCCAGGAGGACCCCATGGCAGACCCGTACCCGGACCACCCCGTCGCGACCGCGGCCCAGCACGAGCATGAACTTGCCGCGCTGGAGCTGATTCAGCATCCGATCGTGCGGGCGGCGTACCGCGACGTCGCCGAGACCTGGCTGGCCAGGGCCAAGCCATCGGAGGCGATGCGGGCGCGCTTCAACGCGGCGTACGAGGAGGTGATGTTCTCGGCGGCGATCTGGTCCTCCAACTCCGACCCGTTACGGCCGAAGGTCACCACCATCACCCGACTGGCGCACGAGGTGGAGGGGCGCCGGATCCCCGGGACGCGCTGGGGCATCGACAACCCGGACTCGGTCTACCGGGTGATCCCGATCTCCGGCGCTGAGCGCTACGTGATCCGCGGCAAGGTAGGTGCCAACAGGATGACCGAGAACTACTTCACCCTCTGGAACGCCCAGATGGGCACCATCGACATCGTCGACGGTCGTCGGATGGAGGTCGCCGCCGACGGCACCTACGAGATCACCGTCGACGCGAGCGAGAAGAACGGCCGCACCAACCACATCACCTCGACACCCGAGGCGCACGAGTTCTACATCCGCGACGTTCTTCTGGACTGGGGCGCCGACGACCCGAACCACATCACCGTCGAGCGGGTCTCGACCGGCTCGGTGGGCGGGGACCGACCAGCGCAGACGCTGGACGAGCAGGCCGAGCGCACCGCCGCGATGATGGCGCATTTCGCCGACTTCACCGGCAAACTCAGCCACGGCATGTCCAAGACGCCCGCCAACCACTTCTCGCTGGCCTGGACCGCGAACCAGCACGGCGCGATGGTCAACCAGGTCTACGTCGCCGGCCGGTTCGACCTCGAGCCCGGGCAGGCGTTCGTCGTAGACCTCAGCGACGGCGGTGCGGAGTACTTCACGGTGCCGCTCGGCAACCTGTGGGGCACCACCCTCGACATCTACGGCTCGACGGGAAGCCTGAACAAGGCGCAGTCCACGCCGAACGAGGACGGCACGTACACCTACGTGATCGGCCCGGAGAACCCGGGCGTGCACAACTGGATCGACTCCGACGGCCTGCATGAGGGGTTCCTGACCCTGCGGATGGCGGAGTTCGGGCCGGGCGGCGCGACCGAGGACCTGGCCGCCACCGGGCGGGTGATCGACCTGGACGACCTCGACCGCGAACTGCCGGGCGTCGCCCGGGTGACCGCGGAGGAACGGACTGAGCAGCTCGCCGTACGCCAGTCCGGCTATCTTCGGCGCCTGCCCGAGGGCGTGGTCGCGTGAGCACCACAAGCAAGCGCTGGTTGATCACCGGGTGCTCGACCGGCATCGGCCGGGAGATCGCGCGCGCGGCTCTGGAGGCCGGGCACCAGGTCGCCGTGACCGCCCGGCGGGTCGAAACGGTCCAGGACTTCGCCGCAGATTTCGGTGACCGAGCGCTGCCGCTCGCGCTCGACGTCACCGACCCAGGACAGGTAACCGTAGCCATCGACGCGACCCACGCCGCCTACGGGGGTATCGACGTACTGGTCAACAACGCCGGCTACGGCTACCTCTCGGCCGTCGAGGAGGGCGAGGACACCGAGATCCGCGCCCTCTTCGACACCAACTACTTCGGCGTCGTGGACACGATTCAGCGGGTGCTGCCGATCATGCGCGCCCAGGGCAGCGGCCACATCATCAACATCTCCTCGATGACTGGCCTGGTCGCCAACCCGCCGAACGCCTTCTACTCCTCGACGAAGTTCGCTCTCGAGGGCCTGACCGAGGCGCTGTCCAAGGAAGTCGCAGCGTTCGGGATCAAGGTCTGCGCCGTCGAGCCGGGCGGCTTCCGGACGGACTGGGCCAGCCGGTCGATGCACGAGTCTGCCGCCCCGATCGAGGCGTACGCCGACGACGTGGGCGTCCGCAAGGACCTGATCAAGCAGTTCGCCGATCACCTGCCGGGCGACCCGCGGAAGGTCGCCGAGGCGGTGCTGATGCTGGCCGACCTGGACGACCCCCCGTTACGGTTGCTGCTGGGCCACGACGTCCTCAAGGCGGTCCGGGAGAAGTTGGCGGCGTTCAGCGCCTCGATCGACGAGTGGGAAGCGACCACGAAGGATGTGAACTTCCCCGTATGACGACCCAGGATTCTTCTGGCCAGGGATCTTCTGGCCAGGTCCCGCTCGGCTCCGGCTTCGGGCCGCGCACCACCGCAGCCGAGGTCCTCGACGGGATCGACCTGTCCGGCAAGCGCGCGCTAGTCACCGGCGGCTACTCCGGGATCGGCATCGAGATGGTCAGGGCGCTGGTCGCCGCCGGGATCGACGAGGTCCTGGTGCCGGCCCGCCGGATCGACACCGCGACCGAGGTGCTGGCCGCGGTGCCCCGCGTCACCGTCGGCGAGATGGACCTGGCCGACCAGGCCAGCGTCGCGGCGTACGCCGAGGCTGTGCTTGCTTCTGATCTCGCCGCCGGGCGCCACCTCGACATCGTCATCAACAGCGCGGGCATCATGGCCACCCCCGAGCAACACGTCGGACCGGGCTGGGAGCTCCAGCTCGCCACCAACCACCTCGGGCACTTCGCGCTGGTCAACCGGCTCTGGCCGCTACTGCGTCGCACCGCGACCTCGGCCGGCTGCCGCGTCATCAGCGTCTCCTCGGGCGGGCACCAGTTCTCCGGCATTCGCTGGGACGACCTCTCCTTCGCCGGCGGGTACGACAAGTGGCTCGCCTACGGACAGTCGAAGTCCGCCAACGTGCTCTTCGCCGTCGAGCTCGACCGCCTCGGCGCCGAGCAGGGCGTCCGGGCTTTCGCCCTGCACCCGGGCGCGATCCTGACCCCGCTCGGTCGACACCTCCAGTCAGAGGACATCGAGCAGCTGCTCGTCTACGGAGCGGAGGACGGAGACGGGCCGCTGATGCCGGAGTTCAAGTCACCGGAGGCGGGTGCGGCGACGGCGATCTTCGGCGCCGTCTCGCCGCTCCTGGACGGACTCGGCGGTCTCTACCTCGAGGACTGCGACGTCGCCCCGGTAGCGAATCCCGACGAACGCATCACCGGCCAGGCGCTTGGCGTCTTTCCGCACGCGACGGACCTGGCGGACGCGACCCGACTCTGGACCTGGTCGTCCGAGCAGACCGACGTGAACGCGTTCGCCGACCCGGCGTGAAAGTGCCAGTTCTCGGCGCCGAGAACTAGGACTTTCACGCCGGGTCAGCGGTCGTCCTCGAGCCACTGAGCAAGCCGGCCCTTCACCGAAACAGCGCGCAACCGCTGCTCGGTCCTCTCCCGAGCCTTCCGCGTGGTGACTACCAGCAGCTCGTCGCCCCGCCGGAGCACCGTGCGCAGCTGCGGAACCATCGTGGTGCCGTCCCGGACGATCAGCGAGACCGAGGACCCCTTCGGCAACCGCAGCTCGGCCACCTCGACCCCGTGCATCAGCGACTTCGGAGAGATCGTGACCATCAACAGGTCGGCGGCGATCCGCTCCAGCGGTGCGGCCTCGACATCGAGGTCCCGCGGTTCGCTGCGCCGGGCCACCTTGAGGATCCGGGCCACTCGCGGCAACGTCGGAGCCGTGATCAGGGTGTAGATCACCACCATCACGAAGACGATGTCGAAGAGCCGGGCGGCGTCGTCGACGGCTTCAGAGAGCGGGATGGTTGCGAAAACGATCGGTACGGCGCCGCGCAGGCCGGCCCAGCTGATGAAGGTCAGCTCGCGCCACGGCATCGGTTGCAGGACGGCGGCGATCGCAACGGAGAGCGGTCGGGCCACCAGGGTCAGGAAGAGCCCGGACGCCACTGCGAGACCGAGGACTTCCCAGGAAAGCCGGCCCGGCGAGAGCAGCAAGCCAAGCATCACGAACAGCCCGATCTGCGCGAGCCAGGCCATGCCCTCGGCGAACGACCGCGTTGCTGCCCGGTGCGGCAGCTCGGCGTTGCCGAGGATGAGGGCGGCGACGTACACCGCGGCGAAGCCGGAACCGTGCAGCACGGCGACCGAGGCGTAGGCGAAGACCGTGATTGAGAGCACCGCGAGCGGGTACAGGCCCGACGCCGGGAGTGCAGCCCGGCGCATCAGCCACGCGCCGGCGAACCCGACCGCGAGACCGCCGATGACTCCGACCACGAGTTCGAAGAGGACCTCGCCTGCGAAGTAGAGCGGCCCGTGCCCGCCGCCGACGCTGACCAACGTCACCAGGACCACGGTCGGAGCGTCGTTCAGGCCGGACTCGGCTTCGAGCGTGGAGTTGATCCGGCGCGGGAGCGGGACCCGGCGCAGTACCGAGAAGACCGCGGCTGCGTCGGTCGGCGAGGTGACAGCGCCGAGGAGGATCGCCAGCTGCCAGCTCATCCCGAGCGCGTAGTGCGCGAATAGCGCCATCATCCCGACGCTCACCGCCACGCCCAGGGTGGCCAGGGACGCGCCGATCCGGATCACCGGCTTCATCTCCGACCACTTCGTGGTCAGACCACCCTCGGCCAGGATCACGACCAGGGCGGCGAACCCAAGGGCGTTCGCCAGTTGGGCGTCGGAGAACTCCACCCCGATGCCCGACTCGCCCAGGCCGACCCCGATCAGCAGGTAGAGCAGCAGACTCGGGAGCCCGACGCCGGTCGACGCCCGGACAGCGAGGATTGCCACCAAAAGGACGCCACAACCCGCCAGGAGACCCTGGTTGAGGGTGTCGACGTCGAGTGTCATGCAGCGGCACCTCGGCGATGGGGGTTGTGACCCGGAGTCTATCCGCAGACCATTCGGTTCGAGGACCCGTCAAAGGGTAGAACTTGTTCTAGTTTCCGCCTAGGCTTCGCCCATGACCATTGCACTTCCCGACGTCGTCGCTGCCTCCACCCTCTCCGGTGACGAGGAGCAGGTCGACGTCGTCGTCATCGGCTTCGGCATCGCCGGCGGCTGCGCCGCTCTGGAGGCAGCCCGTTCCGGCGCCAAGGTCGTCCTCCTCGAACGCGCCGCGGTGTACGGCGGCACCAGCGCGATGTCCGGCGGCCACTTCTACCTCGGTGGTGGTACGGCGGTCCAGCAGGCCACCGGCCACGCTGACAGCGCCGAGGAGATGTACAAGTTCCTCGTCGCCGTCAGCGAGGACCCGGAGACCGACAAGATCCGGGCGTTCTGCGACGACAGCGTCGAGCACTTCAACTGGATCGAGGCGCTCGGCTTCGAGTTCGAGCGCTCCTATTTCCCGGGCAAGGCGGTGATCCAGCCCAACACCGAGGGCCTGATGTTCACCGGCAACGAGAAGGTGCACCCCTACCGCGACGCCGCGATCCCGGCGCCCCGCGGCCACAAGGTCCCCGTGCCCGGGGACACCGGCGGCACCCAGATGGTGATGGACCTGCTCAACGAGCGGATCCTCGAGGCCGGCGTCGAGGTCCGCTACGAGACCGGCGCGACCAACCTGGTCGTCGATGCCGACGGCACCGTCGTCGGTGTCGCCTGGAGGAAGTTCACCGAGACGGGACTCCTTCGCGCTTCGTCCGTGATCGTGGCGGCCGGCGGGTTCGTGATGAACCCGGAAATGGTCGCCGAGTACACCCCCGCCCTCGGCGAGAAGCTCTTCGTCCTCGGCAACACCTACGACGACGGCCTCGGCCTGCGCCTGGGCGCATCGGTCGGCGCCGAGCTCAAGTTCATGGACGAGCCGTTCATCACCGCGCCGTTCTACCCGCCGTCCCAGCTCGTCACCGGCATCGTCGTGAACAAGGACGGCAAGCGGTTCGTCGCCGAGGACAGCTACCACTCGCGGACGTCGTACCACGTGATGCAGCAGCCTGAGCAGGCTGCGTTCCTGATCGTCGACTCGGTGCACATCGAGCACCCGACGATGCCGCTGTGCCCCTTCATCGACGGCTGGGAGACGCCTCAGGAGATGGAAGCGGCACTGGGGATCCCGACCGGCAACCTGGTGGAGACCCTGAACAACTACAACAAGTACGCCCACGAGGGCACCGACCCGGAGTTCCACAAGCACCCGGACTGGATCGCGCCGCAGGACAACGGCCCCTGGGGCGCGTACGACCTGACCCTCGGCAAGGCGCTGTACGCCGGCTTCACCCTCGGCGGCATGCGCTGCACCGTCGACGGCCGGGTCCAGAAGACCGACGGCACCGTGATCAGAGGTCTGTACGCCGCCGGCGCCTGCGCCGCGAACATCGCCCAGACGGGGGCCAGCTACGCCTCGGGCACCCAGCTCGCCGAGGGCTCGTACTTCGGCCGCCGGGCCGGGCGTCACGCCGCCGCCCACTGAGGCTGGTCGATTCGGCACTGGGACCCACGGCTACGATCTCGTGGTGCTCCGCCGCCCCCTCCGCCTGCTCGTCGTGGTCCTCTGCGCGCTCGTGCTCGGCGGGAGCCTGACCGCCTGCGGCGGGACGACGTACGTCGACCGGGACCCCGGCGGGAAGCAGCCGATGGACGGCGCCGGGTGGCAGGGCATCGAGCCGATCGCGCTCGACCTGGACGCCCTGCGCGACGAGAAGGACATCCGTCCGGTGCGCGAGGACCCGCCGCAGACTCTGACCGCGGTGAGGCCGGGCACCCCGACGGTGCTGAACATCTGGGCCAGCTTCTGCGAGCCGTGCAAGGACGAGCTCCCGCTGCTGCAGTCGGTTGCCGCCGGCGGCAAGCTGACTGTCGTCGGGTACACCCGGGATCGGAAGGCCGCCGACGCCCGCGAGGCCCTGGACGCCGCCCGCGTCTCGTACCCGAACTGGATGGACCCCGACGCCTGGGTCGCACTGGCCCTGGACGGCCGGGTCCCGATCAACGGGATCCCGTCCTCGATCCTGGTCCGCGACGGCCAGGCCATCGCCGTCCACATCGGCCCGTTCCCCGACAAGGCCACCATCCTCGCCGCCCTGGAGATCCGATGAAAACCGGCCCGCTCGCCCTGCTGCTCACCGCCCTGCTCACCGTCGCGCTGCTCGCCGCCGGCTGCGGGCAGGAGAAGTCGGTCGACCTGCACGGCACCGTCGTCGACCCGCCGTTCACGGTCGCAGCCGACGTCCTGACGACCACCGACGGCGAGCCGTACTCGCTGGCGAAGAACACCACCGCGCCGCTGACGCTGGTCTTCTTCGGCTACACCCAGTGCCCGGACATCTGCCCGGCGGTGCTTAGCTCGATCGCCTCGGGCCTGCTCAAGCTCACCGACGAGCAGCAGGAGCAGGTCGACGTCGTCTTCGTCACCAGCGACCCCGAGCGCGACTCCCCGGCGGTGCTGCGCACGTACCTCGACCGCTTCCGCGACGGCATCGTCGGCCTGTCCGGGGACCTGGACACCATCGCGAAGGTCGGCGAGTCGATCGGCGTGTACGTCGACGCCGGCGAGGAGCTGCCCAACGGCGGGTACGACGCGAACAGCCACGGCTCCTACGTGATCGGCATCAACGACAAGCATGAAGCCCCGATCTTCTGGAGCGGCGACACCGCGCCGTCGCAGTTCGCCGACGACATCCGGTTCCTGCTCACCGAGAAGCCGGAGAAGCTGAAGGCCGGGCAGCCGACCGGGTGAGCAGCGGCTAGCGTGAGCGGGTGAGCAGGACCGATCAGCGTCTCAAGGTGGCCCAGCGGGCCGACGTTCCGCCGTTCCATGTGATGGACCTGCTGGCTGCCGCACAGCGCCGGGCCTCGAGCCACGGCGACCTGGTCAACTTCGTCGCCGGTCAGCCCTCGACCGGCGCACCCCGCGCCGTACGCGAGGAAGCGAAGCGCCTCCTCGACACCGACCTGCTCGGCTACAGCGTCGCCACCGGGATCCCCGAGCTCCGGGCCGCGGTCGCCGAGCACCACCGGCGGACCTCGGGTATCGACGTGGGCGCAAGCGACATCGTGCTGACCACCGGCTCGTCGGGCGGCTTCCTGCTCGCCTTCCTGGCTGCTTTCGAGGCCGGCGACCGGGTGGTGATGGCACGTCCCGGCTACCCCTGCTACCGCAACGTGCTGGCGGCGCTCGGGGTCGAGGTGGTCGAGATCGACTGCGGCCCGGAGACCCGCTTCCAGCCGACGGTCGAGATGCTGGCCGCCGTCGCGCACGACCACGGACCGATCGCCGGCGTCGTGATCGCCTCCCCCGCGAACCCGACCGGGACGATGATCCCCGCCGCCGACCTGGCCGCGATCGCGGCGTGGTGCGAGACGAACGGGGTGCGGCTGATCTCGGACGAGATCTACCACGGCATCACCTACGGGGGCAGCGCCACGTCGTCCGCCTGGCAGACCTCGCGCACCGGCGTCATCTTCGGGTCGTTCTCGAAGTACTTCTCGATGACCGGCTGGCGGCTCGGTTGGATGGTGGTGCCCGAGGACCTGCGCCGCCCGGTCGACGTACTGACCGGCAACTTCACTATCTGCCCGCCGGTGCTCTCCCAGTACGCCGCGCTGGCCGCGTTCACCGCGGAGTCGTACGCCGAGCTCGACGGCCACGTCTCTCGGTACGCCGCGAACCGGGCGATCCTGCTCGAGGGCCTGCCCCGGCTAGGCATCGACCGGCTCGCCCCGGCCGACGGCGCCTTCTACGTGTACGCCGATATCGCGCACCTGACCGACGACAGCTACGGCTGGTGCCATCGGCTGCTCACCGAGACCGGGGTCGCGGTCGCGCCCGGCATCGATTTCGACACCCGGCGGGGCCAGGAGTTCGTGCGCCTCTCCTTCGCCGGCAGCGCCGAGGAGATCACCCGGGGGCTCGACCGGCTCGCCGGGTGGCTCGGGTGATCGAGGTCAGCAGCCTGGCTGTGCACCCGGTCAAGAGCACCGCGATCCGGCCGGTCTCCCGGGCCGAGGTGCTGCCCTGGGGCCTGGCCGCCGACCGGCGCTGGATGGTCGTCGACGACACCGGGACGCTGGTCAGCGCGCGCGAGCTCCGCGCGCTCTTCCACGTCGTCGCGGACACCCCGGAGACCGCGGCCGGGCTGGCGGTCCCGCTCCGGTTGCGCTCACGCGGCTTCGACCCGGTCGACGTGACCGAACCGGAGACGCCGCTGGTGGACGTGCGGCTGCACGGCAACGACCTCCGGGGCCGGCCGGCGGCCGACCACGCGCACCACTGGCTTCGCGACGTGACCGGGCGGGACGACCTCCGACTGATCTGGTGCGACGACCCGACGCGGCGCACCTTCGAACGCGACTGGGCACGACCGAGCGACCACGCGCCGTACACCGACAGCTGCCCGCTGACGCTCGCCTCGCTGGACTCGCTCGCGCAGCTGAACGACTGGATTACCGAGGGCGCTGTGGGGCGCGGCGAGGAGCCGCCGGCGCCGCTGCCGATCGAGCGCTTCCGCGCCAACGTGGTGATCACCGGGGCGTCGCCGTTCGCCGAGGACGACTGTGACCGGGTCACCATCGGCGGCGTCGGTTTCCGGAAACCGAAGCGGGTCGACCGGTGCGTGATGACGACCATCTCGGCGACCGACCTGACCTCGACCAAGGAACCGATCCGGACCCTGGCACGGCACCGGCTCGCCGACAACGCAACCTGGTTCGCGATCCACCTGGTCCCCGACGGCACCGGGAAGATCGCGGTCGGCGACGAGGTGCGGTTCTCCTAGGCCGGATCCACCGCCGAGAACCAGCTCGCCACGATCAGGGAAGCGTCAGCGAACGGAGTTGCAGGCCCGCCCACAACGGCGGCGTCGCCCACTGCCGGACCGAGCCGACCTGGGCGATCAGGTCGAGCAGCGGGGACGGCGCCGGCGCGGGCAGTCCCGGACCGGGAGCCGACCGACGTGACGGCGTCGCCTCCCCGTTCGTGGCCCGCGCCTTCGCAGCCCCGGTCTTCGCAGCTGCGCCCTTCCGGGCGAGGGCCCGGTCAATGGCCCGCGCGTACGCCGACTTCACCGGCGACAGCCCCCCGTCGGGTGCGAGGTCGGTGAAGCAATAGCCGCGCGCCCGCGCGGCGCCGATCACGATCGGGACGGCGGCGATCGAGGCAGCGGAGTTGTCGACGCCGTCGTGCTGCAGCACCACGTTCTCCTGGTAGGGGCGGAGCTGGGTCAGGATCCGCTGCGCGATCTGCAGCGCGGATCCGCCGCTCCAGTCCATCGAGTCGGCAGTCCACAGCACCGGGACCAGCCCCGTCTTCCGGATCTCGCGCCTGACCCGGCCGTCGATGGCCCCGTACGGCGGCCGCATCAACGGTCCGGTCGCGATCCCGGCGCGCTGGAGCTCGACCCCCGCCTTCAGCACCTGCCCGCGGACCTGGACGCCGGAGAGTCGGGTCAGCTCGCGGTGGGAGAAGGTGTGGTTGCCGATGGTGAATCCGGACGACTCGACGAACCGGGCAGTCTGCGGCGAGCGCCGTACCTTCGACCCGACCATGAAGAACGTCGCCGGGATGTCCTCCCGCAGCAGGATTCGGACCAGCCGCGAGGTCAGCACCGGCGACGGCCCGTCGTCGAAGGTCAAGGCGATCGCGCCGGACCGGCAGGGGCGACCCGGCTTCGGCCGGGCAACGGCCCGCCCGGTGGGACGGGCAGTGGGACGGGCGGTGGGACGAGCGGTGGGACGGGCCTGGCCGCGGGCTCTCAGGACCGTCCCCGGCTCCACCTTCTGGGGTCCGTGGTCGGCGGACCGTGCCTTGTCGGGACGGGCGGACCCGGCCGCCGAGACCTCGACCGGGAGGACGCTAAGAGGCGCCAGGACCAAGGCGAACGCGAGCAGAAACGTTCGTGGGTCCCGGCGATGCACGGGGCAAGGATCTCAGGCTGAGAGGGCGCCACTGAGCACATTCACCAGGTGTCCGACGAATCGTTCGTGATTCAGCCGGTGTCGCTCCCCGGCCTCCCGGGAACGCGCCCGCTCGGCGAGGGCAGCGGTGAGGAAGGTCACCATCAGCGCGATGCGTTCGCGGATCAACACGGGTTCCAGGTGCGACTCGAGCAACGGCACCAGCAGGGCCAGCTGCTCCCCGATCACGGTGTCCTCGAGCACCTGGTTGGGTCGACCGGTACCGAGCCCGGAGAACGCGGCGAGCTGCTCGGTGATGCGAAGGAAGTCGCGGCCGTCGTCGGTGGCGAGCAGCGCCGCGGTGGGCGCGACGATCGCCTCCACCACGGCGTACAGGTCGGCGCCCTCGGGAGGCACCACCCGATTCCGCTCCATCACCGCCATGTGCTTGTCCACGATCGCGGCGAGCAGGCCCTGACGGGAGCCGAAGTGGTAGCCGACGGCGGAGTCGTTGCGCTGACCCGCCTCGCGGACGATATCGCTGAGCCGCGCCCCCGCGACGCCGTCGCGGGCGAAGTGCTGCTCGCCGGCACGTAGCAGCCGTGCGCGGGTGAGGGTTGCATCGCGGGCCATGGCCGCAGATACTAACGAACATCCGCTATTAACAGATGCCGTTAGAAGGTGCGATGAGCACGCTGACCTACGACCCGCTCGACACGGGCTTCCTCGCCGACCCCTACCCGGCATTCGCCTGGCTGCGCGAGAACGACCCGGTGCACTTCCACGCCGCCGACCACCGCGCACCCTCCTTCTGGGCGCTCTCCCGCTTCGAGCACATCTGGGACGCCGTCCGGCAGCCCGAGACCTTCTCCTCCGCCAGCGGGGTGACCTTCTTCCACGACGAGATCGGCCAGCTCGGGATCCCTCCGACAATGGTGATGCTCGACCCGCCCGTGCAGACCCGCCTGCGCAACCTGATCGGCCGCGGCTTCACCCCCAAGCGCATCACCGTGCTCGAGGACCGGATCCGCGTCTTCGTCCGCGCCCGGATCGCCGACCTGGAGGCGACCGTCGCCGATGGCGGCACCGCCGACCTGCACACGCAGTTCTCCTCGACCATCCCGACGTACGTGCTCGCGGAGCTGTTCGGGATCCCGCTCGGCGACCAGGAACGGTTCGCGCCCTGGGTGCACGCGATCACCCAGGTGCAGAACGACGGGTTCACCCTGGACCTGGCGAGTACCGACACCGCCAGGGTCGGGGCGCTCACGGCGATGGCCGAGATGATGGAGTACTTCACCGCGCTGATCGCGGAGCGCCGGAGGACCCCAGCCGACGACCTGATCGGCGCGCTCGTCGCAGCCGAGATGCCCGGGCCCGACGGGACGGCCGAGCGGCTGACCGACTGGGACATCCTCGGGTTCTGCTTCGTCGTCGTGGCCGGCGGCAGCGACACCACCGCCAGCCTGATCTCGCACGCGGTCACTCTGCTCGGCCGTGCTCCGGCCCAACGTCAGCTGTTGCTGGAGCACCCCGCACTGATCTCCGGATCGCTGATGGAGTTCCTCCGGCTCGAGTCCTCGGTCCAGGGCTTGGCCCGCACCACGCTGGCCGACGTGGAGATCGACGGGATCACCATCCCCGCCGGGGAGAAGGTGATGATGCTGTACGCCGCCGGCAACCGCGACCCGCGCGAGTTCGGGCCGACCGCCGACGACCTCGACGTACGCCGGGAGATCCGCCGGCACCTCGCCTTCAGCAGCGGCCCGCACTTCTGCATCGGCAACCACCTCGCCAAGCTCCAGGCGAAGGTCGCCCTGGAGGAGCTGCTCGCCGCGCACCCACGGATCCAGGTCGACCCGGCCGACGGCGCCCGGCACCAGTCGGCGTTCGTCCGCGGCTGGTTGAGTCTGCCGATTGCGGAGCTCGGCTGACGCTGTACCCCCGAGTTCAGGAAATCGGCGCCTCCGGCGTCCCGGGTTGATACGGTCGGCGACTGGTCGCCATCGGGGCGACCGGTCGCCCGAAAGGCTCACCATGAAGTTCCTGCGCTCCGCCGCGCTCACCGTCACCACCGCAGCCGTCGTCCTGCTGCCCACCGCCGCCCACGCCGACACGCTTTCCCACTACGACGCCACCGGCGACGTGATGGGCGTCGTCTACGACGAGGCGACCGACACCGAGACGCCCACCCCGGCGCCCGCCCGCAAGCAGGGCGACGTGAGCAAGGTCCGGATCAGCTTCGAAGGCGAGACCATCCGGATCTCGGCAACCTTCCGAGCACTGGTCAAGAGCGGACCGATCCACTTCCACAGCATCCGGCTGGTCACCTCGAAGGTCCAGCGCAACGTCGACATCTTCGCCACCTCCGGGTTCTGGCAGGGCGATTCCCAGATGACGAAGTACGGGTCGCCGGTGAACTGTGCGGGCCTGACCCACAAGCTCGACTACACCGCCAAGGTGGCCGTCGTCTCGTTCCCACGCAACTGCCTGAGCGCTTCGGGCGTCAAGCCCGGTGCGATCCGTGCCGGGTGGGGCACCTACATCGCCGAGGCCGACGACACCTTCTACATCGACGACGCGTTCGCCGATGCACCCGTCACGGGCGACAGCGCTCTGACCCTGTCGCCGAAGGTCTTCCGCTGACCTGAGAAACCAGCACGGGCCCGGTCGATCCGACCGGGCCCGTGGGAATTCCGGGAGGGGCGCACGGCCGAGCCGATCAGCCCTTCTTGGTCAGGAAGGCGAGCATCGCGTCGCGCGCCTCGTCGGAGGAGAACAACCGCGCGCTGAGCGCGATCATCTCCTCGGCGTTCGCCTCCAGGTACTCCAGGATGCCGCGGGACAACACCTTCTTGGTTTCCCGCAATCCCTGCGGGTGCGCCTTCAGCAGCTCACCGCAGGCCTGATCGACGGCGGCGTCGAGCTCCGCCGCAGGGACGCTCCGGGTGACCAGGCCCATCGCCGCCGCCTCGGTCGCGTCGAAGCCGCGGCCGGTGAGGAAGGTGTCGTACGCCGCCCGGCTGGTCAGCCGCGGGATCAGCGTCAACGAGATCACCGCCGGCGCCAGCGCCAACCGGGACTCGGTCAACGCGAAGGTGACCTCGTCGGAGCAGATCACCAGGTCGCTGGCGGCCACGATCCCCAGGCCGCCGGCGCGGACCGGACCGGCGAGTCGGGTCACGACCGGCTTGGGGTGGGTCACGATCACCCGTTGCAGCTCGACCAGAGCCCCAGCTCCCTCGGTCATCGACCCGGACGCGGCCTCGGAGAGGTCGGCGCCGGAGCAGAAGACTCGATCGGCTGAGCGGAGGAGCACAACCCGGACCGCGTCGTCCTCCGCCGCCTCGTCGAGATGCTGGAAGAGCTCGTCGATCAGCTGCCGGGACAGCGCGTTCCGGTTATGCGGGGAGTCCAGCGTGATCGTCCCGACGCCGTCCTCGACAACGTAGTGGACCAGCTCGTCGTACTCGGTCATGGTGCTCCTTCTGCGTTGAATCCGGCCCTTTGGTTCGTCGAATCGGGCCTCATGGCGGCCATGAGCCCTGATTCATTGAGCCACAAGGCCTTACTCAACAGGCTGGTCAGGTCAGTAGGATTTCGGCAAACCCAGGCTGTGCATGGCGATGAAGTTGAGGATCATCTCCCGGCTGACCGGAGCGATCCGGCCCAGACGGGCGGCCAGCAGCATGTTGCCCAGGCCGTACTCCTGCGCCAGCCCGTTGCCGCCGTGGGTGTGCACCGCGACGTCGAGGGTGTTGCAGGCGACCTCGCCGCCGGAGTACTTCGCCATGTTGGCGTATTCGCCGGCACCGGCGTCGTCGCCGGCGTCGTACAGGGCGGCCGCCTTCTGCTGCAGCAACCGGGACTGCTCCAGCTCGATCTTCGCCTTCGCCAGCGGGTGCGCGATGCCCTGGTGGGTGCCGATGACGTCCTTCCAGACCCTCCGGGTCTTGGCGTACTCGACCGCCTTGGCCAGGGCGAAGCGGGCCATCCCGTTGGAGAACGCCGCACCCATGATCCGCTCCGGGTTGAGACCGGCGAAGAGCTGCCAGATGCCGCCGTCCTCGTCGCCGACCAGGTTGTCCGCGGGGACTCGGACACTGTCGAAGAAGAGCGTGAACTGCTTCTCCGGCGCGTGGAAGTCCATCGGGATGACCTGCTTCTCCAGGCCCTTCGCATCCGTCGGTACGACGATCAGGGCCGGCTTGAGCTTGCCCGTCTTCGCGTCCGCCGTCCGGGAGACGACCAGGATCGCGTCCGCCTCGTCGACCCCGGAGATGTAGGTCTTCTGGCCGGTCAACACCCACTCGTCGCCGTCACGGGTCGCGGTGGTGGTGATCTGGTGGCTGTTCGAGCCGGCGTCCGGCTCGGTGATCGCAAACGCCATGATCATCGACCCGTCGGCAATCTTCGGCAGGTAGTGCTGCTTCTGCTCCTCGGTGCCGCACCGCGAGATGATGGTGCCGCAGATCGCCGGGCTGACCACCATCATCAGCAGCGGCGCACCGGCAGCGGCGCACTCCTCGAGCACCGCGGCGAGGTCGGCCATCCCGCCGCCGCCCCCGCCGTACTCCTCGGGGATGTTGACGCCGAGGAAGCCGTGCTTGCCCATGTCCTGCCACAGCTCGGTGAGCTTGCCACCGGACCGGGTCTTCCCAGCGACGTAGCTGTGGCCGTAGCTGCCGGCCAACTTCGCGACGGCCTCGCGCAGGGCCACCCGCTCGTCGGGCTCGGTGAACATGGTGTCGGTCATGCGGACTCCTCGGTGGTGCCTTCGGACGAAACGACAGCGAGCACGTCGCCCGCCGCTACCTGCTGGCCCACGGTGACGGCGATCTCCACGACACCGTCACCGGGGGCACTGATCGAGTGCTGCATCTTCATCGCCTCCAAGACGAGCAGCGTCTGCCCGGCCTCGACGGAGGCGCCGGACTCCACCGGGACCGCGATCACGGTGCCGGGCATCGGGGCGAGCAGCGAGCCGGCGCTGACCTGCTCGGCCGGGTCGACGAACCGGGGAACCCGGCGCAGCGCGAGGTGTCCGGACGGCGCCTCGACGTCGACCCGGTCGGAGTGCAGGAACACCTCGTGCGGACGGGAGATCCCGTCGTGGGTGACCTGCACCCGCCACCCGCCGGGCCCCGAGGAGGTCACCAGTCGCTCCGGCATCTTGGCCGTGGCACCTGTGACCTCGTCGTACAGGTCGACGAACTCCAGGACACCGCGGACGTTGCGCCAGCCGACCTTGATCTCGGTGCCGTCAAGGTCGAAGGTCTCGACCACCGGAGCCGAGTACACGTTGCGCCACCCGGGCGGAATGGCCTGCTGCACCTGACGGTGCCGGACCGACTCGCCCACGAGCGCTACCGCTGCGGCGAAGAGTGCGCAGCCCTGGTCTACGGGGCTGCCGGGGAGACGTCGACCCTCCGTGGCGGCCAGCGGCTCGTCGGCCAGGAAGTTCGTCGTCATCCGCCCGGCGATCACGTCCTCGTGGCCGAGGAGCTCGACCAGCAGGTCCCGGTTGGTGCGGATCCCGTGCAGGCGCGAGCGCCGGAGCACCCCAGCCAGCTGTCGCAGCGCGAGGTCGCGTGCTGGAGCCCAGACGATCACCTTGGCCAGCATCGCGTCGTAGTGGGTGCCGACCTCGCTGCCCGAGACGAAGCCGCTGTCGAGGCGGCTGCCGTAGGTGACGAACTGGTCGAAGGCCAGGTCGGTCGGGATGTCGAACGCGTCCAGCAGGCCGCTCTGCGGCTGGTAGTCCGCCGCTGGGTCCTCGGCGTAGAGCCGTACCTCGATCGCGTGGCCGCGCGGGTGGGTGGGCGCGTCGGGGATCGCCCCGCCCTCGGCGACCCGGATCTGCGCCTCCACCAGGTCGACCCCGAACACCGCCTCGGTGACCGGGTGCTCAACCTGCAGGCGGGTGTTCATCTCCAGGAAGGAGACCCGCTCACCGGAGACCATGAACTCCACGGTGCCGGCGCCGACGTACCCGATTGCAGCCGCGGCGAGCCGCGCGCTGTCGTGCAAGGTGTTCCGGACCTCGTCGGTCAGCCCAGGTGCCGGCGCTTCCTCGACGACCTTCTGATGCCGTCGCTGCAACGAGCAGTCGCGTTCGCCGAGCACCAGCAGGTTGCCGTGGGTGTCACCGACGACCTGGACCTCGACGTGCCGGCCGTTCTCAAGGTAGGGCTCACAGAAGACGGTGGCGTCGCCGAATGCGGACGCCGCCTCGTCGGAGGCGAGCTGGACCTGGCTGGCGAGGTCGGCGAGGTCGCGCACGATCCGCATTCCCCGACCACCGCCGCCGGCGGACGCCTTGACCAGCAGCGGCAGGTCGGCCTCGGTAGCGGCGGCCGGCTCAATCTCGCCGAAGACCGGGACCCCGGCGTCGGCCATCAGCTTCTTCGCCGCGATCTTCGACCCCATCGAGTCGATCGAGTCGGGCGTGGGCCCGATCCAGGTCAGTCCGGCGTCGACGACTGCGCGGGCGAACTCGGCGTTCTCCGACAGGAACCCGTACCCGGGGTGGATCGCGTCCGCACCGGCCTTCTTGGCCGCCTCGATCACCAGGTCACCGCGCAGGTAGGTCTCGGCCGGAGTGTTGCCTGGGAGGCGTACGGCGAGGTCGGCCTCGGTCACGAACGGAAGACCGGCGTCCGCGTCGGAGTAGACCGCGACCGTGCCGATCCCGAGACGGCGGGCGGTGGTGAAGACGCGCCGGGCGATCTCGCCGCGGTTCGCGACCAGGATTCGTTTGATGGTCATCGGTCCCTCACATCCGGAAGACGCCGAAGCGGTCCGTGCCCTGGATGGGCTTGTTGTTGATCACGGACAGGCAGATGCCCAGGACGGTGCGGGTGTCCCGCGGGTCGATGACGCCGTCGTCGTAGAGCATCCCGGAGAGGAAGTACGGCAGGCTCTGCTCCTCGATGGACGCTTCGATGAACGCGCGCATCCCGGCGTCGGCATCCTCGTCGTACTCCTTGCCCTTCGACTCTGCGGCGGCGCGGGCGACGATGGAAAGCACTCCGGCCAACTGGGCCGGGCCCATCACCGCCGACTTCGCCGACGGCCAGGTGAAGAGGAACCGCGGGTCGAAGGCGCGCCCGTTCATCCCGTAGTTGCCGGCGCCGTACGACGCGGCCATCACCACCGAGATGTGCGGCACCTTGGAGTTGCTGACCGCGTTGATCATCTGGGCGCCGTGCTTGATGATGCCGCCCTGCTCGTACTCCGCGCCGACCATGTAGCCGGTGGTGTTGTGCAGGAACAGCAGCGGTACGTCGACCTGGTTGGCCAGCTGGATGAACTGGGTCGCCTTCTGCGCCTCCTCGGAGAAGAGCACGCCTTGGGCGTTGGCCAGGATGCCGATCTGGTGGCCGTGGATCTTGGCCCAGCCGGTGACCAGCGAGCTGCCGTAGAGCGGCTTGAACTCGTCGAACAGGGCGCCGTTCGTCGCGCTGCGACCATCGACAACCCGGGCGATCACCTCGCGCGGGTCGAACGGTTCCTTGAGGTCGGTCGGGATCAGGTCGAGCAAGCCGTCGGGGTCCTCCTCGGGCTCGGCGAACGTCAGGGTCGCCTTCGACGCCGCGAGCTTCTCCTTGTTCAACCGGGCGATGATCCGGCGGCCGATCCGGATCGCGTCGTGCTCGTCGACGGCGAGGTAGTCGGCCAGGCCGGAGGTGCGTGCGTGCATCTCGGCACCGCCGAGCGACTCGTCGTCGGACTCCTCACCAGTGGCCATCTTCACCAGCGGCGGGCCGCCGAGGAAGACCTTCGCCTGCTCCTTCACCATCACGGTGTAATCGCTCATGCCGGGGATGTAGGCGCCGCCGGCGGTCGAGTTGCCGAAGACCAGCGCGATCGTGGGCTGTCGCCGGGCGCTGGCCCGGGTCAGGTCCCGGAACATCTTGCCGCCCGGGATGAAGATGTCTTTCTGGGTCGGCAGGTCAGCCCCGCCGGACTCGACCAGCGAGATCGTCGGCAGGTCGTTCTCCTCGGCGACCTGCGAGGCCCGGAAGCCCTTCTTCAGCGTCCACGGATTCGACGCGCCACCCTTGACGGTCGGGTCGTTGGCGTTGATCAGGCACTCGATGCCCTCGACGACCCCGATCCCGGTGACCACGCTGGCCCCGACGGTGAAGTCCGAACCCCACCCGGCGAGCGGGGAGAGCTCGAGGAACGCCGTACCGGGATCGATCAGCAGCTCGATCCGCTCGCGGGCGGTGAGCTTGCCGCGGGCGCGGTGCCGTTCGACGTACCGCTCGCCGCCGCCGGCGACAGCGAGGGCGTGCTGCTCGTCGAGGGACTCCAGCTTGGCGAGCATCGCCTCGCGTCGGGTCGGCTCGACGGTCTCGGCGCTCATGAGGCGTAGCCCATCAGTCGGGCGGCGAGGTCGGTGAGCACTTCGGTCGCGCCGCCGCCGATCGGCAAGATCCGGGAGTCCCGGTAGTGCCGTTCAACCTCGGTGCCGTGCATGTACCCGGCGCCGCCGTGCAGCTGGACCGCGGCGTCGACGACGGCCTCGCACGCCTCCACCGCGGTCTGCTTGGCCAGGCACGCCTCGGCGATCACGCTGGGTCCTCCGGATTGGGCCCCGGCGACGTGACGCTGGATCACCTCGTGGGTGTAAGCCCGGGAGATCTCCACCAGTCGGCGCATCTCGACCAACTTGTGGCGGACGACCTGGTTGGCGATCAGCGGCTTGCCGAACGCCTCTCGCTCCCGGCAGTACTGCGCGGTCAGCTCGAGGGCACGGCCGGCGATGCCGTACCCGTGCACGGCGAGCCCGATCCGCTCGACGACGAACTGCTCGGCGATCTGGTAGAAACCCGAGTTCTCCTCGCCGACCAGGTTGGTCACCGGCACCCGTACGTCGGCGTACCCCAGCTCGGCGGTGTCGGAGCAGTGCCAGCCCATCTTCTGCAGCGAACGGTCGACGGTGAACCCGGGTGTGCCCTTGTCGACCACGATCAGCGAGATCCCGGCGTGCCCGGGACCGCCGGTGCGGACCGCGGTGGTGACAAAGTCGGCGCGGACTCCTGAGGTGATGAAGGTCTTCGCGCCGTTGATGACGTAGTGGTCGCCGTCGCGGACCGCGGTGGTGCGGATGCCGGCGACGTCCGAGCCGCCGTCCGGCTCGGTGATCGCCAGCGAGCCGATCCGGTCACCGGCCAACGTCGGCCGCGCGTACCGGTCGACCAGGTCGGCGTTGCCGTTCGCGATGATGTGCGGCAGCGCGATGCCGTGGGTGAAGAGGCCGGCCGCGAGCCCCGAGGAACCACCAGCCGCGAAGAACGCCTCCTGCATCGCGGTGGCGTCGAGCAGGTCGCCGCCCTCGCCGCCGGCTTCCTCGGGGAAACCGAGTCCAAGGATGCCGGCCTTCGCCGCGGCCTGGTGCAGCGAGCGCGGGATCTCGCACGCGTCCTCCCACTCCTGGAGGTACGGAACGATCTCGCGCTCTACGAAGGTCCGCGTGCTCGCCTGCAGGGCGAGGCGGTCGTCGTTCAGGATGGTCATCGTTTTCTCCAGTTGGTTGAACACTCGTTGCTGTGGAGGAACACGCGATGCTTCTCGTGTTCGCTCCAGGGTTCACTGGTTAACCAGTGAAACTGACGGGTCACACCAGCTCCTCGGGGATGTGCACGTACCGGGACCGCAGCCACTCGCCGACGGCCTTGGCTTGGGGGTCGAAACGGGTGCTGGCGGCGACGCCGTCGCCGAGCAAGCCGCGGATCAGGATGTTGACGCCGCCGAGGTTCGGCAGCGGGTAGACCTCGACTGGCAGGTCTGCCGCCTCGGGCAGGAAGGCCCGGACCGCGTCCGGGGTGATCAGGTGCAGCAGCCAGCCGATCCGACGTGCCCGGAGGTCCTCGGACATGTTGTCGGAGGTGCCGATCCAGAGACCGACGTTCGCGTCGCCACCCTTGTCGCCCGAGCGGGCGTGCACGAAAGTGCCGAGCGGGTGGACCGACGTGGGAGAGGAGAGATCGGGCACGAGGGTCTCGACATGTTCGGCCACCGGCGGTTGAGCATGCGCACGCTCGGTAGGTGCGTCGATGGTGACCACCGTGCCGTCCCAGAGGTGCACCGTCTCCGTCACCGCCGAGCGGTCGACGTACGCCGGCCGGTAGATCCCGTACGGCGACCCGCGACCCGGCGGCGCCGTCAGGGTGAAGCCCGGGTACGACGCCAGCGCGAGCTCGACAGCGGCTGCCGTGAAGGGCTTGCCCACTGCCTCCGCGGACGGGTCCTTCACCGTCACCCGGAGCAGGCAGGAGGCGCCTTCCTCGGTGTCGGCGTCAGGGACCGGGAGGGAGTCGAGGGACCAGTCCACGCTGGCCGGCGGACCAGCCGCGAGCCGGGCGTCGAGCTGGGTGCGCAGCCAGGCGGCCTTCGCCTCGATGTCGAGGCCCGTCAGCACGAACTCCATCTGGTTGCGCCACCCGCCGAGCTCGTTGACGCAGACCTTGAGCTGCTCGGGCGGCGGGGTGCCCACAACTCCGCTGACCCGGACCCGGTCCGGGCCGTCGTCCTCGAGGCGGATCGAGGCGAGGTCGGTGGTGACGTCGGGCCCGAGGTAGAGCGTCGACTGCACCTCGTAGACAAGCTGCGCGGTGATCGTGTCGACCGAGACCAGGCCGCCGGTGCCGGCGTTCTTGGTAACGACGAAGGACCCGTCGGCGGCGACCTCGGCGAGCGGGAAGCCCAGCGGTGTCGCGTCCCGAGGCAGGTCGAGGAAGCCGGAGAAGTTGCCACCGGTCGCCTGGGTGCCGCATTCGATGATGTGCCCGGCGACGACAGCGCCGGCCAGCTCGTCGTACGAGGTGGGGGTCCAGCCGTGGTGCGCGATCGCCGGACCGACCACGACCGAGGCGTCGGTGACCCGGCCGGTGACGACGATGTCGGCGCCAGCCTCAAGGGCCCGGGCGATGCCGAACGCGCCGAGGTAGGCGTTGGCGGTCAGCGCGTTCCCGAGGCCGAGCTCGGCGGCCCGGGGTGCCAGGTTGTCACCGTCGACCCACGCGATCTTCGCGTCCAGCCCGAGCGAGGTCGAGACCTCGGCGAGCTTGGCGGCGAGACCGGCCGGGTTGAGGCCGCCGGCGTTGGCGACCAGCTTGACGTTCTTCTGCAGCGCGAGACCGAGGCAGTCGGCGACCTGGGCTACGAAGGTGCGCGCGTAGCCCAGGGACGGGTCCTTCATCTGGTCCTTGCCGAGGATCAGCATGGTCAGCTCGGCCAGGTAGTCACCGGTCAGGTAGTCCAGGTCGGGCTGGCCGGGGGCGCCTTCCAGCATCTCCCGCATGGCGGTGAGCCGGTCGCCGTAGAAGCCGCTGCAGTTGCCGATGCGTGCTGCCGTCACGACGTCGCCTCGCGGCCCGTGCCCGACGGCCCGGCGAACGCCTGGGCGATGTCGAGCCATCGGTCGACGTCCGCCCCGGTCGCGACCAGGTCGAGATCGTCACGGTGCCGGCGCTGGGTGACCAGCAGGCAGAAGTCGTACGCCGACCCGGTCAGCGTCTGTGCGGCGTCCTCGGGCCCGTAGGACCAGACCTCGCCGGACGGGGCGACCAGATCGATCCGGAACTCCTCGGCCGGCAGCTCGAGCTCACGCACGCCGAAGGAGAAGTTCCGGGTGCGGACCCCCAGGTGCGCCACGTGCCGGATCCGGTCGGTCGGTTCGTAGTCGACCTCGAGGGCGTCGTACACGTCGAGCGCGTGCGCCCAGGTCTCCATGTACCGCGCGGTCGCCATCGAGGTCGGGCTCATCGGCGGTCCGAACCACGGCAACTTCTGACCGTCGGGGAACTCCCGCAGCATCGTCGCCAAGCCGGGCCGGCCGGTGCGCCAGCGTGCCAGGATCTCAGCGCCAGTTGCCGTCGCGCCCGCGAACGCCTCGGCGTCGACGAAGCCCAGCGGGTCACCCATGGCCTGCAGCACCAGCGCGTCCCAGGCCTCCTTGTCGGTGCCGGCGGCGACCGCAGCCTCGTCGGTCCAGGCGAGGTGCACGATGGTGGTCGCGATGTCCCAGCCGTCTGCCGGCACCGGCGTTCGCCAGCCGGCCTCGTCGAGCGGAGCGACCAGCGACTCGAGCGCGTCACCCTCGGAGGTGAGGTCCGTGAGGACTTGTTCCAGCACGGCGTTGCCCTTCGGGTTCACGGTGTCTCCTTGGTACGTCGGGGGAGGTCGGCGTCGAGGACGGCGGCCCAGCGGTCGAGGATCCGGGAGCGTCGGGCGCGGTCGTTGCTGATCGTGTTGGCCAGGCCGAGGCCGCGGATCAGGTCGAGCGTGGCCTGGACGAGCTCGCGGGCTCCGGGCTTTGACTCGTCGGCGTCGAGCATCTCGACGGTGAGCTTGTGGGTCTCGCGGCCGGTGATCCGTTCGAACGGGCCGAGCGCGGCGAGCAGGGCGGCGTCGCTGCGCGCAGCCACCCAGAGCTCGAGGGCGGCGCCGAAGACGTCCGAGGTGAAGTGGTCGCCGAGCATCTCCAGGACCGCCCGGGTCCGACGCGGGCCGGTGGGCAGCTGGGCCGCCGCCTCGGCGAGCTCGTCACGCCGGATCCTGGCCAGGTGCTCGACCGCAGCGACGACGAGGTCGTTCTTGGTCGGGAAGTGGTGCAGCTGAGCGCCGCGGCTGACCCCGGCGCGCTGTGAGACGAGGGTGGTCGACGTACCGGACCAGCCGTACTCCGCGAGGCACTGCACGGTTGCCTCGAGGAGGCGCTGCCGCATGGCGCGCGTCCGCTCCTCCTGGCTCACCCGGGTGGTCGTCACAGAAGCATCGTGACCGGGAGACCAACAAACAGTCAAGCCTGACTTTTAATCTATGGACATCTGCTCGCTACGCTCGGCCACGGTCACCGCCGCGGCTGACCGGGAGAGGCAGGGAGATCCGATGGTCAGGCAGGCGAGCGCCCGGGCAGCGGCACCAGTCGCGGCAGTGGTGGCAGCACTCGTGCTCGCGGCCTGCGGGGGGAGCCAGCAGCCCCGCGACCTGACGGCCGAGGCCCGGTCAGCGGTCGGCGGCTACCGGCTGAGCACGGTGATCGAGGAGTCCACGCTTCCCGACAACCCCGTCGGCCCCGACTCCGAGGTCTCGACCGAGGCGTTCCTCAGCTGCGCCGATGACGCCTGCTCCGCGCTCTTCCAGCGCGCCGCCAGCACCAACCGGCCGCAGGGCAACACCATCCGGCTCGAAGCCCGGCCCGGTGGCTTCACCGGCGAGCACATCCGGGTCGGCGAGTGCGGCGGCAGCAGCCACGGCACCTACGGCGAGTCCTTCACCTGGGCCTGGGAGACCGCCACTGACGGAGTACTGACGGGGACCCTGGAGCAGGTCTTCCGGGGCTGCGGCATCGACGGCGCCACCACGTTCGCCGCCACCGCGACCCCGGACCCGGACCTGGCGCTCCCCTACCTACCGGAAGAGCAGCAGGCCGAGCTCGCCGCCGCGATCAGCGCGTACGACGTCAACGTCGCCGCGGTGTACGTCGGAGGGTCGGCCTGCGACACCGACGACAGCACCACGAAGCAGGAGGCCGGCTGCTTCTCCCAGACCTTCGAAGGCTGGCAGCAGGACATCGCCGCCCTGGGCACCGGCGTACGGGCGGTCGGCGCCAGCGCGACCGGTTCCTGCCGGCAGGCGATCTCCGCGCTCCGGTTCCCGACCTGGTCCGACGTCGTCGGCAAGGCCGCCGTCCTGTACGCCCAGGCGACCGAGCAGGGGCCGATGGAGGCAGCGCTCCAGGCCGAGGACGCCGTCACCAAGGTGACGACCACCGAGCACGCCCACCTGCTCACGGTCGCCGCCTTGTGCACCGATCCGCGCCGGGTCGGCGATCTCGGCAAGGACGGATTGCTCGACCTCGACCACGGGTCGGTGCTGCCGCCACTCGCCCCGTGAACCCGTCGGTGGCCTAGGCTCGACGCACATCTCTCGAGGAGGCGTACGTGTCCGATCCGAACCAGCCGCCGCCGTACCCGGGTCCTGAGTACCCGCCCCCGCCGCCGTACGGGCAACAGCCTCAGTACGGCGTCCCGCAGTACCCGACGGGCCCGTCCTACCAGCAGTACGCCGCACCGCCGCCGAGCCCGTATGCGCACTGGGGCTACCGGGTCGGCGGGTACCTGCTCGACAGCCTGCTGCTCGCTCCCGCGTACTTCGCGATGAACATCGGCTTCACCTTGTGGGACGACCCGACCTTCAGTCAGGGCACCCAGGACGTTGGCCTGGCGGTGGCGCTGATCGCGCTCGCCGTGATGATCGCCTTTGGCACCTGGAACCAGGTCATCCGGCAGGGCCAGACCGGCTCCAGCCTGGGCAAGCAGTGGGTGGGCATCGCGGTGATCTCCGAGCGGACCGGTGCCCCGATCGGTGGGTGGCGCACCTTCGGCCGCTCCCTCCTGCACATCCTGGACGGGTTGCCCTGCGGACTGGGCTACCTCTGGCCGCTCTGGGACGACAAACGCCAGACCTTCGCCGACAAGATCATGGGCACGATCGTGGTCCGGCGCGCGCCCGCCCCGCCGGCCTATCCGCCGGCCTATCCGCCGACCTACCCGCCGCAGGGGTGACGGCGCCGCCCCGGCCACCCGGGGTCGGCCCGTCGGATTCTGGTCGAAGCGGGACGGACCAGTAGATTCACCCCGTGGGGAACCCGTGGACATCGTTGAACCGAAGGACACGCTTCGGCCTGCTCACCCTCGGCTTCTCCGGCGCCTTCCTCGCCCTCGGGCTCGTCCTCGGTGAAGACATCGCACTGCAGCTGCAGAAGACCCACACCACCCCGGACGGCTGGATCTTCTTCGGCTGGCTGGTCGGCGGTCCGCCGTACATGCTCACAGCGCTGTTCTGGTCCGAGCACCGGAGGCTGACCCACGCACAGTTCCGCAACCGCTCCCTGCTGCTCACGCCCGCCCTCGGACTGACCTTCCTGATCCTGCCCGCCCGGATCGTCGGCGTGCCGGAGCAGTTCGGCATGGGCGGGATCGTCGGGTACCCGCTCAGCGCCGGCGTCGTGTGGGGGCTGTGCGCCACCGTCACCACCGGCGTCTTCGCCGGTCTGGTGCTGCTCGTGCTGCGCAGCGCCACCCCGAACGGCGCGACCCCGGTGCAGAAGCAGATGACGACGCGGTTCCTCGAGGTTGCCTGCATCATCGCGCTGATCGTCACCCTCGGCCTCGCCCTTTACGGAGGCGACGGCAGCGGCATCTTCAACAACGGGACGTAGTCAGCGCCGCTTCGCCCGCCGGGCACCGCGCTTGCGCTCCTGGCCGATCTCGGTGCGGTACTCATGGAAGTCGACCTGGATGGTGTGCCGCTTCGAGGCGACGTACCGCTTACGCAGCTTCCGGTCGTACTCGGCGATCTGGGCGTTCATCTCGTCGGTCGACGGCAGCGCCGCGACCCCGGTGACCAGGTCGCCGATCCACTCCGCCTGCGCCTCGGCGAGCGGCATCACCGCACCGAGGGGCTGGATCAGACCGACGAAGTAGAGCCCGGGGTTCCTCGGGTCGACGACCCGGCGGTAGAGATCGACGTGGTTGTCATCGGCGCTCACCACCCGGTCGTCGAGGAACGGGAAGCTCACCTGGTAGCCGGTGCAGTAGACGACCACGTCGTACTCGGCGGCGGAGCCGTCGACGAAGAAGACCTTCGACCCCTCGAACCGGTCGATGTTCCGCCGGACCGCGATGTCGCCGTGCCCGAGCCGGTTGAGTAGTTCCTGGCTGATCGTCGGGTGCGCGTGCAGAATCGCGTGGTCGGGCTCGGGCAGGCCGTAGTCGGTGACCTTGCCCGAGACGATCCGCAACATCAACGCCACCAGCCGCTGTTGGAGCGCGAACGGCATCACCACGACCGAGGATTCCGAGAGCCGGTCAGTGGGTCGGCCGAACATGTACTTCGGGATGATGTGCGCGCCGCGCCGCATCGCCAGGTCGGTGCTGGCCGCCACCCGGGACGACTCCACCGCGATGTCGCACGCCGAGTTGCCGATCCCGAGGACCAGGACGCGTTTGTCGACCAGCGGAACCGGGGTCCGGTAGTGGTGGGCGTAGATCTGCTCGCCGGGGAACGACTCCGCCCCCGGGAACGCAGGCTCCGGCCAGCGCGGCCTCCAGTGGTGCCCGTTCGCGACGACCACGTGCTGGTAATGCCGGGTCTCTTGTCCGCCCGCCACCGGCCGGACCGTGACGTCGTACCCGCCGCCGGCGACCGGCTCGACCTTCACCACCTCGGTCCGGAAGGCGATCAGGTCCCGGAGCCCGAAGTAGTCGACGTAGTCGTCGAAGTACTCAGCGATCTGCCAGTGGCTCGGGTAGTCCGGCAATGTCTCGGGCATCGGGTACGCGGCGTACTCCATCAGGTGCCGCGAGGTGTTGATGTGCAGCGACGCGTACGCCGAGGACATCTGGTTGTCGTTGTCGTAGCGCCAGTTCCCGCCGACCTCGCTGCCGACCTCGAAGCAGTCGAACGCCACCCCGCGGGCGTGGAGGACCTGCGCGGCGGTGATCCCGGAGGACCCCGCGCCGATGATGCACACCGTCGCCGTCATGAGGCGCAACCTACTCTCCCGATCCGGGGCCTGACCGAACCCGCGGACCGCCGCCTTGGGCGGGTGATGGACAACGCACCCTCCAGCGATGAGAATCAACCCAGGGGAGCAGCCTGCGCGACCAGGTTTCGGGTCGCACGAGAGGAGTCCGTGGATGCGCGGCAAAGAGTCCGACGAGAACGCACGTATCCAGCAGCTTGCTGCGCTGGACCGGTTCAAGGATTTCACTGACGGTGAGATCCGCCTGGTCGTCGGCGCCGCGACGTACCTGACCGTCCCCGAGGGCTGGGCGATGATGTCCGAGAACACCCCGGCAGACAAGGCCTACCTGATCCTGTCCGGCGAGGTCTCGGTACGACGCTCCGGCACCGAGGTCGCGCGCGTCGGCGCCGGCGATCTGGTCGGCGAGATGGCCCTGGTCAACCACAAGCTCCGCTCGGCGACGGTCGTCTCCGAGACCCCCCTCGAAGCGCTGCACTTCACGGCCGAGACCGTGGCCGACCTGACCGCGAAGATCCCGCACTTCAAGGACGCCCTCACCGGCGCCACCGAAGAGCGGATCGACCGCGATCACGGCGACTGACAGGCCAATGAGTGATGACCAGGCCTGACGGTTGGCCGGTCGTCTCGGAGCTCACCTCTCCGGAGACCCGCTGGGGGTTGCGGTTCACCGACGAGGCGGTTGAGGCGGACTACCGCACGTGGCGACTCGACCACGTGCGCACGTTCGCCCAGGTCGCCATGTACGGCGCTGCCGGCGCAGCGTTCTGCGCCTTCGTCGCGGTGATCTTCGGCGCGCTCGATCACTACCGCGGGCTCGCACTGGTGCTGATCCCCGCGATGATCGGACTGCTGCTCGTCGGCGTGGTGGTCTCCCGCAGCGAGTCCACCAGGCACCTCACCCAGACCTGGAGCTCGCTGGCCAACCTGGTCGGCGGCGTCCTCGCCGTGGCGCTGACCTACAAGATGGACCAGCCGACGCTGACCGGTGCCTGCGTGACGATGGCGGCGTACTTCGGGCTGACGATGTTCCGACTGCCGCCCCTGGTGGCTGTCCTATCGGTGACGCCGTACTGCCTGCTCGCCGCAGCCGCGAGCTGGTGGATGCACGCCGACGGGGTCGTCGACGACCAGCAACTCGCGGTCGGGCTCTTCATCCCGCTGACCGCGCTGCTGTCCGGGATGGTGCTCAACCTGGCGATGGAGTGGATCACCCGGCAGACGTACGTCGACTACCTGATCATCGAGACCCAGCAGGACGCGCTCTTCGACGAGCGCAGCAACATGGCGCGGTTCATCTCCCCCGACATCGCCGAGACCGCGCACCTGTCGGGTCTGAGCGTGGACATCCGCACCGAGATCTACAGCTTGACCGCGGTCAGCATCGACCTGCGCGGCTTCACCAGCTTCACCCAGGCGCACGGCGCCGAGTTCATGGTCCAGGTGCTCCAGGAGTACTACGCGGTGGTGATCGAAGCGGCCAAGGAGTACGGCGCCACGGTGAAGGACTTCGCCGGTGACGGCGCGCTGATCCTGGTCGGCGCACCGTTCCCGAGGCCGGACCACACCAGGGTCGGGTTGCGGCTGGCGCGACACATGATGACTCGGGTCAGGACCGTCACCGACAAGTGGGCCACGCCGGAGACGCCGCTCGGCGTCGGCATCGGGATCTCGTCCGGTGAGTGCGCTGTCGGTGCGATCGGCACCGAGCAGCAGCTTGAGTACGCCGCCATCGGCACCACCGTGAACCTCTCGGCACGGCTGTGCAGCCGAGCCCAGGACGGCCAGATCCTGATGGGGCCCGGCACGGCCCGGTCGCTGGAGGAGGCGCCGGGCTGGCGGCGCGAGATGATCCAGCTCTCCGGGATGCCCGAACCGGTCGAAGTGACGATCGAGGACACCCGGGTGGCGCCTCCGGAGTTGACCACGCCCGGGACGGTGCCGGTCCAGCGCAGCACGCCCCCCAACGCCAGTGCGGACTATGGCGTCGACGACGCCCTGGCACCGCCGGAGCCTCTCGGCGCTCTTGACCCCGCGTTGGTTGAGCCTGTCGAAACCCCGTCCGAGGACTAACCTGCTCCGGGTGAACCTCTTCGAGTTCGAAGGAAAGCGCCCCTCCGTCCATCCCGAGGCTTTCGTCGCCCCGACTGCGACCCTGATCGGCGACGTGATCATCGAGAAGGGCGCCAGTGTCTGGTACGGCGCGGTGCTGCGCGGCGACATCTGCTCGATCGTGATCCGCGAAGGCGCCAACGTGCAGGACAACTCGGTCCTGCACGGCGCCCCGGACGCCGTGGTCGAGGTCGGCCCCGGCGCCACCGTCGCGCACTCCTGCGTGGTGCACGGTGCGGTGCTCGAGGCGAAGGCTCTCCTCGGCAACAGCAGCACGATGCTCGACGACACCCGACTCGGCGTCGGTTCGATGGTGGCGGCCGGGTCGCTGGTCAGCCCGGGGACCCAGATCCCGGCGGGGGTCCTCGCGGCCGGCACTCCGGCTCAGGTCAAGAAGGAGATCGAGGGAACCGGCGCCCAGTTCTGGGTCGACGCGAACCCGCCGTACTACGCGGAGCTCGCGCAGCGGCACAAGGCGGGGATCACGCCCGTCGACTGACGCCGACCGCGGGCTGTTTCTGGTCGGGAGCCCTGGGTCTCACAATCGGACGGTTCTGAGACGCCAGTGACTAGTCAAACCGGTTGAAGATGAGGTCTCCGACCCGCTCCGGGCGGTGATACTCCACGTCTGCCACCTGGTGTTCGCTGAGGCCACGCAAGTCAGCGGTCGTAAAGCCCGCCACGAGATCGGTCGTCGTCAAGGTCGTAAAGCCGTGATTGCGGAACGCATCGGCATTCGGTACGTCGACAAACGTCAATGGCCCGACGGAGGTTTCCGACTGGCCCTCCGCAGCGGCGACGGCTGAGGATGCGGCGTTCAACAGGAGACGTATCCGCATATCGCCGAACTCGACAGTGATCCAGTAGAAGTTCCAGCCGGGACCAGGGCGGCTGACGACCTTGCCCACACGTCCGGGTGGCACAGAGGTTCGTGCGGCCTCGTGGACTGCGTTCAACCACTGGCGTTCAATCTCGGGTTCAGTCGCCCCGTCCACCGCCGCTTCGGTTATCTCCACGCGCCAATGCTTCCACTACAGCGACAGGCAGGCATTCGATTGGGCAGATCAGCCAGTCCGCAGTAGAGGGTTCTGCAACACCGGGCCGACCTAGGCTGGCCCAGTGAGTGAAACCCTCGACTCCGAGATGCGCAGGCACCGAATCGACCCATTCCCAGATGCGATCGACAAGGGTCTGGACTACGGCGAGGTGGACCCGGTGATGATCGACGCCGACATCGTCGGATGGGCAAGCCGCGCTGAGTCGCTCTCCGCTCTCGACAGGCAACGCCTCGCACAGGCAGAGGAGGAGTTGGAGCGTTCGATCCACGTTCTCCCAGCCGAGGCCCAGCCGTACTTCGAACGCCTCGTCCGGATCGCCCGGCTCGCGCTGACCGGCTAACCGACTGGCGTCTCGCAAGGGGACGGTTGTGAGACAACCATCCGTATTTGCCGCAGAGCGGTAGTCGCTGTCGGGCGAGCCGACGGTCAATCGCCTACGACGATGTCGATCATGTAGGGGCCCGTGGCGTCCTCATGCATGTCGTCCGGGACCTCGGCCCAAGGTCCGATCAACAGAGTCTTGGCGGCGTCGTACGCAGTTCCGCAGGAGTCCGTTCCTGAGAAGTCGGCGATGCGACTCATGGACGGGTGGATGCTTTCTCCGACAACGAACCCCTCCATACCAAGCAGGCGCAAACCCTGCTTCTGGGCGAGGTCAATAGCCGCTTCGGCGTCCTCGTAACGGACCCACACCTCGCCACCCGAGGTCGTGTACGTGCCCGAGAACCGTGCGAGCAGTGCCCTTTCGAAGGGCGACAGGTTCCGTGGCTCAGTCATCGTCACAGTTTGGCTCGGACGTGCTCAAAAGTCTCCGCCCTGTCGAATCGGGAACGTACTCACCTGCCGCGATCCGGGCGGCGTCGCACAGACGCACGGAAACGGAGGTTTGTGAGACCCATCCGGATCTGCCGAAGGTAGTGCGTGATCTTCGGGACATTTCGACCAGCCGTTGTGGCTACCTGTAGATGGACGCTGGTGGACTGCACCTGGTTGACATAGGTGTGGACGCTGCAGGACACTCTTGATTCTGCCCTTCCCAAGGAGGCCGCCATGCTCCAGCACCGCGTGCTCTCGGCCGCCGTCACACGTGTTCTCCTTCTCGCCGCGCTCGTGGTCGGCGCGGCCTACTCGGCTCCGCCGGCGGGAGCCGCCAAGCCGGTGAAGGTGGAGTTCCCGGTCGAATACACCTATGAGATCCCGGAGCTGTCCGAGCTGTGTGGGTTCGAGGTCTGGTTCGCCCTCGAGGGCACCTTCAAGGGAATCCTGTTCCGCAACAAGGCAGGCACGATCATCGGTGAGTTCGACTCCCAGCCGCACACCTGGCTCATCCTCTACTCGCCGGAGACCGGCGAGTCCTTCCGGAACCCGTTCGCGACCACCTTCCACAACCGCTACCCCGAGGGCGTCGACCCCGGAGACCGGGTGATCGCGAGCGCGACCGGTTTCCTCGACCGGGTCCCAGGGTTGCGGACACGTGCCGGGCGGCTGTTCTTCCCTGACGGAGAGGTGCTCTTCCTCGACGACGGCGTCCCGATCGTGGACTACGGACAGCCGAGCCACGGCACGCCCGGCCTCGCCGACTACGATTTCGATGAGGCCGACGCCTTGGTCTGCGCCGCGCTCGCGCCCTGACCGGCGGCTCAGAGGACCCTGAGTGGAGGCAGCGCTCGTTCTTCGTGCGCCGTACTCAACCGTCACGGAGTAGGCCGTGTGCACCTAGGACGCTCGCCCGCTACTGCCGCTGTCGGAGCGGAACGCCCGACCATGCCGCGATCCGCTTGGTGCCTCACAAACGCAGGTTTGTGCGACGCCAGAACTGCCGATGAGCGGATGGATACGGAGCTGAGGCGAGCAGTGCCGAAGGGCCGCCCCAGAAGGGGACGGCCGTTCGGTGACGCAGCTGGGATTAGCGGTCGACTCGCTGGGCGTGCGCGGCTTGCTTGAGCACGCCACCGCCGATTGTGCTGGTCCGGGTCGCATAGACCTGGATGGGCTGGGTAGCGAGCGTCGTGAACTCTGCGGATGCTGTGCAGCTCAAAGCGAGGACGACACCTTCGCTGATCGTGATGAGGGCGCTGCCTGAGTGGCCGGGGCTCTGATCGAGCACGGTCGCTGAGCGGTCTTCAGCGAAGAAGCTTTGTACCTCTGCCTGACGACGCAGGAAGCACCCAGATTCGCCGCCGGTCGCGCCACCCCCAGACATGTAGATCGAGTAGCCGACCACCCAGGTTCCCTTCGGGATCGGGATGGTGAAGGTCACGCCGTTATCGGGCACGGTGACGGCCTTGGTCCAGACGTAGGACTGGTTCACCATCTGACTGGAGTCGAGGCCGTCCACCTTGTCAGCGTTGAGGTTGGCCACTTTGCCGGTTCCGTTGACCGCGAGCGGTGCGTTGAAGGCTTTGGCGGTCTGTAGTTTCAGGGCAGTTCCCTGGCTGGTCCGGGTCAGGGCAGTGATCGCTCCAGATGTGTTGCTCTTTCCGAGCAGGAGTGACTGCCCGGTCGCCGCGAGGGCAACGGTGTTGGCTGCGAGCGCCAGGACGGTGACCGCACCGATCACTGTGAGCAGGGTCATGAACTTGGATCGCATATGTGAGCCTTATCTGTAGCAGTGCGATGGCCGGAGCAGGTGGTGGACGTATCGATAGATTGTCCTTTGCGGTTCTTCGCGCAAGCACGGGAAGCCGCAGAACTGTCGACCCCACACTAAGTTCCGAAAGCCATAGATCGTGCAGATTCAAGCGATTCGGAGGGCACGTCGCCCGGGACGATTCCGCGTCACGCATACATCCGCGCGCTTCCATGAGTCGAGCGACTTAGAAACGCAGGTTTCCGATCGCGCCCGCTCCAGAAGCGATCACCTTCGCTCTTTCTCGGGCTGCCGTCCGGAACCGGACGTTTGTGCGACACATCCGGATCTGCCGATGAGCGTGCGTAACACTTGAACATGCTGACCCCGCAGGAAGCGTCCTCCCATCTCCTCGCCCAATACCTAAAACCCGCCATGCGTGCCAAGGGTTTTGTGGGACCGTCCACGGCTTGGGTCAAGGGGTCTCCAGATGAGGGATGGGTTGTCGTCAGCTATGGAGGGAATCGACGCAACACCCGCGACGTGGGCCACTGGAGCGTAATCATCTGGGGCTGGCCTCCCGGCACATGGGAGCAACAGACGCGGGACGCCGCTTCGAAGCCGGACGCGCGAGTGGCGCCCATCTACGCCGCGCCAGAGCACGTCGTCGGCTGGCCGACGGGTCCTAGACCCAGACCCGACGAAGTCGAGTTGACGGCAGGAATGAGCGAAGACCAGATAGCGGCAGCCGCCCGGGTGTTGCTGGACTACACCGACAGGGCCTGCGTTTGGGTAGAAGCGCGTCACCGGAACGGGTAGGCGCAAGGGGTCCGCTCATGCCGCGATCTGAGCGCGTGTTCGCAACCGGCCCTTTGCGTCGCACAATCCGCGAGTCCCCGCTCAATCGTGCAGATCCGTCTCACAATCCGTGTCCGAAATAGGCGTCGCACAATCGCCGGTTGCGACGGATTCTGAACCACCCACCAGCCGCATCTCGTCGACGCGCATGTCAACGACCTCGTACTGACTGCCTCGCCAGAGAGACCCCGCGACTACAGTCGCTTGAGCGCGGTCTCCGCGGCGTTGAAGCCGCACATCCCGTGCACTCCCCCGCCGGGCGCTGCGGCCGAGGAGCAGAGGTACACCCCCTTGATCCCGAGCATGTACGGGTTCAGCGCCACGCGGGGACGGAAGACGATCTGGCGGGCGGTGTTGGCGCCGGCACCGATGTCGCCGCCGACGTAGTTCGCGTTGTACGCCGCCATGTCGGCCGCGCTGCGCACGTGCGTCCCGACGATGCGCTCACGGAACCCGGGGGCGAAGCGCTCGATCTGCGCGGTGAGCGCCTCGGTCGCCGCCTCGGAGGAACCGGTGTAGCCGGCCGGGACGTGGGCGTAGGCCCAGAGCGGGTTCACCGATCCGGCGGACCGGCTCGGGTCTGCGAGGTACTGCTGGCCGATCAGCGCGAACGGTCGCTCCGGCATCACCCCGCGGGCAGTCTGCCCCTCGACCCCCACGATCTCCTCCGCCGTACCCCCCAGGTGCAGGGTGCCGGCGCGTCGGCAGTCCTCGTTGGTCCAGGGCACATCCCCCTCGATCGCGTAATCGACCTTGTGGACCGCAGGCCCGTACTCGTAGCGGGTGAAGGCGCGTCGTACCCGTCCCGGCAGCTGGTCGCCGTACAGGTCGAGGACGCTGGCGGGCGCCAGGTCGAGCAGGACCACGTCCGGGGTGAAGCCGAGAACCTCGGCGAGCTGCTTCGGTGAGGTCACCCGGACGCCGGTCCGGACCGATCCGCCCAGCCCGGTCAGTACCCGCACCAACGCGTCCGCGATAGCCCTGCTCCCGCCCTCGGCGACCGGCCACCCGGCCCGGTGCCCGGCGGCGGTCAGCATCAGCCCGATCGAGCCACTCAACGGGGTGTCGAGCCGACCGAAGGCGTGCGCGGCCACACCCATGTAGAGGGCGCGCGCCGGGTCGTCCTTCCAGTGCCTCATGGTGATCGTGGCCGGCAGCAGCGCCTGCGGACCGAAGCGGCCGAACGCGATCGGGTGCTTCGGCAGGTGCACCGCCGGGCCCATCGCGTCGTCCAGGATCGCCTCGAAGGTCCGCACCAGCGGCTCGAAGACGCGACGCCAGCGGCGGGCGTCCGCGCCGATGGTCCGGTCGGTGTCGGCGAAGTCCCGGGTGACGATCCCGGCCCGGCCATCGTCGAGCGGGTGCGCGAAGTCGACCTCGGGCCAGCGCCAAGTCAGCCCGTGGTCCTCGAGCCCCAGGGTCGTGAAGTACGGCGAGGTGACCCCGGTCGGGTGGAAGGCCGAGCAGTCGTCGTGCAGCAGCCCGGGGACGATCCGCTCCGTCGTCCGGGTGCCGCCACCATAGGTGTCGGCGGCCTCCAGGACGGTGACCTCAAGCCCCGCCTGGGCCAGCCGGATCGCACCAGCGAGCCCGTTGGGGCCACTGCCGACCACCACCGCTCTACTCATCGTCGCCCTACTCGCTCGGCTGCCCACTCGTCAGCGTCTGCTGCCGAACGTACCCGGGCGCGGTCCAGGTAGTCCTCAGCGGGACCGCGCCGTTGGGGAGCCAGGGCTGCTCGGCCACGCAGTCGCTCACGTTCCAGGTGCCGCGCTCGACCACGCCGAGGGCCGCGTCGATGACCCGGTACTCCTGCGGCGGGTTCAGCCACGGGGTCGCCTGCGACTCGCAGTACACGACGACCAGGTCGCCGGGCGCCAGGTTCAGCCGCTTCTGGACGGCGGCGATCAGCCGGTCGTCGTGCAGGTGACCGTCGCCGAAGTTCCAGCCGAGGATCGCGTTGCAGACGAACTCACCGTCCCGGATGGTGCGCGACTCGATGTCGTCGAGGTGGGTGCGCGCCGCCGAGAAGAGCCCGCGCCCCTGGCTGTGCAACGCGCGCCACGAAGTGACCTTCTGCAGGGTCATCTCCGCGTCGTCCTTCTCATACGGCGTCGGCTTCATCCGCTGCAGCTGGTCGATCTGGTTCTCCACCAGGGGCAGCTCGTTGAGCCGTTCCTCGACACCGGGCTTCATCAACCAGAGCGCGGACGCCCAGTTGCCGGCGTACTGACGCATCGAGGGCAGGAACGAGACCAGGTCCGGACGCAGGTTCCCCAGCACCGGGCCGAAGAGCAGCAACGAGAAGATCGGGATCAGCAGCAGCGGCTCGTCGAAGTCCCAGATGTTGTAGACGCCGGCGTCGAAGCCGTCGCCGAACCCGCCCCAGAGCACGATGGCGATGTAGCCGAAGTACACATTCCACTCCAGCGGCACCGCGAGCGGGAACGTCGAGGTGATGAAGACGTGGAACACCAGCATGGCGATCGCACCGAGCATCGCGACGGTGTTGTTGGTGGTCAGCAGCAGCGTCACCGGGATGATGATCTCCACCGTGGTGCCGCCCACGTGCGCCATGAACCAGGCCAGCCGGCTCGGCCGAAGGTCGTCGGGGAACGACCGGTAGTGCGCTCGTTTCACGAAGCCGGGCTGGCCGGGTTGGTTGGAGACCATCGGCGGTACGACGTTGACGAAGTGCAGGCCGAGCTTCGAGGTCCCGGCGCCGATCCAGACGATGCAGATGATGATCTTGAACGCGACCACCAGGTTGATGAAGTCGCCGGGCGTCGCACCATCCCGGGTCACCAGGGCGCCGAGGGTCGCAGAGAACAGCATGATCGGCAGGTACTGCTCGGACCGCCCGGCCAGGAAGATCACCTTGTCTCGCAGGCCCATCAGCGGCATCACCACCAGGATCGGGATGAACGCGTACGCCGGCACCAGTTCTTGCGGCCCGGTGCCGAGCGGGACATTGCTGACCTGGTCGGCCTGGAGCGCCAGCGGGTAGACCAGGCTGGCCAGCACCGCGAGGAAGAGCACCACGTCGAGGACGGTGCGCTCGTCACCACCGGTGCCCGGGACGTGCCGGCCCCACGGCGGCATCCGCAACGTGCCCGGGCGGACCCAGTAACGGACGTTGCCGAGCATCGGGGCGAAGTGGCCGCACAGCGGGCCGAAGGCACCGGCGAGCCCGAGCACCTCGAGCAGCATCAGCCAGATAGCCAACTTCTGGTAGACGACGATGTTGTCGAACCACGTCCCCGGATCGGAGAACTCGACACCGACCGTGGTGGCCGCAGTGATCGCCAGGCCGACGCCGAAGTAGAGCCCGATCATCTTCAGCACGTAGACGACGTGCAGCACCCGTGGGGTGCCGAAGCCGTCGTCGACCCAGTTCGTGGCAAGGATCCGGACCCGTTCGGTGAGCGGGAGCCGGAGGAACTCGGCAGGCTCGACGGGTTGCTGGCTCGGGCTGAGGAATCCCATGGGTCGAGGCTAGAGCCCGGCGTACCGGGGCGACATTGTGCTCGCAGACCAAGGTTCGACACGCTTTTGCAGTCTTTGGCGATAGTTACGCACTGATCTTTGGTCTGCAACCATGAAGACGTGCAGCAGACCCAGGACGACTTCATTACCCGGACGACGGCGCGGGTGACCGCGACCGCCGATCGCCTGATCGAGAACGTCACCGCGCTGACCGGCGACCTGGTCGGCGTTCTCACTGAGACGATCACCGAACTCCAGAGCGACCCGACCCTCGTCGAACTCCTGGATGCGAGCATCGACGGCAACCTGAAGACCATCGCTGAGGTCATCCGCTACGACATCCCGATCGCGGAGATCACCGCCCCGCCGACCGCCGTCGAGTACGCCCGCCGGCTGGCTCAGCGCGGCGTCTCCTCCAGCGCGTTGCTGCGCGCGTACCGGCTCGGCCAGGAGACCGCGACCGCCTGGAGCCTGGAGCGGATCAGCGAGGAGGAGACGGACCCGAAGGTCGCCTACGCCGCCGGCCAGGCCTTCGTGGCGATCGCCTTCCGGTACATCGACGCCGTCTCCGAACAGGTGCTGAGCGTCTACGAGGGCGAGCGGGAGCGGTGGCTGGCGAACCGCAACACCGTGCGGGCCGAGGTGCTGGCAGACCTCCTCGCGGGCGAGTCGCTGGACACGACCACGGCCGAGAACGCCCTCGGTTACCGGCTGCGGCAGCCCCACATCGGCGTGGTCCTGTGGAGCACGGGCGAGCCGACCACCGGGGTCCTCGGAGAGCTGGAGCGCCGCCTCGGACAGGTCGCCCGCAGCTACGGCAGCACGGCCCAGCCGCTCTTCGTTGCGCAGGACCGCGCCACAGCGTGGGGGTGGATCCCGCTCGGCTCCGGTGCCGGCGTCCCCGGGGCCGACCTGCTCCACGATCCCGACGACGGCCGCATCCTGGTAGCGGTCGGCGTCCCGGCAGCCGGCGTGGACGGCTTCAGCAGCTCGCATCTGGACGCCCTCCAGGCCCAGGCGGTAGCCCTGATCGCCCAGGACCGCGCCCGGGCGGTCACCTCGTACGCCGACCCCGAGGTCCGCGCCGCGGCGCTGCTCTCGGCCAACCTGGACGCCACCCGACGTCTCGTGCGAACCGCACTGGGCGGCCTGGCGGAGGACACCGAAGGCGCGGAGCGGCTGCGCGAGACGTTGCGGGTCTTCCTCTCGACCCGTAACAGCTTCGCCGCGACGGCCGAGCTGGTGCACCTGCACAAGAACACGGTGAAGTACCGGATCGACAAGGCCGTCGAGGCACGTGGCCGCAGTGTCGACGAGGACCGGCTGGACCTCGAGCTCGCCCTGATCGCGTGCCGCTGGCTCGGCCCGGCGGCATTGGTCCCACAGGACAACCCGGTCCGCTGATTTCGTGTCCGGCGGACGTGCCGGTGGGTCAGCCCCCGACCAGCCTTGATCCATGGGACAACTCCTCGCGGCCTTCGGCCCGATCCTCGTGTTCCTGCTGATCCCGCTGATCGCCGTGACCGCGGGCGCGATCAGCGACCAGTGGTCGGTGCGGAGGTCGCGCGCCGGCGCTTGACCCGGACCGTTACCTTGACGGCGTGAACGACCCCCTCCGCGTCCGCCAGTTCTTCCGCATCGTCGCCTTCGCCGAGGCCCTCTCCTGGCTCGGCCTGCTGATCGGGATGTACGTCAAGTACGTCCTGGAGACGACCGAGCTCGGTGTCCAGGTCTTCGGCCCGATCCACGGCGGCATCTTCCTCGCCTACCTGCTGGCGACGCTCGCTGCCCGCAACACCTTCGGGTGGTCGCTGACCGCGACGTTCTGGGCGGCGGTCGCGAGCATTCCGCCGTTCGCCACTGCCGCGTTCGAGGTCATCGCGGACCGCAAGGGCCTGCTCGACCGCCAGCCCGTCCCGACCAGCTGAGAGCCGTCAGCGGCTGTCGTCGTACGGCTCGACCTCGGGATCCGCGGGCGGCTCGCGTCGCGTCATCATGACCGCGGTCACGGCGATCAGGATGATGCCGACGACGATCCCGAACCAGTCCTTGGCCCAGGCCCCCATCAGCAGGATCGCAATCCCGAACCAGACGCCGATGGGGATAGAAGACATGCAGGGAGTCTCGCAGACGTGCCGGGCGAGGCCCGATCGGGATGACTAGAACCTGTTCCACTTTTGCCGGTTCGCGACTACCGTTCTGGGCATGACGCAGACTGCTGGACCGACCGCGAACCAGGCCGCACCCGAATCCTCGGCGGCCACCACCTTCACCGTCACCAACCCGGCGACCGGCGCCGAGGTCGGCACCTTCCCGATCCACACCGCTGCCGACATCGCCGAGCGTTTCGCCGCCGGGCGCGAGGCCCAGGTCTGGTGGGCGAGCCTCTCCTACGGCGAGCGGAAGAAGCGGATCAACGCCTGGATCGCCCGGATCGCGCAGCAGTCCGACGAGATCTGCGACCTCGGGTACGCCGAGACCGGCCGCCCCCGCGGCGACGTCCAGTTCGAGCTGATCGCCGGGCTGGAGGACCTGCGCTGGGCAGCCGCGCACGCCAAGCGGGTGCTGAAGGAGCGCAAGGTCGCCCCCGGGATGGCGATGTTCAACTACAACGCGACCGTCTCCTACCCGCCGCTCGGCGTGGTCGGCGTGATCGCTCCCTGGAACGTGCCGATCTACACGGTTCTGTGCGGCCTCGCCTATGCCTTAGCAGCCGGCAATGCGGCGATCGTCAAGCCCAGCGAGTACGCCCCGGCATCCTCGGTGCTGGTGATGGACGCCTTCTATGACGCCAACCCGGATGCTCCGAAAGGCCTGATCACCTGGGTCACGGGCTTCGCCGAGACCGGCTCCGCGCTGTGCAAGGCCGGCCTGGACAAGATCGCCTTCACCGGCTCGGTTCCGACCGGCCGCAAGGTGATGGCGGCCTGCGCGGAGAATCTCACCCCGGTGCTGCTGGAACTCGGCGGCAAGGACGTCACGATCGTGGCCGAGGACGCCAACATCGACGCGGCCGCGCAAGCGGTCGTCTGGGGCGGCTTCTTCAACGGCGGCCAGGCCTGCGTCGGCATCGAGCGGGTCTACGTCACGAAGGCCGTCCGCGAGCCCTTCCTGGCCAAGGTCAAGGAGATCGCCGACCAGGTGACCGCGGGCTTGGAGGAGAACGACTCCTACGGTCCGATGATCGTGCCCGCCCAGATCGACCTGGTACGCCGCCACGTCACCGCGGCGATCGAGGCCGGGGCCACCGCTCTGGTCGGCGGGGTCGACTCGATCCGGGCGCCGTTCGTGGACCCGGTCGTGCTGGTCGACGTACCGGAGGACAACGCGGCGGTGCAGGAGGAGACCTTCGGGCCGGTGATCGTGATCAACACGGTCGCCGACGTCGAGGAGGCCATCCTCAAGGCCAACGCGACCAAGTTCGGCCTCGGCTCCTCGGTCTTCTCGACCAAGCGCGGCAAGGAGATCGCCCGACGGATCAAGGCCGGCGGTACGACGATCAACTCCGCTCTCACCTTCGTCGGGATGCCGTCCGTCCCGTTCGGCGGCATCGGTGACTCCGGCTTCGGCCGCTTCCACGGCGACGACGGGCTGCGTGAGTTCGCGGCTCCGAAGGCGACCACGAACAAGAAATTCCAGCTCGGCCCGGACATGCAGTCGTTCCCGCGCCGGCCCGAGGACTTCGAGCAGGTCCGGAAGATGGTGAAGTTCCGGTACGCGAAGCGGCGTGGGGTGTGAGGCTGACGGCGTAAGGCTGACGGTATGAGGATCCTGCTGGTCGTTGCCGTTGCTCTCGGGGTGATCCTGCTGCTCGGCCGCGACCAGATCGGGCTGCAGACCCTGCCCTCACGACTCGTTGCCTACCTGTTCGTCGGCGGTTCAGTGCTGGTCGTCGGGATCCTCGCCGCCGTCGTGACCGAGATCGTGATCGGGGCCGGAAGGAAGAAGCGCGGATGAGCACCGGACGTACGGCGCTGGAGACGTCGCCGGCAGCAGCCGCCTGCGCCGCCGTCGCCGCGATCACCGCCCCGGACCTCACCGTTCCGGCCGTCGCCGAGTTCGCCGAACAGTTCGCCCTCGATGTCTCCTCGGTCAATACCGCCCAACGGGCCGCGTTCTTCGCCGCTACCGGCGACCAGGCGTTCGCAGTGGTGCAGCAGATCTACGCACACGACTTCGTCCCGCGGGTGCGCGCGGTTCTCGACGCCATCTTCGGTCCGAGCGAGTGGCCAGCGCCCGACGCTGCACCCGCAGACTCCTGGGCCGTCCTCGAATCCTTCATGGTCGAGGTGGCCCGGCTCCGCTCGCTCGACCCGACGCTCACCGAGCTGGTCCGGATCCGTGGCGCCCGGCTGCACGACTGTGCGGTCTGCAAGTCCCGGCGCAGCCAGGACGCGATCGAAGCCGGCGCCGACGAGGCCGCGTTCGCCGCCGTGGACGCCCACGCCAGCAGCGGCTTCCCCGAGCCGACGAAGGCCGCGCTCGCTCTCACCGACACCCTGATCCTCACGCCGTACGACGTCCCGGCCGAGGTGTCCGCCGCGGTTCAGGAACACCTGCGCCCCGAACAGATTGTCGAGGTCGTGCTCGATGTGATGCGAAATGCCGCGAACAAGATCGCGGTAGCCCTCGGCGCCGATGCGGCGACGGTGACCGACGGGGTCGAGCTCTTCACCACCGATGCCGACGGGACCCTCACCATCGTCGGCACCAGGTAGTCCTCAGGCCCGGTCCGAGCAGATCGCAGAACAACCAGAAGGCCGGATTCACCGGACCAAAAGCCCGGTTTCAACGGGTCATGGGACCCGATTCAACGTCACCCGAAGCTGACCAGTCCGGCCACGAACTCGCTCAGCTTCGCCTGGAGTGACAGCGCCGCATCGATGATCGGGTCGTCGGGGTCGGCGCCGTCCAGGACCCGAATCTCCCAGATCCCGTAGTACGCGACGTAGGCGCCGACTACGAGCAGAAGCACCCCAGAGAACCGCGGGATCCAGCGGGCGGTGCCGCGCAACGAGCCCACCAGGCCAGTTCGCGCCAACGCCACCGCGACCGCGGCCACCCCGACCACCAGCCCCATCCCGCCGGCGTACGCGACGAAAAGGACCAGACCCTCGACGAAATCCGTTGACCGCAGCGAGGTGACCACGACCGCGAGGAACGGCCCGACCGTGCAGGTCAGCGAGGCTAGCGCGTAGGTGACGCCGAAGGCGAAGGTCGAGACCACGGAGCCGTCGAGCACCCGACCTCGCACCGCAAGCCCCGGCACCTTCAGGTCGCGCCCGAGCAGCAGTACGACCCCGAGCACCGCCAGCAAGGCGCCAGTGGCGAGCGTGACCCAGGGCAAGTACTGCTGGACCGAGGCTGCGACCGGGGCAATCACAAGACCGAACACGGCGAAAACCACGACGAAGCCACCGGTCATCACCAGCGTCAGCCCGACAGCACGGCGGGTCGCGGCCCCCGCGGAGCGCAGGCCGCTCGGCGCGACTGGGCCGCCGACCACGGCCGGTTCGCGCAGGACCAGACCCAGGTAAGCCGGGAGCAGCGCGAACCCGCACGGATTCAGCGCCGCGACCGCGCCAGCGGTCAGCGCCAGGGAGAGAAGGGCAGCGTCCATCAGCCGGTACGCCCGCTCTCAGCCGACAAGGCTATCCAGGGTGTCCGCAAGAGCATCGTCGTCGTTGTATCCCGTCCGCAGGACCTCCTTGCCGGAAGCGTCCAGGACTACGAACGAGCTCTGCTGGGCGATCCGGAAGCGCTTCCACAGGTCGCCGTTCGGATCGCTGAGGTGCACCGGGCCCGGTACGTCGTCGGCGAACCCGGCGATGGCGCTGCCGGAGTCGAGTGACCCGATCCCGATCACCGCGAGGTCGTCGCCGTACTTCGCGGACAACGCGGTCACGTCAGGCGCCTGGCTGCGGCAGACCGCGCACCACGGCGCCCAGAACCAGAGTACGACGGGCTTGCCCGCGACGCTGCTGCCCCGGAACGACGCCCCGTCGACGGTCCGGCCGGTGAACTCGAGGACGGCCGGTACGACGGGCCGTGCCTCGCCGCCCTCCGCCGGGGTCGGCTTCGGGGTGGACTTCGGGGTGGACTTCGGGGTCGCGGCTGGCACGGTCGGGCTCGAAGACGCCTCGGATGCCGTGGGTTCGTCGTCCACACCGCAGCCGACCAGGCCCAACGATGCGGCCAGCACAGCCGCGGCCACCCCGGAACGAACAAGCAGAACGGACCGACCCATGTCGTCTCCCCCAGGACCGGCTCCCGATCCGCCGGGAGCTCTGCGGCCAGGTTAGCCGCCGAATCCTGAGCACTCCGGTCCCCGACGAGTGGTCATCGATCCGTAAGGATTCGCCGGTGCGTCACCGCAGCGCCGGCGCCACCCAGCGGCTCAGATAGGCCCGCAGGTCGTCACCCGTCCGGGCCGGGTCGCCCGGATCCAGGACGAACGACTGCAGGGTCCTCAGCAGATGTTCGACCAGCTCCAGCTGGTCGGCCTCGGCAAGACCGACCTCCGACCAGTCGATCCCGAAGCCAGCGAGGAGCTTGCCGCCGAGTGCGATCGAGGAGGGCGCAGTGAGACCGGCAACCGTGCTGCTGATCCGGCCGGGCGCGATCAGCCTGTTGAGCGCAGGGTCGTCACGCAGGTGCTCGTAGACGTAGGCGACCACCTCGACCACCGCGTCAGCGGCGTCACCGCCCACAGCGCGAAGGTGTTGCTGGACGTGGACGGAGAGCTGATCGACCAGGTCCGCGATCGCATCCAGGGCTGCGGCGTCGATGAGCTCCTCGGTCGTCGGGAAGTACCGGTAGACGGTCTGCCGAGTGACGCCGAGGATCTCCGCGATCTCCGACGTGCTCGTCGAACCGGCCTCGGCCAACCGGTCCCGGGTTGCGCCGAGGATCCGGGTACGCGCCTCCTCCGCGTCCGCCGGCGGTTGCCCGCCCCAACCGTGCGACCTCATCCGACCTCCTCGGTCCTGCCCTTGACCGACCATACACTTTCATGTTTGTGTTCATCCAGTCTTGACTTTCTGTATGGCTATCCATCGCCGCCCGAGGAGCTCACCATGACCGCCGTCCTGCCTGCCGGGTTCGACTTCACCGACCCGGACATCAACCTCGCCGGCATCCCGCACGAGGAGTTCGCCGCGCTCCGCGCCAACGCACCCATCCACTGGGTTGAGCAGACTCCCGATGCTCGCGCGGGGATGGCGGAACGGTCCGGCACCGGCTACTGGGCCCTGACCAAGCACGCCGACGTTCTTGCCGTCTCCAAGAACAGCAAGGTCTTCAGCAGCAAGGAGAACGGCGTCATCATCCGGCTGCCGGAGACCGCGACCCGGGAGTCGGTCGAGATGACCCAGGTGGTGATCATCAACCAAGACGCCCCGGACCACACCCAGCTCCGCTCGATCATCAGCCGCGGCTTCACCCCGCGTGCGATCGGCGCCTTGGAGGAGGGGCTCGAACTGGTCGCCCGGCGGATCGTCGCCGAGGCAGTCGCCACCGGCGGCGGGAACTTCGTCGACCAGATCGCCTCACAGTTCCCGCTCGAGGTCATCGGCGACATGCTCGGTATCCCGGCTGAGGACCGGCAGAAGATCTTCGACTGGACCAACCAGATGACCGGCGCTGAGGACGCCGACCTCGCCCGTGAGGACAACGACCCGGAGGCTGCCGCGACCGAGGTGCTGATGTACTCCATGGTCCTGGCCGCAGACCGCCGTGAGAACCCGCGGGACGACATCGTCACCAAGTTGGTCAACGCCGACGTCGACGGCCGCGGTCTGACCGACGACGAGTTCGGCTTCTTCGTGATCGCGCTCGCGGTGGCTGGCAACGAGACCACCCGCAACGCCACCACGCACGGCATGAACGCGTTCTTCGACAACCCCGAGCAGTGGAAGATCTGGGTCGAGGACAGGCCCGAGACGATGGTCGACGAGGTGATCCGCTGGGCCACCCCGGTGACCTCGTTCCAGCGGACCGCCCTGGAGGACATCGAGATCGGCGGCGTCCAGGTCAAGGCAGGCCAGCGGGTCGCGCTCTTCTATGCCAGCGCCAACCACGACGAGGACGTCTTCACCGACCCCGGCGCCTTCGACATCACCCGCGAGCACAACCCGCACCTGGCGTTCGGTGGCCACGGCGCGCACTACTGCATCGGCGCGAACCTGGCCCGCACGGAGATCAGGTTCATCTTCGACGCGATCGCCGACCTGGCCCCGAACATCACCCGGACCGGCGAGGTCTCCCGGCTGCGCTCGGGCTGGCTCAACGGCCTCAAGGAGCTCCCGGTCAGCTACGCCTAGGAGCGAGGCCGAGTCGAGCTTGCTCGAACTTGTGCCGAGCGACGACGGCGCTGAGGAGGGCAGCGACGATCACGCCTGACCTACTTCGATCGCGCGCAAGCCTGTGCAAACAGAGTTGCGTGCGATCTGTCTGTCGCCCAGGGTGGGCCCTCCAGTTCCCAGAAGTTACGAGACATTGTGCTACAGAGTGCTACGGTCGAGGGCATGAGAACGATCAGCCAGCGCGAACTGCGCAACGACAACGCCGAGATCATGCGCGGGGTCGAGGAGGGCGAGACGTACGTCGTCACCCGGCACGGGGTGCCGATCGCGCGGATCGTTCCCTACAGCGAGCCCTCCGACCTGGAGATTGACCGACCGGCGTCACGGTGGACCTCGCTCGCCGACTTCCCGCGCATCACGTCGTCGGTGTCAAGCGAGGAGATCCTGGCCGACCTGCGAGACGACCGATGAGCCGCTGGTACGTCGACAGTTCGGCGGCGTTGAAGATCGTCCTGGACGAAGCCGAGTCAGCGGCGCTCGCCTCCGCGATCGACGACGCCGACCCCCAGCTCGTCGCCTGCTGGCTGCTCGAGACCGAAATGCTCCGAGCGGTGCCCCGGCATCCTGACCTGACCTACGAGCAGGTCAAGGAGGCTCTGGAGTTCATCAACATCGTCAAGACGCCCCGCTCCACGTTCCAGTCCGCCGGCTACCTTCCGGGGGCGCACCTGCGATCGCTCGACGCGATCCACCTCGCTGCCGCCGTGGCGACCAACGCAGATACCGTCCTCACCTACGACACCCGGATGGCCGAGTCCGCCCGCGAGATCGGCCTCAGGGTCCTCGCCCCGGCCTGACGACGTCGGTGCTCCCGGGCATGATGACCGCGTGTCCTGCGCGATCGCCGACTTCCTCGACCTCGTGACCCAACTCCCCGGGGTCAGCCAATCCGACCGCGACAAGTGGCTCCGCTTCGACGTCGCCGGACGGACCTTCGGTTATCTGTGGCCGGCGACCAGCACGGTCGGGTTGAAGCAGACCGTGGTCGAGCAACTGTCGCTGGTCGCCGAACGACCGGAGGTCTTCGAGGTGCAGTTCACCTCCGGCGGGTTCGGCTGGGTGGTGGTGCACCTGGAGCGGATCGAGCGCGACGAACTGGCCGAGCTCACCTTCGAGGCCTGGCGGCTCAGCGCGCCCGACGACCTGCTCGAGGAACGCGGCGAGGTGCTCCCGGTCTGACCTGCGCTACTTCACCGTCTTGATCAGCCGCTGGATCGCCGCCTCGATCCGGTCGCGCTCGAGCTTCACGGTCTTGGCTCCGTTCGCGCCGCTGAGGATGTAGGCGTCCATCGTCTTCAGGTCGACCAGCCGGTCGTTCCGATAGCGGTCGCGGATCCGCTGGAGCCGCTGCTTCGGCAAGGAGACCGCGGCCTTCGCAGCAGCCGTGCCGATCACCCGGACACCGTCGATGTCCTGGGAGACCCCGGCGAACTTCACGTTCGGAAAACTCTTCGCGATCTGGCCGAACGGGACGTGGTCCCAGAAACCGTCCCGCTTGATGTCGACCGACCAGACTCCTCCCTTGCCGTCCGCGATCGCGACGTGGCCGTGGCCCTTGCTCCCGCCGGTCCACCACAGGATCGCGCCGCGCGGGGCCTTCGCGCCGGTGACCGCGAGCCGGTGCTTGGTGCGGCCGAACGCCTCAGTGGCGTCGTTGGTGCCGTCACTCGGGACGCCGTACGCCATCCGGGTCCGCTGCTTGCACATCCCGACCCTGAACGGCTTCCCGGTCGCCGACTGGCGGGCGACGGCGTCGATCGCTTCCTCGTTGGTACGAACCATGAGGGACACCTCCGCGGAGAAGGAAACGGGTGCACGCTGGTCCCATCATTCGCCCGTTATCGCTGGTCAGGTCCAGCGCCGAGGGTCAGCGGTCTAGTCGGCTCCGGGTCACACCGGTAGGTTCGCCCGCCCGTGCCTGGTCGCGGTCAGTAGGCCGCCGAGCAGGTGCTGGCGGTACGAGGGATTGCTGTAGAGCGACTCCTCGTGCCCCAGGGCGGTGTACCAGGAGAACCCGTCGCCGATCGGTCGCTGCCAGCTGATCGGGTGGTCGCCCATCGTCCCGGAGACCCAGGGCTGGAACGCGTACGGCGGGTTCGGCGAGGGCAGCAGCGACGTGTTGGGGTCCTGCAGGTACGTCTTCTCGTCGATGCTCAGCAGCACCTGCGCGGTCGAGCGGACGTTGGCCTTGAAGGAGTAGAACTCCTCGAGCGGAATCAGCCACCGCTGCGGCAGGTGCGCGGTCGAGAGGTGCGTCCTCGACTCCCGTACGACGCTGCCGGGCTGGTTGACCAACGGGTGGCAGAGGAAGCGACCGCCGGAGAGCAACTTGGTGTAGAAGGGCCAGCCGTACTCGGTGTCGGCGGCGGCGTGCACCCCGACCCAGCCTCCGCCGGAGGTGACGAACTCCGCGATCGCCGTGCGGGCCCGTGGCACCAGCACGTTGCCGACGGTGTTCGCGAAGACGATCGCGGTGAAGTTCCGGAGCCGGGCGGAGGTGAAGAACGCCGGGTCCTCGGTGGCGACCACCTCGAAGCCGTTCGACGCGCCCAGGGCCTTGATCGTGCTGATCGCGGTCGGGATCGAGAGGTGCCGGTAGCCGACGGTCCGGGTGAAGACGACGACCCGGTGCGGACGTCTGCCAGCGGCGCCAGCGGGAGCCGCGATCACTCCGGTCGCTGCAGCGGCCGAGCCTGCGGCCAGCCCGAGCAGACCGCGGCGCCCGACGGTCGCCGCGGGCCGAGCCGTCGTACCGTCGTGGCCGGAGCAGTGGTTTCCGGTGCACATGGTTGGTGTCCTCCGTCAGCAGGTCCGGGTCATTCGCCCGGGTTGGTGGCCAGGCCGCGGGCGATCCGGATCGCGTTAGCCATGATGGTCAGGGTCGGGTTGAACCCGGGGTACGTCGGCCACGTCGAAGCGTCGGCGACGTACACGTTCTCCAGGTCGTGCATCCGGCCGGACGGCGCGCAGACCGAGGTCCTCGGGTCCGTCCCCATCCGCGCGGTACCGGCCAGGTGCGCGGTGTAGGTGGCGCCCTTGTTGAGGATCGGGAACGGCAGGATCAACGCACCGACCGCACCTGGTGCGAGCAGGTGCATCGCCTCGAGCCGGGCACCGAGGTAGATCGACGCGGCGATCTCGTGTAGGTGCGGCGAGTAGGTGATCCGGGCGGCAGGGGTGCCGTGCAGGTCGGTAACCGTCGGGTCGAGGTCGACCCGGTTGTCGGCCTGAGGCAGGTCCTGGTGCACCAGCTGCGAGCCGACGATGCCGGAGTGCGTGCCGACCTTCATCACCTGCTTGAGCGGGAGTCCGTGGCCGAGGTAGGCGGAGAGAATCTTCGCGGTGGTCAACGGCGGCGCACCGCCACCGACCTGGATCACGCCACCCACGATGTAAGGCAGCCCGAAGGCCTGCACCTCTTGTCCCTTGAACGGGCCGATCAGGTCGTCGATCGCGTACGGCGTCGACTGGCTGCGCAACGACTTCACGTCGTACGGGAACACGCTGGCGCCCTGGGTGAAGTTGTGGAACATCATGTTCCGCCCGACCTGGTCGGAGGAGTTCCCGAGGCCGTTCGGGTGCTTGCCGTTCGCGGAGAGCAGCAGCAGCCGGGCGGTATTGATCGGACTTCCCGCGACGACCACGGTCGAAGCCGGGATCCGCTTGCGGGTCCCGTCCAGCTCGCGGTACCGGACCGCGACGGCACGCGCCCCATCGGGACTGGTCTCGATCCGGTCGACGAACGCGCGCGCGATCACTCGGACGCGGCCGGTGCGCAGAGCGGGGTTAAGGAACGAGACCAGCGCGTCGCCGCGGGCGTTGATCGGGCAGCCAAAGCCGGAACACAGACCGCACGAGTTGCAGGCGGGGCGGCCGTCGAAGGTCTCGGAGTTGACCGCAGCCGGGAACGGGTACGGGTCCCAGCCGATCGCACGAGCGCCCGAGGCGAGCAGTCCGGCGGCCTTGCTGGCCGGGTTCGGGCCCATCACGAAGTCGTGCTGGCGCGGCGCCTGCTCGAGGGTCCGGGCCGGCATCGCGGCCCGGTCCCCCTGGACGCCGATCCGCTGCTCCACCAGGTCGTAGAACGGCTCCAGGTCCTCGTAACCAATCGGCCAGTCAGCGACCTGGGCCCCCTCAACCGGACCGTGGTCGGCGAGCATCGAGAAGTCCTGCTTCCAGAACCGGGGCGTCTTTGCGTTGTAGTGCAGCGAGGTTCCACCGACCGCGGCTCCAAGCTGGCCGAACGCCCCGGTCGCGGCCCGGGCGACGCCGCTGGCGGCGTCGTCCTGGGTGCGCGAGGTGTACGGCTCGAGGAGCGGATCCGGGAAACCGTAGTTGCGGACGCCCTTGAGCTCGTCGCTCCCGTACGTCGTCCCAAGCTCGTCGCTCGGTACCTCACCGAGACCCGGACGCAGGTTGCGGCCGCGCTCCAGGATCGTCACGTTCCAGCCCTGGTGGGCAAGCTCCCAGGCCACCGCGGATCCGGCGGCGCCCGACCCAATGACTACTGCGTCTTTCCTCACCGGACACCCCCACGGGACTTCGCCTCGGCGACGAGCTCGGCGGCCCGGTCGTGCAGCTTGGCCATGCTCTCGCTGGCCGCCGACTGCGGATCGGCCAGCGGCGCGAGAAGGTCCCCGAGGGCGTCGCGGACGGATCCGTGGTCGCCGCCGGCGGCACTCAACCCGCACGCCGCTTCGGAGGTGCTCAGCGACAGCGCCGGCGCTGAGGCGCGGGTCCCGGCGGGCATCGACCCACCTCCGGTGACCGCGGAGAGCAGATCGGACACGGTGCTGGTCAGCACCCCGAGCAAGGATCCGACCAAGGAGGCGAGCAGGTTGTCCAACGACGGCGCGAGGAGCGGTAACGGGGCGAACGCCGGGTTCTCGACCTCCTCACGGGTGTAGCCCCGCGGCTGCCGGTCGCCCTCGAACCCGACCGCCTTCCAGCCTCCGGTGCCCCGGTTGCCGCCGTACTCGGGGGCGGCGAAGTAGAACTCAAGGGCGTGGGTGATAGCCAGGTCCCGCATCGCGACGACGGCCGGGTCCTGGGTCCCCCGAAGGACCAGGTCGCGCAGCGGCCCGGGCAGGATGGCGAACCCGGGCACGGCGGTCGCGAGCGCCTTCAGGCCCCGGGTGTAGATCTCCTGGAAGCCGAGGACGCCGTCGGTGGCGTGGCCCTCGATCCGCAGCCGCCAGGCTTTCTCCTCGTACGGGTCCAGCGGCAGGAACTGGGCGAAGTTGTTGACCGGGGACCCACCGCGGTCGGAGAAGGGGCCGCCGGCGAAGATCCGGGGCGTGCCGCCCCGGAAGGCGGCGAGCAGGGCGTCGATCGCCTGCGGGCAACCCACCTGGACCGCACCGACCACCAGGTCCTCGGGCTGACCCGGTACCACCCGGTCGACGACCGCGGTGAGGGTCTTGAGGTCGGCGGCGGAGAGGTACCGGGGCAGGGTGGGATCGAGGCTGACGGCGATCGCTCCGGTCTCGCCGGCGAAGACGCCGAGCCCGGTCCCGACCGCTCCCGCAGTCGCGCCGCGGAGCAGGCCACGTCGACTGAGAACCAGGTCGGTGACGGTCGAGCGGCGCCGTGTTCCGGGGCGCGGTCGATCAGCGCTCTGCGAGGGAGGGTTCACGTTTCCTGAACGATCGACGTGTGTCCCGGGTCACGTCTTCGGCGCGGTCCCGGTCTCCGGCGAGCTCTCGGCCACCGTGTTGAACAGCTCCACGATCCCGGCCATCCGCGCCTCCTCCAACTCGGGGCGCGGCAGCACCGCCCGGATCACGGCCTCTCCGTCGAACATGTGCACCACCGCCGTCGCCGCCACCCGTGCCATCTCGGGGTCGGCGAGCGCGGTCCCCAGACCTGAGTTGATCGCCAGGTCCTCGATGTTGTCGTAGAGCCCTATCGCGACCGGGGTCAGCTTCTTGCGGAGCGCGGTGTCGGTGCGGGCGGCGATCAGCAGCTCGAACCAGACGGCGTTGATCCGGGCCCGCGACCGGCTCCGGGCGAACTCCAGCTGCTCGGCGATCGTGGCCGGCCCAAGCGACCGGAACTCGTCGAGGTGCCGACGTCCGACCTCCTCGGCCGCTGCCACGACTAGAGCCAGGCGCGAGTCGAAGTGCCGGAACATTCCACCCTTGGAGACCCCGGCGCGCAGGCAGATCTCCCCCACAGAGGCGCGGTGGTAGCCAAGGTCCGCGATGGTCTCGATGGTGGCATCGACCAGGGCGGCGACGGTGCCCGCGGTCCGCTCGGCCTGGGTACGCCGTACCTGGATACGGCGCGCCGGTGGGCGCGAGCTCACCGGGTGTGTTCCTGGGCCCGCTGGCCGGAGCGCAGGAAGCGGCCCGTCCGCACCCGACCGAGACAATCGTCCTCGACGCCGTTGCCGAAGACGTACTCGCCGCCGACGAGCACCGCGGTGACCGCGCGGTCGTTGCGGTTCACCATCCGCGGCAGGCCGTCGAACGCCGGCACCGGGTTCTCGTGGTAGCTGTCGAGCTCGTCGTCGAGTCCTGCCGGATCGATCACCACGACGTCCGCCCGGTCTCCGACCCGGAGGTGACCGGCATCGAGTGAGTACCAGTCGGCGAGCTCGCCGGTCAGCCGGTGCACCGCGTGCTCCATCGTCATGAAGCCCTTGCCCGCCTTCTCGGCGTCGTACGCACGGCGCAGGAACCGGAGCCCGAAGTTGTAGAACGCCATGTTGCGCAGGTGCGCGCCGGCGTCGGAGAAGCCCATCTGGATGCCGTCGAGCACGCTCAACTCGTTGAGCACCTCGGGGCGGTAGTTGGAGATCGTCGTCCGCCAGCGCAGCTTGGTGCCGTGCTCGACCACTAGGTCGAGGAAGGCGTCGACCGGGTGCAGTCCGCCGCGTTCCTGGCCGACCTGGCCGAAGGTCTTACCGATTACCGAGTCGTCGGGGCACTCGGTGATGTCGGCGTCGAAGAAGTCGCGGTGCCAGACCCGGAGCCCGAACTTGTTCTCGTAGTCCTTGCGGAACTTGCGCCGGTACTCCTCGTCCTGGAGCAACCGCATCCGCTCGACGGCGTCGGCGAGGTGCAGGGCGGCCGCGCCGGTGCCGAACTCCTCGAAGATCACCAGGTCGATGCCGTCGGCGTACACCTCGAACGGGACCGGGAGGTGCTGCCACTTCAGGTCGCCGCCGAGCTTCTTCACCGCTCGGGAGGTCGGCCCCATGATCTTGATGGCGAACTTGTTGGCCTTCAGGTCCGCGGCCGAGAGCAGGCTCAGCTTGAGCTTCTTGCGACCGATGCCGGTCGAGGCGGAGAACAGGCCCGCGAAGCTCAGCGGGTTGCCGATGTCCGGACCGGCCTGCAGGACGCGGTCGCGCTGGCGGAGGATCTTGTAGAGTCGGCGGCGCTCGCGACCTCGTGCGTAAGTGGAGGGAAGCGTGCGGGAGCGGCAGACCTCGCCGTCGAGCTTGTCGAAGAGCAGTTCCTGGGCGGACATCCCGAGGAACCCGGCGTCCAGCGCCTCGGTGAGCTTGGCCTCCATCCCGGCGAGCTCGCGCGGGCTCGGGCGGACGCCCTTGGTGGTCGCCCGGTCCAGGCCCATCTCGGACGCGCGGATGTCGGAGTGACCGAGGAAGGCGGCGATGTTCGGCCCCAGGGCCAGTGCGTCGACGTAGGCGGCGTACTCGGCAGCGCTGGACCAGGGGCCGTGCTGCTCGACGGCCTCGATGACGTGCCGGCGCGGGATCGCCTCGACCCGGCCGAAGATGTCGCCCGCGGTCTCCGGGTCGACGTGGACCGTGGAGAGCGAGCACGAACCGAGGAAGACGGTGGTCATCCCGTGGCGGACCGACTCGGCCAGGGCGGGGCCGTCGAGCACCTCGACGTCGTAGTGGGTGTGGATGTCGATCATCCCGGGCGTCACCCAGCGGCCGGTAGCGTCGATCACCCGGGGACACCCGGTCTCGTCCAGGGGATCGGCACTGAGGACGGCCACCTTCCCGTCCCGCACACCGACGTGGAGGAGGGCTGAGGGCCCGGTCGTGCCGTCGAAGACGCGGCCGCCCTTGATGATCGCGTCGAAGATCCCAGGAGAAGTCATGAGTAGATTGCAACCGATCGATCGCTAACTGTCAAGGGGTCCCGACACATCAACCCGACCGGCGCAGCTACCGGATGACGACGCTCCCGACGCCGCAGGAGGCACCCCAGGCAGCGGTCGCCCGGTGCGCGATGGCGCGCGAGGACGTGCCGACCTCCAGCTGGTAGCACCCCGGCGCGACCTGCCACCCGTTGGTGAGGACGTCCCAGTAGGAGAAGTCACGTCGGTTCAGCCGCAGCGTGACCGTCCGGGTCTCCCCGGGCGCCAGGCTCACCTTGGCAAAACCCTTGAGCTGGCGCGGCGGCTGGACCACCTCGGCCCGCGGCTCCGGCATCCCGACGTACAACTGCGGGACGCTGTAGCCGGTCCGGGTCCCGGTGTTGGTCACCGTGAAGGTGACAGCAGCGACACCGGGGCCGTCGAGACGTTCGACGACCGGCTCGCCGTAGGCGAAGGAGGTGTAGCTCAGCCCGTGCCCGAACGGGTAGGCGACCCCGAGGTTCTTCGCGTCGTAGTGGCGGTAGCCGACCAGGACGCCCTCCTTGTACTTCACCGTCTCCAGGATCCCCGGGTACGCGCTCGGGTCGCCGGCGGTCGGGAGATCACCGGCCGCGGCTGGGAAGGTCCCGGGCAGACGACCCCCGGGGTCGACATCACCGAACAGCACCCGCGCGAGCGCGGTCCCGCCGTTCTGACCGGGGTACCACATCTCCACCAGGGCGCCGACCTGGTTGCGGAACGGCAACAGCACCGGGCCCCCGGACTGCAGGACGGCGACCGTGCGCGGCTGGGCCGCGGCGATCGCAGAGACCAGGGCGTCGCGGTCGACGCCGTCGGACTGACCGGAGTTCAGTGTGGGCTGGAGCTTGTCGTTGCCCTCGGTCATGGCGTCGCCGACCACGACCACAGCCGCGTCGGCGGTGCGGGCGACCTCGGCCGCGCGGGCGGCGTCCTTGCCGTCGTCGTAGATGACCCGACCCGCGCCGAGCCGGTCGCGGAGCGCCGCCAGCGGCGTGGTCAGCTCGAACTCGTCGATCGCCGAGGACCCGCCGCCGTCCTTGATGGCGTCCGCCTCCGGCCCGATCACGGCGAGCGTGCCGATCGCGTCAGCGTCGAGCGGCAGCAGCTGGTCCCGGTTCTCCAGCAACACGATGCCCTCAGCCTCCAGGCGCGCGGCCTCCTCGTGGTGCGCGACCCGGTCGATCTGGCTGGTGTCGTCGACGTACGCGTCCCGGTCGAACATCCCGTAGGCGAACATCGTCCGCAGGATCCGGCTGACGTGCTCGTTGATCGTCGCCACCGAGACCAGGCCGAGGGTCACCGCCGTACCGACGGCGGCCGGGCTCAGCACGACGCCCGGGAAGATGTCGAGGTCGAGGCCGTTGTTCAGCGAGGCGACCGGGTTCTTCGCCGCCCCGTAGTCGGTCAGCACGAAGCCCCGGAAACCCCAGTCACCCTTGAGGACCTCAGTGAGCAGGTGCTTGTTCTCGCACGCGTACTGCCCGTTGACGCGCGGGTACGCACACATCACCGTGGCGACGTTCCCGCGTTTGACCGCGGACTCGAACGCCGGCAGGTAGATCTCCCGCAGCGTCCGTTCGTCGACCCGTACGTCGACGGTGAGCCGCGAGCCGATGCCGGGGCCGATCGGGACCCCGGGGGCCGTGACGCCGACGCCCTCCTGGTTGTTGGCCGCGTAGTGCTTGACGTTGCCCATCACTCCCTGGTCCTGGATGCCGCGGATGAAGGCGGTGCTCAACCGGGACGTGAGGTAGGGGTCCTCGCCGAAGTACTCGAAGGTGCGTCCGTTCAGCGGCGTCCGAAGGATGTTGACGCCCGGCGCGTAGACGGCATCGTTGCCCTTGAGCTTCGCCTCGTTGCCGATCACCGCGCCGTCCGCGTGGGCGATGCCCGGGGAGAACGAGGAGGCGATCGCCATCGGCGACGGCATCCCGGTCGCCTTGCCCTGACGCGGGCCCACCGGGCCGTCGCTGAGGTAGATCGGCGGGATGCCGAGCCGGTCGATCCCGCGACTGGTCCCGGTGTGGGTGCCCTCCTTGCCCAGGACTCCCTTGGGGTCCTCACCACCCAGGAGCGAGATCTTCTCGGGCAGCGTCATCCGGCTCAGGAGCAGCGCGGCCCGCTGGTCCGGGTCGAGGGAGAGGTCGCACCACGGGCGGACCACCGGGTCGCCGCAACGGCCCGGTGCGGGGATGACCGACGGAGCCAGAGCTCCCACCGCCGTGGCCGGGTTGGTCAGTGCCGCGGGAACGAGTCCTGCTGCCACGGCTGCGAGCGCCGTTCCGATGATGACGAACTGACTGCGCCCACGAGCGGGATTCCGGGGTTGCTTCATCGCGTGGTTCCTCCAGTGAGGACGCCCGGTAACGTGCCGAGCGCTTCTGCAGAGGTAACCGCGCGGAGCGGCGGGAGTTACGCCAACGAGTCCGGCACGTCCAGCGACGCCGGGTCGCTCGCGTCCGGGTCGGTCCAGGGCGGGACGTGGGCCAGCGCGGTCTGCACCAGGGCGACCCGGGTCAGCACGACGGCCTTGCGGCGGAGCCGGCCGCCACCGCCACCGGTGTCGGCCTCCACGGCTGCCCGGATCTCCGCCGACGTGAACGTCGGGCGCTCGCCGACGATCCGCGGCCGGTCGGGCAGGGCCGTCAGGATCGGCAGGACCTGCGACCCCAGCGGCTCCAGGAGCTGGTAACGCCCGTAGCCACCGAGGTCGTGCCAAGCCTGCTCGACGTCGGCCCTGCCCTTGCGGATGTCCTTGGACTGCGCCGCCAGCGCGGCCTTCGCCACGCCGGTCATCGCCGCAGTGAGCTCCGCTTCGGTGAAACGCATGGAACCAGGATGCCTGGCGCCACGGGCGGCTCCGCAGCCGGCCACCGGGTCAGTCGTCGAGGAGCCCGTCCTTCTTCGCTGCCTCGACCAGGGACCGGACGTTCTCGACCGAGCCGCAGTCCGTCTCGATCAACTTGTTGCGCGCCGCGGCGAAGGCCACCCCGAGTCGGGCCCTCACCTCGTCGCCAACCTCTTCGCGCGCCGGGTTGAGGATCGTCAGCTCCTCCTCGGTCAGGTGGTGGTTCACCTTCGAGGCGAGCTCCTCGACCAGATCGTCGAAATCTTCGGTGCTGGTGTCCACGGCCTCGAGGACGTCGAGCAGCGCCTGGTTGCCCTCCGCGTGCTCCTCCTCGCCATGGTCCTGCTCATGCTCGGTGATCGCCCGCTCCTTGCGCAGCGTCGGGTACACCTCGTGCTCCTCGGCCTCGGCATGGGCGACGTGCAAGGTCGCGAGCGTCCGGCGTACGGCGTCCCGGTCGCTGGTGCTGTCGCGCAGAGCGCGCAGCAGCTCTTCGAATCGACGGTGGTCGGCGAGGATGAGCTCCACCACGTCACCATCGGTGGGAAGGTCCAGGTTCAGATCAGTCATGGCCAGAGAGATGCCCAGTTCTCGGCGTTTCAACCCTCAGCCGTCCGCACTGCACGCGGTTCCGCGGCACTACGTCGTGGGGGGCCCTGGGTAGGTTCGTCGACGTGAGAACCCCCCGAATCATGCCGACCACGAGCCGCATCGCAGGCTCCTTGACGCTCGCCCTCGTCGCGATCCTTGCTCTGGCAGGCTGTGGCGGCCACAGCGACATGGACGCCGACGCGAACGCGGAGTTCAACAACGCCGACGTGACCTTCGCCCAGTCGATGATCCCGCACCACGAGCAGGCCGTGGTGATGGCGACGATGGCGACGACCCGGGCCGCCTCGCCCGAGGTCAAGGAGCTCGCCGAGCAGATCGAAGCCGCCCAAGCACCCGAGATCGAGACGATGTCCGGCTGGCTGCAGAGCTGGGGCGAGGACGCCTCCGACTCCTCGGGGCACCAGATGGACGGCATGGCTGAAGGCGAGACGATGGACCACGCCGCCATGCCCGGGATGATGAGCGACGCCGACATGACCTCCCTCGGAGGAGCGACGGGGGCGGCGTTCGACCGGATGTTCCTGACCATGATGGTCAGCCACCACGAAGGTGCCATCGAGATGGCCCAGGCCGAGCAGCAGAACGGCAAGTACCCCGAGGCGATCCGCCTGGCCGAGGAGATCGAAGCCGCGCAGGCGGGCGAGATCGCCCGGATGAAGACGCTGCTGGCGTCGTAGAGGTCGCTGCGGAGCGGGGCCGCCGTGATCGGGATGCGCGCAGGTGATCGTCGCTGCGCCCCTCAACAGGCTTGCTCGCCTCGGACAGACGAAAGACCCCCGAACGCATGGGGGTCTTTCGTCTTTGCTCGGCTCGCGCGGCTGCAGGGATTCGAACCCCGAACCTTCTGATCCGTAGTTAGCAGATAGGCATCCGACGAGGTCCGGTCGGATTCGGACCGTCGACTTAGCAAATCCGTAGCAGCCGACCAGCTGACTGTGGGGACCCCACGAGGTGATTCGACCCTGCGACACCTGGGACTCGCTTGACGGACTCTGACCGTGGTGTGGTGGTTGTTGTCGGGGCCTAGTGGGCCTCTGACCTGCGCGGAGCTAACACGCTCGGGGCGTTGATGGTCATCGCAGGTAAACAGTAGTGACGAGTTTCCGCCCAGTTTTCGCCCACCCTTGAGTCTCGGGATTGCCCGGGTCGTGCTCCAGATTATGGGTGGAGCGCACCCCGAGCGGCCTCGGCCCTATGAGGCGTTCGGGTCGTCACCCTTGGCCTTGAAATGTTCAATATCGACGGCGACGAAGAGAGCTCGAGAGATCGCGATCGCGCGACCCTCCATCGTCTCCAAAGTCGCGGACATTCGGATCTTTCGATCCACCCGAGTCTCGACAACCGCGCGCAGCCGATAGTCACGATTCAATCGAACTGGTCTCAGGTACTCGACCTGAAGATCGCGAGTCACGGCTAGGTCGCCTATGGAGTACAGAAGGAATCCGTAGAGGTCGTCGAGCACGGTCGCCACTGCACCGCCGTGCGCAATCCCTGGCGCACCTACGTGTCGTTCGTCGAACCGGTGCTCTGCTGTCACTGCACGGTCGCCGTCGCGGCGAACGACCAGTTGGTGGCCGTGCGGGTTGTCTTGACCGCACCCCAGGCAGCGAGCGTGGTGCGCTGGCAGCGCATCAGTGTCCGACCGTGGAGCCTGGTTGCCCACGCGCCACCCCGCCATCAGGTCCTCGAAGGTGGGCTCAGTCATCTTGACATTTCTGCACCCGAGTCGCGCGGTCCCAAGCCGTCGAAGAGGAGCCGCGCCACTCCGTCAGCGATGCTCTCCAACGGCCGTTGGCTACCGACCACGGCCTCCATCAGCCCAGCGACAGTCACGGCCCCGAAGATCATTACGGATTCGGACATGGTGTCCTCTGAAGGATTGAGGGAGCCGTCCTCAGCGCCTTCACGCAACAACTGTTCAACGGGCTCGTAGAAGGCCGCGCTGAGTGCCCCAGCAAGCTGCGGCAAGCGGGTGGCTCGCCCCAGGTCGCCAACCAACGCACGGCAGGGCGCTGGGTTCTCCACCATCACACTCAGTTGGGCACGGATCACGCGGGTGAGGCGTTCCCGGGCTGTCCCTTGACTCTCAACCGCAACACCGACCTCAGCCGCGATGGCCGTCAGCAGGTCGTTCAGCAAGAACGCGAGAATCTCGGCCTTCCCCCTGAAGTGGTAGTAGAGCGTCGAGATGGGGATGCCGGTGACTCCCGCAATGTCCTCGATCTTGGTGTCGTCCAGTCCTCGCTCAGCGATCAGCTCAGAGGCGGCATAAATCTTGCTGGCCAGCTGTACGGGCAGTGGCTTCATCGGTCCTCCCATGTCGCAATCATCCTATGCTTTTGCAGAATGCTGTGTTGGAATCTGATTCCAACATTGAATGCCAGGAGCGTGAGGAATGAAAGCGGCCGTCCGCCGGAACCCTGTGACGAGACTGTCGAGCACGGCGCTGAGGTTTCCCGCGCTCACTGTCGCGATCTGGCTTGCTCTGAGTGCGACCTTGTTGGTCGTCCCGCCGAGTCTTGAAGAGGTTGTCGAACGGGGCACGACCGCGTTCCTGCCCGACGGGGCGCCCAGCGTGCGCGGTTTGGAGGCGATGGACTCAGCGTTCGGCACCGGGGAGGCAAAGGCCTACGCGTTCATCGTCCTGGTCAATGACGACGGGCTGAGCAAAGCCGACGGCGCAACGTACCGGCGCATCGTGGCCGGGCTCGATGCCCATCCCACAGAGGTGGTCGAGGTCCAGGACTATCTGGACCAACCGCAGTTGCGCACCGCGTTGGTCAGCAAGGACGGCCGGGCAACCTACATCCCGGTCGGTTTGAGCGCCCCGATCGGATCGCCTCGTTCAAACGAGGACGTAGCACTCCTGCGCAGCATCGTCGATGACGCCGGCACTGCCCCGGACACGCAGGTTCACATCACTGGCGACCCAGCTACGGTCGCCGACCTGACGAAGGCCGTCAACGACGCCTCGGACACGATCACGGTTATCAGCGTCGGCTTGCTGGTGTTGATCCTGGTGCTGATCTACCGGCGCCTGATCACGGTGCTGATACCGCTCGCCACCATCGGGATCGCTCTGGTTTGCACACGCGGCGTGCTGTCCATCTTGGGAGAGTCCGGGCTCGCGTTGTCGTCCTATACCTCGGCCTTCGTGATGGCCATCGTGCTCGGCGCTGCCACCGACTACTCGGTGTTCCTGATCAGCCGGTTCCGTGATGAGTACCGCGACGGTGGCAACGTGGCGACGGCGATCCAGACAGCAACGACCCGGATCGGCACCGCGCTCGTGGCCTCCGCTGCCACCGTCATCCTGGGCGCGAGCACCTTGATCGCAGCCAAACTCGGAATCTTCTCCACCACCGGCCCCGGGATGGCGATCGCAGTCGCCTTGTCCTTGGCCGCCAGCCTCACCCTCACACCAGTGCTCATCGCCTGGGCCGGCGAGCGGATTGGCCCGGCGCCCGCGATCCGTCACGACTCCTGGTGGAGCAGAGTCGGCGCCCTGGTCGCGGGAAGACCCGGCCGGGTACTGGCAGGCAGCGTCCTGTTCCTGGGCATATTGGCAGCGTTCCTCCCCACCATGACCCTTACCTTCAACACCCGCGCAGCCCAACCGTCGACCACTCCGAGCAACATCGGAAACGCTGCGCTCACCAAGCATTTCGCGCCCAACGAGACGCTGCCCGACTACATCTTGGTCACCTCGCAGCGCGACATGCGCAACCCGAAGGACCTCGCCAGCCTTAACACCCTGAGCCGTGCGATCGCCAAGGTCCCCGGAGTGACCTCGGTGCGCAGCATCACCCAGCCTGCCGGAGAACCGTTGTCGCAAGCACAGATCAGCAGCCAGCTGACCACCCTGGCGAAGAGCTTGAACAAGGCGGACCGAAAACTCACAGAAGCGCAACCAGGGCTGAACCAACTCAGCGACGGGGCGGCTGAGCTCGACCGAGGCACCAACCAGCTGGCCGACGGCAGTGCGCGGGCCGTGATTGGAGTAGACCAGTTCGTCGCCGGTCTAACCGAGCTCAACGAAGGTTTGGGGGCCGCAGCTGACAGCACCGACACCGCCGCTTCAGGAGCTGGAGACCTCGCCGACGGCGCGCAGCAGCTCGCCGCCGGACTTCAGAGTGCCCGCGACAAGGCAGCTCTGGGAGTAGAAGGCCTCAAGGCCATCGAGCAGGCGCTCGCCAGGGACCTCCTGTGCGGTGTCGACCCGGTCTGCAACAAGGCGAGACAAGGCCTCAAGCAGATCGTCGAAGCCCAGGACGACCAGCTCCTCGGCGGGCTTCAGGACGCCGCCGATGCGGCCCGGCGCATCGCGAACGGGCAAGGCGATCTCGCCGACGGGCTCCGAAAACTGCATGGCGGCCTGGTCCGTGCCGAGCAAGGCAGCGGTCAGCTTGCAGATGGGCAGAAGATATTCCGGACCAAACTCGCCCAGCTCGCGGCGGGGACCCAGGAACTGGCCGATGGCACCGGCGCGCTCCGCCCTGGCATCAGTCAACTCGCCACCGAGACCTCCCAGCTCACCGACGGACTGGACCAGGCCGGCACCTACCTCACAGATGTTGGCGACCAGGCCAACACGGCAGACGCAGGGGGCTTTTACCTCCCCACGAGCGCCCTGAACAACAAGGACTTCGCGCTGGCACGCACCACGTTCATCAGCGAGGACGGCAGGGTCGCCCGTATCCAAATCAGCGGCAAGACCGATCCCCTCAGCGTCGACGGCGTCGACCGCTACGCAGTCACCCGCGATGCCGCAGCACAAGCCATTCGCGGCACCACGCTGGCGGACGCTGACCTACTCGCGACAGGGGCAGGCGGGTTAGGAGCAGACCTCCAGGACTACCTCGACCACGACACCCGCTTCGTCGTCGGACTGGTCCTCCTCATCGTGCTGCTCATCCTGATCCTCACCCTCAGATCACTAGTCGCGCCCCTCTACCTGCTGGCCTCGGTAATCTTGTCCTGCGGCGCCGCCCTCGGCCTGACCACCCTGTTCTGGCAACACCTGATGGGCCAGTACATCGAGTTCAACGTCCCCATCATCGCGTTCGTCCTCCTGGTCGCGGTCGGCGCGGACTACAACATCCTGCTGATGAGCCGGATGTGCGAAGGCGGCCTGGCCCTCACTCGCCGTGACGTAGCCAACGCCGTCACCGCCACCGGCCCCGTCATCACCTCGGCTGGTGTCATCTTCGCGAGCGCCTTTGTCGCCCTGATCGGCTCGTCGGTACACGGCTTGGCCCAAACGGGATTCGCCGTGGCAACCGGGCTTCTCCTGGACACCTTCGTCGTCCGCACCCTCGTGGTTCCGTCGTGCGCCGCGCTTCTGGAGAACCACAACTGGTGGCCCACCCGGCCTCCTGTCACCGACACAAACGCACCCGTCTGAGCGAAGAAAGCTCGCCGAAAGTGGAGACCACGATGACCCAACTCAACTTCGAGACCTACGACCCGTTTGACCCGAGCGTCCAGGAAGACCCCTACCCGATCTACGCGAAACTGCGCGACCACGCACCCGCGTACTGGGCACACAGTGCGAACACTTGGGTCCTCAGCCGCTACGACGACGTTTCAGCAGCCCTCGCAGACACCGAGACCTTCTCCTCCGCGAAGGGAATCTTCCCGATGCCGCCCGGCATCGACCAGTCGACTCTGTTTCTCCCGATGCTGATTATGACCGACCCGCCACGGCACACGCAGCTACGCGCCCTGGTCAGCCGGGCATTCACCCCACGGCGGGTTGCCACGATGGAGACCGCAATCAAACGCACCGCCGAGGACCTGCTCGAACAGGTCCCCGACAGGCCCTGGGACTTCGTCGCAGAGCTCGCCGGACCCCTGCCCGCGATCGTGATCGCGGAGCTGTTGGGCATACCCGTCGATGACCGGGACCAGTTCCGGGCTTGGTCGGCGACCCTGGTTCAGGCAAACCCCCTCAGCGGAGCCCGAGACGGCATCGCTGCAGCCACGTCGATCTACCAGTACTTCGCAGGCTTCCTGGCCGAACGACGCAACGTACCCGGAAACGACCTGATCTCTGACCTTGTTAGCGCCGAGATCGACGGCGAGCGACTCTCCGACGAGGACGTATTGGGCTTCTGCCTGCTACTTCTGGTCGCCGGCCACGAGACAACGACCAACCTGCTAACGAACAGCGTCGTCATCCTCCGCGACCGGCCGCAGGACCGGGAACGAATGGCACGAGACCCGGCAGTCTTGTCGTCAGCCATCGAGGAACTGCTCCGCTACGACTCTCCGGTTCAAGGGCTCTCTCGAACCCTGACCCGTGGCATCACCCTCCACGGTGAGAAGCTCCGCCGCGGACAGACGGTCCTGCTCCTCTTCGGCTCCGCCAACCGTGACGAGCAGGCCTTCGCCCAGGCCGACGAGTTCAAGATCGACCGCGAACCAGGCCGCCAAGTCGCCCTCGGCCGCGGAGCCCACTTCTGCCTCGGAGCGGCCCTTGCACGCATGGAGACACGGATCGCGCTCGAGGCTCTTCTGAACTCCCGGGACTTCAGTTGGCAAGCAGACGTAGCCGGTGCTGAGAGGCTCCGCTCGGGGCCTATTCGCGGCTATTCCTCGCTGCTCGTGCAGTGACGCCTCCAAAGGACCAGCACTACGTGAACAAGGCAATGAGTACCGCTTCCGCAGCAAGACCCGGAACAAGCTCCCGATATCACTAGGGCACGGAGGTAGTGAGCAAAGCCACCGTCCCTCCGAGAAGAACCCGAGAAGTTGCAGGTGTAGGTCAAGGCCGCGGCGCGATGACCCCCACCCCGTTCGCGCCGAAGCGGGAACGGGTTTTCAGTGGGGGACAGATTGGCTCCCTAGTGACCTGCGGGTTCGCTCGAACCACCGGCAGTCCTCAGACGCCGCAGCGAAGAGATGCAGGTGCTTGCTCGGGGACGGCCGGGACCGCCGGGGTTACCGCCCGGTTTCCGCCCACTCGGGGGAAGCGACTGAAATGCAGAAGGGCCTCCGATCAGCGGCTTCGCTGGTCAGAGACCCTTCATCTGCGCGGCTGCAGGGATTCGAACCCCGAACCTTCTGATCCGTAGTCAGATGCTCTATCCGTTGAGCTACAGCCGCCTGTCCGCGGGCACTGCCGCGAGGACTGGCATATGTTAGCCGACCTCACCGGTTGCTCCGAATCGGGACCGGGTGTGACCTCGTCCAGGGCACTTGAACGATCCAATAGGTGCCAGCAGGGGCAGCGCGTAAATTCGCGGGATCTCCGCGTCCTCCGGCCCACCTCTGGGTAAGGACCAGGAGTCCCGAAGATCGTCCGCAACGGCGCGGCGATCGTGCACCGTCCATCTTTCAAGATCCGTCGATGCGCTCGACGGCCGGCGTGGACCTCCTCCGAGGGCCGCCCCGCGATCGAAAGGAATCACCTGCATGACCGCCGACACGACGACAGCGACCGCGCCGACACCGGGTGCACCCACCACCCGCGAGGACATCCTCGCCTGGGTCACCGAGATCGCGGAGCTGACCCAGCCGGACGCGATCCACTGGTGCACCGGATCCGACGAGGAGTGGACCGAGCTCACCGACTTCCTGGTCGGTACCGGGACCTTCGTCAAGCTGGACGAGCACAAGAAGCCGAACTCGTACTACGCAGCCTCCGACCCCACCGACGTGGCGCGTGTCGAGGACAAGACCTTCATCTGCTCCGTGGACGAGAAGGACTGCGGGCCCACCAACAACTGGATGGACCCGAACCAGATGAAGGAGCTCATGCGTGGGCTCTACGCCGGCGCCATGAAGGGCCGGACCATGTACGTGATCCCCTTCGTGATGGGCCACCTCGAGGCCGAGAAGCCGATGTTCGGCATCGAGATCACCGACTCGGCGTACGTCGTGGCGTCGATGAAGGTCATGGCGCGGATGGGCAGCGAGGTCCTGGCCAAGCTCGAAGAGACCAACGCGCCGTACGTACCCGCGCTGCACTCGGTCGGGCACCCGCTCGCCGCGGGCCAGGCGGACGTCGCGTGGCCGTGCAACGACACCAAGTACATCGTCCAGTTCCCCGAGGAGCGGATGATCTGGAGCTTCGGTTCGGGCTACGGCGGCAACGCCCTGCTGGGCAAGAAGTGCTACGCGCTGCGGATCGCCTCGGTGATGGCGCGCGACGAGGGCTGGATGGCCGAGCACATGCTCATCCTCAAGCTCACCTCGCCCCAGCGGGTCGTGAAGTACATCGCGGCCGCGTTCCCGAGCGCCTGCGGCAAGACCAACCTGGCGATGCTCGAGCCGACCATCCCCGGCTGGAAGGTCGAGGCCATCGGCGACGACATCGCCTGGATGCGGATCGGCGAGGACGGTCGCCTCTGGGCGGTCAACCCGGAGTTCGGATTCTTCGGGGTCGCGCCCGGCACCAACGAGCACACCAACCCGAACGCGATGAAGACCATCAACAAGGGCAACTCGGTCTTCACCAACGTCGCGCTCACCGAGGACGGCGACGTCTGGTGGGAGGG
>JBKJIN010000060.1:0-41208 GCA_046598425.1 Marmoricola sp. | reverse complement strand
TCCTCGTCCCAGCCGAGCTCCTGGACGACCATGCCGGACTTCAGTCCCAACCGGTCAGCCACGGTCTGGTCGGCGCCCCCTGCGGACGGGCTCACGTCGATGCCTCATTTCTGTGCTCGTACCGCTCCGGAGATGGAGTCGGTTGCCCAAGTTCAGCGGACTGGGGCGTCGGAAAGCAAGCCCGACGCGGCTCGGTACCGCCCAGCGGACTGTCCGACGTCCTGCGTTCCGGCCCCGGCGAGCCCAGATGGACCGAACTCCGGTCGTACCGATCAGTAGATTTCTTCGCCCGTTTGAACGTGCCAAGATGCAAGGGTGCCCGATGAGACCGTGCCCGACGCCACCAGCCGCCAGGCCCCCGCTGCGCCCCCTGTCATCCACGAGGGACTGCCCACCCAGCTGCCCGACATCGACCCCGACGAGACCAGCGACTGGATCGATTCCTTCGATGCGCTGATCGACGACCGCGGTCGGGAGCGCGCCCGGTACGTGATGCTCCGCCTCCTGGAGCGCGCCCGCCAGAAGCAGGTCGGCGTACCGGCGCTGCGCAGCACCGACTACATCAACACCATCCCGCCCGAGCGGGAGCCGTGGTTCCCCGGCGACGAGGACGTGGAGCGCCGGATCCGGGCGTTCATCCGCTGGAACGCCGCCGTCATGGTCAGCGACGCGAACCGCCCCGGACTCGAGGTCGGCGGTCACATCGCGACGTACCAGTCGAGCGCGAGCCTCTACGAAGTCGGGTTCAACCACTTCTTCCGCGGCAAGGACGCCCCTGGCGGCGGCGACCAGATCTACGTGCAGGGCCACGCCTCCCCCGGCATCTACGCCCGCGCCTTCCTCGAAGGCCGACTCGACGAGCAGCAGCTGCTCAACTTCCGCCAGGAGGTGCAGCACGGCGCCGGCAAGGGCCTCTCGTCCTACCCGCACCCGCGACTCATGCCGGAGTTCTGGGAGTTCCCGACGGTCTCGATGGGCCTGACCGGCATCAACTCGATCTATCAGGCCCGGTTCAACCGCTACCTGGCCAACCGCGGCATCAAGGACACCTCCGACCAGCACGTCTGGGCGTTCCTCGGTGACGGCGAGATGGCTGAGCCCGAGTCGCTGGGCGCGATCCGGATCGCGGCTCGCGAAGAGCTCGACAACCTCACCTGGGTGATCAACTGCAACCTCCAGCAGCTCGACGGCCCGGTGACCGGCAACGGCAAGATCATCCAGGAGCTGGAAGCCAACTTCCGCGGCGCCGGCTGGAACGTCATCAAGGTGATCTGGGGCCGCGACTGGGACGAATTGCTCGCCCGCGACGTCGACGGCGTGCTCGTGAACCAGATGAACACCACCCCCGACGGCCAGTTCCAGACCTTCTCGGTCGAGGACGGCGCCTACAACCGGGAGTTCTTCTTCGGCCCCGACCCGCGGCTGCGTAAGATGGTCGAGCACATGTCTGACCGGCAGATCGAGAAGCTGCCGCGAGGCGGCCACGACTACCGCAAGGTGTACGCCGCCTTCGACTCCGCGACCAAGCACGTCGGCCAGCCGACGGTGATCCTGGCGCACACGATCAAGGGCTGGACGATCGAGGGCCTGGAGGGCAAGAACGCCAGTCACCAGATGAAGAAGCTCAAGCTGCCGGACCTGCTCAAGTTCCGCGACCGGCTCTACCTGCCGATGAGCGACAAGGAGATCACCGCGGCGTACGAGGCCTCGGGCACGGCTCCGTTCTTCCACCCCGGCGAGAAGTCGGCCGAAATCGAATACATGATGGAGCGCCGTCGCCAGCTCGGCGGCTCGCTGCCGAACCGGGTGGTCCGTGCCAAGCCGCTCAAAGTGCCCGGCGACGAGTTGTACGCCGAGCTGAAGCAGGGCTCGGGCGCCAACAAGATCGCGACGACGATGGCCGTCGTCCGGCTGCTGAAGGACTGGATGAAGGACCCGGAGATCGGGAAGCGGATCGTCCCGATCGCGCCGGACGAGTACCGCACCTTCGGCATGGACTCGATGTTCCCGACCGCCAAGGTCTACAACCCCGGCGGCCAGCAGTACGAGGCGGTCGACCGCAAGCAGCTGCTGAAGTGGCGCGAGGCCACCGACGGGCAGATGCTGCACGAAGGCATCTCAGAGGCGGGAGCGGTGGCGTCCGCGACGGCCGCGGGGTCGGCGTACTCGACGCACGGCGAAGCGATGATCCCGTTCTACATCTTCTACTCGATGTTCGGGTTCCAGCGGACCGGTGACTCGATCTGGGCGATGGCCGACCAGCTCGCGCGCGGCTTCCTGATCGGCGCCACTGCCGGCCGTACGACGCTCACCGGCGAAGGCCTCCAGCACGCCGACGGCCACTCGCCGCTGCTCGCCGCGACCAACCCCGCCGTCGTCCACTACGACCCGGCGCACGCCCACGAGGTCGCGCATATCATGCAGTCCGGGTTGAAGCGGATGTACACCACCTCTCCGGACCACCCGCTCGGCGAGGACGTGATCTTCTACGTAACGGTCTACAACGAGCCGGTAGCCCAGCCGAAGGAGCCGGAGAACCTCGACCTGGAAGGCCTGCTGAAGGGCATCTACCACTTCGGGTCCGGTCCGGACCTGGGTGCCGAGGCGCCCCGGGTGCAACTGCTCGCCTCCGGGGTCGGCTTCGCGTGGATCGTGGAGGCGCAGCGGCTGCTGGCCGAAGACTGGGGCGTGAGCGCAGATCTCTGGTCGGTGACGTCGTGGAACGAGTTGGCTCGGGAGGCGATCGCCACCGACCGCGACGCGCTGCGGAGCCCGTCGGCACCGGCCCGGACCCCGTTCGTGACCAGCCGGCTCTCCGACGCACCGGGCCCGTTCGTCGCGGTCTCGGACTACATGCGCGCCGTACCGCTGCAGATTGCCCGCTGGGTCCCCGGCGACTTCCACGCGCTGGGCACCGACGGGTTCGGCTTCGCCGACACCCGCCCCGCCGCTCGCCGCTTCTTCAACGTCGACGCGCCGTCGGTCGTCGTCCAAGCCCTGCAGGCGCTGGCAGCACGGGGCGAGGTGAAGCCCGAGGTCGTCCAGGAGGCGTTCGACCGCTACCGGATCGACGACCCGACCGCGGTCTCCGGGATCGCCCAGGAGGGCGGCGACGCGTAGTCCGACCGTTGATTGAGGTGCGAGCGCGCTAACTCGAGCCTCGAAATCTGGCGAGTCTCTGCGCGTGCGTCACCGGGTTTCGAGGCAGTCGCTCGCGCGACGGCACGTCAACCAGCCTCAGGCGATCGGAACGGCCCGGGCCAGGTGCAGTTGCTCGGTGACCGGCGTGAGCGGGCCGTTACGCAGCAGCGTGCGCCAGCGCCCGCGGTGGTACGACGCCGGCTGGGTCGATCGGACGAAGTCATTGAGGATCTTCACGAACCGCTCCGGGTGGTCCTTGTGCGGGAAGTGCCCAGAGTTGCCGAGTACCTCGACCTGCGCGCCCGGGGCGACCTGCGCGACGGTGTCGGCGTGCTTGACCGGGATCACCTTGTCCTGGGTCCCCCAGACCACCAGCATCGGCATTGCCTGGGTCAGGTAGGCCCGGTCGACCATGGTGACGATCTGCCCACGGGTGTCGACCACGGCTCGGACGACGTGCGCGATCGCGTTGCGCGCCCCTCGGTCCTTGAACGAGTCGTAGATGTCGGCGACCTCGTCGAGGTCGTGGGTGGCGGAGAGCCCAGTGCGCGAGAGCGCCCGCATCCCGGCAATCCCGACGTGCCGGATACCCGGCAGCGTCAGCACCGTCATCGCCGCCTTAAAACCGGGGAGCCCTACCGCGCGGATCATCGGGGTCACCTCGGGGCCAAGACCACCCGGCGCGACCAGGACCATCCGCTCGGTGCGCTCGGGGAACTGATAGGCGAACTGCATTGCGACGCCCCCGCCGAGGCTGTGCCCCACGACGGTGACCTTGTCGATGTTGAGCACGGTGAGCAGGTCGCGCATGCCGTTGGCGTAGCCGCCGAGGGAGTAGTCAGCCCGCGGCTTGGCGCTCTGGCCGTGGCCGAGCATGTCCGGGGCGATCACGGTGTACTTGCGGGCCAGCTTCTGGATGATCGGAGACCAGGTGGTGTGGTCGCAGCCGAGGCCATGCAGCAGGAGCAGCGCGGGGGCGGTCCCGGACTCAGGGCCGGCCTTCACGTAGGCACGACGGTGTCCGTGGATCGTGACGTACTGGACCTCGAGCGACTCGGCCACGCGGTTCCCCCATCAGCCTCGTGCTGCGGCCCCGATCTGGCGCCAGATGAACGACGAGTTAATCAGACGTACATGACGAAACTGTTGCCGGACCAGCGTCCCGGACCAAAGTTGTGACCCGTGGGACGAATGGGACGTCCGTCGCCGGTCGGGGCCGGAACCTGCGGGTAACCGGCGTCACCCGGCAGGATGGGGCCGTGACCAGATCTCGAGCGCAGATCGCCCAACGCCTGACCCGCTCCAGTGGCGCCCTCTCCACCGAGGCGCTGACCCGGATGGAGATCGACATGCCCTGGGTCACCCAGCTCCCGGCGGAGGACCGGTCGTTCATCGGGCTGATCGTCCAAGCCGGCATCAAGTCGTTCATCGACTGGTACCGGCACGACGAGGCGGTCTCCCCGATCAGCGCCGAGGTCTTCGGTGTCGCCCCGCGGGAGATGGCCGGCGAGGTCACCCTCCAGCAGACCGTCGCGATGGTCCGGCTCTCGATCATCGTCGTCGACGAGAACCTCGACGACCTCCTCGGCCCGGACGCGGAGAGCGCCCGCAGCGCCCTGAACCGGTACGCCCGGGAGATCGCCTTCGCCACCGCCGAGGTCTACGCCAAGGCCGCCGAGCAGCGCGGAGCCTGGGACGCGCGCCTCGAGGCGCTCGTCGTCGACTCCCTGCTGCGCGGCGAGGGCGACGAGACGATCTCCTCGCGAGCCAGTGCCCTCGGCTGGGACGACGAGGGTCACGTCGTGGTCCTAATGGGCCACCTCGGTGATGGCGCCGCCCTGGACGAGGTACGCCGGATCGCTCGCGACCGCAGCCTGGGCTGCCTCTGCGCCGTCCAGGGCGACCGCCTGGTCGTGGTCCTCGGCGGCGTCGACGCCATCGGACGCCCGTCGGCAACGGTCGCTGAGGCGTTCGCCCCCGGTCCGGTGGTGGTCGGACCCGTGGTGGCGACGCTGAGCGAGGCCAAGGTCTCCTCCGATGCCGCCCACTCGGGCCTCCGGGTCGCGCACGGATGGCCGGACGCACCCCGCCCGGTGCTGGCCGACGACCTGCTGCCCGAACGCGCCCTGGCCGGCGACAAGCGCGCCCGTCGGGCCCTGGTGCGCCAGGTCCACGACCCCCTCGTCGCTGCTGGCGGCTCGGTGCTGGAGACCGTCGAGAACTACCTGTCGCACGGCACCTCGATCGAGGCGACCTCGCGGACGTTGTTCGTCCACGCCAATACGGTGCGGTACCGGCTGAAGCGGGCCGCCGAGGTCACCGGGCTCAGTCCGACCGACCCACGGGACTCCTACACCTTGCGGATGGCACTGACACTGGGCCGACTCGCTCCGCCCGAGTTGTAGGAACCCTCCAAATAGCGGCCCCCCGATTTCGTGCGCTGCGCACCAGCCCCCGGGCTCGGCCGTCGGGGAGAGTGAACGTGTGCTGATCATCGTCGCTCCCGGACAGGGTTCCCAGACTCCAGGCTTCTTGCTGCCCTGGATGGAGGACCCGATGTTCGCCGAGCGCCTGCACTGGCTCAGCGCCGTCGCCGGTCTCGACCTGGCGCACTACGGCACCGACGCCGATGCCGACACTATTCGCGACACCGCGGTCGCCCAGCCGCTGATCGTCGCCTCCGGGCTGGTCGCGGCCCTCTCCCTCTTCCCGCACCCCTCCGACGCGTTCGGCCGGATCGGCGCAGTCGCCGGTCACAGCGTCGGTGAGATCACGGTCGCCGCCGGTGCCCGGGCGATCAGCGCAGAGCAGGCGATGGTGCTCGTCCGGGAACGCGGGAAGGCGATGGCTCACGCAGCCGCCGCGACCCCGACCGGGATGGCCGCGGTCCTCGGCGGCGACGGGGAGGAGGTGATGGCCGCCCTCACGCAGCACGGCCTCACCGCCGCCAATGTCAACGCCGAGGGCCAGATCGTTGCCGCCGGCACGATGGAGCAACTGGCCGCGTTCGCCGCCGCACCGCCGGCCAAGGCGCGACTGATGCCGCTTTCGGTCGCCGGCGCGTTCCACACCAAGTACATGGCTCCGGCCGTCGGGGTGATGGGCAAACTGGCCCTCGCCGTCTCGACCCACGACCCGCGGACCGCGGTGATCTCCAACCGCGACGGCAAGATCGTGCACGACGGCCGCGACGTCGTACGCCGGATCGTCACCCAGGTCGCGAACCCGGTCCGCTGGGACCTCTGCCTGGCGACCATGCGCGACCTCGGGGTCACCGGCATTCTGGAGATGCCGCCGGCCGGCACCCTGACCGGGATCGCGAAGCGGGCCCTTCCGGGCGTGGAGACCTTCGCGCTGAAGACCCCCGACCAGCTCGACGACGCCCGTTCGTTCGTCGAGAAGCACGGCGCCCCGTCCCCGATGGACATCCACCCGACCTGGCGGATGCTGGTCTCACCGACCAAGGGCACCTTCGAGCGCCACGCGGGCAACGAAGGCGACTCCCTGGACGCGAGCACCGCTATCGGCCTGGTCCGCTCGACCCGCGACGAGACCGCGGTGATGGCGCCGTACGGCGGCACCATCGTCGAGTGGCTCGTCGAGGACGGCGACCTCGTCTCCCCCGGCCAGCCGCTGGTGCGCCTCCACCCCGAGGCGGTATCGCTGTGAGCACCGCCTGGACGATGCCCACCGGGTCGCCGTACGCCGCCGTCCTCGGCCTCGGCGTCGAGCGCGGCAAGCGCGTGGTCCCGAACTCCGAGCTTGTCGCTGCCATCGACTCCAACGACGAGTGGATCCAACAGCGCTCCGGCATCCGGGAGCGCCGCTGGGTCGGCCCGGACGAGACGCTCGAGTCGATGTCGCTGGCCGCCTGCCGCAAGGCGCTCGATTCCGCCGGGATCGAGCCTGCGCAGATCGACGCCATCATCGTCGCGACCTGCACACACACCATGCAGACCCCCGCCCTGGCGGCCAAGCTCGCGCACCTGCTTGGCACCCAGAGCCCGGTCGCGTTCGACATCTCCGCCGCCTGCGCCGGTTTCTGCCACGCCCTCGCCCTGGCCAACGACATGGTCCGCGCCGGCACGTCGCGACACGTGCTGGTCGTCGGCGCCGAACTGCTCTCGGAGATGACCAGCAGGACTGACCGCGGGACCGCGTTCATCTTCGGCGACGGCGCCGGCGCCGTGGTCGTCGGCCCTTCGGAGACCCCCGGCATCGGCCCGGTCGTCTGGGGTTCGGACGGCGAGCAGTTCGACGCCATCCGGCAGAGCATCGACTGGCGCGAGGTCCTCGCCCAGGACACCCCGGTGATGCCGCACATCCAGATGGACGGCGCCGCGGTCTTCCGGTGGGCCTCGTTCGAGATGGCCAAGATCGCCCAGGCCACCCTGGACCACACCGGCATCTCGGTCGAGGAGATCGACCTGTTCGTGCCGCACCAGGCAAACATGCGGATCATCGACGCGATGGCCCGGACCATGAAGCTCCCCGACCGGGTCCGGATCGCCCGCGACATCGCCGAGCAGGGCAACACCTCTGCCGCGTCGATCCCGCTCGCGCTCGGCCGGATGTACGACGAGGGCACCGCGACGAGCGGCGACACAGCCCTGCTGATCGCCTTCGGCGCCGGCCTGTCGTACGCCGCCCAGGTGATCCGCGTCCCCTAGCGCCCCCCAGACTCACCCCGCAGGACCCCCGAGCACCACCACCACGAGAGGAACCAGCATGGCCACCACCGAAGAGATTCGCACCGAGCTCGCCGAGATCGTGAACGAGGTCACCGGCATCCCCGCCGCCGACGTCCAGCTCGAGAAGTCGTTCACCGACGACCTCGACGTGGACTCGCTGTCGATGGTCGAGGTTGTCGTCGCCGCCGAGGAGAAGTTCGACGTCCGGATCCCCGACGACCAGGTCAAGAACCTGAAGACCGTCGGCGACGCCGTCACCTACATCGAGAAGGCCCAGGCTGCCTGAGCGCAGTCGGAGCCGAAGGAGCAGCAGACGATGAGTCGCAGGAGAGTGGTCGTCACCGGCCTCGGCACCACCAACCCGGTCGGCGGAGACGTCGCGAGCACCTGGGACGCGCTGGTTTCCGGCACGTCCGGGGTCCGCTATATCACCGACGAATGGGCGGCGGACCAGCCCGTACGGATCGCCGGCATCGCGGCTGTCGACCCTGCTGACGTGCTCGACCGGGTCAAAGCCCGGCGGCTCGATCGTTCCGCCCAGCTCGCGATGGTCGCCGCCATCGAGGCCTGGGCCGACTCCGGCCTTGCTGACGACACCGGGGCGTTCGACCCCGAGCGCCTCGGTGTCGCCGTCGCCTCCGGCATCGGCGGCGTCACCACCCTGCTCGCCAATTACGACGCGCTGAAGGAGAAGGGCCCGCGCCGGGTCTCCCCGCTCGCCGTACCGATGCTGATGCCGAACGCGCCGGCCGCGAACATCGGCCTGTACGTCGGCGCCAAGGCAGGCGTTCACACCCCCGTCTCCGCCTGCGCCTCGGGCAACGAGGGCATCGCCCTGGCGCTCGACCAGATCCGCCTCGGCCGCGCCGACGTGATGCTGGCTGGCGGCACCGAGGCCGCGATCCACCCGCTCCCGATGGCCGCCTTCGCCCAGATGATGGCGCTCTCGAAGAGCGCGAGCGGTGAAGAGGGTGGCGACCCGACTGCCGTCTCCCGTCCCTGGGACACCGGCCGCGACGGCTTCGTGCTCGGCGAGGGTGCCGGCATTCTCGTTCTCGAGGAGTACGAGCACGCCCTGGCCCGCGGAGCCACCATCTACGCCGAGCTGCTCGGTGCCGGGATCACCAACGACGCCCACGACATCGCCCAGCCCGACCCGGAGGGCCGTGGCGGCACCCGGGCCATCCAGCGGGCCCTGGACGATGCCGGCATCTCGCCGGGCGACGTGGCGCACGTCAACGCCCACGCCACCTCGACCCCGCAGGGTGACGTCGCCGAGGGCATGATGATCCACGCCACCCTCGGCAAGTACGCCGACGAGGTCGTCGTGACGAGCACCAAGTCGATGACCGGGCACCTGCTCGGCGGAGCCGGCGCGCTCGAGTCGATCGCCACCATCCTCGCGATCAAGCACCGTCTCTCACCCCCGACGATCAACCTCGACAACCTCGACCCCGCCGTCGAGCTCGACATCCCGACCACGGCCCGGGAACTGCGCACCGGCGACGTCGCCGCGTTGAACAACTCCTTCGGCTTCGGCGGCGCCAACGTGGCCGTCGCGTTCGGGAGCATCTGATGATCGAAACAGGACTTGAGAACGTGGTTGTCCCTGTCGAAGACATCCCGGTGGTACAGGCCGCGAAGCCTTCGCATGATGACCCCCGGCACCCGCTGAACCGACTCGCCGCGCTCTTCGACGACGGCATCTTCGAGACCATCTCCGCCGTCGACGACTCCGGCATGCTCGCCGCAGTCGGCCGGGTCAACGGCAAGACCGCCGCCGCCTTCTGCTCCGACCCGACCGTGATGGGCGGGGCGATGGGCTACGAGGGCTGCAAGGTCGTCGTGGCGGCGTACCAGCGGGCTCTCACCGACCGGATGCCGATCATCGGACTCTGGCACTCCGGCGGCGCTCGGCTCGCCGAGGGCGTGCTGTCCCTGCACGCGGTCGGCGAGATCTTCCACGCGATGACCCGTGCGTCCGGCACGATCCCGCAGATTTCGGTCGTCCTCGGGCCGGCCGCCGGCGGCGCGGCGTACGGGCCGGCGCTGACCGATGTCGTGATCCTCGGCCCCGAGGGCCGGATCTTCGTCACCGGTCCGGACGTGGTCCGGTCGGTAACCGGCGAGGACGTCGACATGCTCCGCCTTGGCGGTCCGGAGCCGCACGGCCGCCGCTCCGGCGTCGTACACGTGCTCACCGACTCCGAGCGCGAGGCGCTCGACAAGGCCCGCGACATCGCGTTCCTGCTCGGCGCGCAAGGCACCCTGGACGTGGCCGCCGTCGAGGACGTCGACCTGGAGGGCTTCCTCCCGGAGAACAAGAAGCGCGCGTACGACGTGCACCCGCTGGTCGACAACGTGCTGGACGAGGGCACCGCGATCGAACTGCACGCCAAGTGGGCGCCCAACATCGTCACCACGCTCGGCCGCTTCGGCGGCCGTACCACCGGCGTGATCGCGAACAATCCGCTCCGCCTCGGCGGCTGCCTGGATTCGCTGTCGGCCGAGAAGGCGTCCCGCTTCGTTCGGATGTGCGACGCGTTCGGGATCCCGCTGATCGTGCTGGTCGACGTACCGGGGTATCTGCCCGGTGTCGGCCAGGAGTGGGACGGCGTCGTACGGCGCGGAGCGAAGCTGTTGCACGCGTTCGGCGAGGCCGTCGTCCCGCGGGTCACCGTGGTCACCCGGAAGACGTACGGCGGCGCCTACATCGCGATGAACTCGCGCTCCCTCGGCGCGACCAAGGTGTTTGCCTGGCCCGACGCCGAGGTCGCCGTGATGGGGGCCGTGGCTGCCGTCCGGATCCTGCACCGCCGCAAGCTGGCCGACGTCTCCCCCGAGATCCGTGCGGCCGTCGAGGCCGAGCTGGCCGAGGAGCACGCCCGGATCGCCGGCGGCATCGACAAGGCCGTCGAAATCGGGGTCGTGGACGAGGTGGTCTCCCCCAGTGCCACCCGCTCCGCGATTGCGAAGGCGATCGCCGGGTCCGGCCTGGTGCAGCGCGGGGCACACACGAACATCCCGCTGTAGTTCGCGACGGTTTCACTGGTTAACCAGTGATCCCATCGTCGCACCACTGAAACTTCGCGTGTTCTGGCAAGTTTCACTGGTTAACCAGTGAAACCGCGCTGGGTCTCAGACCACCTGGTGCAGCCAGCGCACCGGGACACCGTCGCCGGCGTACCGGAAGGCCTCGAGCTCGTCGTCCCACGGCTTGCCGAGGAGCTTTTCGATCTCGAGCTCGATCGTGGTCTCGCCGAGGGCAGCCTTGATGACTGCGGCCTTGAGCCGGTCCTCGGGGATCATCAGGTCTCCGTGCAGGCCGGTCACGCCGTGGAAAACGCCGAGGTCGGGCGTGTAGGAGTAGCGGGCTCCCTCAGTGGCCGTGGTCGGGTCCTCGGTCACCTCGAACCGGAGCTGGTTCCAGCCGCGGAGGGCGGAGGCAATGGCGGCTGCGGTGCCGGCTTCGCCGACCCACGAATACTCGGCGCGGTAGGTACCCGCTTGGGCTGCCTGCGGGGTCCACTCGAGGTTGACGGCGTTGCCGAGCACGCCGCCGACAGCCCATTCGACGTGCGGGCACAGCGCAGAAGGCGCCGAGTGGACGAACATGACTCCACGGGTCGCGGTGCGTGTCACAACAGACCTCCTCTGACTCCGGCGTAGAGCTACGCCTTCCCCAGCGGGCTCATCGGTTCAGAGAGGTTCCTCAACATGTGACGGATGTGAACTTGTGTTCCCATTGTGACCCAGGAACGCCCGTGGCGCCAGTGGGACACGGAGGTTGGTTCACGCCTTTCGGGGAGCCGGCGCAGTCCTTTTTCGTACGGTCTTCCGGGGCCCGAGGTCCATCAGAGTCTGGAGCACCTCGGTGGCGGCACCGAGCCCGCCGAGGTGCGACTCGCCGTCGATCGTGGCGAAGACCGCGTCCGGGATCCGCTCAACCATGTGCACACCGTGAGCGAACGGGATGATGTGGTCGGCGTCCCCGTGCCACCAGCGCACCGGCACCTTCACGTCGGCCGCGTCGAAGCCCCAGTGCCGGGTGAACAGGATGATGTCCGCCAGCGGAGCACCCACCTGGAACCGAGCGCCGTTGATCAGGTCGTCGAGGAACATCGCTTTGAACTCCGGACGCGCGAGCATCTCCTTGTCGCCACGCGGCTGGACCGCGGCGTACCCGTCCAGGCCCAGACCGGCGAGCGGCTTGACCACGCGGATGATAGCGGCGAGCACGTAACTGAGCGGGACCCTGGTCGCCTTCACGATCGGAGCCGCGTACGGCGCGACCTGGACCAGTCCCCCGTGGATCGCATCGGGACCGATCGTCGGCGCAACCCCGCCCAGGACGCCGACCCCGTGGACACGGTCCGGCATGGCGACGCCGGCCGCGAGGGCGTACGGCCCGCCGCCGGAGAGCCCGATCACCCGGAAGGTGTCGATGCCGAGGTTGTCGACCAGCCTCTCCAGGTCGCCGGCCCAGTCCAGGACGTTCTCGTACAGGTGCGGGGTCGAGGTGCCGATGCCGGGACGGTCGATACCGATCAGCCGGACGTCATTCTCTTCGGCGAACATCCGCGCCTCGAGCGGAATCTGCCGGCGTCCGCCTGGGGTGCCGTGCAGCCAGAAGACCGCGGCTCCGTTGGGGGTGCCGAACTCGGCGTAGGAAAGTCGGCGGCCTGCGCGGACGGCAACGGAACCTTCGAGTCGAGGGCGTTCGAGATCTGCCATAACGTCATTCTCCCAGGTTGAGAGGAGAACTGGAACACGTTTCACTGTGCGGGAAGGCGTTCCGGAGCGCCGGCACCTCAGGCCGACTCGGTACGGCGCTCAGCCACGTCGACGACGTTCGCGGGGTCGCAGAGCGCGCCGTGCACCCGACCGTCGGCGCTGACCTGCGGCCCGTCGATGACGGTCCCGACCACGCAGGTGACGTTGTCACGACCGCCGCGCGCCAGGGCTGCCGCGACCAGCGATCCCACCGCGTCGTCGTCGGACCGGTTGCGCAGGGTCCGCTCGAGCTCCTCCTCGGTGACCAGGTCGGTCAGCCCGTCGCTGGCCAACAGGATCCGATCACCTGGCTCCAGGCGCAGCTCGATCAGGTCGGGCTCGCCGTCCTCGTCCTCGTCCGCGTTCACGTTGCCGTTCACGGTGCGCAGGACGACGTTGCGCCATGGGTGCTCGGCGAGCCCTGCCGGCGTCAGGCGCCCCTCGTCGAGAAGGTCCTGGACGTAGGTGTGGTCACGCGAGACCCGGGTCAGGACACCGGCCCGGACTACGTAGGCACGGGAGTCTCCGAGGTGCCCGAGGACGAACCTGGTCCCGTCGGTGACCACCGCGGTCAGCGTCGTGGCCATCCCGGCGCGGGCGTCGTCCTGCGTCACGCCCGCTCGCACCCGTTCCTGCGCCAGCCGGAATCCAGTCCGCAGCACCTGCGCGGGATCGTGCCCCGCCTCCACCAACACAGTCGCTGAGAGCGCGTACGCCGCGGTCGCCGAGGCGATCTCGCCTGCCGCTCCCCCACCGACACCGTCGGCGACCAGGGCGCAGAACGGACCGACGAAGGCGGAGTCCTCGTTGTTCGGACGGACCAGGCCCACGTGGCTGTCGCCAGCACCGGAGATGCGCAGCACGGGACCCCCCTGCCCTCGACAATGTGGCTCAACGGACGATGCCGAAGACCCTCTCACGGGTTCCCTGTGACGCGCAGGTGGCACCGACCCGCAACAATGGGGCCCATGGAGTGGCTGCTGCTCGGAATCTCGCTGGCCCTGATGGTGGCCTGCGGGCTCTTCGTCGCGGCCGAGTTCGCCCTGGTCACAGTCGACCGGGCCGAGGTCGAGCGCGCCGCCGCCGCCGGTGACCGGGGGGCCGCGGGCGTCTCGATCGCGCTCAAGTCCCTCTCCACCCAGCTCTCGAGCGCCCAGATCGGGATCACCGTCACCAACCTCGCCATCGGCTTCCTCGCCGAACCGGCGATCTCCGAGCTGATCGAGGACCCCTTGCGGGCGGCCGGACTCCCCGACGGCGCGATCACCCCCACCGCCCTCACCCTCGGGTTGACGATCGCGACCTTCGCCACCATGATCCTCGGCGAGCTGGTCCCAAAGAACGTGGCGATCGCACTTCCGCTCCAGACAGCCAGCGCGACCCAGGCCTTCCAACGGTTCTTCACGTTGGTGATGTCGCTCCCGATCCGGCTGCTCAACGGGTCCGCCAACGCGGTCGTCCGCTCCTTCGGCGTCGAGCCCCAGGAAGAGCTCCGCTCGGCCCGCTCCTCCGAGGAACTCGCCTCGCTAGCAGGGCGCTCCGCCTCCGAGGGCACCCTCGACACCGAGACGGCGCACCTGGTGCAACGTTCAATCGCGTTCGGTCCTCGTACCGCCGGCGAGATCATGACACCGCGGATGCGGATGGCCTGCGTCGACATCAACGACGCGGTCTCGGCGATCATCGACCTCTCCGCTGCGACCGGCTTCTCGAAGTTCCCGGTCACCAAGGGCAGCACCGACAACATCGTTGGCTCGGTCCACGTCAAGCAGGCCGTCGCCGTGCCGCGCTCCGACCGAGGGTCGACCAAGGTTCGCGAGGTGATGGTGCCGGCCACCGTCGTTCCGGAGTCACTGCGGCTGGACCCGTTGCTTTCGCTGCTTCGCGGCGAAGGCTTCCAGATGGCGATCGTCTCCGACGAGTACGGCGGCACCGCCGGGGTGGTGACCTTGGAGGACGTGGTCGAGGAGATCGTGGGTGACATCGCCGACGAGCACGACCGGGTCGGAGCCCGGCTGCGCCGCCGGCCGGACGGTTCCTGGATAATTTCCGGTCTGCTGCGACCCGACGAGGTGCTCGATGCGACCGGGCTGTCGCTTCCCGAGCACGAGGACTACGACACCGTCGCAGGCCTGCTGGTCCAGATCCTCGGCAGGATCCCGGTACGTGGCGACGAGGTCGTCGTACCGCTGCCGACGGTCGTGCCCGAGGACGACGACGAGGACCCGGTCCAGGAAAACGTGGTCCTCCGGGTCGAGCTGATGGACGGGCTCCGGGTCGACCGGATTTCGGTGCGCCACCAGATCGCGGAGGTGGAGGCGTGAGCACCGCGGAAGGGCTGACTCTCGGCGTACTGCTGCTGCTCGGCAACGCGTTCTTCGTCGGCGCCGAGTTCGCCCTCGTCTCCGCTCGGCGCACCCAGATCGAGCCCCGAGCCCAGCAGGGGTCGGTGCCGGCTCGCTACGCCCTGCGCGCGATGGAACAGGTCTCACTAGTGATGGCGGGAGCCCAGTTCGGCATCACCGTGTGCTCGCTCGGGCTGGGCGCGGTCGCCGAACCGGCCCTCGCGCACCTGATCGAGCCGGTGGTCGAGGACCTCGGACTCCCGCACGGCGCGGTGCACCCGGTGGCATTCACGATCGCGCTGTCCCTGGTGGTCTACCTGCACGTGGTGCTGGGCGAGATGGTGCCGAAGAACCTGGCACTCGCCGGTCCGGAGCGGGCAGCGCTGGTGTTCGGCGCCCCGATGATCATGATCGTGACCGCCCTCAAGCCGGTCGTCTTCGTGCTGAACGCGATCGCGAACGGCATCCTGCGCCTGGTCAAGATCGAGCCGCAGTCCGAGGTCTCCTCGGTCTTCACACGGGAGCAGGTAGAGGCCCTGGTTGACGAGTCCCGCGCCGAGGGCCTCCTCGACGAAGGCGAGTACGAGCGACTCTCGGGAGCACTCGGGTTCACCTCCCGGACCGTCGCAGACGTCTACCTCCCAGTGAAGGGGCTCCAGACCGTCCCCCGACGGGCACGGGCGACCGAGATCGAGGCGATCTGCGCGGAGACCGGGTTCTCCCGGTTCCCGGTCGTGGGGGAGGACGGAACGCTGATCGGCTACCTGCACATCAAGGACGTGCTCGGCCACGACCCGCACGGGCGGGCTCAGGTGGTCGAGGACCGCTGGATCCGGTCGTTCGCGACAGTTCGCGAGAGCGACACACTGGTGACGGCTCTTCAGCAGGTGCAGTCGCAGGGCGCGCACATGGCGCGGGTGGTCGACGCCGCAGGTCAGGTCGTCGGTGTGGCGACCCTCGAGGACGTCATCGAGGAGCTGGTCGGCGAGATCCGGGACGCGGCCCACCACTAAGCAGGACGCGGTTCTGGGTCAGGACGCGATCGGGACCTGCTCTACGTGACCGTCAGGCGCCAGGTAGTTGCCGTCGTCAAACAGGATCACGCCGTTGCAGAGCTGGCACCACCCCTGCTCGGAGTGATCGGCGACAGTGTGGGCGCTGCAGCAGTTGGCAGCCGTTGCGTCCGGACAAGCCGGGCTGTGAGTGCACGTCATTGAGCTCTCCCTTCGAGGTCGAAACTGGGTGCTTCTTCCATGGAACACCTAGATCGGCAGTTGATCACGGGAAACGCGCAAAACGGACACATCTTTTTCTGGACCCGTTGTCAGGACTAGTCAGTGACGCTGAGGTTCACGCCGAATTCAGAGCTCCAAACAGCGCTGTCGTACGACCCCGGCAGAATGGAAGACACGGACGGCCCGTACGAGTTCACCAACGACCACCGCTCGGTCCTGGACTTCGAGAAGCACTGGTGGAAGCACCAGAGCAACAAGGCTGCACAGATCCAAGCGCTACTGGGCCTGACCACCGCGCGTTACTACCACCTGCTCAACGCAGCGATCGGTCGTCCTGACCGCCGGTGGGGCAGCATGAGGTCCATGGACCCGATCGAGACACTCGTCGCCATCGAGGAGATCAAGCAGTTGGTGGCACGCCGCTGCCGGAGCCTGGACGAGCAGAACTGGGAGTCCTACGCGGCGTGCCACACGCCTGACGTCGTCTCCTACGCGATCAGCAGCGAGAGCGGCACCGAGGCCCCGACCCGTGGCATCGACGCCGTGCTTGGGTTCCTGCGCGAACAGCTCGCCGGCCGTACGACGGTGCACCACGTGCACTCCCCCGAGATCGAGTTGACCGGCGCCGACACCGCAACCGGGACCTGGGCGATGGAGGACCAGCTCTGGTGGGAGCGCGACGGGACGGCGTACTGGATCCACGGGTTCGGGCACTACCGCGAGACCTACGAGAAGCGCGACGGGCAGTGGCTGGTGGCGAGCCGACGCCTGGATCGGACCCGGGTGGAACGCGGGTCGGGAACGCCCTGAGTCCACCGGCCCGAGAAATATCGGCGATCGAAACAACCACGGACTCTCGCCAGGCGTCTTCCGTGCACCGAAGCGGCGCCGGGCCGCGATCGCAGACCTGCCGGGAGGCTCCCCATGATCGTCCGCCGACTCACCAGCACCGCAGTCCTCGCTGTCGCGATGATCAACGTGCCCACAACCCAGGGCAACGCGGCCGCGCCCACCTGCGACGGCCAGGACGCGACGATCCTCGGCACCGACGCCGGTGAGACCCTCACCGGGACCGAGGGGCCGGACGTCGTCTGGCCGCCAGATCCACGTGGCTCGGAGGACCTGGTATCGACTCGACGGGGGTTGTATCCCTCAGCGGCGTCGAGCTCAACCTCAACCAGAGCTTCACCCGGATCCGAAACGACCTGTCGATCCGTTGGGCGACGGTCGGCTTCGAGTCGGTGACCGGAACGTTCCGCTCGGACCGGATCGTCGGGAACGCGAGCGACAACTTCATCCACGGGTACGACGGGAACGACGTGATCCTCGGGCTCGGCGGCGACGACCGGATCTTCGCCGACGCCGGCAACGACTGGGTAGACGGCGGCACTGGCAGCAACCAGTGCGCAGGGGCTAAGACGATGAAGAATTGCGCCCTCTACACCGGGCCGTGAGCCTGCGTGAAGAACCGCGACTGCTGCGCAGGACATGCACAGACACGGTGATCGGCTCGGCAACCGTGGGGTCAGGCCGGCGACCAACCGATCACGACGCTCGGCGGGTGTCGCGAGCGTGTTCCGCAGCGCTTTCGATCTGGCTCAGACGATCCAGGGTGCGCTCGGCTTGCCGCGCCCTAGCATGGCCGCAGACAGAGAGGGGTCCCGACGATGGTTGATCCTGTTTTCGAGATCATCGGGAACTACGGAGCATTCGCTGCACAACAACGTGACCGCCTGCTCGACCGAGGTATCGATATCAGTTCGTACCCGCTGAGCCACCTGGCGTTCCGCGTGCCGGAGTGGGACCAGTACGTCCACGTGCGCAATCAACTGGAGCGCCACGCTGAGCTGAACAGCGAGAACGTCTGGAACGGACGCCCCATCTCCTTGATCGTGCCTGCCGAGCCGCTGACCGTGCTCGACGGAAAGACGGTCCCGCTGATCGAACTCATTGCACCCGTGCATCAACGCGTCTACAAGATGGGGCTGGAGCACCTCGGTGTCGTGGTGGGCGAAGACGCCTTCGACGCGTTCATCGAAACCCACAAGCCAGTCCTGACCGGGCAGCAGTTCCAGGGGCCGAGCAGTACTCCCGATCCGGTCTACATCCTGTTCGAGGACTTCACCCATGTGAAGTTCTATCGCTCGTCGTTGAGGGACTCAGTCGAGTCGGATGCCGGCCCCTTCAAGGCAGGGTTCCACCACGTCGACGACTGGGTGCCGCAACGCCTCGTGACAGCGACCGGGCCCAACCCATTACCTCGCTAGCTAAGAGTGCTCTGCATGCCCGGTCGCGCGACCAAGGCGCGCGGGTGAGTCCTCGACCGGGTGCACCACGCACTCCGGTGAACAAGTCGTGCATCACCCGAAGTAACACCGGACTGACGTAGGGCGGGTGGGGCTCGAACCCACGACCCAAGGATTATGAGTCCTCTGCTCTGACCGACTGAGCTACCGCCCTGCACGACATCGCTGTCGCGGGGAGAGCCTACCGAGGGACGCCGGGGTGGGTTTCAACAGGCTCAAACCAGCGGCGGCGCAGACTCAGCCCGTTGGCTGAGCCTGCGCCGTCCTGAGCCTGTCGAAAGGTCAATACGTCAGCCCGAAGTGCCGGCGAACGCTGCGGCGGCGCCGTACACCTTGTAGAGCGCGAACGCCCCGGCGTACCCACTGCTGCAGCGACCGTTGAAGAGCTGGTTGGCCGCGTTGTCCTTCATGACCGAGCCGTAGCCGACCCGCTTGCTGCCGTCGTCCACCGGTCCGCCGGCGAAGTGCCGCAGGCGCTGTACCAGCTCGAGACGCTGGGACGCGCTGGACTGGTTCCACCAGCTGCAGGTGTAGAGGCTAAGCGGCTTGGTGCTCTTCGCCGTGGGCGTCGCCAGGCTGAAGCTGCTGGTCAGCGGCTCCAGCGCCATGGTGAGCAGGGAGAGTCCGTTGAACTGCTGCCGGTACGGCGAGCAGGTCCGCGCCCCGGCGGCGCCGGAGGCACAGAGCTCCTCGAAGGTGTCCTGCTGCCGGGCGGCGGTCGCGTCCGCGTCCGCCGCGGTCCGGGCCGAGGCCGCCCCCGGCTTGTCCGGCGTGACCGCCCAGCTGCAGATGGTGTCGTCACCGCGCGGGTAGCCGGAGAGCTGCATCCCGGCCAGGCAGGCGAGCAACTCGGCCTCGGCCACCACGTTGCTGGTGCCGATGCTGGTCTCTGGCGCGGTCCCGTCGGCGCAGTTCGGGAGCGTGGTGTTGCCGGTGACGGACTTGCCCGGAGCAGCAGTGTTCTTCCACCAGCAGTTGCCGGTGTTGCCCAGGAACGAGTCCCACCAGAAGTCCTGGCCGTTGGGCTTCACGACGCCGCTCTTCGTGACCCCCATCTTGTTGCCGTGGAAGCTGTTGTCGTACGACGTCGAGATCGCGAGCGGGTCGCAGCCGGGAATGGGTGTATCGGTGTTGCCGACGACCGGACCGCAGACAGTCACGTCCGGGACCGAGAACAGCATCACGCCGCGCCGCCAGTTGTCGTAGAACCGGTTGCCCTTGACCACGTTGGCGTTGCCGCCGGCCAACCAGAGGCCGGTACCGACCGGCGCCGGGATGAACGGCGCGACGTCCGAGTCGGGCGTGAACGGGTTGAAGTTGTTGTCGTAGAAGCGGTTGGTCTCCACCACGTTTCCGTCCTGCGGGAACCCGGGGTGTCCGGCAGCCGTGAACACGTCCGTGGTGTAGCCGAGGGCGTTGTTGTAGAAGTTGTTGTTGACCACGTGCGTGCCGTGGCTGTTGGTACCGGAGAAGCCGCTGGTGTTCCGGTGGGAGTCGCAGAACTGGATCGTCTGGCTGTACCGCGACGTCGGGTAGAACTCCTTGTCCCGGTTCTCCAGCAGGGTCGGAGCGCCCGAGCCCGGGTAGAGGCCCGAGTCGCCGCTGCCGGTCGCCTCGCAGTTCTGCATCACGCCGTGGTCGCCGACGAAGGTCAGGACGCCGTACGCACCGCCGTAGTAGACCTTGAAGCGGTCGAGCAGGTAGCCGTCGGTCTCCAGCAGGTAGATGTTGTGCTCGCGCGCGTGACGCACCGCGAGGTTGCGGAGCACGAACCCGTCGGCACGATCGATGAAGATGCCGACGTCCTTCTTGTGACCCGCAGCCGAGGGACCACCGTTGCCTGCCGCAGCGTCGCCGGCCTCGATGGTGACGTCGTTCGCCTTGACGCCCGAGCCCTCGAGTTGGACGTTGCAGCGGATGCACTTACCAGCATTCGGGACCCCGTGCCGGTCGGCAGGCGGAGTCTCCGGGTCGCCGGCGACACCAGCGCCCGCGTCGCGGCCGATGACGGCGATCAGGTTGGCGTCGTTGGGGCAGTTGAGCTGGTACTCGTGGGAGGGCGCACCCGGGTCGCCGGCGTCGGACTTGGTCTCGTACTTGTCGCACTTCGGATCGAAGGCCGGCATCGAGCGCGAGGTCGGCTCCTGGTAGAGACCCGGCATCACGACCACCCGGTCGTTGTTGCCGGAGGCGGTGACCGCCGGCTGGATCTCGCTGTAGGCGCACAGCTTGAACAGCTTGGTGTTGGTCTCGAGCAGGTTCGCCGCCTCGGTGGCACTGAAGGCGCGCTTGTCGGTGGGGCGGAGGTAGTAGCCGTACCGCTTCGCCGAGGAGATCGAGGCCTTGAGCAACGTGAGCGAGTTCGGCTTGCAGACCACCCGGGTCCGACCCGGGAGGTCGGCGTTCAGGGCCGAGGCGAGCGAGCGGATCGTCGGGACCTTGCCGCCCGCGCAGGGCGTGATCGAGCAGTCGGCCGTCGGCTCGGGCCAGTACGACGGCCGCTCGACGTGCGCTTGCGCGGAACCGGGAGCGACCAGGACCACCGAGAGTCCGACCGCCAGGGCAAGGAGGAAACGCCTCATGACTTCAAATTCCTGTCACGTCATTGCACCGCAGTGCGTCAGGCCCTCACCCACGCGTAAAAATAGGTTTCACAACCAAATGTGTCAAATCCTGAATGTGTCACATTCTCGCGTGTGACAGTCCAGGCAACCTCAGAGGCCGCCGACGAACGGCAGTACCAGCGAGCAGACCAACGGTCGCGGGTGCGCGGGATCCAACGAATTCAGGACGATGACCGAAGCGTTCTTGTCGGCCGCGATCTGGAAGTGCTCGGCGTAGTCCTGCGAGCACCGGTCCTGGATCACGATGTTCTTCATCCCGGACTCGCTACCGCTGGTGTACGGCTGCACCAGCTGGTCGTATTTGGTCATGATGTTGACGTACTTGACTCCTGGCACCGCGACTCCCCCAGCCCGCATCTTGGTGATGAAGGGCGAGCCGGTAGCCATCTGGCCGAAGGAGGGGCCGATCCGGTCGAACAGGGCTGTCCCGCCCCCAAACGCCGCTGCCATCTCCGGCGGCGGCCCCGTGATCGAGGTGCCGTGCCACAGCGGCGCGAGCGAGATGTAGGTGCCGACCTTGCCCGCTCCACCGAGGAACTTCAGCCAGTAGTTCGGCATCAGAGTGCCCTGGGAGTGTCCGATCAGGTCGACCTTGGTGGCCCCGGTGGACTTCAGGACCTGGGCCACGAACGCCTTCAGGTACGCCGCACTGTCGACCATCGAGCCCAGGCCGCCGAATGCCCCCGGGTACGGGACCGGCTGCGTAGCGCCGTAGGTCGGCGCGAAGACGCAGTACCCGTTGTTCTTCAGCAGCGGGCCGTAGGTCTGCCAGTTGGTGGACTTGTTGCCCAGCGTGCCGTGCACCAGCACGACCGGGCGCGGGTGCGCCGCGCTCGGCTTGCAGGTGAAGTCGTTCGTCCCCGGCGCGTTGGCGCCCGGGACGCCGCCGAAGATCGCGCTCGGCAGGAACGAGTACGTCACCGGGAGCGGCGTCGCCGAACCCGCGGGGTACAGGGACATGCCGAGGATGACGAGCAGGCCGAGCAAGGCAACGGTGAAGCGGCGCATGGGACTCCCTGACTAGAACGAAGTTCAGGAAGTGTAGGTCAGGATCAGGCGTCGCGCTTCTTGTGGCGCGGCTTCTTGGCTCCGGAGTAGGAGTCACCGCCGGTCGCCGTCCAACTCTTGCTCGGGCTGCCGGTCGGGCCGGCGTGCCCGCGCTTGTGGCCGCGGTCGAACTTGTCCGGCTTGATGTTGATCAGCACGCCGGAAATCCGGGTCCCGGCCAGCTTGTCCAAGACGGCCGGGTCCAGGTCGACCGGGAGCTCGACGATGGAGAAGGCCGGCTTGATGTCGATCTTGCCGAAGTCCTCGCGCGAGAGCCCGCCCTCGTTGGCCAGGGCGCCGACGATCTGCCGCGGCTCGACGTGGTGTCGCTTGCCGACCTCGAGGCGGTAGCTGGCGAACCCGCGTCGCTCCCCCGAGCGCGGGGCGCGGTCGTTCGAGCGCTCCTTGTGCGGGACTCGCAGTGGCTCGGGCATGTCTTCGAGGAACAGCGGCTGACCTGCCTGCGAGAGCACGGCGATCGCCGCTGCGATGTCGAGAGCGGGGATGTCGTTGTTGCGCTCGTAGTCCTCGATCAGCTCGCGGAACTGGCTCAGCTGCGGGTCGTTCATCGCCTGGCTGATGGCATCGGTGAACTTCGAGACCCGGAACGCGTTCACGTCGGAGACCGACGGCAGCCGCATCTCCACCAGCGTGGTCCGGTTGGTCTTCTCGATCGCCCGGAGCAGGTGGTTCTCGCGCGGGGTGACGAACGAGATCGCCACGCCGGGGCGCCCGGCGCGGCCGGTGCGGCCGATCCGGTGCACGTAGGACTCGGTGTCGGTGGGGATGTCGTGGTTGATCACGTGGCTGATCCGCGGGACGTCGAGGCCGCGGGCCGCGACGTCGGTGGCCACCAGGATGTCGAGCTTGCTCTTGCGGAGCTGGTCGACGGTGCGCTCGCGCTGCACCTGGGCGACGTCGCCGTTGATGGCCGCAGCGGAGAACCCGCGTGCGCGGAGCTTCTCGGCGAGCTCCTCGGTGGCGTGCTTGGTCCGGACGAAGATGATCATCCCGTCGAAGTTCTCGACCTCGAGGATCCGGGTCAGCGCGTCGACCTTCTGCGGGTGCCCGACCTTCAGGAAGCGCTGCTCGACGTTCGCGGCCGTCGTCGAGGACGACTTGACCTTGACCTCGGTGGCGTCCGGCGCGTGCTTCTTGACGATCCGCCTGATCTGCGAGGGCATCGTGGCCGAGAACAGCGCCACCTGCTTGCTGTCCGGGGTCCCAGACAGGATCGACTCGACGTCCTCGGCGAAGCCCATGTTGAGCATCTCGTCGGCCTCGTCGAGGACCACGAAGCGCAGCTCGCTGAGGTCCAGGGTGCCCTTCTCGATGTGGTCCATCACCCGACCCGGCGTACCGACGACGACGTGCACGCCACGTCGCAGCGCCGAGAGCTGGACGCCGTACCCCTGGCCGCCGTAGACGGGGAGCACGTGCAGGCCCTTGATCTGGCTGGCGTACTTCTCGAACGCCTCGGAGACCTGGAGCGCGAGCTCACGCGTCGGTGCGAGGACCAGCACCTGCGGAGTCTTCTGGCTCAGGTCGATCCGGGAAAGGATCGGGAGGGCGAAGGCAGCGGTCTTCCCGGTGCCGGTCTGGGCGAGGCCGACGACGTGGCCACCCGCGAGCAGGGGCGGAATCGCCTCCGCCTGGATCGGCGACGGGGTCTCGTAGCCGACGTCCTTGATGGCCTTGAGCACTTTGGGGTCAAGACCGAGGTCGTCGAAAGTCAGGGAGGTAGGAGTCTCGGTCACCGATCAAGGGTAGTGGCGAGCGGCTCCGACACCTATTCCAGAATGGCGTTCTCGACAGTACGTTCGGACACATGGAGACACCGCTGCCGCTGAAGACCCTCGACGAGAGCTGGGAACGCGCGCTCTGCATCGTGGCCCATCCCGACGACATGGAGTTCGGTGCCGCCGCCGCGGTCGCTCGCTGGACCGCGCAAGGTAAGTGGGTCGGCTACACGATGGTGACCAGCGGCGAGGCCGGGATCGACGGCCTCTCCCCCGACGATTGCCGGGCGGTCCGCGAAGCCGAGCAGGTGGAGTCGGCCCGGATCGTCGGAGTCGGCACCGTCGACTTCCTGGGCCTGCCCGACGGCATCCTCGAGTACGGCGTCCCGCTGAGGCGGGCGCTCGCTGCCGAGGTACGGCGACACCGCCCCGACGTCGTCATCACCGGCAACTTCCGGGACACCTGGGGCGGTTCCAACCTCAACCAGGCCGACCACATCGCCGTCGGCAAGGCGGTGCTGGACGCCGTACGGGACGCGGGGAACCGGTGGATCTTCCCCGAGCAGCTGAACGGCGACCTGGAGCCGTGGGGCGGAGTTCGCCAGGTCTGGGCGTTCGGTTCACCGGAGTCCACCCATGCCGTCGACACCACCGGCACCTTCGACCTCGGGGTGGAGTCGCTGAAGGCGCACGCGGCGTACATCGACGGGCTCGGCTGGGAGAACTGGGACCCCCGCGAGTTCCTCGAAGGGATGGCGCGCGGGACGGGTCAACGGATGGGTGTCGCCTTCGCGGCGCCGTTCGAGGTGGTGCCGATGGGCTGGGGCGACTGAGGCTGCGGCCTCAGGCCGTGCAGACCCCGGCGACCCTGATGGTGATCGTGGTCCTAGCGCTGCGATAGCTGCGCGCGGTGCTGCTTCCTGTTCGGTGCGACCCGGAGTTGAGCACGCCCTGAGCACGCCCTGAGCACGCCCTGAACACGCGCTGAGCACCGAAGATGCCTCGACCGCGGGGTGCCGAAGGGTTTGTTCGAGGTGATGCCGCACGGGGTCCGCAGCGGGCCCCGGCAACAGCGAAGGCCCGCATCCCATGGATGCGGGCCTTCGTGGTGGCTCCCCCGGTTGGACTCGAACCAACAACCCTCCGATTAACAGTCGAATGCTCTGCCAATTGAGCTACAGGGGATCGCGCCCGCAAAGATTAGCAAGCGGGTTCCGGCCGACGCGAATCGGATCCCGACTCACTCCCCGACGTCAGCCCTCGCACGCATCAGGGCGTCGGCGGCGGCCGCCTCGACCTCGGGCGCCGCCGGGTCGATCCCGGCGTCGTACTCGAACATCCAGGAGATCGGCCCGTCCGCCGGCGAGCGTCTTCCGATCACCTTGAAACCCTTTTTGCCGTCGACCAGGTACCCACGCTGGAGCACGACGCTGGCGGTCACCCGCTCCCGGATCAGCTGGAGCAGCAGCGTCGGGTTCTCGAGGGTGAGCACGTACGACGCCCGCGGCTCGCCGTACCGGCCGACCTCGGAGACGGTCAAGGTCGAGGACTCCTGGTCCCAGTCGGCGGCCTGGACGCTCTCCCAGCCGAAACGGACCGGCTCCCGACCGGGCTCGACCACCACGAACGCGAGCCGGGTGCCGAGCAGCCACCGGTCGCCGTCCTGGGCGAAGGCCAGCACCTTCTCGCCCTGGTGGAGCCGTGCGGACTCCACGACGAGCTCGGGCGCCCGTTCGGCTCGGGTGAAGAGACTCACGAGGAATCCACCGCCAGCTCGCGCAGCGTCCGCCGGTGCTGCTCGAGGGCGACCAGCTCGCCAAACATCCGGTTGTACTCCCCTGCGTCGTCGACCGGGTTCGTCCGCTGGAGCTTGGACTTGAGATCAGCGATCCGTCGCAGCGCGGTCAGCTCGCGCAACCGGTGGACGTGCGGGGCCGCGTACGCCGCGTCCGGCTCCTTGCTGGTGTGGATCGGCTCCACGCTCAGCGCGCTCAGCAGCGTCTGGACCCGTTCGTCGGCCGTGTTCGCCTGCAGCCGGGAGGCCCAGAGCGCATCCGCAGCCGCGACGCCACCGGCGATGGTGACCACCGCCCAAACAGCCCGGTAAGCCGGGTGGGTGAAGTCCTCCTCGGTGACGTCGCCGAGCGCAACGGCGATCGCTGCCGGGTGCTGGATCACCAGCTTCAGGGTCTCCCGCTCGAGCAGGAAACGCGGGTCGCGGGCGTCCGGCAGCGCCGCCTGGACCGAGCCGGCGGGCACCGCCTGCGGGCCCGAGGCAGCGGGCTGAGCACGTGACGCGGCCCGTCGTACCTCGCGCTGGACGTCGTTCGGGTCGATGCCGAGCATCCCGGCGAGCTCGCGGGCGAAGGCGTCGACCTTCGATCGGTCGCGGATCGCAGTCACCAGCTTCGCGGCTTCGCGCAGCGCGTCGACGCGGCCGTCGGCCCGGTCCAGGTCGTAGCGGCTGACCACGTTGCCGAGCACGAACCGGTAGAGCGGGACCCGGCGGGCTACGAGCTCGCGAACGGCGGCGTCCCCCCCGTCCAGACGCAGGTCGCACGGGTCCTTGCCGGACGGCTCGACCGCGACGTACGTCTGACCCGCGAAGTTCTGGTCGCCCTCGAAAGCCCGCAGTGCCGCCTTCTGGCCAGCCTCGTCGCCGTCGAAGGTGAAGATCACCTCCCCGCGGAACTCGTCGTGGTCCTGGAGGAGTCGCCGGATCACCCGGGAGTGATCGTCTCCGAAGGCCGTGCCACAGGTCGCGACCGCGGTCTTGACCCCGGCCAGGTGGCAGGCCATCACGTCGGTGTAGCCCTCGACGATCACGGCCTGGCTGGACTTGGCGATCTCGCGACGCGCCAGGTCGATGCCGTAGAGCACCTGGCTCTTCTTGTAGATCGGCGTCTCGGAGGTGTTCAGGTACTTCGCGGCGATCCGGTCGTCCTCGAAGATCCGACGGGCGCCGAAGCCGACGACGTCCCCGCTGGCGTCCCGGATCGGCCACATCAGCCGTCCGCGGAACCGGTCGTAGAGCCCCCGCTCGCTCTTGCCGGAGAGCCCGCTGGTGACCAGTTCGTCGTCTTTGAAGCCCTGGGCGCGCAGGTACTTGGTGAGCTCCTCGCCACCCCGCGGCGAGAATCCGACCCCGAAGTGCTCAGCAGCGTCCTTGTCGAATCCGCGGCTGTCCAGGAACTGACGGGCCTGCATCGCGTCCGCGGTGGCCAGTTGCTCGGCGTAGTACGCCGCGGCGGTCTTGTGCGCCTCCACGAGCCGGGGCCGCTGCGGGCCGCCGGCATTCCGGGTCGGGCCGGGGCCGTCCTCGTAGCGGAGCGGTACGCCGACCTTCTCGGCCAGCCTCTCGACGGTCTCGGTGAACGAGAGCCCGTCCATCTCCATCACGAACTTGATGACGTCGCCGCCTGCCTGGCAGCCGAAGCAGTGGTACATCCCCCGGCTCGGTGTCACGTTGAAGCTCGGGGACTTCTCGTCGTGAAAGGGGCAGAGACCCTTCAGGTTGCCGCCGCCGGCGTTGCGCAACGTGACGTAGGCGCCGATCACTTCTTCGATCCGTGCCTTTTCGCGCACGTGCGCGATGTCTTCGTCCTTGATCCGGCCCGTCACGGGAGAGAGTGTATGTGGCCGCATCGACGCCCGGGGAAGGTCCGAGCGACGGGCCCGGATCGGCGCGTCCGAGCTGGTCCCCACCCATGGACCAGGCGCCGGGCCGCGTGGTACGAAGTCACCCACGCAGTCACCCCGGTGACCGATCGGCACCCACAAGCTTCGGAGGCGGCCATGGCGGAGAAGATCAGGATCGGGACCTGGGACGAGTTCGCCGACGGCGAGCTTCACCCGATCAAGGCTGGCGGGTCGGCGATCGTTGTCGGGTTGGCCGACGGTGCTCTGCACGCGGCCCGGAACCGCTGCCCGCACCTCGGACTCTCCCTGACCACCGGGCCAGGTGGGCTGCGGTACGCCGACGGCCAGGTGCAGTGCCCCTGGCACAACTCAACCTTCGACCTGTGCACGGGCGACAACCTCGACTGGGCTCCTGGTTTCGCGGGCCGCACCATGCCGCGCTGGTCGTCAAAGTTGATCGCTCTCGGCAAGAAGCCCGCGCCGTTGACCACCTACCCGGTCACGGTCGAGGGCACCGACGTTTTCGTCGAGGTCTGAGCCCGGACTCTAAGTCGGAACTCTGAGCCCGGAAGCGGGTGTACAGATCGCCCGAACGGGTACCGGAGGGGTGACCCACACGAGTAGGGAGACCCCGCATGACCACGAAAGCATCCGACTTGGGCACTCAGATCGCCGGGCAGCGCGAGCGCCTCAGCGAGAGCGTCGGGACACTGGCCGAGAAGATCGGTGAGATCGACACCCACGACCTCCGGGCACGAGCCGAGTCCGGAGCGGCCGACCTGCTCGAGAATGTCACCGACGCCGAGGGCAATCCCAAGCGTGGCCTCGTCCTCGGTGCGGTGGCTGTCCTGGTGGCATTGGTCCTCCTCCGCAAGCTCTTCCGCTGAGTGACTGCCATGATCAAGAAGGCCATCGCACTCACCTCCTTCGCCGCCGGGTACGTCGCGGGTGCTGCGGCCGGACGGGAGCGCTACGAGCAGATCCGCCGCGTCGTCCTCGGAGCCGCCCACGACCCGAAGGTCCAGCACCTGGCTGGCGAGGCCGCCGAGTTCGCCCATCAGCACGGCGCTGCGGTGACCGAGAAGATCACCGGCCACCGCCCCGAGCCCCCGGACCGGGAGCGGCCGACCGTCGGGGACATCGAGACCTCCCTGCACCTGTAGTTCTGGGGCGGACGCAGCGGCCACCGGCCGCCGCGTCCGGTTGCCCGGGCGCCCCGGCAGTTCTGTTGTCGGCCGGATCGCGGTCGTCGGGGTTGGCGACTAACGGGTCAGCTGCACAGACGCCGGTGCCAGGTCACCGCGCTCGCATCGGTCAGCGACGCGACCTGGTCGACTACGACGCGGCTGCGGGCCGCGTCGCTTCCCGCAGCGGCATAGTCCTCCCGCAGGTTCGGGTCGAGCTCGCGCCCCTCCGCCACCACCAAGGCGTCGAAGAGCTCCTCGACCAGGGAGCGCTGACGGCGCATCAGGCTGACCCGCTCCGGTGAGCGCATCACGTAGTGGGCTGCGATCCCCTTGAGGACCGCGATCTCGCACTCAGTCGTCCGCGGCACGATCAGGTCAGCCTGGTGACGGACCAGGGGCGCGTCGCCGAACACCTCCCGGGTGGCCGTGTGCACGCTCCCGCAGAACACCCCGATCAGGTCGCTGGTGAGGTTCTTCAACGCAGCCAGAGCGCCGCGGCTCCCGTCGTACGCGGTGTGCGGCCAGGTCCCGTAGGAGCGCACCCGGGCGAGCGCCGACGCCAGATCCTCGGCGCCGACTTCGGGCAGGTACCACTCGCGGACCGTCTCCCAGACCCCGGAAAGCTCGGTCGCCGAGTCGAGAACCGTGAGGTCGATGTGCCCGCCGACGATCCCGTCCTCGAGATCGTGGACCGAGTAGGCGACGTCGTCGGCGAAGTCCATCACCTGGGCCTCGATGCATCGCCGCGGTCCGTCGACGCCGTCGCGGAGCCAGCCAAAGACGCCTAGGTCGTCGTCGTAGACGCCGAACTTGTGGGTGTCCCCCGGCCCGCCGCCGCGGGCCCAGGGGTACTTGGTGCACGCGTCCAGGGTGGCCCTGGTCAGGTTCAGCCCGATCGAACGTCCCTCGGCGTCGCTCGACTTCGCCTCCAACCGGGTCAGGATCCGCAGGGTCTGGGCATTGCCCTCGAAACCCCCGCAGTCCGCAGCCAGGGCGTCGAGCGCCTCCTCGCCGTTGTGCCCGAACGGCGGGTGCCCGAGGTCGTGCGCGAGCGCCGCTGTCTCGGCGAGATCAGGGTGGCAGCCGAGCGGGTGCGCAACGTCCCGGGCCACCTGGGCGACCTCGAGGCTGTGGGTCAGCCTGTTGCGGACGAAGTCGTCGGCCTGCGGGCCCAGGACCTGGGTTTTGGCGGCCAGCCGGCGAAGCGACGCCGAGTGCACCACTCGGGCACGGTCACGCTCGAACGGCGTCCGGGCCGGGGCCGGGACCCGCTTGACCGGCTCCTCGACGAGACGCGCCCGGGCTGCGTCGTCGTACAGGTCGTCCCAGGTCACGAGGCGAGACTACTCAGACCCCCGACCCGTCGTGAAAGTGCTCGTGCTCTCCGCTGACCCGGCGCGAAAGTGCTCGTGCTGATCACCGAGAGTGCCGCATGCGCAGCGCGGCGAGCCGGAGACCCCTGGCAAGCCGGGCAGACGCGTGCTGACGAGCCCCGAACACGTCATCGCGACGAAAGACCTCCACCGTCCACCCCTCGTCGGCGATCCAGGCTCGACGCTTCCGGTCATGTTCCTCCCGATCAGGGCCGTGGAACTCTGCGCCGTCGTACTCGGCCGCGTACCGCCAGGCACTGCAGCCGAGATCGAGACTCGCCATCAGACTCATCGCCGGCTTGGTGACCGCGATCTGCGTCTCCGGCCGCGGGAACGCCCCGGCGTCGTACCACCGCAGCCGCAGGACCGATTCACCGAAGGACTCCGAACCCGGATCTGCCAGCGGTGCGAGCGCACGCAACTGCCTGACGCCCCGATAGCCACGGAACCGCTCGACCTCCACCACCAGATCGTCGACCATGAACCGACCGATCCGGGTCATCGCGTCGAGCGCGGCGAAAGCCGCATCCCGCCGCAGGAGCCGGCCGAGATCACACGCTGTTCGCAATGGCGTCGTCACCCGTACACCGTGAATCTCGACCACGTCACGTTCGGAGAGCCGCCTCTCACCGCTGGCCGTCACGTCGTTCCGGAGGCGTTTGCCCGGGCTTTGGAAGACCGAAACCGCCGGCACGACCAGGTGGTCGTTGGGCGCCAGGGCCATCGTCGAACCGTGCAGCCACCCGGCGCTCCGGTCGGTGACCACGGCGTCACCAGGTACGACGAGCCGGACGCATTCGACACGGAGCTGGAGCGAATCCTCAAGGTGTGCCCCGTAGTAGACACCCCGCAGTGGTCGAACAAGGAGTTCGTGCTCGAGGAGCTTCCGGAGGTGCTTGCTCTCCAGGCCCGCCGTACGAGCGTCCTCAGTGCTGAACGGCATGCTCAGGTCTAGCGCCGAGCGTTCCAGGAGGACGAGGGGGTCCCAGGCTCTGTTCATGGGCGCAGAGCACCAAATCGGGGTGATCACTGAGGAAGGCGACGGTCGACCCTGAGGAGAACCCGGTCAGATCAACCGATGTGGAAGGTCTGCACCCGCACTTTCACGCCGGGTGGGCGCTGTACACGCGCACTTTCACGACGGGTGGGCGTCAGAAGCCGAGCTTGCGAAGCTGACGGGGGTCGCGCTGCCAGTCCTTGGCGATCTTCACGCGCAAGTCCAGGTAGACCGGGGTGCCGAGGATCGCCTCGATCTGCTTGCGCGCCTCCATCCCGACCTCCTTCAGCCGCGAGCCCTTGTGGCCGATGATGATCCCCTTCTGGGAGTCGCGCTCGACGTACAAGTTGGCGTGGATGTACAGCAGCGGCTTATCGGCCGGACGGTCCTCCTTGAGGCCCATCTCCTCGACCACCACGGCGATCGAGTGCGGGAGCTCGTCGCGGACGCCTTCCAGCGAGGCCTCCCGGATCAGCTCCGCGACGATCGCTTCCTCCGGTGCGTCGGAGAGGTCGCCGTCTGGGTAGAGCTGCGGACCCTCGGGGAGTTCCTTGACCAGCAGGTCTGCCAGCAGCTGCACCTGGTCGCCAGACTGCGCGGAGACTGGCACGATCTGGGCCCACTCGGTGCCGGTCTCGACACCAAGCTCGGCGATCGCAAGCAGGTGCTCGCCGAGCTGCTCGGAGGTCACCAGGTCGGTCTTGGTCGCAATCGCGAACTTGACCGACTTCCGCACCTTCGACAGCTCGTTGACTATGAAGCGGTCACCGGGACCGGGCTTCTCGTTGGCCGGGAAGCAGACGGCGACCACGTCGACCTCGGACCAGGTGGTCCGGACCAGGTCGTTGAGCCGCTCACCGAGCAAGGTCCGCGGCCGGTGCAGGCCGGGGGTGTCCACGAGCACCAGCTGCGCGTCGTCGCGGTGCACGATCCCCCGGACGACGGTGCGGGTGGTCTGCGGCTTCGAGGAGGTGATGACCACCTTCGAGCCGACCAGGGCATTGGTCAGCGTCGACTTCCCCGCGTTCGGCCGGCCCACGAAACACGCGAATCCGCTCCGGTAGCCCTCGGGCTGGTCGGATCCTGCGCTCATCAGGTGCTCCGTGCCTCGTCGTAGTCGTGCCAGATCTGCTCGTCAGTCTTGCCTGCCGCCTTGCCAGCTGAATAGATGGGTCCCGGGTCGACGGCGCGGGTCTGCCGACCGCGGGTGCCGCTCCAGTAGCCCATCACGTCGTACGCCGACGAGGCCATGCCGAGATCGTGCCGGACGTAGCGGCGGATGTCGCGCATCTGGGCCGACTCCCCCGCCATCCAGAAATACCCGGGACCCTCGGGCCAGGTCACGGTCCGGACCAGCGCGGCGAGGCCGCTCTCCTCGGGGGCCGGCGGCGCCACCCAGGTGATCGGGAGGTCGGTGTAGCCCTCCAGCGCGCCGTCCGGCGTCTCGACGTAGGCGCTGATCGGGAGGTCGACGCTCGCACCGATCCGGGCGATCGCCGGGAGCGCGGTCAGGTCGCCGACGAGCACCACCCAGGCAGCGTCGGCGGGCAGGTCGAACGAGCCCTTGGGTGCCGAGATGCCGACGATGTCGCCGACACACTCGGTCTGCGCCCACCTGGTGACCAGCCCCTCATCGTGGACGACGATGTCGAGGACAAGCTCACGGGAGGCCGGGTCCCAGCGCCGTACCGTGTAGTACCGGGTCTGGAACTGCCCGGGGACGGTCAGCGCCACCCACTCGTCAGGGACCCCAGTGCTGGTGAAGCCACCGTCGACGACCGCGGTCACCCGGACCAGGTGGTCGCCGAGAACCTGGCGGCTGGTGATCGTGCCCGAGAAGGCGCGGGCGTCGGGGCGTGCGTTCACCGGATGAGATTACCGGTGGTTGAGGTCGAGCGCCGACTCGCGACGTCTCGGCAGGCTCGACGAACGGGGGCCGCGGGCCGACCGCCGGCTCAGATCCCCCAGGTCGGACGCAGCGGGAACCCGCTGACCCCGCTCGCATCCGTCTTCGCGGCGAGCACCTGGTGGAGTTGGATCTCGTTGGTCGCGAACCCCATCCGGGAGCCCGCCATGTAGAGGCCCCAGACCCGCGCGGTGCCCTCGCCGACCTCGGCGACGCACTCGTCCCAGTTCTCCACCAGGTAGGCGTTCCAGCCTGCCAGCGTCCGGGCGTAGTGCGTCCGGAGGTTCTCCTCGTGCTGGACCTCCAGGCCCGCGTCCTGGATCTCGGTGATGATCCGCCCCGACCCGGTCAGCTCCCCATCGGGGAAGACGTAGCGGTCGATGAACGCGCCGATGTTGGTCCGCTTGTTGTCGGCCCGGGTGATGGAGTGGTTGAGCATTCGACCCTGCGGGAGCAGTTTGTCGCGCATGAGCCCGAAGTACGCCGGGTAGTTGGCCAGCCCGATGTGCTCGGTGAGCCCGATCGAGCTGATCGCGTCGAAACCAGTCTCGGTCACCGCCCGATAGTCGAGGTGGCGTACCTCGGCTAGCGCCTCGAGCCCCTCCTCCTTGATCTTCCGCTGCGCCCAATAGGCCTGCTCAGCCGACAACGTCACGCCGAGCGACTGGACGCCGTACTCACGGGCCGCGTGCCGGACCATGCCGCCCCAGCCGCAGCCGACATCGAGCAGGCGCTGGCCGGGTTGAAGGTCGAGCTTGCGGGCGACCAGGTCGTACTTGGCGAACTGGGCTTCCTCGAGGGTCGCGGACTCGGTCTCGAAGACCGCGCAGGTGTAGGTCATCGACGGCCCGAGGACCAACTCGTAGAACCGGTTGGAGACGTCGTAGTGGTGCTGGATCACCCCGGCGTCGCGCTCCGGCGAGTGCAGCAGTCCCTCCATGATCCGGCGCCAGCGCGGCAGGTGCTCCTCGGGCGGGACCGGCGGTGGCTTGAGGTTGCTGATCCCGACCGCGCGGAGGATGCCGAGTGCCTCGACCGGGGTGGGCGTGCGGAACTTCAGGCCAGCCTTGTTGCCCTTGATCAGCATCAGCGCCGGGAACGGGTCGCCCGGGTGTACCCCGGTGAACTCGAGGTCCCCGGAGACGTACGCCCGGGCCAGGCCCAGGTCGCCGGGTGCCGAGACCAGGTAGGACAGACCGCGCTCGGTGCGCAGGTTGAGTCCGAACTCGGCGTCCTCGGGCCCAGTGCTGCTGCCGTCGTAGGCGGTGAACCGGAAGGGGATGTCGCCGATCAGGAGCTGGCTGAAGACATCGGCGATGGAGGTGGTCGGGGGGAGGATGCTCATCGGCGGGCGCTACTTTCTCGTGACGGCTTTCTCGTACAGGGAGGGGAATCGGCCGGCTGGGTCGTACCGGTCCTTGACGGCGGCGAGGTTGCGGCCGTCGTAGAGGTGGTCGAAGGTCTCGCGGTCGTAGAACGAGTCGGAGTAGAGCGACTTGTGGCCCTCGAGCTCGTGCACCTTGGCCTCGATCGCCCGGTTCCGGGGCGCCTGCGCCGCCTCCGGGCCCACGTGCACGGTGCCCCAAAAGCCGACGTTGACGTAGATCCGTTCCGACTCCAGCGGGTACGACGGCCACCGTCCGCCCCCCGGCGCACCGGGCGAGACCAGCGGGCAGAGCCAGACCGGACGCATCCCGATCGCCTCGTCGAACCAGTCGAGGAACTCCCCGAGCCGCTCCACGGGCACCTCGACGTCCTGGATCACCCGCTCGCGCTCAGGGCGCCCGGCCCGGCGGTCGAGACGGCCGGCGATGTCGAAGCGCCGGTCGAGGGCGAGCAGCCTCATGTACACGTCCGAGCGCCTCCACCGGCGCGGCCAGAACCGTCGGACCCGCGGGTCCTGGACGCCGAACGCTCCCGAGCACCAGAACCAGTCGGTGTCCCAGCGCCACAGGTAGTCGTGGATGGTGAGCAGGTCGGTGGTGCGTTCCTGGATCGAGCGGAAGTAGATGCCCGTGCCGGTGTAGTCGGACGGCTCCGAGGTCGCCTTCTCGGTCCACTCCGCCAAGGTCAGGTAGTACTCCCCGGGCGCGAACGCGACCCCGTCCAGGCCGTCTACCCGGACGCCGTCCCACTCCCGGGTCTCGACGATCTCGGCGATCGCCGCCGCGAGCTTGTCGGGCTCGTGGAAGCGGACGTGCCGCAGGGCGACGTACGGCGGGACCTTCTCCAGCCTGATCCGCAGCCGGGTCGCGTAGCCCAGCGAGCCGTAGGAGTTCGGGAACGTCGTGAACAGGTCCGCCCGCTTGGCCGGCGAGCAGGTGACCACCTCGCCAGTGCCGGTGAGGACGTCCATCTCCAGCACCGACTCGTGCGGCAGCCCGTTGCGGAACGAGGTCGCCTCGATCCCGAGCCCGGTCACCGCGCCGCCGAGGGTGATCGTCCGCAGTTGCGGGACGACGTACGGGATCAGCCCGAACTTCAGGGTCTCGGCGACCAGGTCCTCGTAGCTGCACATCCCCTGGACGTCCGCGGTCAGTGCCCGGGTGTCGATCGCGATCACGCCACTGAGACCGCTGACGTCCAGCCCTGGCCCGGCGACGGACCCGCGCTGGCGGAACAGGTTGGAGGTCCTCTTCGCGAGCCGGACCGTCTCGGTTAGCGCGATGAGGGCGTACGAAGCCCGCAACCGGTCGACGGCTGCTTCGTGTCGCGCGTTCCCCGACAAACCCACCCCTCCAGCCAACCAGGGAGTGGCGCGCACGTCGAGCGTCTTTACGTGACCGTTACCCCGGCCAGGGTTCCGTTCGCCGCCCCCTGGTGCACCGGGACGCCTTCGCCGGCGAACTCGCGGAGCGCCTGCAGGTCGGTCGGTTCGAGGTCGGTCTCCCCCAGAACGACCGCAGCCTCGGCGCCGGTCGACCCGCTGGCGACCGCCATCGCGATGCAGACGCCGAGGGCGGAGACCTTCAACGTGGGCAGGTCAACGGTGGCGCCGGCGTAGGTGCGCCCGTCCTGGTCGCGCAGGGCGGCACCCTGGGCTGCGCCGATCCGCGCCCGGGTGGCCCGGGCGAGCACGACGAGCTTCTGGTCTTCAGGATCCACGCGCAGAGTCTAGGACGCCGTCCGGTGCCGACTGCGCCCCGCCCGGTTCGACCGGGACCGGCTTGATCAGCACGGTGCCGATCTTGTTCCGCCGTCCCTTCGCCTCCTCGGCACGGAAGACGAACCCGGCGAACTCGACCTCCGAACCAGGGATCGGGACCTTGCCGAGGTGCTTGGCGAGCAGACCGCCGACCGAGTCGACCTCGTCGTCCTCGATCTCGATGCCGATCACCTCGTCGAGGTCGTCGACCGGGAACCGCGAGGAGACCCGCACCGAGCCGTTCGTCAGGGTCTCGACCGGGATCTCGTCGGGGTCGAACTCGTCGGTGATCTCCCCGACGATCTCCTCGAGGATGTCCTCGATGGTGACCAGGCCCGAGGTGCCGCCGTACTCGTCGACCACGATCGCCACGTGCTTGCGCGAGGCCTGCATCTCCCGGAGGAGGTCGTCGGCGGGCTTCGAGTCCGGGACCCAGTGCACCGCTCGCATCAGCGACTCGACCTGCTCGGTGGACTCCGCGTCCTTGCGGTCGAAGACCCGGCGCGCGACGTCCTTGAGGTAGAGGAAGCCGACGATGTCATCGAGGTCCTCCCCGACCACCGGCACCCGGGAGAAGCCGCTGCGCAGGAACAGCGACATCGCCTGCCGCAGGGTCTTGTGCCGCTCGATGAACACCACGTCGGTGCGGGGCACCATCACCTCGCGGACGATGGTGTCGCCCAACTCGAAGACGGAGTGGATCATCGCCCGCTCGTCGGACTCGATCAGGCTGCTGGCCTCGGCCAAGTCGACCATCTCGCGCAGCTCGGCCTCGGAGCCGAACGGCCCCTCGGAGAACCCCTTGCCCGGGGTGAGGGCGTTGCCGATCAGGATCAGCAGATGCGGGAGCGGACCCACGACCCGGGTGATCGCGATGACGATCCCGGCCGAACCCAACGCGATCGGCTGGGCGTGCTGGCGGCCGAGGGTCCGGGGCCCGACCCCGATCACCACGAACGAGACCACCAGCATGATCCCCACGGCGACCGCGACGACCAGCCACCGCCCCTGGCCGACGAGCTCTTGGACCATCAGGGTGGCCAGGACGACAGCCGAGATCTCGGCCAGCAGCCGGAGGAAGAGGGTGGTGTTGAGGTAGCGCGACGGATCGTCAAGGATCTTCAGCACCCGGCTGGCGCCCGCCTTGCCCTCGGCTGCCAATCCGTCGGCACGCGCCCGCGAGAACCCGCTCAGAGCAGCCTCTGCGGCGCTCAACAGTCCGGCGATCAGCACCAGCCCGATCACGGCGAGGAGCAAGCCGGGACTGTCCGCCCTCATTTCGGGGTCGCCCCAGGTTGTGTTCCGGGTTGGCTGCCGTGCCACGAAGCGAGCAACCGGGCCTGGAGCCCGAACATCTCGGCGTGCTCCTCCGGCTCGCCATGGTCGTAGCCGAGCAGGTGCAGGATGCCGTGCACGGTGAGCAGGTCGAGCTCGTCGGTGACCGTGTAGCCGGTCTGGCCCCTGGCCGCCGCATCCTCGGCCTGGCGGGTCGCCACTGCGGGGCAGAGCACCAGGTCGCCCAAGACGCCCTCCTCGGGCTCCTCGTTTACCTTGCCGGGCCGCAGTTCGTCCATCGGGAAGGCCAGCACATCGGTCGGGCCGTCCTTCTCCATCCACTTCGCGTTGAGCTCGGCGATGGTGTCCTCGTCGACCGCGGTCACGCAGAGCTCGGCCAGCGGATGCACCCGCATCTCGGCGAGCACGAACGCCGCCAGCGACTGGGTCCGGCGTACGTCGAGGACGTCCAGACCCGACTCGTTGAGCACCTCGACGCTCATGCGTTGTCCCCGGACCGGAAGCTCTTCGGTGAGCGGGACTTGGGTGCCTCGGTGTCGGCGTCGAACTCCTCGTACGCCGCGACGATCTTGCCGACCAGGCGGTGCCGGACGACATCGCTGGCGGTGAGCCGGTTGAAGGAGATGTCCTCGATGTCGTCCAGGATCCCCTCGATCACCCGGAGACCGGACTTCACCCCGGTCGGCAGGTCGGTCTGGGTGACGTCGCCGGTAACGACGATCTTCGAGCCGAAGCCGAGCCGGGTGAGGAACATCTTCATCTGCTCGGGCGTCGTGTTCTGCGCCTCGTCCAGGATGATGAAGGAGTCGTTGAGCGAGCGGCCGCGGAGGAACGCCAGCGGCGCCACCTCGATCGTCCCCGAGGCGAGCAGCTTCGGGATCGTCTCCGGGTCGACCATGTCGTGCAGGGCGTCGTACAGGGGGCGCAAGTACGGGTCGATCTTTTCGCTGAGCGTGCCCGGTAGGTAGCCCAGGCGCTCGCCGGCCTCCACCGCGGGCCGGCTGAGGATGATCCGGTTGACCTTCTTGGCCTGGAGCGCCTGCACCGCCTTGGCCATCGCCAGGTACGTCTTGCCGGTGCCGGCGGGTCCGATCCCGAAGACGATCGTGTTCTTGTCGATCGCGTCGACGTACCGCTTCTGGTTGAGCGTCTTCGGGCGGATGGTCCGGCCGCGGTTGGACAGGATGTTCAACGACAGCACGTCGGCCGGGCGCTCGTTGGTCTCGGCCCGGAGCATGCTGATCGTGCGCTCGACGATCTCGCCAGTCAGCCCCTGGCCGGTCCGGATGATCGTGACGAGCTCGTCCAGCAGCCGCTCGGCCAACGCGATCTCGCCGGGCTCGCCGGTGAGCTTGATCTGGTTGCCGCGGACGTGGATGTCAGCCTCGATCGCCTGCTCGATCAGCGCGAGGTGCTCGTCACCGGGGCCGAGCAACGAGACCATGTTGATGCTCTGCGGCACGACCATCGTGTGCACCGTCTGCGGACGGTCGGCGTTGGCGTCGCTCGCGTCGGTCTTCTTACTCATGCGTGCCCGGGAGGGCGGCCCTTCTGGTCGGGAACCTGTCACCGTCAATGCTACGGGAGCAGGCGGCGGGCGGCACCTGGTTAGGCGTCGGCTGGGCTCGACCAGCAAGACTACGGCCGGGTGACCAGCAGGATGCCGAGGCACATCTCGTCCGTGGTGCCCTCGCCCCAGGCGACGTACCGGTCGGGCTGGCCCTCGAACGCCGGTACGTGGTCACGGAGGTCCTGCGAGTGCGTGCAGGTCACCCGGATCGTGTCGCCCTTCTTCAGCGTGATCGGCCTGGTGGGACGGCTGCGCTGATTGTCGAAGTCCCAGACCGGGACGTCCAGCACCACCTTCGCGCGCGGCGTCCCGGGGTTGATCTCGATCCTGATCGACTTTCCGAGCAGGTGCATGTGACCAGCGACCCCGCGGATCGTCTCGGTCCGATCGATCTCCCGGGTGCACGACTGGACCGGTCCGGGAGGCGTGCTCCCGCAGAGCAGGTGCAGAAAGTCGGCGGTCCGCCCGGCCGGCCCGAAACGGGCAACCAGGTCCTTCATCGCGTCGGCACGGTTGCAGAGCTTGCCGGTCGCCTTGCCGGGTCGGCACGGCAGCTCGACCTGGGCGGGCAGGAGCTTGGTCTCCAAGACCGTCGTGGTCGGGTCCTCGGTGACCCGGAGCATGGCCGCGCTGGTGTCCGGCGCAACACCCGCAGCCAGGTTGTAGTGCACCTGCATCACGATCCGGGAGCCTGCGTCGAGCTCCTCACCGAGTCCGTCGCCGTACAGCTGCTCGGCGCCGCCGGGAGCCCAGGCGCCAAGCCAGGGTGCGTCGTCGATGCTGCCGCCGCTGTCCGTCCCCGAGGTACCGAAGCAGGTCCAGCCCTGTCCGGGCGTCTCGTCGTCCTTCTGCTCCGCCGCCGCCACCTGGTCGGGCGGGACCCGGAACAGGATCACGTGGTGCACCACGTCTGGGTTGCCGGGCTTCACGTCGAACCCAGTGACGAAGGCGTCCGTCGCGACCTTCGGGTCGAGCAGGAAGCAGCGGTAGTCGTCGGTGCCGACGCCGGTCGGCGCGGACGGCGTGTACGCCGCCGGCATCCGTACGTCGATCCGGCGCTCGCCTGCGCGCAGCGGCTTCTGCTTCACCGGCGTCGCGGTCTCGCTGTGCTCGGTGTGACCAGCCTCGGTGTGACTGGCCTGCGCAGACGGCTGTCCGCCGGGTGCGGCGTCGGGCGTGCCGGTGCCGCAGCCGGCGGTGAGGACCAATACTGCGGCAGCGGCCAGGGCTGCGAGGCGCGTGCTCATCCGGGGGGCCACCCCATCGCCCGGCCACCGAGCAGGTGCAGGTGGACGTGGAAAACCGTCTGGTGGGCATCGGCGCCAGTGTTGAGGACGAGCCGGTAGCCGTTCTCCAGGCCCTCGTTCGCGGCGATCTCCCGGGCTGCGTCGAAGAGGTGGGCTGCGGTGGCCGGTTCGCCCACGGCGAGCGCGCCCGCGTTCGGGTAGTGGCTGCGCGGGATCACCAGGACGTGGGTGGGCGCCTGCGGCGTCAGGTCCCGGAAGGCGATCACGGTCTCCGCCTCGTGGACCTTCTCCGCGGGGATCTCCCCCGCGACGATCCGGCAGAAGATGCAGTCAGGGTCCGCGGTCATACTCCCGAGCATAAGCGGACGAATCGGAACGCTGAGGTTTTCTCCGACGGTGCGTGTAAACCGATCGGTTGGGTCGCGCGTGGAAGTAGCGTGAACCCGATCGCAGTCATCACCGCAGAGGAGCCGGCCATCGACGCTGACCGCGCGCTCGCGGAACTCTTCGCCGGCCACTACGGGCGGCTGGTCAGGCTCGGGGTCCTGCTGCTGCGCGACCAGGCGCTGGCCGAGGACGTCGTCCAGGATGCCTTCGTCGCCGTGCACCTGCGTTGGCATCGCATCGACCAGGGCAACGCCCCGGCGTACCTGGCGCAGACGGTGGTGAACCGGTCGCGCAGCGCCCTGCGCCACCGCGGTGTCGTGGCCCGGCACCGACCCGAGCCGCTGCCTGACGCCGCACCGGCGGACCGCGAGGTCCTGGCCGCGGAGAGCCGCGACCGGGTCCTCGACGCCCTGGCCGGCCTGCCGACCCGGCAGCGTGAGGTCCTCGTGCTGCGCTACTACCTCGACCTCTCCGAGCGCGAAATCGCCAATGCTCTCGGGATCAGCCAGGGCGCCGTCAAGAGCCACGCCTCCCGCGGAGCCGCGAGCCTCCGCCAGACC
>JBKJIN010000032.1:0-86630 GCA_046598425.1 Marmoricola sp. | reverse complement strand
ACCGCCCCCGGCCTGCACGAGGCGTTCTGGCTCTGGCCCGACGACCGGGTCGCCTCCACCGTGCTCTGGCCGTACGCCGGTGAGATCGACATCAGCGAGACCTACTCGTCCTACCCGAATCTCTCGATCCCGTTCCTGCACTACAGCGCAGACATCTGGGGAGGCATCCCCGGCACCAACACCGCCTGGGACTGCGCCGCCTCGCGCGGGGTCTGGAACACCTACGCCCTGGAGTGGACGGCCAGCAAGATCCAGATCTTCGTCAACGGCAAGGTCTGCCTGACCAACACCTCAGGCGATCCAGCCTTCATGAAGCCGTACATCATGGCGCTCACCCAGGGCATGGGTGCCGCCGGCAACGTGTACGACGGACGCGCGCCGATCCCGGCGACGATGAGCGTCGACTACGTGAAGGTCTGGAAGTAAGACTGCGAGCGGGCCCGTTGGGGGTGGGTCCGCTCAGCAGGCAGTGCCTCGGTCAACAGAGAGAACGGCTCCGGTGACCGAGGCCGCTGCGTCCGAGGCGAGGTAGGCCACCGCGTCGGCGATGTCGCTCGGCGGCATGAACCCGTAGCGGGCGCCGGCGGTCTCCATCAGCAGGCCCCAGTCCAGAGTGCTGTCGGCGTGCTCGGCGGCGGCGTTCGTCGGCAGGTCAGTCTGGACGCCGCCCGGGCAGACGGTGTTGACCCGGATCCCGAACTCGGCGAGCTCGAGGGCCAGGGACTTCATCAGCAGGATCACGCCTCCCTTGGAGGCGCAGTACGCCGCCTGGTACGGCTGCGCGCGGAGGCCGGCGATCGAGGCGATCGTGACGATGTTGCCCTGGCTCTGCTTGAGGTGGGGGAGCGCGGCGTGACTCATCAGCATCGGGCCGGTCAGGTTGACGCCGAGGTGGCGCTGCCAGGTGGCGACGTCGAGGTCCTCGAAGCGGCGGAACTGGTCGATCCCGGCGACGTTGACCAGCACGTCGATCCCGCCCAGCTGGTCAGCAGCAGCAGCGACCGCGGTCGTCACGGAGTCCGGGTCGCTGACGTCGCAGGCGAGGATGGTCCCGCTCGCGTTGAGGTCGACGCCGACCACGGTCGCGCCTTCGGCGGCGAGCAGGGAGACCGTGGCAGCGCCGACACCGCCGGCGGCTCCGGTGACCAGTGCCCTCTTGCCCTCGAACCGTCCCGCCATGTCGTACTCCGTCGTCTCGTGGTTGCTCGCCCGTCCGGACGCCAGGGCAGGGTACCAAGCAAATGCTTGGTACGGGGTCGCGGGACGGCCCTGCGGCGATCTAGTCGATCTGGCTGAAGGCGACGCCCATCGGCGTGAGCTGGCCGTTGGCGTCGTACAGGGTGCTCCACTTGAGGTTCGGTCGGGACGAGACGTTGTCACCCATCCAGGCGTAGCGCTGCACGTAGGGAAGGGTGTCGAGCATCGACGTCACCGAACGCATGAACTTCACGGCCTTGGACCAGTTGGTCGACGCCGAGCCGGTGTCGGTGCGCCGGTCGATGATGCCGAGTTCGGTGATCCAGATCGGTTTGCCGTAGTTGTTCCGGATCTGCTGCGTGTAGGTCTTGATCCGCGACACCGCACCGGTGTCGTTGATGTCGGCGTAGAAGTGCAGGGCGATGAAGTCGACGCGCAGGCCGCGGGCCTTCGCGATCCTCATGAACTCCTTGATCCACCCGTTGTAGGGGACGGCCGGTACCGGGCTGCCCAGGATCAGGCCGGTCTTCTGCAGCTTCGGCCAGAGGTTGGCGGCCTGGGTCGGGGTCATGTTCGCCTGGTTGACGCTGTCGGGTTCGTTGAAGCCGAGCAGGTAGCGGTACTTGCCGGTCTGGCGTCCCGCGATCAGCGCGTTGATCGAGGTGTCCGTGACCGACGTCGCCGAGCGGAGCATCGGCACCGTGTCGAGGCCGGGGGTGGACGCCGGCACCCGGTAGGTCCAGTTGTAGCTCCAGCGGCCGCCGGCGGCGGTCAGCTTGTCCGGTCGGTTCTCCTCGGAGTCCTTCAGGTACTTCGCGGAGGCGATGCCGTGCCCGGCTGCTGAGACGGCGGTGGCCGGCTCGCGCAGCGCCAGGAGGGATGCGGCGAGGACCAGCGTGAGACTGACGGAGGTCACGAGACGAGAGGTGCGCATAGTCCCTTATCGGCAGTTTGGGTCGTGATGTGAGGCAAATGCGCCGGGTGGTTCACGCGAAGGCGGTCGTGCTTCCGGCAGCTACCCGACGGCGAAGCGCTCGTCGGTGTAGCGGCGCAGGTTCCGGAGGAACCAGCGGAACCCGGCGTTGAGCAGCGGCTTGCTCGGCGCCAGCGTGAGGCGGGCCACGCCGGTGACCTCGAGCGCCAACGTCCAGGTCAGCAGGCACCCACCGTCGGTGGCGATGACGTCGTACCGTTCGACGAAGGCCTTGATCCGCTTCTCTGAGGCGTCGTTGAACCGGAATGCGAGCAGGGTGTGCTCCTCCCAGGCCAGGAACTCCTCGGCGCCGACCAGGCCGCCGAGCATGGAGACCGTGCGCATCGTGCCGACCCCGCGCGGCTCTGGGGTGGTCCACTCCACGTGGGTGATCGCCTTCGCCCAGCGCGGCCAGGCATCGGCGTCAGCGAGCACCTCGAAGAGTTGCGCCGGGGTGATGGCCAGCTCGACGCTGTTGGAGAAGCGGTTAGCGGCCGTGTCGAGGAAGTCGAGGCCGACGCGGTCGCAGGGGTGCAGGGGGGATGCGGTCACCGGAGCAGGTTAGGGCACTGCTGCCAGGTCGGCCCGGAGCGGGTCATCCCACGTCGGCGGGGTCCCGAGCTGCTGCACCTGCATCGGCCACCCGCACCCGACGGCGATCTTCGCGGCCCAGTAGCGCGCCTGCTCGTCGTCCAGGCCGCCGCCGAACACCCAGACGCCGGCTGCGATGGCCTCGTCGATGACGGGGTCTATCGACCTCGCACTGTCCAGGATCTGCTCCTCGGTCAGGTCCGGGGGCATGGCTCCTCCTAGGTCGGGACGGCCCGCTTGGAAGCAGTCGTGTGCCTGAGGGCGTCCTATAGCGCGCGCTCAGGCACACGACTCGGTTAGCGGGGCACCTTGATCCCCGTCGCACTGTGACAGCGGTATCCGTTAGGACGGATTGCTAGGTACTGCTGGTGGTAGTGGTCTCAGGCTGGCAATCATTGGGTGTTGCTTGGTGCTAGTGCCTTCCTCGCGGTCGACACCTTCATGTAGAGGCGGAGGGTGCCGGGAACCCCGGTTGACAGAAACCCACAGCCTTCGTAGAACGGGATGAGGTCTTTGTTGTCGGCGTCGACGACGATGATCTGTCCGCCCCCGATGGCCGCAGCGTCGACGACCTTGGCAATCGCAGCTAGCACCAATTGGGGTCCGAGTGGGGGCTTGCGGCCTTGAAGGTCCTTGTGGAGAGCGAGCTTGCCGATCAAGTAGCCGGGCGCAGTCCTCATCAGGCCGCCTCGTGATCTCTTGGGCAGTCCTTCGCTCGCGACCGTAGTCGGGCTGATCGTGAAGAACCCGGCGAGATGGGTCGAGTCGTCTTCCACCAAGAGGTAGACGCTTGCAGAGCCGCTGCGCACTGCGCTGGCAGATCGGCTCTCGAACCAGTCGTTGTACTCCGAGACTCCACAGTCAAAGGCGATGCCCTCCGGATCGAAATCGGAGGGCATCTGCACGACGCGAAAGGTAGGTGTGGTCACCAGGTGATTTCGCGCGGCTGCGCAACTAGCGCGTCAAGCGTGGGCGACTCGTCCGGAGTCTCCAGGGAGCCGATCATTCGGTCGAAGACTGCCGGGTCCATCAAAGTCACGTCGGCGCGAGCCGTGACCTTCAGCGCGGCATCGTGCAGAGCCGCCGAGATGAAGGCGGATTTGTTCCCGCCGTGGCTGATCCTCGCGGCCGCGACGATCAGTTCGTCTAGTTCCGCATCGATGCGCGCTTCGAGTCGTGCCTTGCCTTCGGTTCGGACTTTCGTCGTCATAGTGCTCAACCTCCATCGAACACTGTACGGCATATGTACGGCATATTCAACGAACGTCCTCGATCAGCGAGGCACCTTGATCCCGGTCGAGCTGTGGCAGCGGTAGCCGAACGGGTTCTTGATCAGGTACTGCTGGTGGTAGTCCTCCGCGTAGTAGTACGTCGGGGCCAGCTTGATCTCGGTGGTGATCTTGTCGTAGCCGCGCTTGGTCAGCTCCAGCTGGTAGCGCTCGGTGACCTCGCGGGCGACCTGGGCCTGCTCGTCGGAGAAGGTGTAGATCGCGGATCGGTACTGCGTCCCGACGTCGTTGCCCTGGCGCATGCCCTGGGTCGGGTCGTGCACCTCGTAGAACGCGGCGACCAGGTCGGCGTACGAGACCTTCGCAGGGTCGAAGGCGACCCGGACGGCCTCGGTGTGGCCGGTCCTGCCCGAGCAGACCTCTTCGTAGTCCGGGTTCGGGGTGGTGCCACCGGCGTACCCGACGGACGTGGACCAGACGCCGGGGATCTGCCAGAAGATCTCCTCAGCACCCCAGAAGCAGCCGAGTCCGAAGATGGCAACCTCAAAGCCCTCCGGGATCTCGTCGGTCACCAGGGGAGCGTCGAGCACGCGGTGCCGGTCAGCCAGCGTGAAGGTGCGCGAAGTCCGACCGGCCAGGGCGTTCTCGGGTTCGACGATCTTGGTCTTGAACTTACTGAACAACATCTGCGGCTCCTCTGATCGGCTGCACCCGTGTCAACAAGGCGATGTTGACTGCTGTTCCGGGTCAGACCCAGTGTGACCGGGCGGGGTGCGCGACCGAAGGGTGCGGTCTTACGAGGTCGTGACGGTCAGCCGTGGTTGATCGCGCAGTACGCCGCCCGCGCGCCGCTGTCCGGCGCCGCGAACACCTGCTTGATGAACTGCCCCTGCATCGCGGCGTACTCCTCGATCTCGCGGACCACGTACGGGCGCAGCAGGGTCGGCGCGTTGGCGAGAGCCTCCGCGTGCCGCCAGACCATCTCGCGCCAGCCACGCATGATCGTGCCGACCATGATCTCGTCGACCGGGCCGAGGTCCAGCTTGTTGAACGCCGGGTCGAAGCGTGCGGCCATCTCGTCGAAGACCGGGTGGTAGAGCGAGTCGAGGCGCTGGTTGTAGGCGTTGTGGTCGGGCTTGTGCGTGGTCCCGTCCGCGGCGGTCAGACCGACCTGGGCGAGCACGTGCGGGAAGTCCCGGTTGATGTGCGCGTTCATGTTCATCATGAAGTCCCCGAGCCCGGTCAGGCTCCGGTCGTCAGCCGCCTGGAGGGCGAGCCGCCAAGCCTTCGGGACGCTGCTCTTCTGTCCAGCAGCCCACGTGTCCATCGTGTCGAAGTACATCTCGGCGAAGACGGCGTCGATCCGGGTCAGCCACGTCCGGTCGGCGAAGTAGCCGGTGTCCGCGGCGGCCTTCACGTTCTCGGTCACCCGCAGGTAGGCGAGCGAGAAGATCGCGTGGTGGCTGCACGACGCTGCCAGCGGGGCGAGGCGCTGTTCCATCTCGTCGATGACGTCCTCGATGCAGACGGGTTCCCCGCCCGGGCAGATCGACCCCGTGTACGGCCTGTACGGCGTCGGCCACGCGCTGAGCAGGTCGATCACCGGGTCCACCAGGGTCGGGCTCAGCAGCGGGGCCAGCGGGTCCGAGGCTGCGTCCGCCGGGGCGCCCACGGTGCCGAGGGTGAGGGTGGCGGTGAGGCCGGCGACGGCAACCTTCAGTGAGCGGCGCAGGGGCATGTGCTGACCAACGAGGGCCTGTGGGTATTGGCTACGTGATACCAGATTGGCACCATGACGTCCTGGCCATGGCGCTATGCATCGACGACGAGCTGGAGCTTGTGACCGTCGAGGACCTGACCGTCGAGGATCTGCTCCTGCTCACGAAGCTGATGGGCGCCGGACCGGTCAGGGACGTGGGGCTGCGGCCCTCCTCCACTCGTTGCGCGGCAACCGTGCGTCGGTCGACGACAACAAGCGGCTCGGCCTGCTCGCCACGGTGACGTACCTGCGGATGAACGGTCCCCAGTTCACCTTGACCCAGGACCAGGCTTTCGACCTCGTCTGGGCCGTTGCCGAAGGCAGGCTCGACGTGCCCGAGATCGCAGTTCGCTTGACGGTCTAGGCTCGCAACCGTGACCCAAGACCACCACCACAAGTCCGGGTTCGAGACGCGTGCGATCCACGCCGGCTACGAGCCCGACCCGATGACCGGAGCGGTAATCCCGCCCATTTACGCCACCAGCACCTACAAGCAGGACGGTGTCGGGGGACTGCGCGGCGGCTACGAGTACAGCCGCTCGGGCAACCCGACGCGGACAGCGCTGGAGGGCAACCTCGCCGCGCTGGAGGAGGGAGACCGCGCCTTCGCGTTCGCCTCCGGCCTGGCCGCTGAGGACACCCTGCTCCGATCGCTGACCAGACCGGGGGACCACCTGGTCATCCCCGATGATGCGTACGGCGGCACCTTCCGGCTGATCGACAAGGTCGGCGGCCCCTGGGGCCTCGAGCACAGCCCGGCACCGGTCGCCGACGTGAACGCCGTCCGTGCCGCAATCCGCCCGGGACAGACCAAGCTGATCTGGATCGAGACGCCCACCAACCCCCTGCTGAACATCGGCGACATCGAGGAACTCGCCGCCGTCGCGCACGACGCCGGTGCGCTGCTGGTCGTCGACAACACCTTCGCCTCGCCGTACCTGCAGCAGCCGCTGACCCTCGGCGCCGACGCTGTCGTGCACTCGACCACGAAGTACTGCGGCGGACACTCGGACGTCGTCGGCGGCGCCGTGGTCGTGCGCGGCCTGGAGATCGCCGAGAAGGTCGGTTTCCACCAGAACGCGATGGGTGCGGTCGCCGGCCCGTTCGACGCCTGGTTGGTGCTGCGCGGACTCAAGACCCTCGGCGTACGGATGGACCGGCACTGCGACAACGCCGAGAAGGTCGTCGAGTTCCTGGTCGGGCACCCGCGGGTCGCCGAGGTCATCTACCCGGGTCTCGAGGAGCACCCCGGTCACGCGGTCGCCGGTCGGCAGATGAAGCGGTACGGCGGCATCGTCTCCTTCCGCGTGAACGGCGGCGAGGAGCAGGCGCTCGCGGTCTGCGAGCGGGCCCGGGTGTTCACCCTCGGTGAGTCGCTCGGCGGGGTGGAGTCGCTGATCGAGCATCCTGGACGGATGACCCACGCCAGCGTCGCCGGGACCGATCTCGAGGTGCCTGCAGACCTGGTCCGGCTCAGCGTCGGCATCGAGACGGTCGACGACCTGCTCGGCGACCTCGAGCGGGCGCTGGAGCCGGGTCGTGGCTGAGGGCGGTGGCGACGGACCCGACCTCCGGTTCTCCCTGGCAGGGGAGCGCACCCTGCTCGCCTACCAGCGCACCTCGGCGGCTCTGATGGTGGCGGCGCTGGGGTTCGCGCACTTCCTCGACGAGGGTGCCCTGCTGCTGGTGCTCTGCCTGGTACTCGCTGCCGGTGCGGCGATCGCCTCCATCGGGGGCCATGCCCGGTACGTCGCCGCGAACCGGGCGATCGAGGCCGGTCGGTCCATGGCGCCCACTCGGGTGCCGTTGCTCCTGACCGGCACCCTCACCGCGGCTCTGGTGCTGTCGGTGATCATGATCGTGACGAAGGCAGGCTGATCACGTGACCAAGGAAACCCGCGGACCGTTCCGCCGCCGGCGGGCCGAGAAGGGCGAGGCCATCGAGCTGACCGACGAGGAGCTCCAGAACGTCGAGGACCGGCGCGCCGAGCGTGTCGTCCAGCAACTGGCCCACCAATGGGAGCAGGTCCGGGAAGCCAGGAAGCCGCACGAGCCCGTCGTCGAGACCGGGCCCTCGAACTTCTCCCGCGCCGAGGTCCCGTGGGCCTACGACCTCGCAGCCGCCTGGGCCTGGCGCTTCCTGGTGATCGTGATCGCCGGGGGAGTCGTCTTCGTTGCTCTCGACTACTTCTCGGTGATTGTCTTCCCGTTGGTGATCGCGCTCTTCCTGGCGGCGCTCACCGCGCCGGTGGTGACCGGGATCCACTACCTGGGGATCCCCAACAAGCTGGGCTCGCTCCTGGTCGTCCTGGGCGGTCTTGGCATCGTCACCCTCGCCCTGATCTTCGTCGGCACCCAGGTCGCCGACGGGGTCGATCAGCTCTCCGACAAGGTCGTGGGAGGTCTCGAGGAGATTCGGGAATGGCTACAGACCGGGCCGCTGAACGCCTCCGACTCGCAGATCGACGACTGGATCGAACGCGCCCAGAACTTCGTCGAGACCCAGGGCAGCGACCTGGCCGGTCGGATCACCGAGGTGGGCGCCACCATCGGGCACATCGTGGCGGGCTTCTTCATCGTCCTGTTCGCGACCTACTTCTTCCTCGCCGACGGGCACCTGATCTGGTCCTGGGTGGTCCGGATGTTCCCGCGAGCAGCGCGGGCCCGGGTCGACGAGTCCGGCAAGGTCGCCTGGCAGTCGTTGACCATGTTCGTCCGCGCGACCGTGATGGTCGCGGCGGTGGACGCGATCGGCATCATGATCATCGCCGCGATCCTCAAGGTCCCGCTGGTCAGCGCGATCGGCGTCCTGGTCTTCCTCGGCTCGTTCGTCCCGCTGATCGGTGCGTTCGCCTCCGGCACGGTCGCCGTCCTGGTCGCTCTGGTCGCGCACGGGCCGATCGTCGCGCTGATCATGCTGGGCGGGGTGATCCTGGTCCAGCAGGTCGAGGCGCACATCCTGCAGCCCTTCCTGATGGGCCGTTTCGTGTCGGTGCACCCGCTGGGCGTGATCCTCGCGATCGCGGCTGGCGTGATCGTCGCCGGCGCGGCGGGCGCTCTGGTCGCGGTGCCGCTGGTAGCCGCGCTGAACGCCGTCGTGCAGTACCTGGCGTCCTACACCGACGTGGGCGAGAACGCCGAGGACGCGGCGGCGACCGACCCGGAACCAGCCCCGCAGCTCGCCGCCGAAGGTGTAGGCGAGGGGGAATGAGCGACCGGATCGGCACGGCAGAGATCGAAGCAGCCGCCGACCTGCTGCGCGGGGTCGCGATCAGGACCCCGATGGAGGAGTCCCGCTGGCTCTCGGCGCTCGTCGGCGGCCCAGTGCTGCTCAAGTGCGAAAACCTCCAGCGCACCGGCTCCTTCAAGATCCGCGGGGCCTACGTTCGGATGAGCCGGCTCACCCCTGAGGAGCGGGCCCGCGGCGTGGTCGCGGCCTCGGCCGGCAACCACGCGCAGGGCGTCGCTCTAGCCGCTCAGCTGCTCGACATCACCGCGACGGTGTTCATGCCGAACGGCGCCCCGATCCCGAAGGTGAACGCGACCCGCGCGTACGGCGCCGAAGTCGTCTTCCACGGCGCGATCCTCGACGAGGCACTGGTCCGGGCGGTCCGGTACGCCGAGGAGACCGGCGCGGTCCTGATCCATCCGTTCGACCACGTCGACATCGTCGCGGGTCAGGCGACCTGCGGGCTGGAGATCCTCCAGCAGGCGCCGGAAGCGGCGACCGTGCTGGTACCGACCGGCGGCGGCGGACTGATCGCCGGGATCGCGCTGGCGATCAAGGCGACCCGGCCCGACGTACGGGTGGTCGGCGTCCAGGCCGAGGAGGCGGCGGCTTACCCGGCCTCGTTGGCCGCGGGCGAGCCGGTCGCCCTGGCGTCGATGAGCACGATGGCCGACGGCATCGCGGTGGCCCGGCCGGGAGCGGTGCCGTTCGCCGCGATCGAGCGGTACGTCGACGAGGTCGTCACCGTCTCGGAGGAGTCGATCTCCCGTGCTCTGGTGCTGCTGCTCGAGCGGGCCAAGCTCGTCGTCGAACCGGCCGGCGCTGTCGCTGTGGCCGCGATCCTCGATGCGCCCTCGACATTCTCGACGCCGGTGGTGGCGGTCCTCTCCGGCGGCAACGTGGACCCGTTGCTGCTGGCCAAGCTGATCCGGCACGGCCTCGTCTCGGCCGGCCGCTTCCTCAACGTCAGCGTGCGGATCCCGGACCGCCCCGGTGGCCTGGCGAAGCTGCTCGCCGAGCTCGCCGAGCAAGGAGCCAACGTGCTCGACGTCGTCCACGAGCGCACCTCCGGCTCGCTCAGCCTCGACGAGGTCGAGGTGCACGTGCAGGCGGAGACGCGCGGTCCTGATCATGCCGAAGCCGTGCTGACGCAACTGCGCGAGCACGGCTACCGGGTTGCTGCTGCGGGCTGAGTCGGGTCAGCCGGCGTACGGCACCGCCTCGATGATCTCGACCTTGAGGAGCTTGCCGTTCGGCGCCGGGTAGCTGACCGTGTCGCCCTTGGCGTGGCCGTTGATCGCCTCGCCGAGCGGCGACTGCGGTGAGAACACCTCGGTGCCTTCGCCCGCCATCTCCCGGGCGCCGAGCAGGAACGGCGTCTCGTTCTCGGTGTCGCCGACGAAGCGGATCGTAACGAGCATGCCGGGCTCGACGACCCCGTCGTCGGCGGGGGTCTCGCCGACCTGGGCGTTCTTCAGCATCTCGACCAGCTGGGCGATCCGGCCGTCGAGCTTGCCGAGCTCCTCGCGGGCCGCGTGGTAGCCGCCGTTCTCCTTCAGGTCGCCCTCGTCGCGCGCCTGGCTGACCTTTTCCACGACCTCTGAGCGTCCGGGGCCGCGCAGCTGCTCAAGCTCGGCAGTGAGTTCGTCGTACTTGGACTGGGTCAGCCAGACGCCTTCGCGCTCTTCGGCCTGAGTCATGGTTCAACTCCTGAGTTGTGGGACGGGGTCGATCTTGCGGACCGGTGTCCCGGGGGGCCAGTCGTGGCGCGGGCCTCGACCTCGGGACGGGAAAGAAGCAAGTCTAGCAATCCCGGGGTGAGTGGGGCCGGGTTCGGCCCGGGATCTCCTCAGCGCTCGGTGCAGCGGATCATGTCGACGGAGTTCGCCCGGTTGAACGTGGTGATCGGGATCCAGTCGCCGTCGGCGGCTCGGAGCTCGGCCACGGTGACGTTCCGCTCGCCCACGACGGTGTGGTCCAGGGCAGTGGCTCGCAGCAGGCAGCTGCCGTCGACGCTGTCGTCGCGGAACCGGGTCGCGAGTCGCACGTCGACCCGCTGGTCGTCGACCACGGCGAAGGAGACGACCTCGGCCTCGATCGCCGGGTCGCTGTGGAACCACGCGACCCACCCGAGCCAGCCCAGGAACACGATCGCGAGCACGCTTGTTGCGACGATCAGCACCGCTCGGCGACCTGGGCTCGCGGTCCCGTACCGCTCCTGCATCATGTCGCTCACCCTGCAATCCTAGGATGGAGTCCATGTCTGCCTACGCCGGCCTGCGCCTGATGCACGTGCACGCCCACCCCGACGACGAGTCGAGCAAGGGAGCGGCGTCCACCGCCATGTACGTCGCCGGCGGTGTCGACGTCCATGTGGTCACCTGCACCGGCGGTGAGCGCGGTTCGGTGCTGAATCCGAAGATGGACCGGCCCGAGGTCCTCGAGAACATCACCGAGATCCGCCGGGCCGAGATGGAGGCCGCGCGGGAGATTCTCGGTGTCACCCAGGACTGGCTCGGGTTCGTCGACTCCGGGTGGCCCGAGGGTGACCCCAAGCCGCCGCTGCCGGAGGGCTGCTTCGGGCTGGTGCCGCTCGCGGAGGCCACCGAGCCGCTGGTCCGGTTGATCCGCTTGTTTCGCCCGCACGTCGTCACGACGTACGACGAGAACGGCGGTTACCCGCACCCCGACCACATTAGGTGCCACGAGATCTCGGTGGCGGCGTTCGATGCCGCTGCCGACCCCGAGCGGTTCCCGGACGCGGGGGAGCCCTGGCAGCCGCTGAAGCTCTATTACCAGCACGGGTTCAACCGGCCGCGGATGGTCGCACTGCACGAGGCCGTGCTGGCCCGGGGCCTGGAGTCCCCGTTCGCCCAGCGGATGGAGCAGTGGAAGCCGGACCCGAAGCACGATGCCAGGATCACCACCCGGGTGCCGTGCGCGGAGTACTTCCCGGTCCGCGACCGGGCGCTGATCGCGCACGCCACTCAGATCGACCCGGACGGGTTCTTCTTCCAGGTCCCGATGGACCTGCAGCAGGAGGTTTGGCCGACCGAGGACTTCGAGCTCGTCCGTAGCCTGGTCGACAGCCCGACCCCCGAGGCCGACCTGTTCGCGGGCGTCCGGGAGAGTGCCGCCTTCCGCGCTGAATAGGGCTCCTGAGAGAATCGCCCCATGGACATCCTGGTCGCCGTCGTCAACGTGCTCAGCGCCGGACTCGTCGCGTTCGCCGACAAGGCGCCGGACCCCGAGGACGTCAAGGCCGGCTGGGGCGCGTTCGCCGTCTTCGCCGGCCTCGCGGTCGCGGTCGGCCTGCTCGGCTGGAGCCTGACCAGGCACCTGAAGAAGACCAAGGCGAACGCCGACGCCGGCGTGTTCGGCGACGAGCCGGCCGCGACGGACGAGGACGACCCGACGGCGTAGTGCCGCTCCGCGCAGTACGCGACCGTCATCGGCCGACCGACCTTCACCGCGACCGCTGCCGTATCCCGGCGACCCTGCGAGGGCGCATAGGGACCTGACCGTCGCCACCTGCAAGCGCAGCTGAACCAGTTCCCCGCGGGCAATGTAGACAACTTTGTCCGTTATCGTGTGGAAACATCGACTTTGTGGTACCTCGGGCGTACCGTCGGTGGATCTGGGGAGGTGGTAAATGGAGCATATTGAGGCTCAGTTGATCCACGACATGCGGAACGCGGCCTCCGTGATCCGGGGCGCGGCCGACACCTTGCACGGATCCGCGCAGTCGATGCAGCCCGAGGCCATCGACCACATCGCCGGGATGCTCGCCCGGCGCAGCGACATGCTGGTGCGATTGCTCGAGGACCTCACCATCGTCCACGACCTCGACCGTGGAGCACCGAGTCTCCAGCTCCAGCGGGTCAGTGTCGAGACGGTCGTCCGGGACTATCTCGAAGAGCACCGCGACCAGGCCGAAGGCACGTTAGAGGCCGTCGTCGACCCGGAAGCCGCGGTGATCGCGGACCCGGTCCGGCTCTGGCAGATCCTGGACAACTTGCTCAGCAACGCTGCCCGGTACGGCGGCCCGAACATCTCGCTCCGTGCATGGCGCGACGGGAGTATCGTCCGGATCGCTGTGTCGGACGACGGCGCGGGGATTGCGCCCGAGCTCGCGAACACGCTCTTCGACCTCTACACCCGCGGCTCGCGATCGCGTGAGTTCGGCGGCAGCGGGCTCGGCCTCGCGATCGTGCAGAGGCTGTGCGCCGTCATGGGCGGCACCATCGCCTACGAGGGCTACGACCACACCACCTTCACCGTATCGCTGCCGGCCGTCCAGGCTGCCGGATGCCTGCCGCTGGTCGACCCGGCGAGCGCTGGTCATGCGGTGTCGTTCTGGGGCACCGACTCCGACTTTGCCGACGCGGTCGGGGACTACGCAGCTTTCGGCATCACCGCAGGCGAGGCCGTCGTCATCGCGCTGACTCCGTACCACCTCGATCTGGTGGAGGAGCGGTTGGAGGCGCTCGGCCTCGATCTGGACGCGGCCCGGAAACTGGGCCAGTACCTGCCGATGGACGCCGATGAACTGGCCGGGCTCCTGGAGCGCAACGGCCACGTCGATCCCGAGCGGTTCAGCGCGGTGATCGGGGAAGCCGTTGCCGCGGTTGACTCCCAGTGGCGGGCCTTCCGGGTCTTCGGCGACTTCCTCAACAAGAACTGGCAAGCCGAGGACGGGCACCTTGCTCTTGAGCTCGAGGCATGCTGGAACCGGCTGCGCGCCCAGGTGAGTTTTCCGCTCTACTGCGGTTACGACATCGGCAACGGCCAGGACCTGCTCTGCGCATGCCACGACGCGGTACTGGTGGCCTGAGGCCGACCTGACCGGCAGGTGCCGGTCTGGGATGCTGGGCGGGTGCCGAACCGCCTTGCCACCGCCACCTCGCCGTACCTCCTCCAGCACGCCGACAACCCCGTCGACTGGTGGGAGTGGGGACCGGAAGCCTTCGCCGAGGCCCGGCGGCGCAACGTGCCGGTCCTGCTGAGCGTCGGGTACGCCGCCTGCCACTGGTGCCACGTGATGGCGCACGAGTCGTTCGAGGACCAGGCCACCGCCGACTACCTGAACGCGCACTACGTCAGCGTCAAGGTCGACCGCGAGGAACGGCCCGACGTCGACGCGGTCTACATGCAGGCGACAGTCGCCACCACCGGGCACGGGGGCTGGCCGATGACCTGCGTCCTGGACCACGAGGGGCGGCCGTTCTTCGCCGGTACCTACTTCCCGGACCAGCCGCGGCACGGCCAGCCGAGCTTCACCCAGCTGCTGCAGGCGATCACGGAGGCGTGGGACGAGCGCCGCGACGACGTCGCGAGCACTGCGGCGAACATCGCTGCCCACCTGGCCACCAACGACGCGCTGGCCGGTGCGGCGCCGATCAGCGCCGATGTTCTTGCTGCCGCAGCGGCGAAGCTGGCGAAGGAGTTCGACGAGCTGCACGGCGGGTTCGGCGGTTCGCCGAAGTTCCCGCCGTCGATGCTGCTGGAGTTCCTGCTGCGCAGGGTGGTTTCGACAGGCTCGACCAGCGACGGAACAGGCCCGACCAGCGAAGCGACGGTCGCGTTCAAGACGCTCGAAGCGATGGCCCGCGGCGGCATCTACGACCAGCTCGGCGGAGGTTTCGCCCGCTACTCCGTGGATGCCCGGTGGGTGGTGCCGCACTTCGAGAAGATGCTCTACGACAACGCCCTGCTGCTCGGGGCGTACACCTCCTGGTACGCGATCACCGGTGGTGCCCTCGCACACCGGGTCGCGACCGAGACGGCGGACTTCCTCCTCGAAGAGCTGACCACTCCGCAGGGCGGGTTCTCCTCAGCGCTCGACGCCGACTCCGAGGGGGCCGAGGGAACCTACTACGTCTGGACCCCGGCGCAACTGGTCGAGGTGCTCGGACCGGAGGACGGGGGCTGGGTGGCGGGTCTGCTCGCGGTCACCCAGGCCGGCACGTTCGAGCACGGCTCGTCGGTGCTCCAGCTGCTCACCGATCCCGACGATCCCGTCCGCTGGGCTACGGTCCGCGGTCGCCTGCTCGACGCCCGCGCCCAGCGGGAGCGTCCGGCCGAGGACGACAAGGTGGTGGCTGCCTGGAACGGGCTGGCGATCGTCGCCCTGGCCCGGGCGGCCGGCGTCCTTGAGGAACCCCGGTTCCTCGACGCCGCCCTACGGGCTGGCGCTCTGCTCTGGACCCTGCACGTCGTGGAGGGAAGGCTGCGCCGAGTCTCCCGGGACGGCGTCGTGGGTCAGCACGCGGGAGTGCTGGAGGACTACGGCTGCCTCGCCGACGGGTTCGTCGCCCTCGCCGAGGCGACCGGCGACGGGGTCTGGGTCGAACGGGCGAGGGTCCTGCTCGAGGTCGGCCTGACCCGGTTCGCCGACGGCGCCGGCGGATTCCACGACACCGCGGACGACGCCGAGACCCTGATCGCCCGGCCCCGGGACCCCTCCGACAACGCCAGCCCGTCGGGGCACTCGGCGATCACGCATGCGTTGGTGCGGTACGCCGCGATCACCGGCTCGGGGCGGCACCGCGACGCAGCCGAGGCCGCGCTGGCCTCCGTATGTCGGCTCGCCGAGAGGGCTCCGCGGTTCGCCGGCTGGTCCCTGGCCGCCGCGCAGGCTGCGTTGGACGGCCCGCTGGAGATCGTCGTGGTGACCGAGCCGGGGGATCCGATCGGGCACGCGCTGGCGATGAAGGCGCACCGGTCGTTGGGTGCGGTGGTCATGGTGGTCTCCCCGGAGCAGGTCGCGGAGTCGACGATCCCGTTGCTGCTGGGCAGATCGCTGGTCGACGGGTCTCCGGCGGCGTACGTCTGCCGCGGGATGGTCTGCGAGCAGCCGGTCACCGATCCGGCGCAGCTACTGGCCTGAAGGTTTCGACAGGCTCGACCAGCGGGGTCAGCGCAGCTGGTACGTCGCGATCGAGGCCGCGATGTAGTGGCAGATGAACGCGGCGATCGTGAAGACGTGGAAGATCTCGTGGAAGCCGAACCAGGCCGGGAATGGGTCCGGGCGCTTGAGCGCGTAGACGATCCCGCCCAGGGTGTACAGAGCACCACCGGCGACGATCAGGGTGATCACCGAGGTGCCGCCGGAGGCGAAGTCGTCGGCGTAGAAGATCGCCGCCCAGCCGAGCGCGATGTAGATCGGGGCCGAAAGCCACCGCGGTGCATTGATCCAGGCCAACTTGAACACGACGCCGAGGAGGGCGCCGGTCCAGACGACCGCAAGCATGCCGACCCGGGCACCGCCGTCGAGCAAGGTGATCGCGAATGGCGTGTAGGAGCCGGCGATCAGCAGGAAGATGTTGGCGTGGTCGAAACGGCGCAGGAACGCCCAGACCCGGGGCGACCAGGTGCCGCGGTGGTAGACCGCGCTGACGGTGAAGAGCAGGATCGCCGTGCCGGCGAAGAGCGCCGAGCTGACCCGGGTCGCGGCGGTCGGGGAGAGTGCGATGAGGACGATGCCCGACGCCAGCGCGAGGGGTGAGAACGACGCATGCAGCCAGCCGCGGAGCTTCGGCTTGACCTCGGCGAGCTTGTCCTTCATCGCCTGCTCGGCGGCGTGCGTCAACTGCGCGGCGCGGTCGAGGACCGGCCCGTGGCCATGCTCCTCAGGGGTCTGGTTCTCGGTGGGCGTGGGCGACGTCATGGACCCCAGGTTACGCCACCGTAGGTAACGGCAGCTCGGGGCGAGGCGTGTATCACACGGCCACGGGACCTCCCTGTGACGAAGGTCCCTCCTCAGGTCTCCGGCAGCGGTAGCCTGAGGCAGTGGCGGATTGGAAGCGCGGCCTGCGCAGGGTGCTCTACCCCTTGTACGAGGCGCGAATGGTACGGCGGATGCCGACCGATCGGATCCCGCAGCACGTCGGCGTCATGCTCGACGGCAACCGCCGGTGGGCTAAGGCGGTCGGCGCCGACACCGCGGGCGGCTACCGGGCCGGCGCCGCGAACATCGAGCCGCTGCTGGAGTGGTGCGAGGAGGTCGGCGTCAAGGTCGTCACCCTCTGGCTGCTCTCGACCGACAACCTGAACCGGCCGCCCGACCAGCTCGCCGGGCTGCTCCGGATCATCGAGGGTGCGGTCGCCTCGCTCGTCGAGCAGCACCGCTGGCGGTTGCACCCGGTCGGCGCGCTCGACCTGCTGCCGGCGGAGACCGCCGAGCGGCTCAAGGCGGCCGAGGAGTCGACCCGCGATGTCGACGGGATCCTGGTCAACGTAGCCGTCGGGTACGGCGGCCGCCGGGAGATCGCGGACGCCGTACGGGCGTTGCTGCACGCCGAAGCGGCCAAGGGTCGGACCATCGAAGAACTCGCCGAGGTCATCGACGTCGAGCACATCGCCGAGCACCTCTACACCAAGGGACAGCCCGACCCGGACCTGGTGATCCGGACCTCGGGGGAGCAGCGACTCGGCGGCTTCCTGCTCTGGCAGAGCGCGCACAGCGAGTTCTACTTCTGCGAGGCCTACTGGCCCGACTTCCGGCGCGTCGACTTCCTCCGCGCCATCCGGGCGTTCGCCCTCCGCGACCGCCGCTACGGTTCCTGAGGTCCGAGCGGAGCGAGCCTCGAAGGGTGGCTCCTGAGAGCGTTCACACTCCCGTACCCCGCGCTCTGGCGTGTCGCCGCAGATGCGTGATTTGTCGGACGTACCTTTTTTGGCAGTGGGTCGCAACCATTGCGGTCCTCACCAGGAGGCGAGTTCGTGAGAGATCACGATCCAGGGGGTCGGCACTCTGACCCCTGCCTGCCCTGGTCCGAGCACCACTGCTGAGGACCGGGGCGCTGAGTGCGCGTGCCGGTCCGTGAGGGGAACCCACCCGTGGCCACTGCGAAGCGCGCGAGCAGCAGCAAGACCCCCACCGCCACCACCGCGACCACGTCACCGGCAGCCGCCGGCGAGCGTCGGACGTACGTGCTGGACACCTCCGTCCTGTTGGCCGACCCCGGGGCGCTCAAACGCTTCGACGAGCACGAGGTCGTGCTCCCGGTCGTGGTCATCACCGAGCTGGAAGGCAAGCGCCACCACCCCGAGCTCGGCTACTTCGCGCGCTCCGCGCTCCGAACGCTCGACGAGCTGCGGGTCCAGGCGGGTCGGTTGGACCAGCCGATCCCGATCGGGGAGCACGGCGGCACGATCCGGGTTGAGCTGAACCACACCGACGCCGAGTCGCTGCCCTCCGGATTCCGGCTGGGCGACAACGACACCCGGATCCTCGCGGTCGCCAACAACCTGGCGCACGAGGGTTACCGGGTCACCCTGGTCTCCAAGGACCTGCCGCTGCGGATCAAGGCCTCGGCCGTCGGCCTGGACGCCGAGGAGTACCTCGGCGAGCAGATCCACGAGTCAGACGCCGGTTGGACCGGGATGGCCGAGGTCGACGTCACCGCCGCCGACCTCGACGAGCTGTACGACGACGCGGTGATCGACCTCGACGACGCGCGCGAGATGCCCTGCCACACCGGGCTCGTACTGATGTCGGACCGCGGCAGCGCGCTAGGCCGGGTGGGCGCCGACAAGCGGGTGCACCTGATTCGGGGCGATCGCGAGGCGTTCGGGCTGCACGGGCGCTCCGCCGAGCAGCGGATCGCGTTGGACCTGCTGCTCGACCCCGAGATCGGCATCGTCTCTCTCGGGGGGCGAGCGGGGACGGGGAAGTCCGCGCTCGCGCTCTGCGCGGGGCTCGAGACCGTGATGGAGCGGCGGCAGCACAAGAAGGTCGTCGTCTTCCGTCCGCTGTTCGCCGTCGGCGGCCAGGAGCTCGGCTACCTGCCGGGCAGCGAGTCCGAGAAGATGTCGCCCTGGGGTCAGGCCGTCTTCGACACCCTGGGTGCCATCACCACGCCCGAGGTGATCGACGAGATCCTCGACCGCGGCATGCTCGAGGTGATGCCGCTGACGCACATCCGGGGCCGCTCGCTGCACGACGCGTTCGTGATCGTCGACGAGGCGCAGTCACTGGAGCGCAACGTCCTGCTGACGGTGCTCTCGCGGATGGGCGCGAACTCCAAGGTGGTGCTGACCCACGACGTCGCGCAGCGCGACAACCTCCGGGTCGGCCGTCACGACGGTGTCGTCGCCGTGGTCGACAAGCTCAAGGGGCACCCGCTGTTCGCGCACGTGACCCTGACCCGTTCGGAGCGCTCGCCGATCGCGGCGCTGGTCACGGAAATGCTCGAGCACATCTCGATGTGAGGTCTCGACAGGCTCAACCACCGGTGGTTGAGCCTGTCGAAACCCGCCTCAGGAGTCACAACAACCCCAGGGGTCGACGTTGTCTCGCGATGCGGCGTGCCGAATTGATTCCGCGAGGCCGTTCGGGTGATGGTGGTCACCTTCCCCCCACCAGCACGATCTGACCTGCCAAGACGCCCCCTGTCGTCGATCCGAGAGTCCAGTCCTTGCCTGACATGTACGTTCCGAAGCATCGGAACGCACCCCCGAAGCGCTTGCGCGCGGGTGCCCGGACCGCCGTCCTGTACTCCGGTGCAGCCATGTTCGCGACCGGGCTGGCCGTCTCCGCCGGGATCTCCGCGTCCGCCGACGCGCCGGAAGGCAACCAGGTCACCCTCAGCGCCGCCACCCGGCTGAGCGCGGCCGACCTGGCCGACCGCGAGGCAGCAGTCTCCCGCTCGACCGGGGACCGGCATACGGCGACCGACACCCTGAAGGTCGCTGAACTGAGCGGCGAGAACGGCGTTGCTGTCACCCGCACCGAGACCGTCGTCGACAGCGATCCGCGGTCGCTGGCGAGGTCGTTGATGGCCGAGTACGGGATGTCCGCGGCGGACTTCGCATGCCTCGACCGCCTCTGGTCGGCCGAGTCCGGCTGGAACGTCCACGCCAACAACCCGTCCTCCTCGGCGTACGGGATCCCGCAGGCGCTGCCGGGTTCCAAGATGGCGAGCGCCGGGTCGGACTGGCAGAACAACGCCGAGACCCAGATCCGTTGGGGGCTGGGCTACATCGAGAGCCGGTACGGGAGCGCCTGCGCTGCCTGGTCCTTCAAGAGCGCCAGCGGCTGGTACTGACCGCCGTCGGCGCGCCCTGCGTCAGGGACGGGTCATGCCCTCGACGTCGAGGGCGGCGTCGAGCTGCTCCAGGGTGAGGACGCCTCGGTCGACGTACCCCATCGCGAGTACCTGTTCGCGGATCGTCCGGCCGTTCTTGAGCGACTCCTTAGCCACTGTCGCGGCCTCTTCGTAACCCAGGAACCTGTTCAGCGGTGTCACCACCGACGGCGAGGACTCGGCGTACCGGCGCATCCGCTCGGCGTCCGCGGTGATGCCATCGACGCAGCGGGCTGCGAGCAGCCGTGTCGAGGTGGCGAGGATCCGGACTGACTCCAGCAGGTTGCGGGCGATCACCGGCATCATCACGTTGAGCTCGAAGTTGCCGGCCGACCCGGCGGTGGCGATCGCGGTGTCGTTGCCGATCACCTGGGCGCAGACCATCAGGGTCGCCTCCGGCAGCACCGGGTTGACCTTGCCCGGCATGATGCTCGACCCGGGCTGGAGGTCCGGCAGGTGGATCTCGGCCAGTCCGGTGGTCGGGCCCGACGACATCCAGCGCAGGTCGTTGCAGATCTTGGTGAGCCCGACCGCGATCGTCCGCAGCACGCCGCTGAGCTCGACCAGCGAGTCCCGGGTGCCCTGGGCCTCGAAGTGGTTGCGAGCCTCGGTGAACGGCTGGTCGGTCAGGGTCGCGAGCTCCGCGATCACCTGGGCCGCGAAGCCCGGTGGGGTGTTGATGCCGGTGCCGACGGCAGTTCCGCCGAGTGGCAGCTCGCGGACCCGGGGGAGGACCGCCTCCAGCCGCTCGGTCGCCAGCCGGACGGTGGCGGCGTACCCGCCGAACTCCTGGCCGAGCATCACCGGGGTCGCGTCCATCAGGTGGGTCCGGCCGGACTTCACCAGGTCGGCGAACTCGGTCGCCTTCGCCTCCAACGAGGTGGCCAGGACTGCCAGTGCCGGCTCCAGGTCCTCGACCACGGCGAGGGTCGCCGCGACGTGGATCGAGGTCGGGAAGGTGTCGTTGCTCGACTGGCTCGCGTTCACGTGATCGTTCGGGTGGACCGGGAACCCGCCTTGCCCGGAGAGGTTCGCGATCACCTCGTTCATGTTCATGTTCGAGCTGGTGCCGGAGCCGGTCTGGAAGACGTCGAGCGGGAAGTTGTCGTCCTCCAGGCCCTGCGCGACGAGCCCGGCCGCGGCCGAGATCGCGGCCGCCTGGTCCTCGGTAAGGACCCCCAGGTGGCCGTTCACTCGGGCCGCCGCGAGCTTGACCAGGGCGAGTGCCTGGATGTGGCGGGGCTCCAGCGTCGTACCGGAGATGGGGAAGTTCTCGATTGCCCGTTGCGTCTGCGCGCCCCAGAGCGCGGAGGCGGGTACCTGCACCTCGCCCATCGAGTCGTGCTCGGTCCGCATGCCCTCGTCGGCGCCCATGGGCCCAGGCTACTTCCGGGCCGAGTAGAGCCAGTAGTGCCCAGCCCGTACGCCGAGCTCCACCTCGCCGCGAGGGGTCTCGGCGCGGGCTATCTCCCGGTACTCCACAGGTGCCGGCTCACGTGCCGGCGCTCAGCACGTAGTACCGGACGACGACGGTGAAGCGGATGACGTCGTACCGGCTCCCGTTGAAGGTCAGGAAGCCCCAGACCAAGAACCTTTCCGTGTCCAGCATCGAGGTCAGGCTCTGGGTCGGTCCCCGGTGGATGCCGTAGGCCGAGGACATGGCCGTCTCGTTTACCCAGTGAGCGGCCGAGGTCCCAGGGTCCTTCAGGTAGCGCAGGATGCCCTTGCTGCCGCCGTAGCCCACCGCTGCGCCCCCGGTCACGTCGATGCGCATGTCCACGTAACGCTGGGCTACGGGCACCTTGATGAAGTGCGAGGTCGACACGGCACTGGCCTCGAAGCCCTGGGTGCGGCACTTGGTGTTGGCATAGAAGCCGAGCGAGCCGAGAACCCCACGGGAGGAGGGGATCTTCAGTTGCGAGCACACGCCGATCTTCCGGGGCCCGTATATGCTGCCGCTCGCGGAGACCCGCGTGACGAACTTCTTCAGCACCAGCGTCTGGCGTGACACGGTGACCGCGGCGAAGCTCGCGCCCAAGTTGCCGTCGGCATCGACCGCGTAGACCCGGTACGGCCCGGAAGCGACGACCTTGCCGGCGTTGTTGCGACCGTTCCACACGGTCTTGTTCAGGTTCAGCAGGAGGTCGCGCACTACGACCCCGCTGCCGGCGGTCCGGACGACGAACCCGGTGTCCGGGTTAGGGTCGCCGCCCACATCGATCCGGGTCAGCGTCGGGTACGCCTTGGTCGCGATCAGCGGGTAGATGGTGCCGACCGAGGGGGTTAGGGTCACCGCGGGGCCGGTGCGGTCCACTCTGACCGTACCGCTGGCGCCGCCGGGGAGGTCGCCGTACTCGGTCCCGGTGAGGGTCAGCGAGACCACCACGTCGTACTGGCCTTCGGGGAGCGCAGCCCCCTCGATCAGGAACGGGTCCGTCGCACCTTCGTCGGTCAGGACGCCGCTGCCGGTACCGCCGACGCCGGCCACGGGGGCACCCTCCTGCTCGAGCGTCCAGATGAGATCGTAACTTCCGGTCACGTCGGTGTCGACGGCGGCCGAGGACGCCGGGTTCGGGGTCGTCAGGGCGTCGATCTGCCCGAGCGTGCCGGTGACTCCCGTGCGTAACTCGACGGGGATGCTCAGGTCCGGGTCGAACGGGGTGCAGATCGTGGCGCTCCCGGTGCTGCAGCGGACCACCCGGATCACGCCGGTCCCGGTGGGGATGTCCAGCGGGGTCTCGACGTCCCGGACCAGAGCGGTGTCGAGGAAGTCGTCGCCGCTCACCCAGCGCGCACGGAGGTCCCCGCCGCCGAGGGGGTCGGAGACGGTGATCGTCGGGGAGTCCTCCGGTCCCAGGGTGGTGTCGCTGGGCCAGGTCACCTCGGGCAAGACGTCCGTCGGCACGAACGTGGCCGTCGAGGCGACCTCCGTCGAGCAGTCCTCGGCCTGGGTCGGCTCGGCCACCTCGCAGGAGGACACGTAGACGCTGCGGGTGCCCGCGTACCCCCAGGTCTCCAGGTCGAAGGTGCCGCTGCCCTCGGTCATCGTGACCATGGTCGCCCCGACGTAGGGGTTCAGGCGCACCCGCACGAAGGGCGCGATGCTGGTGACCGTGCCGGCGACGTGACCGGCGGTGCTCGAGTCCAGGTTCGAGACGATCGGGGTGTCCAGCGCCGCGTGGGCCGGGCTGAGCCCGACGGCCGTTGCGGCGACGGTGGCCACGACGGCGAGGATCGACGTACGTCGTCTCATGCGGTTGCCTCCACCTAAGATCCGCCGTCCGGCGGCCGTTCGCATGCTAACCCGCGAGCCGTCAGCGACCGGGTGGAATGCCGCCGACCGCCGAAAACCGGGCGAAATGTCTGGGTTGGGACCAATGGGCTGGTCCGTTTCGACCAGAGACAAAACGGACTAACGGCTCATAGGATTCCGTACTACGCAAACAACGCCCTGGGGAGGGAGCGCGATGTACGCGAAGTTCTTGGTGTCCCGTCGCAGAACGGCTGTCGTGACACTGGTCGCGGCGCTGGTCGCGGCACTGGTCACGGCGCTCGGCGCCATCGCAACGGCGCCCCCGGCGCGGGCGGAGCTCGTGCCCTACGTTCCGTGGTCCTCGTACCTGGACGGCTGGACCGAGGAGTATGTGCCGTCCAGCGACAACGACTGCGTGGCGGGCCGTTCCAACTGCTTGCACGGCACGCTGAAGGAGCAGAGCAGGATCGCCGACGAGACGGCGAGCAACTGCAGCCACAACGCGATCTTCGCCCGGGCCTACGTCCGGATGACCCAGCTCTACGGCCACACCCGGGAGATCCCGGGCTACTACCAGGACGTCGCCTACTTCAACCACGTCGACGCCGTGTTCGCCCGGTACTACACCGATTCTTACTACAACTGGAAGTCAGGCAATCGCGGTGACGTACCGCAGTCCTGGCTGATCGCCCTGGATGCAGCCAAGGACAAGAAGGTCAGCGGCGCCGGTGACCTGCTGCTGGGGATGAACGCGCACATCAACCGGGACCTGCCGTACGTGATGGCCGCTGTCGGTCTGGTGGCGTCGGACGGCTCGACCCGCAAGGTCGACTACGACGCTGTCGAGGCCTGGCTCTACGAGGCGACGGCGCCGCTGATGGCGGAGTTCGCCGCCCGGTTCGACCCGAGCATCGACGATTCCGCCGACCCGCTCGGGATCGGCAACGCAGCACTTTTCCAGATGGTCTCGTCCTGGCGGGAGAACGCCTGGCGCAACGCCGAGGCACTGGTCTCGGCGCCGACCGCCGCGGCGCGGGCCCTGGTCGCGGCGAACATCGAGACGCAGGCGAACACGGCGGCGCAGGGGATCCTGGCGACAATGTCGTACGTCCCGCTGCTCAGCTCGACGGCACCCCGCGACGCGTTCTGCGCGGCGCACAACGGTGACGCCCCGCCGGTGCCCTACGCCTTCGGCATGGCCGACCCCTGGGGCTACGCCTACTAGCGCGGTGCTGGTGCGTGCGGTCCGGGAGTGAGGAGAGGGTGACGACCAAGGCGGCGAAATCTGCTCGGCCACGGCTTCTGCACGGTGGCGCGGGGGGCGCTCAGGTCGACCCCCAGGTCGATCCGCGGGTCGCGGCCCAGTCAGGTGTCGACCCCCGGGTCTCGATGGTCCTCGAGGTGCTCGGTGGCAGGCAGATCGACCATGTGGCGCAGGAGTGGGACATCGAGTCCTCGACCCTGCATCGTTGGGTGCGCGACTTCCTCGTCGCCGGCTCCGGGGCGGTGACCAACCGGCCCGACCCAGACGAGGCCCGCCAGCGCGACCGCTTCCTGACCGCGTTCGCCCACGAGCTGCGCACGCCGCTGTCGGTGGCGAAGGGGTGGGCGATGGTGCTCGCCGACGGCGACGTGCCGCCCGACGGGGTCGCCCACTCGATCGCCAGCATGTCGGAGGCGTTGGACCGTCTGTCCGAGCACGTCGTCAACGTCGAGCTGGCCGCGTCGGTGTCCCTGGGACGGCTCCGGGTCGGCGTCGAGCCGGTGGCGGCCGCGAGCCTGGGCCTCGGGCTCCCCGGGGAGCCGGAGGTACGCCAGGGGCGGGACCTGACCGTCTACGCTGACCCTCGGCTGCTGCGCCGCGTGCTCGCCGACCTGGTAGTCGTCGCGCGCCGCGACCCGGAACCCGCGTGGGTCTACCTCGACGTGGTCGAGGCGGGCTCCTGGCACGAGATCCGGGTCGTCCGCGAAGGCAGCCAGATCGGTCCGCTGGTCATCCAGGCCCTGTTCGACCCGTTCGGTGCGAACGACGACGCGACCGGCGTCACCCTCGGTCTCTACGTCGCCCGGGCGCTGACCGTCGCCCACGGCGGGATCCTCGGCGCCGAGGGCGATGACGACAGCACTGTGTTCCTGGTCCGGCTGCCGAAGGAACGGCCCGCCACCCCATGACCGACGAGGTCCACCGGGACCTCACGAAGGAGAACCATCATGAAGTTCACACTGTCCTGCGGCGACGCCGTACCGGGCTGCTCGGCACGCTTCGAGGACGAGAGCCGCGACCACATCCTGGAGATGGTCGTTGCCCACGCCCGGGAGGACCACGGCGTCACCGATGTGACCCCCGAGATGCTCGAGGCGATCGGGGCCAACATCGTCTTCGCGTGAGCCGACCTCAGTCGAAGAGCTCTGAGAGCCAGGACTCCTTGCGCTTCTGCTTGTAGTACCCCTGCTGCGGGCGCTGCTGGTAGGTCTGCTGCGGCGGCTGCTGGTAGGTCTGCGCAGGGGGCGGCGGAGCCTGCACGGTCAGCGACCGCTCGATGATCTTGTCGAGCTCGCCGCGGTCGAGCCAGACGCCACGGCAGGTCGGGCAGTAGTCGATCTCGATGCCGTTGCGGTCGCTCATCACGAGGACGGCGCCGTCGGTGGGGCACTGCATGGGGGACTCCTTGGTGTCCGTGGAGGGGTCGTGGGTGGAACGCGCGGGAGCGGGGCGGAGTTCCCCAGGGTCGGCCCAGGGTGCGGGATCTGGCGACGACGGTGGACTTCTGGACGTCGTAGCGGTGTCCGAAGCCGGCGGTTGCAGTGTCGCCTGAAAGTCGGTACTACTCCTCCTTCGACCGCACCCGCAACCCGCCGGCATCGGCCAGCGAGGTCAGCGGCACGCTGACCGCCCCGGACGGGTCGGTGAAGAAGTCGTTGCCCTTGTCGTCGACGACGATGAACGCGGGGAAGTCGACGACGTCGATCTTCCAGACCGCCTCCATGCCGAGCTCGGAGTACTCGATGACTTCCTGGCTCTTGATGCAGTCCTGGGCGAGCCGAGCGGCCGGGCCGCCGATCGACCCGAGGTAGAAGCCGCCGTACTCGGCGCACGCGTCGGTGACCTGCTTGGAACGGTTTCCCTTGGCGAGCATGATCATGGAGCCGCCGGCGGCCTGGAACGACTTGACGTAGGAGTCCATCCGGCCGGCCGTGGTCGGACCGAACGATCCCGAGGCCATCCCCTCCGGGGTCTTGGCCGGCCCGGCGTAGTAGACCGGGTGGTTCTTCAGGTACTCCGGCATCTCTTCACCGGCGTCCAGGCGCTCCTGGATCTTGGCGTGCACGATGTCGCGCGCCACCACCAGCGGGCCGGTCAGGGAGAGCCTGGTCTTCACCGGGTGCTGGGACAGCTGGGCGAGGATCTCGCTCATCGGGCGGTTCAGATCCACCTGGACGACCTCGCCGCCGGCGATGTCCTCCGCGACGCCTGCGTCGGGCATGTAGTGCGCCGGGTCCATCTCGAGCTGCTCGAGGAAGACGCCGTCCGCGGTGATCTTGCCCAGCGCCTGCCGGTCGGCCGAACAGGAGACCGCGATCGCGACCGGGCAGGACGCGCCGTGGCGGGGGAGCCGGACCACCCGGACGTCGTGGCAGAAGTACTTGCCGCCGAACTGGGCGCCGATGCCGAACGACTGGGTCAACTTGAAGACCTCCTCCTCCAGATCGAGGTCGCGGAACCCGTGGGCGCTCATCGAGCCTTCGGTCGGGAGGCTGTCCAAGTAGTGCGCGCTGGCGTACTTGGCCGTCTTCAGGGCAAACTCGGCACTGGTGCCACCGATCACCACGGCCAGGTGGTACGGCGGGCAGGCGGCGGTGCCGAGCGAGCGGATCTTCTCGTCGAGGAACTCCAGCATCCGCTTAGGGTTCAGGACGGCCTTCGTCTCCTGGTAGAGGAACGACTTGTTGGCCGAGCCGCCGCCCTTGGCCATGAAGAGGAACTTGTACTCCGGGCCCTTCGGTCCCTGCGCGGTCGAGTAGAGCTCGATCTGGGCCGGCAGGTTGGTGCCGGTGTTCTTCTCCTCGTACGTCGTCAGCGGCGCGAGCTGGGAGTAGCGCAGGTTGAGCTTGGTGTAGGCGTCGTACACGCCGCGGCTGATCGCCTCGCCGTCGTCGGCGCCGGTGAGCACGCCCTCGGACTTCTTGCCCATCACGATCGCGGTACCGGTGTCCTGGCACATCGGCAGCACGCCGCCGGCGGAGATGTTGACGTTCTTGAGCAGATCGAGCGCGACGAAGCGGTCATTCCCGGACGCCTCGGGGTCGTCGATGATCTTGCGCAGTTGCGCCAGGTGCGCAGGCCGTAGGTAATGCGAGATGTCGTGCATCGCCTCGGCGGTCAGCTGTTGGATCGCCTCGGGGGTGACCCGCAGGAACGTCTGCCCATCGGCTTCGAAGGTGGCGACGCCCTCGGTGGTGATCAGCCGGTACGGGGTGTCGTCCTGGCCGAGGGGGAGGAGGTCGGAGTAGCGGAACTCAGGCTCGGTGCTCACCCGGCAAGATTAGTCCGTGCCGGCCTCCGGCCTTGTCCGCGGTCCGCCGGATGACGTCGGCGTAGGTCTCGTGCAGCTCGACCGGCAGGTTGTGCCCCATGCCCGGGATGAGCAGGAGCTGGGCTCCGGGGATCGCCTGCGCGGTCGCCCGACCGCCCGACGGGTGCACCAGCCGGTCCTCCATGCCGTGGATAACGGCGGCGGGGATCCGCAGCGAGTGCAGCGCCTGCTGCCGGTTCGGCTGGGTGAGGACGGCCATCATCTGGCGCATCACGCCGGCAGGGTTGAGCCCCCGGTCGTAGGTGACCTCGGCCCGGCGGCGGGCGGACTCGGCCGACTCCGGGAAGCCCGGTGAACCGAGGATCTGACCCACCTTGCGGGACGCTGCGATGTAGGACTCGCGGTCGTTCCCACGGGGAGCGAGCATCACCGGGACCATACGCGGGTCCTGCCAGCCGACCGTCCGGCGGCCGGTGGTCGACATGATCGAGACTAGGCTGCGGACCCGGGCCGCCCCGGAGTGCTTGCCCTGCGCGATCGCCATCGTCTGCCCGATCATCCCGCCCATCGAGACGCCGGCGACGTGGGCAGCGTCGATCCCGAGGTGGTCGAGGAGCCCGAAGGCGTCGTGGGCCAGGTCGTCGAGCGAGTACGGCGCCGCCACCTTTCGGCCGAGCCCGGCCTGGAACAGCATCGGCCGGGTGATCCGGCCGACTCCCCGGCTGGACCTGCCGGTGTCGCGGTTGTCGTACCGGATGACGTAGAAGCCCCTCCGGGCGAGCAGGGTGCACAGGTCCGAGTCCCACCAGGTCATCGGCCCGCCGAGCCCCATCACCAGGAGCAACGGGTCGGCGTCGGGGTCGCCGTACGTCTGGTAGCAGAGCTCGACCTCGGCGCTCACCGGCGCGTACAGCTCGTCGCTGACGGCGACCTCGGTCCCCGTGGGGTCGGGGGTACGGCGGGCTCGGATACGGGGCATGGGTTGCCTCTCGACGTGGAAGGTCTGAGTTCTACGGATTCAGCATCCCCGACTCAGGTGACGAAATCAGTCGAGTTCCGTTAAGAGAACTGTGGTTTCCGTTACCTTCGACAGTGTGAACTCACCGATCGGGGACTTTCTCAAGCCTGAGGGGTTCCTCGGGCCCCAGGGGTTCAAGGCGCTCTCACGCGAAGGCAGCATCGTCGGAGAGGCTGCGCGGTACCTACATCGCGCGAGTGCCGACCGACGAGGTCGGGCCGCGCTCCCGTACGTGCACCACGAACGCCCGGCCGCGGTCGAGCCGGTCCTGCTGATCCCCGGGTTCATGGCCGGTGACTACACCCTGGTCGGGATGGCCGCGATGCTGCGCGGCGCCGGCTACCGGACCTACCGTTCGCGGATCCGGATGAACATGGGGTGCACCCGCGAGGCTGCGGACCGGCTCGAGCGCCTGGTCGAGGCGATCGCGAACCGCCGCGGCCGGAAGGTCTCCCTCGTCGGCCACAGCCTCGGCGGCATGCTCGCCCGAGCCCTGGCCGCACGCCGGCCGGACCTGATCGGGGGCATTGTTTCGATGGGCAGCCCGATCATGGCGCCCGGTGCGGTCCACGACCTGCTCGCCCGGGACGCCGAACTGCTCACCCGGCTGACCCGCGCCGGGTTCGGCGGGCTGATGAGCGAGGACTGCATCGCCGGCTCCTGCGCGCGGGCGAGCTTCGAGGAGACGCGCGTCGAGCTGGATCCGTCGGTCGGTTTCACGGCGATCTACTCCCAGCGGGACGGGATCGTCGACTGGCGTGCCTGCCTGGACCCGGCCGCAGTCCCGGTCGAGGTCACCGCCAGCCACGTCGGGATGGCGATCGACCCACGGGTCTTCGACGCGGTCCGCGAGGCGCTCGAGGGTCAGCGGCAGGCCCGGATCAACCTGAGCCCGGCCACCCAGGACGCAGTTCCGCACGCGACGGCGGCGCTGCTCCCGCTCGCGAGCAGCTGATCCCGGCCACCTCGGCCGCTGCGGTCAGGAGCCGCTCGAGCGACCGCTGGTCGTGGGGAAGTCCGCCGGCGTAGTTGCCGAACGCCCCGTCCTCGAGCAGGGTCGCCAGGACGCCGGCCATGAACGCGTCCCCGGCGCCGACGGTGTCGACCACGGCGACCGGTGCCGCTGGTACGTCGACGGCCAACCCGTCGACGTACGCGGTCGCCCCGCGTGGGCCCCGGGTGAGGATCACCAGTTCGGTGCGTTCGCCGGTGAGCAGGGACCGGGCGATATCGTCGGGATCTGCGCCGGGGTGGAGAAGCGCGATGTCCTGCTCGCTCAGCTTCACCAGGTTGGCCCGGTCCGCCAGCGACTCGACGTCACCCCACGCCTGGTCGTGGTCGTGGTCGGTCAGCCAGGATTTCGGTCCGCCAGCCCGGACGTTCGGGTCGTAGCTGATGAAGACGTCGAGCGCCCAGGCCTGCTCGACCAGGTCGAGCACGGTGTCGCGGCCCGGTTCCAGGACAGTGGCGAGCGATCCGACGTGCAGGGCGTCGCACTCCGGGAGATCGGTATGGGTGAGATGCCAGGACAGGTCGAGCTCGTAGCCCACCTCGGCCCCGGCCCCGGCGCCGGCATCGAGCAGCACGGTCGCGGTCGGCGTACGGCCGTCGGCGTTGGGGCTCGCGACGAGCTCGACTTCGTGGTCGCTCAGGTAGCGCTGGATCACGGCCGCGCGGTCGTCGCTGCCGAACTCGGAGATCAGCAGCGTCGCCGCGTCGAGACCGGCGAGCGCAACGGCCACGTTCAACGGAGACCCGCCCACGGACTCGACGACGCGACCGTCGGGGCCGGTGGTGAGATCGACCAGAGACTCGCCGACGACGACGATCACGCCGGCGCCATCAGGATCAACGGTCGAAGTCGACGTTGGCGTACGCGCGCAGCTTGCTGAGCTTGTGGTCGCTAATGATCTCGCGGATCGTGCCGCTGCGGCTGCGCATCACCAGCGAGTGCGTGGAGGCGCCGCCGGCGCGGTACCGGACGCCCTTCATCAGCTCTCCGTCGGTGATGCCGGTGGCGACGAAGAAGCAGTCGTCCCCGGAGACCAGGTCATCGGTCAGCAGGATCTGGTCCAGGTCGAGCCCTGCGGCCAGCGCGCGCTCGCGCTCCTCGTCGCTGGTCGGCCAAAGCTTGCCCTGGATGACGCCGTCCATGCACTTGATGGCGCAGGCGGTGATGATGCCTTCGGGGGTGCCGCCGATGCCGAGCAGGAGGTCGACGCCGGTGTCCGCGCGGGCCGCCATGATCGCGCCGGCGACATCGCCATCGGTGATGTACTTGATCCGGGCGCCGGTGTCGCGGATCTCGCGCGCCATCTCCTCGTGCCGGGGGCGGTCGAGCAGGACGACGGTGACGTCCTCCGGCTTGCCGCCCTTGGCCTTCGCGACCAGGTGGATGTTCTCTGCGACCGGGTACCGGATGTCGACGACGTCGGCGGCTTCCGGACCGGTGACGAGCTTCTCCATGTAGAAGACCGCGGACGGGTCGTACATCGAGCCGCGGGGAGATACGGCGAGCACGGCGATCGCGTTGGACATGCCCTTCGCGGTGAGCGTGGTGCCGTCGATCGGGTCGACGGCGACGTCGCACTCCGGGCCGGTGCCGTCGCCGACCTCCTCGCCGTTGTAGAGCATCGGGGCGTTGTCCTTCTCGCCTTCGCCGATGACGACGGTGCCGCGCATGCCCACGGTCGAGATCAGGGTCCGCATCGCGTTGACCGCGACTCCGTCCGCTCCGTTCTTGTCGCCTCTCCCGACCCAGCGACCGGCGGCCATCGCGGCGGCTTCGGTCACCCGGACGAGCTCGAGGGCGAGGTTGCGGTCGGGTGACGTGGGAGCCACGGCGAGCGAATCGGGCAGGTGGGATTCGGACATGGGGCCGATGTTATCGGTCGACGGACCCCATCTCGGACGAGACGCCCCGGCGATCCCGCCCGCGAGACGCTCTGGATCGTTCAAGGTCGTTCGACGATGACGTTCGTCGACTTGATCGAGGCGGTCGCCCGCGCTCCGGGAACCAGGCCGAGCTCGTCGGCGGCGTCGGCGGACATCAACGACACGACCCGGTGCGGGCCGCAGATCATCTCGACCTGGGCCATCACGGTGTCCTTCTTGACCGTCACCACGATGCCGGGCAACCGGTTGCGGGCCGAGGACCTCCGCCGCCCGTCCTCGTCAGGGGAGTCGGCGAGCGACTCGGCCAGCGCGGCCAGCTCGACGCCGTCGACACAGGCTCGGCCATTCACCTGGACGGCCGCGAGCCGGCCCTGGTCGATCCACCGACGGACGGTGTCGTCGCTGACTCCGAGCAGCTCAGCCGCCTCGGCGATCCGGTACGTCGTCGCGCTGGTCACGTGGTCAGTCTGCACCGGATGCGGGTCGTCGGGTTCCGGTTGGCAAGATGGGGGCATGGTCACCGAAGCTGAGGCACGACGCATCCGGCCGTTCATGAGCGGGATCGTGGCGCTGGCGGTCGCGCTGGCGGCGGCGATCGGTTGGTACTACCTCGGCCGTCCGAGCGAGTCGGTGCAGCCGGTCAAGACGGTCGACTGGAGTGCGTGGGTCAAGGCGGGGCGCGCGGACGACGCCCTTCGGTTGTACGCCCCGGACGCGTTGCCGGAAGGTTGGCGCGCGACCTCGGCGACGTACCTGGGTGGTCGCGACGCCCGGTGGCGGTTGGGGATGCTCACCGACTCCGGCAGGTTCGTCGGGCTGGAGGAGACCTACGACAGCTCGCGGGACCTGGTCGAGCGGGTCGTCGACGAAAACGCGACCCGGGGGCCGGACGTGGTCATCAACGGCATCACCTGGCAGTCCTGGACTGACGGCGGGGGCGACTACGCGTTGTCCCGGGACGTGACCGTGCCCGGCGGCCGCAGCGAGTCCGTGCTGGTGGCGGGGTCAGCCGCGGACGAGGAGATCCGCGCCTTCGCTGGCACCCTGCGTGACCGCGACGGGCGCTGAGGGGTACGACCCTTCGACAGGCTCAGGACGGCGCAGGCTCAACCAGCGTCTGGGTCGGCGGCGAGGACCGCGTCCAGCCGGGCGCGGGCGCCGTCGAGCGCGTCCTGGCACGTCTTCGCCAGCTGCTCGCCGCGCTCCCAGAGGGCCAGCGACTCCGCGAGCGTGGTGCCGCCCTGCTCCAGGGTTCGAACGGTCTCGATCAGCTGCTCGCGCGCTTCCTCGTAGCTCAGCGGCGCCTGGGCCTTCTCACTCATCGCGATCGACATCCTTCTCGGGCTGGGGGTTCTCGGGCTCGGGGTGGTTGAGCACAGCAGGCAGCGGGATGGACTCGACGCCGGCGACGGTCGCGCTGATTCGCCCGTCGGCGACCCGGACGGTCACCTCGGAGCCGGGGGCGAGGGCGTCGACGCTGGAGACGTGGGCGCCGTCGGCGTCGGCGAGGACGGCGTACCCGCGGCGCAGGGTGGCGAGCGGGGAGAGGGCGCGGACCCGGGCGAGGCTGTGGTCAAGGTCGTCGGCTGCTCGGTCGAGCACGTGGCCCACCACCCGACGGCTCCGCTCGCGCAGGGCCAGCACCTCGTCGCGCCGGTGCACGAGGTCGCTGCGCGGGTCGGCCATGCTGGGCCGGCTGCGCAACCCGTCGAGGTGCTGCTGCTCCCGAGCCAGCAGGGTGGTGACGGTACGACGCAACCGGTCGCGCACCTGACGGACCCGCTGCGACTCCTCGGCGACGTCGGGCACGATCCGCTTCGCGGCGTCGGTCGGGGTCGAGGCTCGCAGGTCGGCGACCAGGTCGAGGATCGGCGAGTCCGGTTCGTGACCGATCGCGGAGACGACCGGGGTCGTCGCCGCGGCGACGGCACGGATCAGGGCCTCGTCGGAGAACGGCAGCAGGTCCTCGACCGAGCCGCCGCCGCGGGCGATCACGATCACGTCGACCTCCGGGTCCCGGTCGAGTACGCCGAGGGCGGCCATCACCTGCTCCGCGGCGTTCACCCCTTGCATCGCGGCGTACCGGACCTCGAACGCGACACCGGGCCAGCGGCGACGGGCGTTCTCCAGGACGTCCTTCTCGGCGGCGGAGTCCTTAGCCGTGACCAAGCCGATCCGGTGCGGGAGGAATGGGAGCGGGCGCTTGAGGTCGGGGGAGAACAGGCCCTCCGCGGCGAGCAGCTGCCGGCGTCGCTCGAGGCGGGCGAGGAGCTCGCCCTCGCCGACCAGCCGCAGCTCGCGGACCTGGAGGGAGAGGGAGCCGCGGTTCGGGTACACCGACGGCTTGGCGTGCGCGACCACCTGGGCGCCGTTCACCAGCGGGGTCGGCAGCGAGTCCACGACGGCGCGCGGGCAGGTCAGCTGGACCGAGACGTCGGCGAGTTTGTCGCGCAGGGTCAGGAAGTCGGTGTTGGACCCGGCCGGTCGGTTGAGCTGGACTACCTGCCCCTCGACCCAGACCGCGCCGAGGCGGTCGACCCAGCCGCCGATCAGGCCGACGACCTGCCGAACCGGGACGGGGCTCTCCGGTGAGGTCGTCAGCGCCATACCGGAACCCTAGGTCACCCCCGGGCCACACCGGACGGGCGACCTGTTTCGCTCGCCTAGGATGGAGGCATGGACCTCGACCTCGCGATGCCCCGCGTCCTCTCCCCTGAAGAGGCCGAGCGTGCCGTGCTGCTCGCTGCCCCCCGCGGCTACTGCGCCGGCGTCGACCGGGCGGTCATCACCGTGGAGAAGGCGCTCGACCTGTACGGCGCTCCGGTCTACGTCCGCAAGCAGATCGTGCACAACAAGCACGTGGTCGCGAACCTCGAGTCCCGCGGCGCGATCTTCGTCGAGGAGCTCGACGAGGTCCCGGCCGGCCAGACCGTGGTCTTCTCAGCGCACGGCGTCTCCCCGGCGGTGCACGCCGAGGCTGCCGAACGCGAGCTGAAGACGATCGACGCCACCTGCCCGCTGGTCACCAAGGTGCACCACGAGGCGAAGCGGTTCGCCGCCGACGACTACGACATCCTGCTGATCGGCCACGAGGGTCACGAGGAGGTCGAGGGCACCGCCGGTGAGGCTCCCGACCACATCCAGCTGGTCCAGGGGCCCGAGGACGTGCCGAACATCGTTGTCCGGGATCCGAAGCGGGTGGCCTGGCTCTCCCAGACGACGCTCTCGGTCGACGAGACGATGGCGACCGTCGACGCGATCCGGGAGCGCTTCCCCGATCTGCTCGACCCGCCGAGCGACGACATCTGCTACGCCACCCAGAACCGTCAGCTGGCGGTCAAGGAGATCAGCCCGGATGCCGACCTGGTGATCGTGGTCGGCTCGGCGAACTCCTCCAACTCCGTGCGGCTGGCCGAGGTCGCGCTCGAGGCCGGTGCGAAGTCGGCGTACCGGGTCGATGACGCGTCCGAGATCGACGAGTCCTGGCTCGACGGTGTCGACAAGGTCAGCGTCACCTCGGGCGCCTCGGTTCCCGAGGAGCTGGTCGACGGGGTGCTCAGCTTCCTGGCTGAGCGCGGGTACCCGGCCGCGAAGGCGGTGCACACCGCCGAGGAGTCGCTGATCTTCGCGCTGCCGCCGGAGCTCCGCAAGGACATCCGGGCGGCCGAGAACGCAGCAAGGGCTGCATCCGCCGATTCCTGATGGCTCGCTACCTCGACGTCCACCCGGTCGATCCGCAGACGCGGCTGATCAGTCAGGCGGTCTCGATCCTGCGGGAGGACGGGCTGCTCGCCTACCCGACCGATTCGGGCTACGCGCTCGGCATCCAGCTCGGCAACCGCGACGGCCTGGACCGGATCCGGACGATCCGGCAGCTCGACGACAAGCACCACTTCACCCTGGTGTGCCGCGACTTCGCCCAGCTCGGGCAACTGGTGCACATCGACAACGCGGCGTTCCGGGCGATCAAGGCCGCGACGCCGGGGCCGTACACGTTCATCCTGCCGGCGACCGGCGAGGTACCAAAGCGGCTGATGCACCCGAAGAAGAAGACGGTCGGGGTGCGGATCCCGGAGCACCCGGTCGTCCGGGCGCTGCTGGAGGAGTTGGGCGAGCCGATGCTGTCGAGCACCTTGCTGCTGCCGGGGGAGACCGAGCCGATGACCGAGGGCTGGCTGGTCAAGGACGAACTGGATCAGCTGTTGGACGCCGTCATCGATTCGGGGGAGTGCGGCTCGTTGCCGACGACCGTCGTCGACTTCACCTCGGGAGCTCCCGAGGTCACCCGGTACGGCGCCGGGGACACCGCACGGTTCGAGTAGTCCACGGCCGGGCCTGCGCCGCGACGCCTCCGCACCCGGCTCCGGAGTGCCAGGACCCCGAGCGCGATCCCGTAGCCGATCAGCAGCGACCCGGAATGGTGCGCGAGACCTGAGATCACGGACTGGATCAGGCTGTCGTCGGTCGGCGCGATCGACCCGCGATCGACGATGCCGAGGATGACGAAGAGCCCGAGCAGCAGCAGCGGCGGCAGGATGCCGACGACGAAGAAGTCTGTCGGCCGGATGGCGAGCGCGATCACCGCGCAAACCACGACGAAGCCGATGTCGAAGATGCTGCCGAGCTCATAGGACGCCGCCCGGTCCACTGCGATCAGGAGCACGCAGGCAGAGATCGAGAACCGCATGACCCGACGGGGGGACCAGCGGCCTTCTTCCCAGACCGTGGGTGCGTTCACCTGCCTAACGTAGGTCGGCTCGCCGCTCGGGGTGCGGAGCCACGCCGTCGGCGGGCAGGTCGACCAGGGTCGGTCGTTCCTCGGCGACGGCCTCGAGCAGCTCGATCGCGGTCAGTGGACGCGGGGCCTCCTCGACCGGTCGCGGCGAGGGCAGCGTCTCGTCGAGGTCGGCGACGTCGGCGAAGTGTCGCGCGGTGACGAACACCCGCGACTCGAGCGACCCGACCGCGCTGTTGTAGGACTCAACGCTGCTCTTCAGCGACCGACCGAGCTTGTCCAGGTGTCGGCCAACGGTGCCCAGGCGGCTGTACAACTCGCGGCCGAGCTGGTGGATCTCCCGGGTTCGCTCGGCGAGGGTCTCGGTGGTCCAACCGTGCGCGACCGTGCGCAGCAGTGCGATCAGGGTCGTCGGGGTCGCCAGCACGACGTTGCGCGTGGCGGCGTACTCGAGGAGCGTGGGCTCGGCGTCGAGGGCAGCGGAGAGCACCGACTCGGACGGCAGGAAGAGCACGACGAACTCGGGAGCGTCGACGCCGTTCTGCGCCAGGGTGTGCCAGTAGGCCTTGCCGGAGAGCTGGTCAATGTGGGTGCGCAGCTGGCGTGCGTGCTGGGCCAGGTAGGCGGTCTGTTCCGCGGCTTTCTCCGGGTCGTCGGTCGCGAGCGCATCCAGGTACGCCGCCAGCGGCACCTTCGCGTCCACGACGATGGACTTGGCTCCAGCCAGCCGGATCACCACGTCGGGGCGCTGGGCTCCGTCGCTCCCGACAAGGTGGACCTGCTGCTCGAAGTCGCAACGGTCGACGAGGCCGGCGATCTCGATGGTGCGGCGCAGGTGGAGCTCGCCCCACTGGCCGCGGACCTGCGGCTTGCGGAGCGCGGTCGCCAGGGCGCTGGTCTCCCGGCGCAGAACGTCGGTGGAGTGCCGGACCTCGTCGACCTGCTGATGCAGGGTGCTCTGCCACGAGACCCGCTGGTGCTCGAGATCGGTCATCTTGTCGTGGAGCCGGTCGAGACCATCCCGGAGCAGGGCATGGTTGACGGCGAGGTCGGGACCGGGGGTCTCGCGACGGCTCCAGCGCTGAGCGGCGGCCCCGAGGAAGCAGCCCACGAAGCAGCCTAGGACGGCGCCGATGACCAGGGTCAGCAGGGGAAGCGGGATCTCCATGCGCCGAGCCTGACAGGAGGGACCGACACAACCAGGATTCCTGGCAGGTTTGCGGACTGTCCCGTTTGCGTAGAATCGAGTTTCGCCCCTCCCATGACCGAGGAACTCTGATGCCGAGACGTCCAGGACCGCGCGCCGCTGTCTTCGCTCTGGCGACGGCTCTCGCGGGAGGGGTCCTGGCAACGCTTCCGTTGAGTGGCGCTGCCGGCGCCGGCGACGGCAACCCGCAGATCATCAGCCCGTCCGGGGTCGAGCCGCTCTACGAGGGCTTCACCGGACCGTACGTCGTGACCTTCAACAGCGCTCCCGCCGGCGACTACTCCTACCGGGTCCAGCACACCCCGCCCGGGCAGGAACCGGTCGTCGACGACGCGGGCACGTTCCCTTCGACCGGGGCCGGCAAGCAGGCGTTCACCCTCGCCGGGCTGCCGCCGCGGGACGAGTACACGTTCGTCATCGAGGACGACCAGACCGGGGAGCACCGGAGCGCCGTCACCTTCGAGGTCCGCGCCGGCGCTCAGCCGCGCTGCTCGGTGCTCGTCCCGAGCACCGTGCGGGTGAACACCGCCGAGGAGATCGTCTATGGACGCCTTGCGCCCAACTGCACCGCTGCGCACATCGAGCGCGCAGCCTGGGACGTGAAGAACCTGTCCCGCGGCACCAACGTGAACACGCTGGCGTTCTACGGGAACTTCAAGGACTTCTGGAAGTTCTTCGATGCCCAGCCGCTCGGCGCCTACGTGATGAAGCCGGTCGAGGCCGCCAATGCGGCTGCTGACGACATCGTGCAGAACGCGCCGCGTACAGAGGTCCGGCTCGACTCCCGGTTCTCGTTCTCCGCGAGCCGCGTCGGGTCCTACGTCACCCTGCGGGTTTCGGTCCGGAAGTACTCGCGGAGCGCGAACACGTTCGGACCGTGGGGCAAGCACGCGGTCGCACTCTCCTACCGGACGTGCGACACCTGCGCGTGGACCCATTTCCACACTGTGACGACCAGCCTGTCGGGCTCGGCGAGCTACCGGTTCAGGGCCCCTATCGCTCGCGTCTACCGGGTGACCTCGGGCGGGACGAGCACCTACTGGGCGCCGTACCCGCACTACGAACGGCTCTGATGAATCGGCGGCTAGCTGCCAACCTCCTCGCCACCCTCGTCGCAGCCCTCGTGCTGTCCGGGTGTGCCCAGGGGGCTCCGAATGCCGTCGTCGAGGAGACCCTGGGGACCGCAGGGCCGGCCTCCGGCCTGCTGCTCGCTTACGGGACGGTCGTCCGGGGCGGCGAAGCGGTGCCGAACGCGACCGTCGTACTCCAGGCGATGCCGGTGACCGGCTCGGCCGAGACGGACGAGGGTGCCCAGCGGTGGTCGGCGCCGGCGGTCCGGACCGACGGCGACGGAAACTACGAGCTGCGACTGGATCCGGCCGACATCCCGGCGGAGTACTACCCGGACTCGTACTCCTTCCTCGAGTTCGACCTGGTCTTCGGTGACGGGGCGGGTCTGGCGCTCTGGCCCGGTCTGGTGTTCCTGCGGACCCGGCCGGACCTCTGGCGCACCGAGGGTGCCAGCCCGAGCGACGGGGTCCTCCGAGTCGACGTGGACCTCGAGTCGGGCGAGGTGAGTCCGTTCGACTCCTACCGCGAGCCGATCGTCGTCGACTGACGACCTTGAGGCCGTTCCCGCTCGACAGAGGTCCCACGGAGAACTGACTGACGGCCCTGTTCCTGTCGACTGGTCAGCGGGACGCTCGTCTGGAGACGAAGGAGGCGAACAGTGATGGGTTACGACGATGACGGCCGTTACTGGGGGATGAACGGGATGGGCACGGGGGGCTGGCTGATGATGAGCGTCCTGATCCTGGTCTGCCTCGTGGCGCTCGGCGTACTGGTCTACGTGCTGCTGCGCGCCTCGGGCGCGAGCCAGGCCGGACCGGCTGGACAGGGCAGCGCGGCCCCGCCCACGAGGTCGACCGCTGAGTTGACACTGGACGAGCGGTTCGCCCGTGGTGAGATCGACCAGCCGGAGTACCAGCAGCGCAAGACGGCATTGCGGAGCGGTTGACCGCTTCGGGGTCGTCTGGACCACGAGTGCCGTGGTGGCTCACCTGTCTGCGATGTGTGCCGATTGGAGGCGGATGGTGCGAGAGTAGGACGACGACACGGTGGCAGCCAACCGCTTGATCCCGCCCAGCACTCCTAGTCGGCCAGGTCGACGACCACCGGCGCGTGGTCGGAGGGGCTCCCGGTGCCCTGCGCCGGGTCACGCTCGTCGGTGTCGATGAACGCCCCGGTGACCCGTTCGGCGAACTGACAATTGCCGAGGGCGAAATCGATCCGCAGACCGCGGTTCCGCTCGAACCGCTGCCGGTAGTAGTCCCAGTACGTGTACACGCCCGGGCCCGGTGTGTGGGCCCGGGTGACCTCGGCGTACCCGGAGTCGAGGAACGCCTGGAAGGCTGCGCGCTCGGGTGGGGTGACGTGGGTTTCCTTGGCGAACGCCGCAATGTCGTAGACGTCCTCGTCGGCCGGTGCGATGTTCCAGTCGCCGACGAGCGCGGTGGGCTGGTCGGTCCAGGTAGCCGCGGTGTCCCGTAGCTTCGCCAGCCAGTCGAGCTTGTAGTGATAGTGCGGGTCGTCGACCTTGCGCCCGTTCGGGACGTAGAGCGACCAGATCCGTACGCCGCCACAGGTCGCTGCGATGGCGCGGGCCTCGGCGGCGCCGTCGTACTCGGGCATCTCCGGGAAGCCGACCGTGACGTCCTCGAGCCCGACCCGGGAGATGATCGCGACCCCGTTCCACTGGCTGAAGCCGGCCGCGGCAACGTCGTACCCGCGGGCCTGGAGCCCCATCAGGGGGAGCTGGTCCTCACGGGCCTTGGTCTCCTGGAGAGCGAGCACGTCGACGTCGTGACGCTCCAGGAAGGCCTCGACGCGGTCGATGCGGGAGCGGAGGGAGTTGACGTTCCAGGTGGCGATTCGCACGCAGGTGAGACTAGCCCCGGCCCAGGACCATCGGCGCGACCACCCGGCGTGCGTAGGACCGCATCTGGTCGTCGTTCTCCAGTTGGGGCGGAGCATCGGGGGTCAGTACCAGCGACTGGGCCAGGCGGGCGAGCGTCGCGGCCAGGTCTTCGACGTCGTCGGTGGCGGTATTGCCGACGTACGCGCGCAGGGACCGGACGCGGTCCGCGACCAGGGCTGCGGAGAGGGCCAGGGTCTCGCCGGCGTTGAGGGTCAGCCCGGCGAGGGTCTCGTCGCGGTCGATGACCAGGAGTTGGTGGAGGAGCGCGTTCTCGCGAAGCTGGGTGACGGTGACGGTGAAGAACCTCTCGACGTACGCCGGGGCGTCGAAGCCGGGGCTCCCCGCCGCGGGGACGGGCCCGATCGCCTCCTCGATGATTCCGAGCACCCGGGAGGTTTCGGCCAGGTAGGTCTGCCGGACGATCTCGTCCTTGGTGCCAACCCGGCGGTAGAGGGTGGCCCGGTTGACCCCGGCGCTGCGGGCGATGTCGTCGCCACTGGTCCGTCGTACGCCGGTGCGCAGGAACTGCGCCCGGGCGGCATCCAGGATGCTCGCGACGGAGGTCTCGGTCATGGACCGATGCTACACAATGCAACAGATTCTGTTGTACTGTCGCAAGGTGACCCTGCTCGATGACGCCGCTGAGTTCGTCCCCGCGACCGCCCCCGTCCCGGCGGGGGTGCCCGTCCCGGACCTGGCAGCGGCGAGGTTCGGCCTGGCCGACTACGTCGGCGAGCTGGCGCTGCTGCTCGGCGCCGGGTCCGCGGTCGCCAACCAGCTCGCCCTGGTCGGCGTCGGCCGCGGGGTCGCCGAGCACTCGACCACCCTCCAGCGACCGCAGGACCGGCTGCGCACCACGCTGACCTACGTCTACGTGATGACGATGGGCACTGCGGACGAGCGGAAGGCCGTTGCGCGGATGGTCAACCGGGTACACGGCCCGGTGAAGGGTGAGGGCTACAGCGCCTTCGACCCCGACCTCCAGCTCTGGGTGGCCGCGACCCTCTCGTACGGCGGCGAGCAGATGTACGAGAAGACCTTCGGTCCGATGGACGAGGCCACCCGAGAGCGCGCCTACCGGGAGAGCTGGGTCATCGGCACGGCCCTTCAGGTCAAGGAGGAGGCGTGGCCGCAGACCCGAGCCGAGTTCACGGCGTACTGGGAGCGGATGCAGTCCGAGCTCACCCCGGACCCTGTGGTTCAGCTCTATATGAAGCGGCTGCTCTCGCCGAGCCGGAAGCAGTGGATGCTCGCGCCGGCGGTGCTCGTGCAGAGCCTGATCACCCGGGGGAACCTGACCCCGCAGGTCCGCGAGGTGCTCGGGCTGCGCTGGACCCGCCTCGACCAGCGCCTGTACGACGGCTTCTGGACGGTGTTCCGGGCGACCTACCCGCGGCTGCCGAAGGTGGTCCGCCAGGCGTACTCGCGATCGGTGCTGCGCGGGATGCGCAAGCGGATGCGGGAGAACCGACGCGTCATCTGACGCCGGCGGCTGCGGCCTGGAGAACCCATGCCGCCAGGTGATCGGCTACCGGCTCCCAGCCGTCGTCGAGCATCAGGTCGTGACCGATGCCGTCGAACATCACCGGCTCGGTACCCCAGGCATGTGCTGTCTGCGCGACCTCGGAGGCGTTGAAGATCGGGTCCGCCCCGGCGCCGACGACCAGGACCGGGACGTCGACCGGTTTCGGCCGTGGGCGCTCGAAGGCCAGCATGCCGAGGAACGCCAGGTAGGACTCCGACTGGACCCGGGCGGCCGCAGCATCGACGATCGCCTGTGGTGTGCTCGGAGTGAAGAACAGCGCACGGACCTGCTCGGGCGTCGCGACCAGGCGGCCCAGGTTCAGGGTCAGGTTGCTCAGCAGGAAGGTCCCAGGCGAATGCCGGGCCACCTGGGCTGTCACCCGGACGACGCCGCGCGGTGGCATTGACGCGAGCAGCGCTGCCCCGGCGACGGGCGGGCGGTCCGGTTGGGCGAGCAGTTTCTGGACGACGCCGCCGCCCATCGAGTGGCCCACCACCACCGGTGGGCTGTCGAGCCCCGCGACGACCTCCGCGACGTCGTCCAGGTAGTCCCGCATCCGCAGCCGGTTGAGGCCGACGCCAGCGGACGAGCCGGCGTGGCCGCGGAGGCTGAGGGAGACGGTGCTGACGCCCTGGTCCGCCAGTCGTTGGGCGAACCCGTCGTGCCAGCACCAGGCTCCGTGCCAGGCGCCGTGGACGAGGACTGCGGTGGCGCGCTGGTCGACCGCCTCGAGGCGGATCGTCTCGAGCGTCACCTCAGTCGACCGGCCGGAAGCCGGAGCAGAGCACCCGGAGGTAGCTGATCCGCTCGCCGCTGACCCGGTAGTACGCCTGCTGCTCGGCGGTGTGCGGGCCGTTCGGCGTGGTGAGCGCGAACCGGTAGCTCACGTGCGCGGTGTCCTCGACCGGGTCGCCCTCGCTCACCTCGAGGACCTCGTCGATCTCGTCTTGCGGCTCGAACCAGGTGCCGAGGAGGATCTCCAGGGTTCCCTCCGGGTCGGCGGCCTCCCAGGACCTGCCCGGGGTGAGCGCCTTGAAATCGACGTCGTCGGTGAGGACTGCGGTGAGGGCTGCCGGGTCCTTGGACGCGAGGGCTTGGGCGAAGCGGTGTCCGGCGCTCGCCACGTCAGGCCTGCTCGTGTGTCTTGATCAGCATGGCGGCACGCTACTCCGAACGGACGATTCTGCCGAGGGGCGACCGGAGCCGTAAACTCCGCGGGTGGCTCTCACTATCGGCATCGTCGGTCTCCCCAACGCGGGCAAGTCGACGCTCTTCAACGCCCTCACCAAGAACAACGTGCTCGCGGCGAACTACCCGTTCGCGACGATCGAGCCGAACGTCGGCGTCGTCGCCGTCCCGGACGAGCGGCTCGCCAAGCTTGCCGAGATCTTCGGGTCCGCCAAGCTGCTCCCGGCCACCGTCGAGTTCGTCGACATCGCTGGCATCGTCGCGGGCGCGTCCCAGGGTGAGGGGCTGGGCAACAAGTTCCTCTCCCACATCCGCGAGGCCTCGGCGATCTGCCAGGTGACCCGGGTCTTCCGCGACGAGGACGTCACCCACGTTGACGGCGAGGTGAACCCGGCCTCGGACATCGGCACCATCCAGACCGAGATGATCCTGGCCGACCTGCAGACCGTCGAGAAGGCGATCCCGCGGCTGGAGAAGGAGGCGCGCGGCAACAAGGCGATCGCCGCGAACCTGGCCGCCGCGGTCGAGGCCAAGGAACTGCTTGAGGCAGGTACGCCGATCATCGCCTCGAAGCTCGACCTCGCGCTGGTCCGCGAGCTCAGCCTGCTGACCGCGAAGCCCTACATCTACGTCTTCAACTGCGACGCCGACGAGCTCGGCGACGAGGGCCTCAAGAACGAGATGCGCGCCCTGGTCGCGCCGGCCGAGGCGATCTTCCTCGACGCCAAGTTCGAGGCCGAGCTCGTCGAGCTGGGTGATGAGGACGAGGCCCGCGAGATGCTCGCCGAGATGGGCGTCACTGAGCCCGGTCTCGACATCCTGGCCCGGGTCGGCTTCGACACCCTTGGTCTGCAGACCTACCTGACCGCCGGGCCCAAGGAGGCACGCGCCTGGACGATCCGGAAGGGCGCCACCGCCCCGGAGGCTGCCGGCGTCATCCACACCGACTTCCAGAAGGGTTTCATCAAGGCCGAGATCGTCTCGTACGACGACCTTGTCGCCGCGGAGTCGATGGCGGCCGCCAAGGCGGCCGGCAAGGTGCGGATGGAAGGCAAGGAGTACGTGATGGTGGACGGTGACGTGGTGGAGTTCCGCTTCAGCTCGTAGTGATGTCTGCCAATCGCGGCTAGGCCCGCAAGCTGCGGCCCGTCGGTTCTGGTGCCTGTGCTGGCCGGAAACGCCGGGATGCACTTTGTGCGACCGGCCAAGGAAACTTCAGGGGCAGGTCTCCCAGGAACCGACGTCGTGAATACCGACACACCTAGGACGACCTGAGTTACGCTCGCGAAGAATTATCAACGTGGGGTGTGAGGTTTCTCGGGCGGAAAGCGCGTATCTGCTGCCATTTGGGTGATTGGTTCGCGACCCCTAGACCGAGGAGCGATATCGCATGGCAAGTGCAGGTTCTAAGTCGCTTACGCGGCGAGTGGGCATCCTCGCCAAGTTGAGGGATGCTACGCGCGCCCAGATCGAGCGCACCGGCTACTGGATCGTACCTGTTGGACCTGCCAACCGGGTGACGTCGGTGCTCTACACCAAGGACGAAATCGAGCAACTGGACCGAGACCTCGAGAGCCTTGGTCTCAATGAGCGGGACAGCCCCTTCTTTCCCTCACCAAAGGCAGTGCGAGGCTACCTGGTCCCGTCGCGGATCAACTCGTATCACAAGTTCATCGAGATGTGCCAAGCGGAGGGCGTGACCTTTGATGGTCGGCGCGTGCTAGAGGTCGGTACTGGAGCCGGCTACCTCTGCCGGTTGCTGACCGGCGAGGTCGGCGATGGATCTGTCCACGGCACCGACTACTTCGAGGAACTCGCACGGCTTTCCCAAGGGCTCGCACCGGGCGCGACCATCGTTCAGGGCGACATCGAGGGCCTCAAGTCCTCCACAGAGACCTATGACGTCGTCATCTGCTGTGAGTCACTGGAGCACATCCTCGACACCGAGACCTCGATTCCGGCGCTTCTCAGCCTTGTGGCACCTAAGGGGGCTCTGGTGGTAACGGTCCCGAACTGCGCCAAGGACTTCACTCCTGCGATCGGAAGTCCCGACGGAAACACGTTTATTGGACACGTGAATTTCTGGGGCAAGGAGAGTTGGGCGTTCTACATCGAACGCATGGCTTCGGGGCGACGCTTCGTCACTGGTTTTACTGGTGGTTGCTATGAGGACGAATCTCTCTACGCGATCATCTACAACGCTTAGAACCAGCTTCCTCGATTCGCGGTCAGTCGGGTCCGTGAGCTCCGGTTCAGGCGCGACGATCCGTGAGATTCAGGCACAGATCGGCTAGTGCGGCAGCGCGGTCCGCTTCAACGTTGATGTGCGGTATCGCTTTGATACCATCACCATATGGCCATGACGCTACGACTCAACGACGAGCAGGACCGGGCGCTCGAGTTGTTGGCGCGCGCGGAGGGGGTCAGCAAGCAGGAGGCCGCCGTTCGCGCGATCACCGAGGTTGCCGCCAGGCGGGTACACGACGAGCGAGTTCAAGCGTTGTCGGAGACGGCGCGCACGCGATACGGCGATCTGCTTGACCGCCTCGGCCGTTGACCGTCTACCTCGGCCTCGAAGATCTCCTGCACCTCATCTCGGATCTCGGAGTTGGGCCGGTGAGCGATCTCGGACTCCTCGACTCGGCGGCGCATCGCCCGACGACCTCGCTTTACGGCCATGACGCCTACCAGTCGATCGACTCGAAGGCGGCGGTGCTGCTGGAGTCGATTGTCTGTAACCACCCACTGGTCGACGGCAACAAGCGCCTGGGGTGGCTCGCGCTCGTGGTCTTCTACGGACTCAACCAGGTCGATCTCGATGCGCCCGACGACGAAGCCTACGACTTGGTGGTCGGCGTCGCAGCCGGCCAGGTTGCGCACGCCGAGGCGGCGACCCTGCTGAGCAAGTGGCGCATCGGCTGAGGTTGGTCGGTGACGGGACTCGGTGGAGTTCCGCTTCAACGTGTGAATCACGCATCAACTCGACAAGCCACGTCAGGACCGCTTCACAAAGCGGGCGATCCTGCTCGAACACGAACATTGCAGGTGACGGGTTGTGTTCAGCGATCACACCACCGAGCTACATCGGCCAGCGAGTGAGCACCTAGCACCCGCTTGTTGGAGATAGGTTGTCCCTGATCCAGACACGCCGGCAGAACGAAGGCGGACCATGGCAGGCCAGATGGACAAGCCGCAGACGAGTCCAGGTCTTGCGATCAAGGAAGCTGGCGAACTGCTGCGCGTCCCGGCGCCGACCCTGCGTTCTTGGGAGCGCCGTTATGGCCTTCCCACCACTGCGCGAAGCGCGGGTGGGCATCGTCGCTACACCTTCGAGGCACTCAATCAACTGCGCCTGATGCGCGACGAGATCGCCATCGGGCGGCCGGCGGCCGACTCTGCCCGGTGGGTGCGAGGACTACTGGAAGAGTCCAACCCTGCCCGCGAGCGAGTCGACGCGGTCCTGGCCGCTTGTACTGCGATGAACTCCGCCGCGATCATCGGCCTTCTCGAGCAGGCGCGCATCGAACTCGGTCTGGGGAGCACGATCGATGAGGTGCTGCTTCCCTCAATGCGCCAGGTCGGCTCGTGGTGGGAGACTGGATTCTGCGACGTCGACCAAGAGCACTTCACCACCGAAGTCGTACGCGGCTGGTTGGCAAAGATGATCACGCTCGCACCTCCACCGGAGTCCGAGCGCTGGGTCCTGCTTGCGGTGGGACCACGTGACTTTCACACGCTAGGGCTCGAGTGCTTGGCTGCCCATCTCGTACAACAAGGGGTCGGGTGCAGAGTCCTAGGATCGCGAACGCCGCTACGTGTCCTCACTGCCGCTATCGCGGCTACATCGCCAGCCGCAGTGGTCATCGTCTCGCATCTTTCCACCTCCCGACGAACCACTGTCGAATCGCTGTGCGCTGCCGACAACACGGGCTGTCCGACCTTCTACGCCGGAAATGCCTTCATGTTCGAGCCTTCGCGCAAGCACGTACCGGGCACCTACCTGGGCGAAACCATCGCGGGAGCTTCCCGAGCGCTGCTAGCCGCGCTCAGCGACTGAGCGATCCGGAGTCGACCCACGGCTCTCCCGGCAATGCCACCTGACCAGACTCCGCTGGTGCCACCAAGGGAACCTTCTCCTCAAGAACTGCTCGGGTCTGCGAGGTCATCCACTCCACCGCTTGCGAGGTTTTCGGATCGTAGGTCGACGCTTGCTCCCACAAGCGGCGGAAGACGGCAACGACGAGACCGTCGTCGCCGTTGGTCCTGGAGCGGTCCGTGACGATCGAGCTCACCAGTGGGTACACATGGTCGAAGAGGGAGCCCAGAGCTTGTTCGTCGCGAGCTGCGCAGCGCAGGATCAGGTCTGTCAGGAATCCTGGACAGCGATCCGGTTCGTGGCGGGCGGGCATGGTGAGGTTGTAACCGGACATGTGTCCTTCTTCGTTCGGCGGTCCTGGGAGGCAACTCCTAACCTCCTCGAATGTTCCTCGACAGAACAGTGCCGAACTTATGCATCTGGCCGGTGCAGTCGGTGGTCACGGTTCAACCGATGGGTGGCGATGGGCAATGTTGATTCCGATCTGGCGGAGTAGGGTCGCGGACGTATCCATTCGTGACTCACCGGGAGCCCGCATGCCCACCTCGGCCGCCTCGCTGCTGCTCAACCCGAAGACCTACGACCCGTCTCACTACGACGACGAGACCCGCCGGATCCTGCGGGCCACGATCGACTACCTCGAGGGCCGTGGGCTGGCGCAGTTGCTGGAGGACTACCACTCCAAGCACTGGTACGCCGAGTTCTTGGACTTCGTCGCCAAGGAGAAGGTCTTCGCCACGTGCCTGACGCCGGCCCGGGACGCCGGCGGCGAGAAGGACAAGCGTTGGGACACCGCGCGGGTTGCCGCGATGTCGGAGGTGCTGGGCTTCTACGGGTTGTCCTACTGGTACCCGTGGCAGGTCACCGCGCTCGGCCTGGGTCCGGTGTGGCAATCGGACAACGCTCCGGCGCGGGCCCGCGCGGCGGCGGCGATGGATGCCGGCGGGGTGGCTGCTTTCGGACTTTCCGAGCAGGCCCACGGTGCCGACATCTATAGCACCGACATGGTGCTCACCCCGGACGGGAACGGCGGCTACACCGCGAACGGCGGGAAGTACTACATCGGCAACGGCAACTGCGCCACGGTGGTCTCGGTGTTCGGCCGGATCGACGGGGTCGAGGGGCAGGACCAGTACGTCTTCTTCTACGCCGACAGCACCCAGCCGGGCTACCAGGTCGTCCAGAACGTCGTGCCCAACCAGAACTACGTCTCCGAGTTCCGCCTAGAGAACTATCCGGTCGCAGCCGAGGACATCCTGCACACCGGCGACGAGGCTTTCAGTGCGGCCCTGAACACCGTCAACGTCGGCAAGTTCAACCTCTGCTTCGGTGCGATCGGCCTGACCACGCACGGCTTCTACGAGTCGATCCGGCATGCGCACCACCGGGTGCTCTACGGCAAGCCCGTCACCGACATGCCCCACATCAAGGCGTCGTTCATCGAGAGCTACGCGCGGCTGATCGCGATGAAGCTGTTCAGCGACCGCGCTGTCGACTACTTCAGGACGGCCTCGCCCGACGACCGGCGGTACTTGCTGTTCAACCCGGTCACCAAGATGAAGGTCACCACCGAGGGCGAACGGGTGATGATCGCGCTTGGCGACATCGTCGCCGCCAAGGGTTTTGAGAAGGACAACTTCATCGGGGTGGCGAAGTTCGACACTACCTGCCTGCCCCGGCTGGAAGGAACCGTCGCGGTCAACCTCGCGCTGGTGCTGAAGTTCATGCCCGCCTACCTCTTCCTCCCCGAGGACAAGCCAGGTGTGCCGACCCGGCAGGACGCCGCCGACGACGATTTCCTGTTCCGGCAGGGGCCGACCCGTGGGTTGGGCAAGGTGCGCTTCCACGACTGGCGCCAGGCCTACGCGGCGGCGGCCTCGATCCCCAACGTCGCGCTGTTCACCGGACAAGCGGAGGCGTTCGTCGAACTCCTCTCGACCGCGGCCCCCGACGAGGAGCAGCAGAAGGACCTTGACTTCCTGCTTGCTCTCGGCGAGCTGTTTACGCTCATTGTTTACGGCCAGCTGATCCTGGAGCAGGCCGAGATCGTGGACCTGGAGCCGGACGTGGTCGACACGATCTTCGGTGTGCTCGTCCGCGATTTCTCGGCGGGCGCGATCGCCATGCACGGCAAGTCGGGGTCCACCCCGGCGCAGCAGGAATGGGCGTTGAGGGCGGTTCGCAAGCCCGCCGTGGACGAGGCGCTGGCGGAGCGGCTCTGGGCTCAGGTCGTCGACCTGGCTGAGGTCTACTCGATGACCCCCTGACGGCGTCGCGAGGCACCGCACTACCCAAACTGGGCTGTGACGTTCCTCGGGGTCCTGGCGCTGAGTAGTGAAGCAAGGACGATCCGGTCCGCAGCGAGGTACCCTGCCGGAAGGGTCACTTTGCTGTCGGCACGGTACCCAAGGATTGAAGGTGGTCTTTGATGGCTCGACGACTTCGCACCGTTCTCACCGCTCCCGTGGTCGCTGTGGGGCTGGTCATCTCCGGCGGGAGCCTCGCGCTCGCCGCCGCTCAGGGCGCGCTCGACGTACCGTTCACCGGTCACGACAACCGGTCCGACCGGGCGCCGGATGCTCCCGCTGAGACCAACCCGGGGCTCCAGCGTGCTGCCAGCGGGGAAGCCGAGGGCCCGGGCGACCCAGAAGACACCGATGCCGAAGAGTCGGGCTCGGAAGCTTCGCCTACGCCGTCGATGCGTGGGCTGTGTCGCGCCTTCCAGGCAGGCGCGAGGGCTTTCGAGAAGGAAAAGGTCAATCCCGCGTTCGGTGCGTTGATCGAGTCCGCAGGCGGGGCCGAGAACGTGGCGACGTACTGCGTCGACCTGGTCGGTCCGTCGAAGAAGCCCGAGCACCCGGCGAAGCCGGACCATCCCACGAAGCCTGAGCACCCGGCCAAGCCCGAGGCCGCGCGCTGAACAGCTGATCGACCACGGACTCGAGGGAGAGTAGGGCCTGGGGATTCCCCAGGGCCTTCGGCTGCCCGGGTCGTCGACCAGACACCGCAGACTGACGCCGGTCCCAGTGGCAAGGCATGATGGCGCCCGTGACTGACGACCCGGTGATCATCCACACCGACGGTGGCTGCACCCCGAACCCCGGTCCCGGGGGTTGGGGAGCCGTGCTGCGGCAGCGCGAGCATGTCCTCGAGCTCTGCGGTGGTGACCCGGGCGAGACCACCAACAACCGGATGGAGCTCACCGCGCCGATCATGGCACTCGAGGCGTTGAAGCGGTCCGCGGTGGTGCACCTCTACACCGACAGCACCTACGTCCGGAACGGCATCACCACCTGGGTGCTGGCCTGGGAGCGGAACGGCTGGAAGACCTCGGCGAAGCAGCCGGTGAAGAACGTCGACCTGTGGCAACGCCTCCAGGCCGCGTGCTCGGTCCATCAGGTCGAGTGGTTCTGGGTGAAGGGTCACGCAGGCGTGGCGGACAACGAGCTCGCCGACGAACTCGCCACCCGCGGCATGCAGCAGGTCATGGGCGGCCTCGGCTGACGGCGGCGCGCCGGGGGAGCCAGCCGCCGGTGGCTGGGGCCCGGACCTAGAGTGGAGGTGTGCATGCGGGCGGTGGGGCTTCGCGTGCGGACGACAGGACATCGATGTACTCAAAGCTTGCGACGACCCTGACTCTCGTCGCACTCGCCGCTGCCCTGGGCGCCTGCGGGCGCTCCGACGCGATCAAGGAGCACCAGGCCTTCTGCGAGGCCCGCGAGGCGCTCTACAAGGTCGAGGACAAGGGGACGGTCGGTGAGTTCGGTCCGGCCCTGAAGGGCTTCGCGGACTCCGTCCCCGACGGCGTGCCGAGCAATCTCTCCCGCACTGCCGAGAAGATGACCGAGACCTGGGACGAGCTCTACGCCACCTACGCCAAGAGCGGCGGCAACCCTGACGCGAAGCTCGAGGTCGACGGCGAGGTCCCGCCCGAGATCGCCGGCATGAACGCCGAGTGGGTCCGTGGCCTCGACATTTCCCAGGTGAGGAAGCTCTACACGTACGCCGACGACGAGTGCGCCACCAGCACCGAGGACGCTGAGTAGGTCCTGTGATCCAGGGCTTCTTGCACATCGGCATCGGCGTCTCCGATCTGGAGCGCTCGGTGCGGTTCTACTCCGACGTCTTCGGCTTTCGCCCAGCTCTACGCGCTCGACTTCAACGAGGATGAGGTCGCCGCGACGATGGAGCAGTCCGGGAAGTTCCGCTCCGCGATGCTGATCCGCGACGACATCCGGATCGAGGTCATGTCGAACGTGCCGGACCTCGCCGGGGTCACCAAGTCCTAGCCGGGAGCTAGCCGGCGTACCGGGCGACGGCTGCGACGAAGGTGTCCACGTCCGCTTCGGTGGTGTCCCACGAGCACATCCAGCGCACCTCGCCGGTGTGCTCGTCCCAGACGTAGAAGACGAACCCATCGGCGTACAGGGCCTCCCGGAGCTCGGCCGGCAGGATCGCGAAGATCGCGTTCGACTGGGTCTCCTGGGTTACCTTGACCCCCGGCAGGTCCCGGACGCCAGCGGCGAGCCGCTGGGCCATTGCGTTCGCATGGGACGCGTTCCGCTGCCACAGGTCGTCGGTCAGCAGCGCGTCGAACTGGGCCGCGAGGTATCGGTGCTTGGAGGAGAGCTGCATCGCGGACTTCCGCCGCCAGGCGAACCCGTCCGCGAACCGGTCCTCCCAGAGCACGACCGCCTCGGCGCCGAGCGCTCCGTTCTTGGTCGCGCCGAGGGAGAGCGCGTCGACGCCGAGGTCGCGGGTGGCCTTGCGCAGGCTGATCCCCTGGGCTGCGGTCGCGTTCATGATCCGGGCTCCGTCGAGGTGCAGCAGCATGCCGCGATCGTGGGCGAAGTCGGCCAAGGCGCGGATCTCGTCGGGTTCGTACCGGGTGCCGAGCTCGGTGGACTGGGTGATCGAGACGACTGCCGGCTGGACGGCGTGCTCATCGCCGAAGCGGATCGCCCGGGTCGCCACCAGGTCGGGGGTGAGCTTGCCGTCGGGGGTCGCCACCGGCAGCAGCTTGCGACCGAGAATCCGCTCCGGCGCGCCACCCTCGTCGACGTAGATGTGCGCGGTCTCGGCACAGATCACTGCCTGGTGCGCGGCCGGCGCGAGGGACTCCAGGCAGAGGATGTTGGCCGCAGTCCCGCCCCAGACGAAGTAGACGTGTGCCTCGGCGCCGAGGTGGTCACGGACGTTCGCGACCGCGCGCGCGGTGACCGGGTCATCGCCGTAAGCGACGACGTGGCCGAGGGCGTCCGCGGCGCTGATTGCCGTCAGCACCTCCGGGTGCACACCGGCGTAGTTGTCGCTGGCGAACGCTGTCATCGTCGGGTTCCTCCGTGCAGTTGAACTCGTTGGCCGTTCATCGCGCTGGCACTGTCGCTGCAGAGCGCGCAGACGGCGGCGGCGATGACCTCGGCGTCGGTGAAGTTACGCATGGCGTCGTCGCCCTTGCCCTCGCGCGCGGCGGGGGTAGCGATGGCGTCCACCACGATGATGTTCGCGGTCGCCCGTCCTGCGTCCTCACCACTGGCGAATCCGTCGGCCAGCGCCAGGGTCCAGGCTTCAGCCGCTGCCTTGCCCGCGGAGTACGCGGCGTTCTTGTACGTCGGCGCCTGCGCCTGCTTGCTGCTGATCAGGATGAAGCGTCCGTGCCCGCTGGCGCGCAGCGCGGCGCCGAAGGCCCGGCTGGTGTGCTGGACGGTCCTCACCAGCAGGTCGTGCAGGAGGTCCCAGTCCGCCAGCGGTGCGGTCTCCAGCGGCTCGCCGCCCTTCCAGCCGCCGACCAGGTGGGCGAGACCGGAGACCGAGCCGAACCGTTCGACCAGTGCCGCGCACCAGGCGTGCGCGGCGGCGTCGTCGAGGAGGTCGACAACCCGGGCGTCGACCCGGTCGGCTGGGAGTCCGAGGCTTTCGACAAGCTCGGCGAGGGCGCCCTCGTCGCGGTCGGTCAGCGCCACGGTAGCGCCCGCGTCGGCCAGCGCGGCGGCGACGAGCGGGCCGAGCCCGCCGGTGGCACCGGCGATCGCGACGACCCGGCCCTGTAGGGGACCGCCGTTCATGCCGTTGCTCATGCTGTGGCTCATGCTGTGGCTCATGCCGGGCTCCCAACGAGAGCAGGTGCCAGCTTCGGCTGGAGCTGGGTGTAGAAGACGCTTAACGGGAACTCGTCGTCCTGCACGGCGTCGACCCACTTCCTGGGGTCCGGCTCGTCGTAGAGGGAGCGAGCGCGGTCCGCCCAGGCCGAGGTGACCGACGGGGCGACGTACGTGCTGATGAGTTCGTGGGCGGACATCCAGTAGCGCACTTTCTCCAGGTCGATGCCGGAACGGTAGAGCGCCTCAACCTTCTCACGCAGCGCGACCACGGCCTCGGCAACGGTCTTCCAGTCGATCGTGAGCCGGTTGTCGGTCCACCGGATCGTGCCGCGGTCGTGCAGGAACGCGAACAGCAACTGGCCGCCGAGGCCGTCGTAGTTGCGCACCCGCGAGCCGGTGACCGGGAACCGGAAGAGTCGGTCGAACAGAATCGCGGTCTGCACGTGCCGGGCGAACGCCAGCCCCTCGCGTTCCAGCGCGACGGCTTCGCCGAAGGCGGTCAGGTCGCAGCGCAGCTCCTCGAGGGAGTACATCCAGTACGGCATCCGCTTCCGGATCATGAACGGGTCGAACGGCAGGTCGCCTCGGCTGTGGGCCCGGTCGTGGATCAGGTCCCAGAGAACGAAGGCCTCCTGGGAGAGCCGCGGCGAGGAGAGCAGCGCCTCGGCGTCGGCGGGCAGGTTGACGCCGAGGATCTCGGTGGCGGCGCCGCAGACCCGGCGGAACCGCTCAGCCTCGCGGTCGCAGAAGATGCCGCCGAAGTTGTTCTCCGGTGGTCCGGCGATGGCGAAGGTCTCCGGGAAGAGGACGGCGCACTCGCTGTCGTACCCGGCGGTGCGGTCGACGAAGGTGACCGGGACGAACTTGGCGTTGTCGTACCGGGTCCGCTCCAGCTCGGCCAACCAGTCCGGCCACGGCACCCGGACGACGAGCGCCTCGAACCGGGTGTCCGGGGAGCCGTTCTGGGTGTACATCGGGAAGAGGACCAGGTGCTCGATGTCGTTGCGCCGGTCGAGCTCAGGGCGGAATTCGTGCAGGGAGCGGGAGAAGTCCGGGCGTACGAACGCGCTCTGGACCCAGGCGCTGAGGTCGGCCACCGTCGCCGCGAGATAGGCCTGCTGGTGGGGGAACCGGGGCGTGAGGCCCTCGACTGCGGCAGCGATCCTCTCGACGCGCCCGGTCAGGTCGTCGGCGTCGTGCAGGGCGGTCTCGATGCTCCCGTCGGGCTCCTGGAGCAGCCGCAGCTCGTCGACCTCGCGCTTGAGGTCGAGCCAGTGCTGGTCGTCGAGGACCGCGGCGGCAACTGCATCCCCACCGGCCCGGGCGAAGGCGGCGTGGCCCGCCCAGGTGATCGTGTCCACCCAGAGGCTGCGGTGGTCGAGGTCGTCGAGGCAGTCGTCCCCGAAGAGGTCGGAGTCGGCGAAGACAGCGATCCGGCCCTGGTCGGCGAGCGTCGCCGCCATCAGGGTGGCGCCAGCGGGGTCGGCGGTGGCGGCCGTACGGAGTACGGGTGCCGCACCGTTGAGAAGCTCGAGCGATCCGGCCCGGTAGAACGCCGCCGCGTCGACGCGCGCCAGCAGGTCGGCCCGTCCGACCGTTGCCCGGCCCGCTGCGCGCTCGCTGAGGACCCAGGCCGGGTTGCCCCCGTGCTGGTGCTCGTAGTCGTAGACGGTGGCGTTGGTGAATCCGATCCCGAAACGCGCAGCCAGGTCGCCGAGGTTGCTGCCGTACTTGTCCTGCTCGGTCTCGCCGAGGACGACCAGCCCGCCCCCGGCGCGGACCCACGCCTCGATCGCGTCGAGCTCGGCGGCGGCGAAGACCGGTGACCGCCCGTCGGTCTTCTCCCACTTCGCCTCGGACGGGTGCGCGATCACCAGGACGTCGACTTCGGCCAGGGTCGCGGCGTCGAGCAGGCCGTCGCGGTGTGCCTTGACGGCGAGCTCCCGGTCCGCGAGCGCGGCGGCGGCTGCGGCGTACGAGGAGTCAGCGGGGTGGGCCGGCTGGAGCTCGGCGGCCCGGTCTGCGGAGATGGTCCATGCCTCTCCGTGGGATTCGTCGAAAAGGACGCGGACAACGGGAGCAGGCGCGGTCGCGGTCGGCATACGGTCGAGCCTAGGGCCCTGCTGATGCGGCATTCAATGCCGAAAGGATGCCTCGATGCGGCAGAATCTTGCGTATGGATGAGGTTGACCGGCAAATCCTTGCGTTGCTGTCCGAGGATGGGCGTCGGACGTTCGACGACATCGCCCAACGGGTCTCGCTCTCGGCCCCGGCGGTGAAGCGCCGGGTCGACCGGTTGCGCCGTACCGGGACCCTGAAGGGGTTCACCGCGGTCGTCGATCACCAGGCGCTCGGGTACGGCGCCGAAGCGTTGATCGAGCTCTTCTACGGTCCCGGCGTCACCCTCGACGCCGTCGCCGCATCGTTGCGGGCGGTCCCCGAGGTCGTCGAGGCCTGGAGCGTCACCGGGGAGGCCGACGCGATCGCCCACGTCCGGACCCGCGACAACGGCGACCTCGAGCGGCTCATCCGCGAGCTGCAGGCCGACGGGACCGTGGTCAGGACCCGGTCCCAGGTGGTGCTGTCACGACTGGTGCTCCGGCGGGGCGAGGGCGACTAGCAGGTCAGGTAGCCGCCGTCGACGGCCAGCACCGCGCCGGTCACGTACGACGCCGCCGCCGAGCTGAGGAACTGCACTGCCGGCACGATCTCCTCGACCGTCCCGAAGCGGCCCAGCGGCACGTGCGCGAGCTGCTCCGCGACGAGGTCGGGGAGCGCGGCCATCGGAGCAGTCATCGGGGTCTCGATGTTGCCCGGCGCGACCGCGTTGACCCGGATGCTGTCCGGGGCCCAGCGCGCGGCCAGGGTCTGGGTCATCGAGACCAGCCCGGCCTTGGCGGCGGCGTACCCGGGCACCAGCGGGATCGCCCGGAAGGCGGCCATCGAGACCAGGCTGACCACGCTCGCGCCGCCGCGCGCCTCGGACGTCTTGAGGGCTGCGTGGCAGGAGTGGGTCAGCCGGTAGGCGCCCTGGAGATTGACCCGAAGGGCCTCCTCGAAGCCGGCCGGGTCGTACTCGTCGAGCCCGCCGGCGAAGGTGGCACCGGCGTTGTTGATCAGCACGTCCAGGGTCGCGAACGACCCGCCGAGAGCGGTCACCGCATCAGCGTCGCCCATGGCGACCTGTCGGTACTCCAGGCCGGTCAGGTCGACGTCGTACTCGGACACCGCGCTGCGGGTGCCCGTGATCGTGACCTGCGCCCCTGCGTTGCGGTACGCCGTCGCGATGCCGTGGCCGATGCCGCTGGTGCCGCCGGTGACCAGGACCCGGGCTCCGGTGAAGTCGAAGGTGACGGCGTTGCTGGTCACGAGAGCTCCTCGATCTGACGGGTGAGCCAGGCGCTCTCCCAGAAGTTGGTCGACGTGGCGAGCAGTTGCCGGTGAGCAACCTCCAGCACCGCCCGCGCGCCGTCGTTCTCGCGGCCGACGATCTCGGCCAGGTGGATCGCCTCGAGCGCCTCGCCGCGGCTCAAGCGGTGGGAGGCAAGCTCGACGATCGCGTCCGCGCCGGCCAGGGCGACCAGGTCCTCGTGCACGGACTCCGGTCCGACCGGGTAGAGCTCGGTGGTCGAGGAGTGGTGGAACCAGCCGCCGTAGTTCTCCCAGATCGCGCGAACGTCCCAGGAGACCTTGCCGTACCCCTCGCCGATGTCGAGGTGCTCGGGCAGCGTGATGGTCGCCATCAGCGTCCGGACGTCGGTCCCGGCGTTCATGCCGCGAACCGTCTCGTCGTGGATGTGCTGGACCGCGTCCCGCAGCCGGCCCAGCTCGCCGTCGATCAAGGCGGCGCCGTGGACCGGGTCGAAGTGCCCGGTCACCAGGGTCTCGGCCCCGAGGGCGCGGACGGTCTCGATCGAGTCGATCACGGTGAGCGCGTCGCGGTAGCGGTCGCCGCGGATGGTGACCAGGTTCGGCACGTGCGCGAACAGCGGGCCGAAGGTGTTGCCGGAGAAGCAGATCTTCTCCTCGGGCAACCAGACCACCAGCGAGTCGGTGGTCTCCCCGCCCGTTACGGCGATCAGCTCGAGCCGGCGGCCGCCGACCTCCAGGGTCATCCGGTCCTCGACCACCACGGTCGGGGTCGGGGAGCCCTGGGCCTGCGAGGCGTCCGGGAAGCGCTCCTTTGTCGCCTGCATCCCGGCCAGCACCCGGTCCATGAACGCGAAGGCCGAGTTGTTGACCCGGAAGCTCGCCAGCCGCTCGTTGTCGTCGCGCCAGGTCTTCCAGGCGGCCTGAGCCACCACGTCGGTGCCGACCTCGGCGAAGTGCTCGATGCCGCCGACGTGGTCGTAGTGGCCCTGGGTGAGGATCACGTAGCGGACCGGAGAGTCGTCGACCTCGTCGTACAAGGCGCGGTGGACGGGGCCCTCGAAGCCCATCCCGGTGTTGATCACCACCCGGCCTTCGCCGGTGGTGATCAGGTAGGAGTTCGACAGCCCGGGGGACATCCAGATCCCGGGGGCGATCTCGGTCGCGCGCTCGGCGCCTGCCGGGGCGAGCTGATCGGCGCCCGGGCGGGTGCGCCAGATCCCGGTGGCGTGCCCGGTCACGCGGCGCCGTCCGGGTGGCCCATCGTGATCAGCACCTTGCCGCACTCCTTGGAGGTCTGCAGCAGGGCGAGCGCGTCGTCGAAGTCTGCGACGTCGAACCGGTGGGTGACCATCGCGGAGAGGTCGCGGCGAGCGAGCAGCTCCAACGCCGACTCGAACCGTGCCGGGTACTCCATCGAGCCGCGGATGGTCAGCTGCTTCATCATCACCGCGAGCAGACTGATCGGGACGTCGTCGTTGTGGACGGCCACCACTGAGATCCGCGAACCGGGCTTGGCGTTCGCCACGATCTCGGCGAAGACCGGTCCCACCGCGGTGGCCTCGATGAAGGCATCGGTGCCGGGTGTCGGCCCGAGCATGGTCGGCACGCTCCCGTGCAGCGTGCGGAGACGCTCCCAGACCTTCTCGGTGAGCGGGTCGATGCTCTCGCTCGCGCCGAGCTCCAGCGCCAGCTCGCGGCGCTTCGCGGACGGGTCGATCGCGACCAGGCGGGTGATCCCGCGGTCGGCGAGGGTGGCGATCGCCGCCAGCCCGACCGGACCGCAGCCGAAGACCGCCACCGCGTCACCCGCACCGACGTCCGCCTGGTCGACCGCGTTCATCCCCACGGCCAGCGGCTCGGCGAGGGCGGCGGTGACCAGGTCGATGCCGTCGGGTACGGCGTACAGGCGGACGTCGGCCTCACCGACGAGCAGCAGCGGGGCGAGGCCGCCGTGCTCGGTCCCGCAACCGATCCGCCCGAGGTCGTCGTTGCCCGGCAGCACGACGACCCGGTCGCCGACGGCGTACCGGGTGACCTCGGTGCCGACCTCGATCACGGTGCCGGCCAGCTCGTGGCCGATCGGCATCGGGGATCCGTCCGGCGTGAACGGCCCCATTTTCACGAACGTCAGGTCGGACCCGCAGATCCCGCACGCGGCCACCCGGACGACCGCGTCGCGCGGCCCTGCGGTCGGCTCAGGGACCTGGTCGACCCGCACGTCGCCGACGGCATGGATGCGTACCTGCTTCACAGCTTCTCCTTTGTCCCGGTCTCCCGGGTGATGCCGAACCGGTCGGTGTAGAAGGCGTAGCGCTCGTGCAGGGCGTCCGGGTCTACCCCGAAGTCGCCTGCCAGGTCGTAGACGACCCGGCCGTGCTTGCCACGCGGATTGGCATCCAGGTAGGCCTGGAGCTCGCGCCGGGCGCGACCGTTCAGCTCCACCCCGGCGACCTCGTAGAACTTCTCCACGACCCCGAGATCGTCCTTCATGAAGGTGTCGAAGCGGACGTCAAGACTCTGCTCGGCCGGCACTAGGGCCCGGTCGCGGACGCACGCGGTGAGCAACCGCTCGATCCGGTCGGCCCAGTAGTCGGCGAGCCCCGACGCGTCGAACTCGGTACGCCGGATCCGGTCGCCGTACGCGAGCATCGTGATCGCCGACTGCAGCACCGCGACCGGGTCGCGGTGGGTGAAGGCAACCGTCGCGTCCGGGAAGGTCCGCATCAGGGGCCCGAGCTGCTCCAGGTGTTGCGGGGACTTCAGGACCCACCGGCGGGGCCCGCGCAGAAAGGTCAGCGCCTGGAGCACCATGCGCAGGTAGGTGTAGTGCGCATCCTGGTCGAAGTCGTAGTACGCGTCCCGCCAGCCGGGGACCCGGGCGTGCCACTCCAGCGTGTACGAGGAGAAGTCCAGGTCGAGCAGTTCGACCTCCTCCTCGATCGCGGCCGGGAATCGGTCGTGCATCGCCTTGGTCAGCGGGGCTATCGACTGCTCCGAGGCGTGCTCGGCGGCGATCCGGGTGAACCGGGGGTCGACGCCGTCGACGCCGGGCCCCTCACCGGGACGGGGGAACGGCTCCTGGCTCTCCCAGTAGGGGAGTGCCCGGCGCCGGGAGTCCGCGGCGATCAGGTTGACCAGGTGGGTGGTGCCCGAGCGGGGGAGCCCGACGACGATCAGCGGGGTCGCGATCTCTATGTCGCGGATCTCCGGGTAGCGGCGGAGCAGGTCGTTGAGCAGGGCCCGGCTGGTCAGCAGCCGGGTGACCCGGTTGCGCTGGACGAGACGGCCGAGGCTACTCAGACCGTTGTCGTCGGTGACCGCCTTCAGGTACAGGGACAGGCGGTGTCGGTACGCGGGATCGCCGAAGTCGCTGCTCCCGGCAAGGTCGGCCGCCGCGGTGTGCAGGGCGTCAGGGCCCAGGTCGATATCGAGCGAGTCGGTGTAGGCGAGCACGCTCTGCTGCTCGGGGGTGAGGATCGGCGAGGCGAGGTCGTCGATCCGGATCGGCGCCGGCATCCACGAAACCTTACAGTTACTTCTCAAACTGTCAAGTATAGTGGGCGCCGTGACCACCACCTCTGCACCGGTGCGCACCGGTCGCGGCCCCGCGCCCCAGACGCGGCGCCGGATCATCGATGCAACCCTGGCGCTGCTCCGCGCCGAGGGAGTGGCCGGCACCACGATCAGCGCGATCTCCCGAGAGGCCGCAATCTCCCGGCCGACCATCTACGCGCACTTCCGCGACGTCGAGGAGCTCATCCACGTGGCTGTCGAGGACGCGGCACTCGGTCTGAGTACACGGATCGCGCGAGACGTCGGCCGTGCCGAAGGGGTGGCTGCGTCCATCGTTGAGTTCATCGTCGCCGCCCACCGGGAGTTCCGTGCGGACCCGGTCGCAGTCCTGGTGGTAGATCTCGGGAACCGGCCCGGCCTGATCGATGCCGGCACTATCTCGCGGTCGATGCTGGACCTTGCCGGCGCCTTCATGCGCCCTGTCCTGCGCGAGGAGCCGGAACTCCTGGCCCGCCAGGACGAGATCGTCGAGATTGCTCTGAGGTTCCTGCTCTCGGTGCTGAGCTACGCCAGCGAGCACACCCGCACCGATGCCCGCCTGCGCGCGTTCCTGACCCGGACCCTGGTCCCCGCCCTCGACTTGCCCTGACCTATTGGTCAGCGCAGTCTGGCCGCCAGCCGCTTGGCGTTCATGTACGCGATCGACTCGATCGAGATCATCGGGTTCACCCCGGAGGCGGTCGGGAAGCAGGACGCGTCCGCGACCACGAGGTCCTTGACGTCCCAGGTCTCCCCGTCGGGATTGAGGGCCGAGACCTCCGGTGAGCCACCCATCCGCGCGCTGCCCATGATGTGCAGTGCAGCCAGTGCCAGCTTCGCCGGCGCCGCGCCCTCCTTGCGGACCTGAGCCATGAACGACTCCCGGCTCCCGCGTCTGCCCGGTTCGTAGCCCATCGTCCGGTGATGGGTGGTGTAGATCTGCGTCGCGCCCGCGGCTTCGCCGATCTGGGCGGCGAGGTCGAACCCGCGCATCAAGTGCTCGGTGTCGCCGGGGGAGAGGGTGTAGCTCGCGATCGGTTCGCCGTCCTTGCCGACCTTGACGGTGCCGCCCGGACCCTTGTCCCGGACGATGATGGCGACGCCGAGCATGTGCTTGAGGTCCTGCATCCGCTCGAGGTGCTGGGCGCCGCTGCGCCAGTTGACGAAGCCGGAGCCGAAGGCGGGCGTGAGCGGCGCGGTCTCGAACAGGACGCCGTACCCGTCGCCGTCCAGGTCGGTCCAGGTGTTGACGTACCGGGCCTGGGTCGCGCCTTCCCATGGGTTGACCAGGTCGGGGACCCGCGCCCAGAGGGCGGTGGCCGGGTGCAGCCGCAGGTACTTGCCGATGTTCGGGTTCCCCAGCCCGGAGCGCTTCAGCAGCGCCGGGGTCTGGATGGCGCCCGCGGCGACGACCACGGCACGCGACTTCACCGTCAGCACCTTGCCGTCGGCTGACACTGCGGTCACCCCGATGGCCTTGCCGCTCTGGACGGTGACGGTCCGGGCGCGCGCGCCCACATAGATCCGGGCGCCGTTCTCGGCGGCATCGGCGAGCCAGGTCTTGGTGACCGACTGCTTCGCGCCGATCCGGCAGCCCATCCCGCAGCGGCCGCACTCGATGCCCTGGTCGCAGCCGATCACGTTGCGCGGCATCGCGGCGACGTTCCAACCGAGCGCGGTCGCGCCGCGCTCGAGGACCTGGTCGCGGACCCCGGCCCCGGGGTGGTCCTGATTCACGCCGAGACGCGTGTTCACGGCAGTCAGCGCGTCGTCGTACTCGGAGGTGAGGAACTGCGGGGTGCCCAGGGCGGCCCACTCGGCGCGCACGTGGTCTGGGGTCGGGAAGGACGTCGTGTAGTTGACCACGGTGCCGCCGCCCAGTCCTCGACCCGCGACGAGCTGGACCTGACCCTCGGACGTGACGGCCGGTGAGCCGGCGTACAGCTGGCTGAAGCCGGTGCGCTCGCTGCCGTCAAAGTCGCGGTCGTCGTGGTACTCGCCGGCCTCCAGCACGACCACGTCCAGCCCGGCCTCGGCGAGGACCCCTGCAGCAGTACCGCCGCCGGCTCCTGAGCCGACGACCACCACGTCGCAGACGATCGTCTCGTCCTGGGTGATGTGCTCCGGTTTGAGCACCGGGTCGGGCGCGTCCGGGAGGACCCCCGGAGGGCCCGCGTAGCCCATCGAGTCCCACAGGACCGAACCCGCGATGATGTAGTACGGCGACAGGGCCGCCCCCTTGAGCGCGGCGAACAGGGCGCGCTTCGCCGCGAGCCGGGAGTCCGAGAGCGAGAGCAGCACGCGCTCGCGGCCGGCCTGGTCGAGGCTGGAGAACTTCCGGGGCCGGCCAGTGAGCAGGAAGCCGAGCAGGCGGGTGTCCCAGAGTTTCAGGAGGGTCCGGAGCTGGTTCAGCTCCGCCTCACGCGGGTTCGTGCCCGCGAGCTCGAGCGCGAACTCGGGAGCGCCGACCTTGCTGGACGGCGGGATGGCCGCGCCGTCGCCGGGGGCGAAGGTGTCGCTGATCAGGCGCAGGGCGGCGAGGTGCTGATCGGTGAACGTCATGTCGGGACGCTACTGCCCACGCCAAGGGGTTCGGAAGGGACATGCGACACCAAGTCCCAGGCGCTGGGGTGATCTGGGAGACCAAGGTCAGGAACCCCTAGGGTGAGCCCCGTGAGCGAGATGCAGCGTCGACGTGGCCCTCGGGTCGATGTCGACGTGCCCTCAGTCCTCCTCGACACCGCCGAAGAACTTTTTGGCACGCACGGCGTCGACAACGTTTCGATGCGGGCGATCGCACGAGAGGCCGGCGTTGCGCCTGCTGCGCTGACCCACCACTTCCCAGCCAAGCGGACGCTGGTGGACGCCGTGGTGATGCGACGTGGTCGCGGGCTCGGTAATGAGGTACGTCGGCGACTGCACGCCTTGCAGTCCTGCGAGGTGGTCAACACTCGCCAACTCGTCGACGCGGTTCTGTTCCCGTTTGTCGAGGAGATCAACAACGATCCCGAGAGCGGGGTCCGGTGGCTACGGATCGTGATCACGCTGGCTTTGAACGGCGACGAGGTGATTGCCTTCGCCATCGATGACCAGGGTGAGGGTTTCGGCGACATTGCGACGCTGTTCATCACCGCTGCGTCCGCCGTACCGAATCTGGACGCAGCGGCGATCGAACTGCGAGCGCCGATTGGGATGTTCTCGATGCTGACCGCGCTCGCCGCGGCAGATCTCGGCGGCTACGGTCGTCCGACCGGGCCGAAGGGCCTGGACCCCGAGTTCGTCGAACAGCTCGCGCTGTTCACCAGTTACGGGCTCCAGGCCGACGTGCCGGCCTGATCAGGCTCAGCTAAGCCTGACCTGCATCTCCTTGATGCCGTTGATCCAGCTGTGCCGCAGGCGAACGGCCTCGCCGAGACGTTCGATCTTGGTGCACTGGTCAGCCAGGGCGTTGAACATGATGATGACTTCCTGGCGAGCCAGGTTGGCGCCGATGCAGTAGTGCGCGCCGTGCCCGCCGAAGGCGAGGTGCGGGTTGTGCTCGCGGGTGATGTCGAAGGTGTGCGGGTCCGCGAAGACGTCCTCGTCGTGGTTGGCGCTGGCGTAGAAGATCCCCACCCGCTGGCCGGCGAGAATCTTCTGTCCGTTGATCTCGACGTCGTTGATCGCGGTGCGCTGGAAAGCGTTGACTGGGGTGGCCCAGCGGATCACTTCGTCGACCATCGTGGTGGGCCGTTCCTTGACCCAGAGGTCCCACTGGTCGGGGTGGTCGAGGAACGCGTTCATGCCATGGGTGATGGCGTTACGGGTCGTCTCGTTGCCGGCGACGGTCAAGATGATGACGAAGTAGCCGAACTCGTCCTCGGTCAGTCCTCGGCCGTCGACATCGGCGTTGATCAACTTGGTGACGATGTCGTCGCGCGGGTTCTCCCTGCGGTCGGCGGCCATCGCCATCGAGTACGCGAGGATCTCCGCTGCCGCGACTTCTGCCTGGCCCTCGAACTCCGGGTCTTCGCCGGCCAGCATCATGTTGGACCAGTCGAAGAGCTTCGTGCGGTCCTCCTGGGGGACGCCGAGAAGGTCGGCGATCGCCTGGAGGGGCAGTTCTGCGGCGACATCGGTGACGAAGTCGACGTCACCCTTCGCCAGGGCGTCGGCGACGATCTTGTGCGCCCGCTCGGTCATGATCTCGTCGAGGGCGCCGATCGAACGTGGGGTGAAACCGCGGGAGATGATTCGTCGCGTGGTGGAGTGGTCCGGCGGATCCTGGTTCAGGATCATCACGCGCTGGAACTCGATCATCTCGCGGACCATCCCCTCGGGGAACCGGATGACGGCGGAGTTCTCGGCGCTGGAGAAGTTCTTGCTGTCCTTCGACACCTTGAGAACGTCGGCATGGCGGGAGATGGCCCAGTAGCCGGTGCCGCCCTCCATGCCGTCGCGAGCGTTCTGGGGTTGTTCGACCCAGTGCACCGGTGAGGTCTGGCGGGCGATCGCGTGCTCGGTAAGCGGAACACCGGCCAGCATCGTGTCCGGGTCGGTGAAGTCGAAGCCCTCGGGCAGTTCGGTGGTGGTCATCTGACGTGAGTCCTTCTCTCGGCCTGAGATACTATTTGACCAAGCGAGCAAATAGCCGTACCCAGTGAACCACAAGCCTGGTCAGGACGGAATGGTTTGGGCGGTCTCGGGACTTTCGTCCTCGGCGTCGTACGGCGCGCACCTGGCTATGCTCCGGCGGGTGACCACGTCGGGCGCCACCCAAGGGGCTTCAGCACACCGCCCGAACCGTCGGGGGAGCCAGACTCGGCAGAACATGCTGGAGGCCGCGCTGCGGGCACTGGCCACCGGTGACCCGAACGCGGTCTCGGCCAACCACATCGCCAAACAGGTCGGGGTGACCTGGGGCGCGGTGAAGTACCAGTTCGGCGACGTCGACGACTTCTGGGCCGCGGTGCTCGGCTTCATCGGCGAGCGCCGGGGGCAGCTCGAGCTGCGCAGCGACGTGGACGCCGGGCTCGAGGAGCGGGTCGGGCAGATCGTCGACCTGCTCTGGCGCGGCCTCGACCACCCCGATGCTCGCGCGATGGACACCCTGCGCAGCGCGCTACCGCGCGAGCGCGAGGAGCTGGAGCGCTCGTTCCCGAAGACCGCTGCCGAGCTGGCGGCCTGGCAGGACGGCTGGGTAGAGGCGTGCCAGCAAGCCTTCGCCGACCTGGACGTCGACCCGGTCCGGGTCCGCGAGATGGCGGCGATGATCCCCGGGGCAATGCAGGGGCTGACCGCGGAGCGGCACCTGAGCACCTACTCGAACATGGACGACGCGAAGCGGGGCCTGCGCAACGCGATCGCGGCGTACCTCTCCACTGACCCGTCGTGAAAGTTCGGGAAAACCCCGTCGACCCGTCGTGAAAGTGCAGTTACACGAGCACTTTCGCGCCGGGTCGACGATTGTCACGAGCACTTTCGCGACGGGTCAGCGATTTAGGGGATGGAGTACGTCGGCGGCGAACCGCTCCATCCCGTCGAGCTTCTGCTCCAGGCTGGCCTTGCGGCCGTAGTAGTACATCCAGGGCTGGGTCATCACGTCGGTCACGCCGCCGGCCTCGGCCCGGGCGAAGTCGTCGGGGACCAGGGCGTCGTTGAGCGCGGCGATGACCGTCGCCTTCTCGGTCACGCCGATCTCGGCCCGCAGTTCACGCAGCCTCATCGCCCACCCGATTGCCTCGTCGGTCGAGCAGATGTCGCCGATCCAGCCGTCGTTGCGGGCAGCGCGCCGCAACGCGACCTCGGACATGCCGCCGACCAGGATCGGCACCCGGGCGGTCGGCCGCGGGCTCATCGTCAGCCGGGGCGTCGGGAAGAGCGGGCCGTCGGAGGAGGCCCACTCCGTCTCCCAGAGGGTGCGGAGAAGGGCGAGGCCCTCGTCGGTCGCCCGGCCGCGGGTGCTGAAGTCCTGACCGAGCAGTTCGAACTCCTCGCGGCACCAGCCGACGCCGACGCCGAGCCGGACCCGGTTGCCGGAGAGGACCGCGGCGGTCCCGACCGACTTCGCGACCTGGTACGGGCTGCGGAGCGCGGCGACGTAGATCGAGGTGAAGAAGGTGAGCCGGGTGGTGACAGCGGCCAGTGCCGCCGAGAGCACCCACGGGTCGGGCCACTCGCAGGTGGCGTCCCAGCGCCGGGAGCCGTCCGCCTCGTATGGGTACGGCGTCTGGAGCGTCTCCAGGTCGACGACGTGGTCGGCGATGGCCAGGCTCGCGTAGCCGAGCTCGTCTGCCGCGACCGCGATCGGTCGCAGTTCCTCGGTCGGGACAAAGGCGCCGACGATGGCGAAGTCCACGGGCCGGGGCTACCGCGCGCCCGAGCTTGCTCGAGACCGAGTGGTCGAGAGCCCGTTGACGAAGGAAGTGAGGATCACGCAGCTCTCCTGGAGGTGAGGGGGTTCCAGCGTACTGTTTCATAGAACCCTCTGTGAAAAGTCTTGATGCGCGCCACCCGGTGTGCGAACCTCACCCCATGGCTCTCGTCGGCACTGACCCGTACCCCTCGACCTCCGGCCGTCCGGTGCGGGTTTTCCAGGTCGCCACCGGCAACGTCGGGGCCGAGATGATCGGCCGGATCCAGCGGCACCCGGACCTGGAACTGGTCGGTCTGCACTGCTACACGCCGGAGAAGATCGGGCGGGATGCTGGTGAGCTCGCCGGGGGAGCGTTGGTCGGCGTCCTGGCCACCGGGACCGTCGAGGAGATCATCGAGGTCCGACCTGACGTTCTCACCTTCCACGGGGTCTGGCCCGACGTCGAGTTGTACGAGCGGGTCCTCGAAGCGGGCATCGACATCGTCACCACCGCTGACTTCGTCACCGGCCACCACCGCAACGCCAACCACCGGCTGACCGACGGTCGCACCGAGTCCGAGGTGATCGCCGCCGCCTGTGCGCGCGGCGGCTCGACCTTCTACGGCACCGGGATGAACCCGGGGCTGGCTCAGATCCTCACTATCGTGCATTCCGCGGACGTCGCCGACATCGAGAAGGTCACCTGCATCGAGTCGGTCGACGTCTCCTGCCACCACTCGGTGGAGACCTGGAAGAACTGCGGCTTCGGCTTCCCCGCCGACGACCCGGAACAGGTCCGCAAGCTCGAGCTCGGCTGCCGGGTCTTCGGTGACGGGGTCTACCTGATGGCCGACGCGCTGGGCATCAAGCTGGACAGCGTCGATTTCGAGTGTGAGCTCGGGGCCTGCACCGAGGATGTCGACCTGGGCTGGTACCAGCTCCCGAAGGGGTCCGTCGGCGGAGCCAAGTTCGCCTACGTCGGCAAGGTCGACGGGGTGCCCCGGGTCGAGCTCGGCCTGGAGTGGCAGATGACGCCGAAGACCGAGCCGAAGTGGGACGTGCAGGGCTGCTACATCACCCGGATCGACGGCGACCCGATCGTCTACAGCAAGCACATGATCATCCCGCGGCCCGGGACGCCGTTCGACGCCGCGGCGTTCGCTTCGATCGGCATGACGGTCACTGGGTTGCCGGCGCTCAACGCGATCCGTGCGGTCGTCGAGGCCCCGGCGGGCATCATCACCAGCGCCGACCTGCCGCTGCGGGCCTTCGCCGGACGCTTCGGTGCCTGAGTACCCGCACCTGCTCCGCCCAGGCCGGATCGGCACGATGGAGCTGCGCAACCGGCTGGTCATGTCTCCGATGGAGACCATGTACGGCACCCCCGACGGACTGCCGTCGGAGCGGACGGTCGCGTACTTCGCAGCCCGCGCCGCCGGCGGGGTCGGCCTGATCACCGTCGGGGCGACCGGCATCGACCACCAACACCCGGAGACGCCCGGCGGTCTGCACCTCGGCACCGACGCCTCCGTCGAAGCCCACCGTCGGTTGGTGGACGCGGTCCACGAGCACGGTGCGAAGATCCAGCCGCAGATCGTGCACGCCGGTCCGGACGGGCTCGGCCCGGAGATGCACGGCGTCACCTCGCTCGGCCCGTCGGTCATTCCGTCGTACCTGACCGGACGACCGTCGGAGGAGATCACTGTGGCCCAGTTCGGCGCGGTGCTCGACCTCTACAAAGCCGCAGTACGTCGCGCCCGCGAGGCCGGGTACGACGGCATCGAGCTGCACGCCGCGCACGGCTACATGCTGCTCGGCTCCTTCCTGGCGCCGCAGCGCAACCGGCGTACCGACGACTACCGCGGCGATACCGCCCAGGGTCGGCTGCGGGCGGTGCTGGAGGCGCTCGCCGCGATCCGTTCCGAGGTCGGCGCCGACTTCCCGGTGACCCTGCGGATCTCCGGGTTCGAGCGGGTCGCTGGCGGTCGCCCGATGTACGAGACCGCCCAGGTGGCGCCGACCCTGGTCGCTGCCGGTGTCCACGCGTTCCACGTCAGTGGCGGCGTGATCGACCGGCTGGTCACCAAGATGGTCAACGGGTCCGACGACGGCGACGGGTTGAACGTCGGGGCCGCGGCCGCGGTGAAGCAGGTCGTCGACGTCCCGGTGATCGCCGTGGGTCGGCTGCACGACCCGGCGTTGGCCGAGAGGGTTCTGGCCGACGGCCGCGCCGACTTCGTCGCGATGGGCCGCCCGCTGCTCGCCGACCCGGACCTGCCGAACAAGCTGCGCTCCGGCGGTCGGGTCCGCCGATGCATCTCCTGCGAGAACTGCATCGACTCCCTCGAGCAGCGCTTCTCCGTCGACTGCGCGGTCAACCCGCGGACCGGCAAGGAGCTCGAGCTGACCCTGGGCGCAGCTCGGGAGCGCCGTCACGTCGTCATCATCGGCGCCGGCCCCGGCGGGCTGGAGACGGCCCGGGTCGCGGTGGCCGCCGGTCACCGGGTGACGCTGTTCGAGGCCGAGCCCGAGGTCGGCGGGGCGTTCCGCTGGGCCAGTGCCGTCCACCCGGACAACGCGCCGTTCCTGGAGTACCTGCGCGCCGAGGTGGCCGAGGCCGAGGTCGACCTGCGCCTGGGGTTCCGGGCCCGCCCGGACGACGTGGTCGCGCTGGCTCCGGCTGCCGTGGTCGTCGCCACTGGCGGGCGGGTCGAGCCGGTGGAGATCCCCGGCGCTGAGCTGCCGCACGTGCTCAACGGCGCCGCATTGCGGCACCTGCTCGGCGGTGACGGGCCCCGCCCGGGCCACCGGGTCGCGATCGTCGGCGGCGACCTCGTCGCCGTCTCCGCGGCGGTCTTCCTCGCCGAGCGTGACCACCTCGTCACCCTCCTAGCGGCCGGACCGGAGCTCGCCCCGGAGATCGGCTGGAAGCGGAAGACGGAGGAGATGAACCGCCTGGACCGCCTCGGGGTCACCGTCCACGTCGGCGCCGTCGTCGAGCAGGTCGTCCGGGACGGCCTGGCGTTCACGCCGTACGGCGGCACGCCCCGGCAGCTCGCCGCAGACACGGTCTTTCTGGTGGGGGAGGTGCAGGCCGACCTGACCCTGTACGACGCCCTGCGTGAGAGGCTCCCGGGGATCCCGGTGACGGCGATCGGCGATGCGACCGGCCTGGGGCTGATCCGCAAAGCCACCGACGATGCCGCGCGCGCCGTGGCCCGACTCGAGACGAGCCCATGAGACCCGTGTTCCAGCAGGTGGACCTGACCGACGCCGAGGTCGACGCCCTGGAGGCGCGGTACGGCCCGTTGGCTGCCGCCCTGCGCGTGCTCGTCGACGCGACCATCCGGACCCAAGCCGACGACGCAGTCGTCGCCGAGGCCCTGGCCTCGGTCGAGCACGCGACCGCGCTGCTGGCGCCGACGATGATCGAGGGGCACTCCGGCGTCCACTACAACGAGACGGGCCGAAGCTGGAGCTGGGGGAACGCGGCGATCGGGTTGCGCAACGCGGTCGCGCCGCCGATGGAGGTGGTGCATCTCTCGACCGACGTGACCCGCGCCGAGGTGCACCTGCCAGCGGCGTACGAAGGGCCTCCGGGGATGGTGCACGGAGGCGTCAGTGCGCTGCTGCTCGATCACCTGATGGGGGTGACGGCGAGCCGGATGACCCAGGTGACGTTCACCGGCACGCTGACCCTGCGCTACCGCAACCCACTGCCGCTCGGCGACGTCGTCCTCGACGGCTGGGTCTCGGGGACGGAGGGCCGGAAGGTCTTCGTGGCGGCCACCATCACCGGGGCGCACGGGGTCGCGGTCGAGGCGGACGGGATCTTCATCGTCCCGAGCTGGTCGGTCTGAGTGCCTCGAGATCATCAACCCGCGGGACCTCTGAGCTACAACCCGTAGACCGCGACCTCGGTTGCCTTCACGGTGAACGTCACCGGCTGCCCCGGAGCCAGGTCGAGGTCGGCGGCGGCGTACGGCGTCACGTCGGCGCTCAACCCGTCCCCGCGGACCCGGACGAGCTCGCCGGAGGGCTCCAGATCGCTGATCCGGACCGCGAACGTGTTCCGCGGGCTGCCGCTGCTCGCCTGCCGGTAGACCGCGACGGCGCTCGGGCGGAAGGTCGCGACGGCGGGCTCGCCGATCTCGAGGGATGTGTGCGGGAGGCCGTGGACCTCGCGGCCGTCGTCGAGCCGGACCCGGTCGCCGGTCCAGGTCCCGGTGAGCAGGTTCAGCCCGGCGAGCTGGGCGGCGAAGGTGCTTCGCGGTCGGGCCAGCACCTCCTTGGTCGGTCCGTCCTCGACGATCCGACCGGCCTCGAGCACGATCACCCGGTCGGCGAGCAGCAGGGCGTCCAGGACGTCGTGGGTGACGATCACCGCGGTCCTGCTCGCGAGCACCCGTCGGAGCAGCTGCCGCAACGCCGGTCGGACGCCGATGTCGAGGGCAGCCATCGGCTCGTCGAGCAGGAGCAGCCGGGGTTCGGCGGCCAGGGCGCGGGCGACCGCGACGCGCTGGGCCTGCCCGCCGGAGAGCTCAGTCGCTTTCCGGTCGGCGAGGTTCGGTACGCCGACCTCGGCGAGCAGGCGTTCGGCGTCGCGGTGGGCGTCGCGGCGTGGCCGTCCGTGGCTGCGGGGAGCGAACGCCACGTTCTCCCGGACGGTCAGGTGCGGGAAGAGCAGGGGTTCCTGGGCCAGCATCGCGATCCCGCGCCGGTACGGCGCCAGGTCGACGCGCTCGTCGGTCACTGTCAGCGCACGGCCGTCCAGGAGGACCCGAGCGGTGTTGGGGCGGAGCTGTCCGGCAGCGACGGCGAGGACAGTCGACTTACCGGCGCCGTTCTGACCGAGCAGCGCAACGGTCTCGCCGTCGGCGACCTCGAACGCGACGTCGAGTCCGCGGTCGGCGACGGTGGCGGCGAACTCCAGGCTCATCGTCCGGCACGCAGTACTTCTCGCTGGGGCCGGGCCACCGCGATCACCAGGACGGCGACCACCACGAGGACCAGCGCCAGGGCGACGGCGGCGTCCGGGTCGCTCTCGCGCTGCAGGTAGATCTCCGACGGCAGCGTCCGGGTGACGCCCTGGAGGCTGCCGGCGAAGGTGATGGTGGCGCCGAACTCGCCCAGGGCGCGGGCGAAGGAGAGCACGGCGCCAGCCAGCAACCCGGGCAGCACCAGCGGCAGCGTGACTCGCCGGAAGACGGTCGTCGGTCCGGCACCCAACGAGGCGGCGACGGTCTCGTAGCGGTGCCCGGCGGTGCGCAGCGAGCCCTCCAGGCTGACCACCAGGAAGGGCAGCGCCACGAACGTCTGGGCCAGCACGACCGCGATCGTCGAGAACGCGATCCGGATGTCCAGGACCTCCAGGGTGCTGCCGAGCAGCCCGCGACGCCCGAACGTGTACAGCAGTGCGAGGCCGCCGACGACCGGGGGCAGCACCAGCGGCAGCAGCACCAGGGAGCGGAGGACCCCCTGCCCCGGGAAGCGGGTCCTGGCCAGCACCAGCGCCATCGGTACGCCGATCAGCACGCAGAGCGCCGTACTCGCCGTCGCGGTCCGCAGGCTCAGCCACAGGGCGTCGCGGGAGGCCTCGGAGGTGATCAGAGTGACGAAGTTCGACCAGTCGACCTTGGCGACGATCGCGACCAGGGGGAGCAGGACGAAGCTCGCCCCGATCAGTGCCGGGAGGTAGACCCACCGCGGGACCTGGGAGCCGCGCACGGTCAGGGGGCTTCCGCGAAGCCGGCGGCGGCCAGTGCGCGCTGGCCCTCGGCGCCGAGCACCAGGTCGATGAAGGCTGTCGACAGATCGTCGAGGTCGGTCCCGAGGTTCGTGATCAGGGCGACGTTGGCCGCCTGCGCTGCCTCGGGGAAGGTGATCCCGGTGACGGCGTCACCGGCGGCGCGGAGGTCGGTGACGTAGACCAGACCCGCGTCGGCCTCGCCGGCGACGACCTTGGCGAGGACGTCCTTGACGCTCTGCTCTTCGCTGACCGGCTCGAAGGTGAGACCTGCCGCGGACTCGACCTTCTCCGCGGCCGCACCGCACGGCACCTCGGGTGCGCAGAGCACCAGGTCGACGCCGTCCTCGGCAAGGTCGGCGAGCGACGAGATGCCCGCGGGGTTGTCGGCCGGGATGACGATCGTGAGCGTGTTCGACGCGAACGCGACGGGCTCGACCCCGTTGAGGTCTGCCGCGACGACCTTCTCCATGTTCCGGGCGTCCGCCGAGGCGAAGACGTCGCCGGGCGCGCCCTCGACGAGTTGGGCTGCTAGGTCGGACGAGCCGCCGAAGTTGAAGGTGACGGTCACGCCGGGGTGGTCGGCCTCGAACGTCTCCCCGAGGTCGGTGAAGACGCCGGTGAGGGAGGCCGCGGCGAAGACGGTCAGGGTGCGCTCCTCGTCCGCGCCGCAGGCGGTGAGCGGGACGGCGAGCAGGGCCACGGTGAGTAGCGCGGTCACTCGGATCAGTTTCACCCGTCCATCGAACCATTGTTCTGCCGTGAAAGCGGACTAGCAGTCGAGAACCTTCCGAATCTGAGACAATAAATGGCCCATTCCATCCGATTTCGCGCCCGCGACGAACCCCTTGGAATCGCCCCGGCATAAAAACTGAAACCGGTTACAGTTTCGCCATGGTGAACAACGTCTTCGAGCCCGCCAACCTGGGTCCGGTCCGGCTCCGCAACCGGACCGTCAAGGCGGCCACCTTCGAGGGGCGTACGCCGTACGGGCTGGTCACCGACGAGTTGATCGACTACCACCTGGCCCCGGCCCGCGGTGGTGTCGGTCTGACCACGGTCGCCTACCTCGCGGTGGCTCCTGAGGGGCGCACCCAGAAAGAGGTCATCGTCGTCAACGACGAGTCGGCCCCCGGTCTGACCAAGCTCGCGGACGCGATCCACGAGACTGGCGCGAAGATCGGTGGTCAGCTCGGCCACGCCGGCCCGGTGGCCAATGGTCGCTCGAACGGGGTCAAGGCGCTGGCCGCGTCGAAGATGCCCTCGCCGCTGTCGATGCAGATGATCAACTCCTGCACCGAGGCCGACATCACCCGGATCACCGCTGACTACGTCCGGACGGCCCGGATCATGAAGGCCGCTGGCTTCGACGTACTCGAGATCCACATGGCTCACGGCTACCTGCTGAGCTCGTTCCTGGCACCGGGCCAGAACCGGCGCAAGGACGGCTGGGGCGGGTCGCTGGAGAACCGTGCCAAGTTCGCCCGCCAGGTCGCCCGGGCTGTGCGCGAGGAGGTCGGCGGCGACGTCGCCGTCATCGCCAAGATCGGGATGACCGAAGGCTCCCCGGTCGGCTTCTCGATGCCCGAGAGTCTGGAGTTCGCCCAGATGCTGGAGGCCGACGGGCACCTCGACGCCCTCGAGCTCAGCGCCGGTAGCTCGCTGCTCAACCCGATGTATCTCTTCCGCGGCGACGTCCCGCTGAAGGAGTTCGCGGCGAACATGCCGCCCGCCGTACGGCTCGGCCTGAAGACCCCGATCGGCAAGAAGTTCTTCAAGACCTACCCGTTCGAGGAGGCCTACCTGCGCGAGAAGGCGCTGGCGTTCCGCGAGGCGGTCTCGATGCCGCTGATCATGCTCGGCGGCATCAACGAGAAGACCACCATGGACCGCGCAATGGAGGAGGGCTTCGAGTTCGTCGCGATGGGCCGGGCGCTGCTCCGCGAGCCCGACCTGGTCAACCGGCTCCAGGCCGGCGAGGTCACGAAGGGCGTGTGCATCCACTGCAACCAGTGCATGCCGACGATCTACACCGGCACCCGGTGCCCGGAGATTCGCACGGAGATCGCTTCCGTCTAGGGTCGCTCCATGACCTACGAGTACGACCGCGACACCGCGGTCAGTGCCCTCGGCGATGGCCTGCACGGCGCGCACCTCTCGCCCGGGTGGGCGGTCGGTCCGGCGATCAACGGTGGCTACCTGCTGGCGATAATCGGCAAGGCGGTCGCCGCTGAGCTCGCGTCGCGGAACCCGGACAAGAGCCACCCGGACCCGTTCTCGGTCAGCGCGCACTTCCTCAGCGCCGCGACCCCCGGGCCGGCGTACGTCGAGACCAAGGTGATCCGCTCGGGCGGCAGGTTCTCGACCGTCGAGGCCACCCTGGTCCAGGACGTCGACGGGGCCCGGGTCTCGCGGATCGCAGCACTGGCGACGTACGGCGATCTCGACCGGGCGCACGACCCGACCAGCGACGCCGAGGCTGCTGCGCTCGGACTCGCCCTCGCCCCGCCGGTTCTCCCGCCTGTCGAGGAGTGCGTGGTCTCTAGCGACGCCCCGCCCGAGGTGAGGGAGGTCGCGCCCCTGCTGCTGCGCTTCGGCACCCGGTTCGACCCGGCCACCGCGATGTGGGCGCTCGGTCAGCCCAGTGGGAACGGCCTGATCCAGGGGTGGTTCAAGCTCGCCGACGACTGCCCGCTCGACGCGGTCGGGCTCCTGATGGTCGTCGACGCGTTGCCGCCGGTGACCTTCGACCTGGGGATGCTCGGCTGGGCGCCGACCCTCGAGCTGACCGCGTACGTGCGGGCGCGACCGGCGCCCGGCTGGCTGGTCGTCCGGCACCAGACCAGGACCATGGCTGGCGGCCTCTTCGAGGAGGATTGCGAGGTCTGGGATTCCACCGGGACGCTGGTCGCCCAGTCCCGCCAGCTAGCGCTGCAGCCGAGGTAGACCGGTGGTGCAGCGCGTCATCGGGGTCGCGATCCTCGGCAGCGGCAGGGCCCTCGCAGCCCGTCGTCCCGAGGGCGGCTGGGAGTTCCCGGGTGGGAAGGTCGAGCCCGGCGAGAGCCCCGAGCAGACGGCGGTCCGCGAGATCGACGAGGAGCTCGGGTGCACGGTCGAGGTGACCGGGTGGTTGGCCCCGGTGGTGCTGGTCCGCGAGGGCCTGGAGCTTCGGGTGGCGACGGCGTACCTGCTCGACGGTGAACCGGTGCCCCGGCCCGGCCAGCACGACGCGCTGCGTTGGCTGCGGGCCGACCAGTTGGGCGAGGTGGACTGGCTACCGGCCGACCGGCCCTTCGTGGGCGAACTCACCGTTCTGCTGTCCTGAGGCCGCACTAGGGTTGGCCCATGACCAAGCACCTCCTGCTCGTGCACGCCCACCCCGACGACGAGAGCATCAACAACGGCGCCACCATGGCCAGGTACGTCGCAGAGGGGATCGGGGTCACCCTGGTCACCTGCACCGCCGGTGAGATGGGGGAGATCCTCGTCCCGGAGATGGCGCACCTGGCGCACGACCAGGACGACGCCCTGGCCGACCAGCGCAAGGTCGAACTGGAGAAGGCGATGGCCGAGCTCGGCGTCACCGACCACCGCTGGCTCGGCGGTTTCGGCGCCTATCGCGACTCCGGCATGAAGTGGCATGAGGACGGCCACGCGGTCGCCGCCGACGACGTGCACGCCAACGCCTTCTGGCACGCCGACCTGACCGAGGCCGCCGACCACCTGGTCGCGGTGATCCGGGAGGTGCGGCCCCAGGTGATGGTCACCTACGACCAGTTCGGCAACTACGGCCACCCTGATCACATCCAGGCGCACCGAGTCGCCACATACGCCGCGGCACTGGCTGCGGTGCCGTCGTACCGGACCGAGCTCGGTGAGGCCCACGACATTGCGAAGGTCTACTGGGTCGCGATGTCGGAGAGCTGGATGCGCGAGGGGCTGCGCCGGCTGCGCGACGCGGGCGACGAGACCACCTTCGAGGGGATGGACCCGGACGGCCCGCTGCCGCCGTTCGTCACCTCCGACGACAACCTCGGCTGCGTCGTGGACGGCACCGCGTTCCACGACCAGAAGATGGCTGCCCTCGGCGCCCACGCCACCCAGATCACCCTCGACGGCCCGTTCTTCGCGTTGTCGAACAACGCCGGGACCGAGGCGTGGGGGTACGAGTTCTACCGGATCGCCAAGGGGGCCAAGGCGGGCCCGTTCAACGAGAAGGGGCTCGAGACGGACCTGTTCAACGGTCTCTGACGCTCACTCGGGCCCTCACCCGGGCCCTCACCTGGGCCCTCACCTGGGCCCTCACCTGGGCGCGGCCAGGTACCGGCACCCGTGGTGGGCAACCAGGCCGAGGCGCTCGTAGAAGGCGAGCGCGGCGGCGTTGTCCACCTCGACGTGCAGCCAGAGGTTCGTCGCGCCCTGCTCGGCCCCGGCGTCGAGGAGCGCCCGGACCAGGTCCGAGGCGAGCCCCTGGCGACGCCGGTCCGGTTCGACGACGAGGTCGTGGACCCCGAGCCAGTCCACGTCGAGGGCGGCCCGGGCGATTCCGCCGGGCAGGGTCGCGGTCAGTCGGGGGCCGTCGACCTGCGCGGTGCTGGCGCTGCCGGCCATCCGCAGGGAGCGCAGCGCCCGCGAGAGCGACCCGAGCAGAAAGAGGGAGTCACCCGGCACCGGGGTCCAGCCCAGGTCGAGCAACTGCTGCTCGATCGCGGAGTCCGCCTCGACCTGCACCAGCGCCGATCGGCCCGCGGCCGCGTAGAACTGCGCGACCGCGGCCGCTGCTGAGGCGACCTCGGTACCGGGATCGCCGACTGCCAGGCAGGAGTTGGCGCGCTTGCGGAGCCGACCGTCGGGATCCGGTTCGGTCCGCAGTTCCCACTCACCGAGCGAGGTGCGCTGGACGCCCGGCCAGAACGGGGTCGCGTGGCTCTCGGCCTCTCTGACCGAGACCCGGTGCCGGATGCTGGGCCGTGGCGGCACCGGCTTTCCGGAGACAATGTCGGCCAGTGCGATCTCCACCAGGGTGCCGTCCTCGGCCCGGATCGAGGCCGTCGTCGAGGTCCAGGACTCGCAGATCCCGAGCAGGTCGGTCAGGGCCGGACCGCCGCTGGGGCCGGTCTCGCCGGGCAGCACCCGCCGTACGACGACGCGCTGGCCGACCACGTGCGGCCCCAGGCCGTGCTCGGGCGTGGGTTTGGTCACGTGTCGAAATGCGGGTCTGTCTGTAGGACTCACGTCCGGGATACTAGGCTTTGCTTGAGTCCACCCCGGACCTGTGACTTCAGGAGGATCCAGGTGACCTACGTCATCTCCCAGCCGTGCGTCGATCTCAAGGACCGCGCTTGCGTCGACGAGTGCCCGGTCGACTGCATCTACGAGGGCAAGCGCATGCTCTACATCCACCCCGACGAGTGCGTCGATTGCGGTGCGTGCGAGCCGGTCTGCCCCGTCGAGGCGATCTACTACGAGGACGATGTGCCGGCGGAGCACAAGGAGTACTACGACGCCAACGTGCACTTCTTCGACGAGCTGGGTTCCCCGGGCGGCGCTGCCAAGATGGGCGTCATCGACGCCGATCACCCGCTGGTGGCTGCCCTGCCGCCGCAGGAGCACGACGAAAACTGAGTACGTTCTCAGGCGTCTCCTCCACGCTGCCGGATTTCCCCTGGGATCATCTGACGCCGTACGGCGATCAGGCGCGCGCGCATCCTGACGGGATCGTCGACCTCTCGGTCGGCACCCCGGTCGACTCCACCCCCGAGGTGGTGCAGCGCGCCCTGATCGCGGCGGCCGACTCGCCGGGATATCCGACGACGATCGGCCTCCCGGAGACCCGGCAGGCGTGCATCGACTGGCTGAGGCGTCGCTTCGGCGTCACCGGGCCCCCTGGATTCTTGGGTCTGGACGCGGTCCTGCCGGTGATCGGCTCCAAGGAGCTGATCGCTTCTTTGCCGATGCATCTCGGGATCGGCCCCGGCGACCTGGTCGTCCAGCCTGAGCTGGCCTACCCGACGTACGAGGTCGGGGCGGCGCTGGTCGGCGCCCGGGTGCTTGCGACCGACTCGCTGACCGCGCTCGGCCCGGAGACGCCGAAGATCCTCTGGATCAACTCGCCGTCCAACCCGACCGGTCGGGTGCTGCCGGTCGACCACCTGCGCAAGGTCGTCGACTGGTGCCGGGAGCGCGGGGTGCTACTGATCTCCGACGAGTGCTACCTGGAGCTGACCTGGGAGCCTGGCGCCCAGCCCGTCTCGGTCCTGCACCCGGACGTCTGCGGCGGGTCGGTCGAGGGCATCCTCGCCGTGCACTCGCTCTCCAAGCGCTCGAACCTGGCCGGCTACCGGTGCGCTTTCGTCGCCGGCGACCCGGCGGTGATCGGCGAGCTGCTCGCGGTCCGCAAGAACCTCGGCCTGCAGATGCCCGGCCCGCAGCAGCTCGCGATGGTCGCGGCACTCGACGACGACGCCCACGTCGAGGTGCAGCACGCCCGGTACGCCGCGCGGCGCGACCGGCTGAAGGCCGCCCTGGAGGGTGCCGGCTTCCGGATCGACCACTCCGAGGGGTCGCTGTACCTCTGGTCGACCCGTGAGGAACCTTGCTGGGAGACCGTCGCTTGGTTCGCCGAGCGCGGCATCCTGGTCGCCCCGGGCTCGTTCTACGGGCCCGCAGGCGCGAAGCACGTCCGGGTCGCGCTCACCGCGACCGACGAGCGCATCGACGCCGCTGTGGCCCGTCTCGCCTGAGTGATTCAGCAGGCGTACGCACCAGGCTCGAGCTACCTACGCTGTCGCGTTCCCTCCGGAGTCACAGCACCTGGCAGCAGGTCGCGTGCGATGAGCTGGGTGGCAACGGTGCTGAGTTTGACGCGGTTCGCGCGCGCGTAGGAGCGAAGGGCTACGAACGCTTCGCCCACATCGATGCCGCCGTACTCGGAGATGATGCCCTTCGCCTGTTCCACGGTGATGCGGCTGTTGAGGGCGAGCTGCAGTTGTTCGGAGAGAAGCGAGACGCGTGAGAGTGACCGCTGCTGGAGGATTCCGATGGTGGCGACGTCGGCGAAGGCCTGACAGACGCGCCGATCATGATCGGAGAGTAAACGGTCATCGGTGGTGAACAGGTTCAGGGCGCCGATCGTTTCCGAACGCAGCCGAAGCGGGATTCCGTACACAGAGGTGAATCCGAACCGGCGCATGGCTCCGGCGAACGACGGCCACCGGTTTTCGAGAACCACCGCGTCGTCATAGAAGACTGTCTGCCCGGTCCGGGTCGCCTCGACGCACGGGCCCTCATCACTTTCCAGCTGGAAGACCTCGATGAGCCGTGAGGCTTCGTTGGAGCTCGCAACGAGGTCCAGGTCGCCGTTGCCGTTGACCAGGAGAATCCCGGCCGCACTGACGTCGATGAGCTCGACGCAGTCCGAGGCCAGCCGGTCTAACAGTTCGACGACGTCGTAGTCGGCGACCAGGGTGTCGGCCAGGAGCACGAACCGTTGGGCGACCTGGGCCATCCTCGCAGTCGTCGGGTCGAAGGGCTGGTTGTCAATCGTCATGGTGGGACTCCATCTGCCTGAACCTCCGTCCGCCGCGGATGACCTCGTCCGCGAGCTCGTCGATCGGCCTGTTCTCGGAAAATGCCGTTGCCTTGAGAAGCGCCAAGGCGTCGACGATGGTGCTGCCTGTTTGTTGCATGACCATTCCGGCCGCCTGGTGGACGCTCATGCGCAGGCCCAGGCCGATGTTGTCCCGGGTGTCGGGATCGACCAGGGCGAAGTTGATCAGCTCGGTGACGGCAAGGGCCTGGCGGTGCTGGACCCCGGTCAGCGGTCCGGAGACGAACCGGTACATCGAGACCACCCCCAGCACGCTGCCGAAGGTTGCCATCGGAAACGCCTGGACTGCGTTCACGCCCAACCCGATCGTTTCGGGTGCGAACAGCGGCCATCGTCGGAACGCAGCCGGAGCCGAGAGGTCGGATGCCTCGACGGGCCGGCTCGAGGCCAGGGCGTCGTGAGCGGGTCCGTGCTCCAGGGTGAACTCGAGATCGGCGATCATTCCGGCCAGGACGTCGGTGGCGAAGATCTGTTCGAGAATCCCGAACTCGTCCGCGAAGGTGACCGCCATCCCGTTGACCCCGATTCTCCTGGCTCCCAAGCGACAGAAATCCTCGATCCGTGCAAGGCCAGTAGGCGTCGCGCTGGACGCAAACTCCTCGAGGGTCACCTGGATGTCGCCGCCTCTCGGTTGCGGACAGCGACACGAAACCGGGTGCCGAGGATGCCCTCACCACCAGGGTAGACCTTCGCCCGGGCTACGGCGTTGGTCGGCCCGCCACAACTGCGGTTGGTCGGACGGATCAGGTGGCCGGGCGTAGGGTGAAGGCAATCTTCGACACCCCCGGACCCCGGGTGACGTCAGTTCCAGTAGTCGTCATGGCCAGGGTCCAGCTAGTGATTGTGTCGGTGACTAACATGCTGAGCATCAAGGAGTTCCTGCTCACCTACGCGATCGGGCACGATCTTGATGTCGCCGAATCAGAACCTGCGATGGTCACAGTTGAGGACTCAGTGCAGGCCGGGTCCGGATCGCATCGTCCCCCGTCCCGCTTGCAAGCCGAGATCGAGCGCCACAACGACAGGACGATGACCGTCGTGTCCCGCTCCGGGATCGAGACGATCACGCGCTGCGGAGTCTGTCCCAAGACCGAATCCAGTGCCTGTATCGGACTGCGCCGCCTTGCGCTTCCGTACGCCGGTCATCCCGCCTACCGGCCCGAGTGGCGCATCTAGGCCTCAGCCCAGGGAGACGTCGACCCCGCTGTCCGAGGCTTCGGCCGCCGTCCAGCCGTCCTCGGAGTCCCTCCCCGTCCGCCAGGTGAACCCGTCGAAGGAGACCGAGGTGATCTTCAGTTCGCCGGCGTACGCGACCAGGTACTGCGCAATCGCCCAGCCGCGGCGGTTGCCCGCCAGGCCGGGTGAGACCGAGACCCGTAGGTCCTGGCGGGCGCCGGTCCGCTCGGTGGGGAGGGGGCCGAACGCGTCGGTCAGCGTGGCCGCGACCGCGTCCGCGGAGCCGTAGTCCTCGGGCTCGTCGACGACGCAGGTGAAGGCGCCGTCCGGGCTGTAGCCGGTGAGCGCCGAGGCGAGTGTCCGGGCGTCCTCCGCGTGGTCCTCGTACGCCTCGGGGAAGCCGGAGCGCTGCACCCGCTGAGCGGCCTCGGTGATCCGCATGCTCTCGTACCCGTCGACCTTCACAAGCGCCTCGTAGAACTTGTTGATCGCGTACTTCTCGTTCTGGATCTGCCGCACGGTGCCCCAGCCCTGCGAGGGCCGCTGCTGGAAAAGGCCGACCGAGTCGCGGTCGCCGTACGAGAGGTTGCGGATCTTGCTCTCCTGGTACGCCGTCGCCAGCGCGATCGAGACCGCCCTGGCCGGCAGCCCGCGTCGTACGCCGATCGCGGCGATCAGTGCTGCATTGCGGCCCTGGTCCGGGGCCAGCCCGACCTCACGCCGGTCCACGGTGGCGTAGCAGGCCTCGGGGTCGGGCAGCGGACCGGTGCCGCGCCAGATCGCGAAGCCGACTCCGGCCACCATCGCCAGGACCGCGAGGAAAACGAAGGAGCGGAGGAACGCCACGGATCTCAGTTCGCGTGCAGGTCGGCGTTGAGGGCGATGCCCTCCGCCCGCCACGGGACCGCTTCGACGGTACCGGTGACCGAGTTGCGCCGGAACAGCATGTTCGACGCGCCGGACAGCTCGACGGCCTTGATCACCCTGGTGGTGCCGCCATCGGTGACGGTCACCTTCGTGCCCGCGGTGACGTAGCAGCCGGCCTCCACGACGCAGTCGTCCCCGAGCGAGATGCCGATGCCGGCGTTCGCTCCCAGCAGGCAGCGCTGGCCGATCGAGATGACCTGGGAGCCGCCGCCGGAGAGGGTGCCCATGATCGAGGCACCGCCGCCGATGTCGGAGCCGTCACCGACCACGACGCCGGCCGAGATCCGGCCCTCGACCATCGAGGCACCCGTGGTGCCGGCGTTGAAGTTCACGAAGCCCTCGTGCATCACCGTGGTGCCTTCCGCCAGGTGCGCGCCGAGACGGACCCGGTCGGCGTCGGCGATCCGGACGCCGGTCGGTAGCACGTAGTCGGTCATCCGCGGGAACTTGTCGACCCCGAAGACCTCGACCGCCCCGGTCGCCTTCAGCGCGCCGCGGACCTCCTCAAACCGGGTCACCGCGCAGGGTCCCCGGCTGGTCCACACGACGTTGCTGAGCAGACCGAAGACCCCCGTCAGGTTCTGCCCGTGCGGGGCGACCAGGCGGTGGCTGAGCAGGTGCAGGCGCAGGTAGACGTCGCTGGCGTCGCGCGGCTCGTCGGCCAACGCGATCTTGGTCAGCACGACCTGGGTGGTGACTCGGCGGGCGTCGTCCTTGCCCTCCAACGCGGTCAGGAACGCGGGGGCGACGTCGTCTGCCGGGGCCTCCCCGAGGGCAGGGGCCGGGTACCAGGTGTCGAGCACCGATCCGTCCTCGGCGGTGGTCGCGAGGCCGAAGCCCCAGGCGTGGGTGGGGGTCTCGGAAGTCGCTGCAGACATGATGTTCAGGCTACGCGAACGAGTGGAACCGGATCGAGCATGCTCGTATCCCGGCGTAGCGAGGAGCGTTGAGGAGCGTTGAGGAGATCACCGGGGCAGGTGTGGATGTCGGTCGGCGGTGGCAGGCCCACTCCCATGGGAACCGGGATCGCCACTTTCAAGGAGCTCTGCCTCGACACCCACTCGGCGCCCGACCAGGACGTCACTGCGCTCGGCCCAGTCCCCGAGCCGCGGACGGTCAAGCAGCGCGTTCACCTCGACGTGAGCGCGCGCGACCTCGCCGAGGTGCTCGATCTCGGCGCCACCGTGCTGCGACCCCAAGGTGGCGACATCCGCTGGACCGTGATGGCCGACCCGGAGGGGAACGAGTTCTGCGTGTTCCCCGCCCGCTGACCTGACAGGATGAGGGCATGGCTCTGGACCTGACCGCCGACGTGGTCGCCCTCACTGAGGCCCTCGTCAACATCGAGTCGGTCAGCCACGACGAGCAGGCGATCACCGATGCGATCGAGGCGGCCCTGCAGGGTCGTCCGCACCTGAGCCTGACCCGGATCGGCAACTCGCTGGTCGCCCGGACCGATCTCGGCCGTGCCGAGCGGGTCGTGATCGCCGGCCACGTCGACACCGTCCCGGTCAACGACAACCTGCCGGCCCGCAACGACGGCACCCTTCTGCACGGGCTCGGCACCTGCGACATGAAGGGTGGTGTCGCGGTCGCGCTCAAGCTGGCCGCCGACCTAGTCGACCCGGCGCGGGACCTGACCTACCTGTTCTACGAGTGCGAGGAGATCGCCTCGGTCCACAACGGGCTGCGGCTGATCGCCGAGCAGCGCCCCGATCTGCTCGAGGCCGACTTCGCGATCCTGATGGAGCCCTCCGACGCGGTGGTCGAGGCCGGATGCCAAGGCACCCTGCGGGTCGAGGTGAGCACCCGCGGCGAGCGTGCACACTCGGCACGGTCCTGGCGCGGGGTCAACGCGATCCACGGTGCTGCCGAGGTGCTGACCAGGCTGACGGCGTACGAGCCGCGGAAGCCGGTGATCGACGGGCTGCAATACCACGAGGGCCTGAACGCCGTCCTGATCAGCGGCGGCGTCGCCACCAACGTGATCCCGGACGTGTGCACCGTGACGGTGAACTACCGCTTCGCCCCGGACCGCAGCGAGGACGAGGCGCTCGCCTTCGTGCGCGACTACTTCGCCGGTTTCGACGTCGAGGTCACGGACTCCGCGCCGGGCGCCCTGCCGGGCCTGGACCGACCGGCGGCGCAGGCGTTCGTCGACTCCGTCGGAGGCACCGTGAACCCGAAGTTCGGCTGGACCGACGTCGCCCGCTTCACCGGCCTGGGGATCCCGGCCGTCAACTACGGGCCGGGCGACCCGGTGCTGGCCCACAAGCAGGAGGAACACGTGCCGATCGAGCAGATCCGTCGCTGCGAGGCGACCCTGCGTACCTGGCTGGGAGCTGGCCAATGACCGCCGAGCGCCCCCCGGGCGCCGGTCGTCGGATGAAGCGCAAGGGGCCGATGTTCCTGCGCGACACCCAGGTCGACCTCTCCACCACCGACCAGCGGTTGCTCGACTCCCGCGGGTCCAGCGACTGGCTGCACACCGACCCGTGGCGCGTGCTGAGAATTCAGGCCGAGTTCGTCGAGGGCTTCGGCGCCTTGGCCGAGCTCGGTCCGGCGATCGCGGTCTTCGGGTCCGCCCGGACCAAGCGCGAGGACCCGTACTACGCCAAGGGCGTCGCGATCGGGGCGAAGCTGGTCGAGGCCGGGTTCTCGGTGATCACTGGCGGCGGGCCTGGAGCGATGGAGGCGGCCAACAAGGGTGCTGCCGACGCCGGCGGTGTCAGCGTCGGCCTGGGCATCGAGCTCCCCTTCGAGGACGGCGTCAACGACTACGTGAACCGCGGCGTCAACTTCCGCTACTTCTTCGCCCGCAAGATGATGTTCGTCAAGTACGCCCAGGGCTTCATCGTCCTGCCCGGCGGGCTGGGCACTTTCGACGAGCTCTTCGAGGCCCTCACCCTCGCCCAGACGCAGAAGATCACCTCTTTCCCGGTCGTCCTGGTCGGGGTCGAGTACTGGTCCGGCCTGCTCGACTGGCTCCGGGGCACGGTGCTCGCCGACGGCAAGATCTCCGAGTCCGACCTCGATGCCCTCACGCTCACCGACGACGTCGACGAGGCCGTTGCGATCATGGCGGCGTCGCGATGATCTGGGTGCTTGCGGTCATCGTCGTCCTCGTCATCGGTGCGATCGCCGTGGTCGCCGCGGGCGCGGGTGACCCGCTCGCTCCGGCATACGACGACCGGCCCGACGTCGTCGTACCGGCCGAGGGCCCGCTCGGGGCCGAGGACCTGCTGCGGGTGCGTTTTACCACGGCCTTCCGGGGGTACCGGGCCAGCGAGGTCGACGCCTTGCTGGATCGCCTGGCAACCCAGCTCAGCGCTGCGAATCGCCCGGACGCCAACGACTTAGGGGGACATCAGGTGTGATGCGCCGCATCTCGGGAGCGCTCGTGCTCGTGGTGCTCTGCGGCCTCGCGGCCGTGGCTACGCCGGCGACGGCGGGAGGGCAGGTGCTGTCCACCCAGGTCATCGGCACGAGCGTTCAGGGGCGCCCGATCAAGGCGTACCGGATCGGTGAACCGATCGCCCCGGTGGTCGCCGTCTTCATCGGCGGCATCCACGGCGACGAGGCGCAGCCCTCGAAGATCCTGCTGAACCTGATCTCCGGGCCGGCGGTCCGCGGCGCCGCCGTCTGGGTGATCCCGCGGATGAACCCCGACGGTGTCGTGCACCAGCGCCGGCCGAACGCCCGGGGGGTCGACCTCAACCGGAACTTCCCGGTCGACTGGGTCAGGCAACCTGCCCCGTTCTACTCCGGGCCGGGTCCCGCGAGCGAGCCCGAGACGCGGGCGGTGCTGCGGTTCCTGCGTTCGGTCGACCCCGACTACGTCGCGATCCTGCACCAACCCCTGTACGGCGTCGACGACTCCTACCCGAAGGCGCGCTCGTTCGCCTACCGACTGGGGCGCGGGCTGCACCTGCCGCGCAAGGTCTTCCGCTGCAACTCGGTCTGCCGGGGAACGCTGACGCAGTGGTTCAACGCCACCCAACCGGGCCAGGCGCTGACCGTCGAGTACGGGACGACGGTGACGAACTACCAGGAGACGGTCACCGGGCCGACCGGTCTGCTCTACGCGATCGGCGCCACCCGCAAGCCCGGGTAGGCGGTGCCGGGCGGGGTCACTTGCCCCGCGATTGTCCCGAGCATGGGCTGATGGGGAATAATGGCTGCGAACGGCGTCACATCTGCTCGGCGCTCTGATTCAGGCAAAGGAAGAGGTGTGCGCATGGCGGCGATGAAGCCGCGGACCGGCGACGGGCCGCTGGAGGTCACCAAGGAAGGTCGTGGCATCGTCATGAGGGTTC
>JBKJIN010000054.1:0-22429 GCA_046598425.1 Marmoricola sp. | reverse complement strand
GGGTCGAGACCCGACGCATGGTCAGGTTCAGGGACCCGTCGGCGACCGAGATGTTGGCCGGGTCGTCGGCGTAGCAGGTGTGCGCCCCCGGCGAGCCCATCGCGAACGCCGTCTGCGCGGTCCACTTGGTCCGGTCCAGGGCGCCGGAGCTGAAGTTGTCGACGAAGGTACACGTCCAGGGCGAGCCATCCGCCTTGGTCCGGCCCACCCCGCAGGCATCCGACGGCGGTCGTACCGCGGCGACGGTGACGGTTCGGCTGTAGCGCCCGGTGACGCCGGCCCGGTACTTGATGCTGGTGCCGGCGGTCTTCAGGGTGGCGCGGTAGGAGCGCTGGTAGGTGGGCACCTTCTTGACCAGGACCCAGCGGCCGTACCGGTACGCCTCGATCCGTACGACGCTGGAGGTGCCGTTGATCCGACCGGTCATCACGGGAGTCCCGCTCACCGTGGTGGTGGACGCGGAGACGATCGTGACGCGGGTGGCGGCGGCGTCAGCGGGAGCGCCCAGCACCCACGTCCCCACCAGGCTCACGACCAGCGCGACTAACAGCCTCACGTCGACTTCCCCCCCGGGAGGGAATCGCACCGGCCGGGCCGCGGATCCTCGTGATCCACCGACGCCCGACCGAACCCCACACCCGACCAGCAAGTCGAGTTTAAGACGTTATGTCTGTTTTGTCACTATTATTCTCTATGGGGCTTTTTGGGTGGTCCCTTCAGCTCCGGCAAGAAGTGCGTCGAGCTTCTCGTAACCGGCGACGATCCCGCTCTCCATGCCGCTGACGACCATCGAGTCGCGCTCCTCCACGCTGGAGCCGATGCTGCGGATCACCAGCCGGGTCCGTCCACCGGGAAGCGCCTCGAAGGAGGCGATCTCGAGAGCGACCGCATCGGGGGCGCCGCGATAGGTGAAGGTCTGGACGATCCGCTCGTTCTCCCGGATCTCGTGGAACGAACCGTAGAACTCGAAGATGTCCTCCCTGCGGCCCGACGAGTACGCCCAGCGACCACCGGTGCGGGCGTCCCACTCCTGCAGCTCGAAGGAGAGGTCGCGCGGCCCGATCCAGCGCGCGAGGAGGTCGGGGTCGACGTGGGCGCGGAAGACCCGTTCCGGTGGGGCGTCGAACTCCCGGGTGAGGTCGATCCACGGCACCCCGACCGGGGCGTCGACGATGGTCTCCGGATGCGCGGTCGTGGCGCTCATGACGCTCCTCGTTCGATCGTGGGTTCCTGGTCGGCCAGGAGCCGGTCCAGGCGGCGGTACCGCTCCTCCGCCTGCTGCCGGTAGCGCTCGATCCACTTCGTCATCAGGTCGAACACCTCCGCCTCGAGGTGGACCGGACGCCGCTGGGCGTCCCGACTGCGGCTAACCAGGCCGGCGTCCTCGAGCACCTTGAGGTGCTTGGAGACCGCCTGTAGCGACACGTCGTACGCCGAACCGAGCTCGCTGACGGTCGCGTCCCCGTCGGTCAGCCGGGCGACGATGTCGCGCCGGGTTGGGTCCGCGAGTGCGCTGAACACCCGGGAGAGCCGGTCGTCGAACTGTTCCGCTGCCGACATCGGGAACCTCCCTCAACCTGGTAGTTGATCAAGAGTGCGCGACCTCGCCTCGCATTGTCAACCATCTAGTTGAATACGGTCCGACGAACTGCGCCCCCTCCGCCACTTCGCGTGCATGATGACGGGCATGAACGGCGCGACGAACGGCGCCAGGGCGAAGGCTCCGACGCCCTCCAACCAGTTGTTGTCGTCGGTCCCGTGGTGGTCGCGCAGGTGCCCGTAGGCCTTGATCCCGAAGTACAGGTACGCGAGGGACACCGGCCAGGCGACCCATCCCTCCATCACAGGCCCATCCGCTCCTTCTCGGCATCGAGGACGGTGTCCTCACCATGGCCGGTGTGCACGACGGTCTCCCCCGGCAGCGCAAAGACCCGTTCCCGGATCGACTCAACGATCTCCTCGGCGTCGCTGAACGAGCGGCCGGTCGCTCCCGGGCCCCCGTGGAAGAGGGTGTCACCGGTGAACACGCAGCCGAGGTCGGGCGCGTACAGGCAGACCGCACCGGGGGCGTGGCCCGGCGTGTGCAGCACCCGGAGCACGGTCCCGCCGACGGTCAGCTCGAGCCCGTCGGAGAGATCGACGTCCCAGAGCTCGTCGGGGTGGGTGAGCTCCCACAGCGGCTTGTCCGCCGGGTGCAGCAGGATCGGCGCCACCGTCCGCACCCGCAGCTCCGGCGCGACCCGGACATGGTCGTCGTGGGCGTGGGTGCAGACGATCGCCTTCACCTTCCGCTCCCCCACCACCGCCAGGATCGCGTCCACGTCGTGCGGGGCGTCGATGACGATGCACTCGGAATCGTCGCCGACCACCCAGACGTTGTTGTCGACCTCGAAGGTCTCGCCGTCCAGGCTGAACGTGCCGCTGATGACAGCGTGATCCACCCGAGCCGTCACAGCACGACCACGCTGCGCAGGACGCTCTGCCCGTCCTCAGGGGCGTGGTGCATCTTCGCGAACGCGGCCTCGATGTCCCCGATCCCGATCTCCTCGCTGACAAAGGCGTCCAGGTCGAGCCGGCCCTGCCGGTAGAGGTCGACCAGCAGCGGGAAGTCGCGCGAGGGCAGGCAGTCGCCGTACCAGCTGGACTTCAGCGACCCGCCGCGTCCGAAGACGTCGATGAGCGGGATGTCGGGGACCTTCATGTCCGGCGTCGGTACGCCGACCAGGACCACGGTGCCGGCCAGGTCGCGGGCGTAGAACGCCTGCTTCCAGGTCTCCGGGCGACCGACCGCGTCGATGACGACGTCCGCCCCGTTGCCGCCGGTCAGCGCCTGAATGGCGGCGACCGGGTCGGTCGCCGACGAGTTGATCGTGTGGGTGGCGCCGAGGTTCTTCGCCCACTCCAGCTTCCGGTCGTCGAGATCGACAGCGATGATCGTGCCCGCTCCGGCCAGTGCGGAGCCCGCGACCGCAGCGGCGCCGACACCACCGCAACCGATCACGGCGACGGACTTGCCGCGGCCGACGTTGCCGGTGTTGATCGCCGCTCCCAGGCCGGCCATCACGCCGCAGCCCAACAGCCCGACGGCGGCAGGACGGGCCTCCGGATCGACCTTCGTGCACTGCCCGGCGGCGACCAGGGTCTTCTCGATGAAGGCACCGACGCCGAGAGCTGGGGAGAGTTCGGCGCCCGCACCCTCTCCTTCGGCCAGGGTCATCTTCTGAGTCGCGTTGTGCGTGGCGAAGCAGTACCAGGGCTCGCCCCGGTCGCAGGCCCGGCAGTTCCCGCACACAGCCCGCCAGTTGAGGATCACGAAGTCCCCGGGAGCCACGTCCGTCACGCCGGGACCGACCGCCTCGACGATGCCGGCAGCCTCGTGCCCGAGCAGGAACGGGAACTCGTCGTTGATCCCGCCCTCGCGGTAGTGCAGGTCGGTGTGGCAGACGCCGCAGGCCTGCACCTTCACCACGGCCTCGCCCGGCCCCGGGTCCGGGACGTTGATCGTCACCAGCTCGACCGGCGCCCCCTTGGCCCGTGCGATGACTCCCTTGACCTGCTGCATGCGGCGTCTCCCTCGCTCGTACGGACTCGGAAACGACCCTCTCACCCGTCGGGAAAGTTCGTCACCGATCCGGTGCAACCTTTTCACCGCAAGCCACGTCTGGACGGGTGAAGGAGGTGGATGATGCTGACGACGACCGAGGAGCCGATCTTGACCGACAGCCCCCCGCGCCCCCAGGACCGGACCAACGAGTTCGAGACTTGGATGGCCGCACGCCAGCACAAGCTGCTGCGGACGGCGTACCTGCTCACCGGGGACGTGCACGCCGCCGAGGACCTTGCGCAAACTGCTCTGGCCAAGGTGTACCTCGCCTGGGACCGGGTCTCCGCCGCCCAGAACGTCGACGCCTACGCCCGCAAGATCCTCCTCAACGAGCACACCTCGATGTGGCGCCGGCTGTGGCGGCACCGCGAGGTGGTCACCGACACCAGCACGTACGACGTCCCCGTCGAGGCGCAGGAGTACGACGGCGTCGGAACGGCCCTCTGGGAGGCCGTTCGCTCGCTGCCCGAGCGGCAACGGGCCGTGGTCGTCCTGCGGTACTACGAACAGCTCTCCGAGAAGGAGACCGCCGACGCGCTCGGCGTCTCGCTCGGCACCGTCAAATCCCAGTCGAGCCGGGCGCTGGACACCCTGCGGGACCGCCTGGGTCACCGCTCCGACCTTTCCGGATGGGAGGCCCGCCCATGAACGGCAGCCCCGAGAACGAGTTGAACAGCACCCTGTCCCGCAAGGCCGAGCAGTTCGCCCGCCGCGGCGGCACCGACCTCGACCTCGCCCAGGTGGTCTCCCGCGCCGGCGAGATCCGGCGCGGTCGCCGGATGCGCGCCACGATGGCGATGGCGGCCGTGGTCCTGGCGGTCGCGGTGCCGGTCGGTGTGACCGTGCTGAACGATCCCACCAAGCCCGCGACGATCCAGCCCGCGGCGCCCCCGGACGCGGGGCCGATCACCATCGACGGACTCAAGACCGGTGACAAGCCGACCGGGTACGCCGTCGCCGGCGAGATCCACGACGGCAACATGACCGTCTCGCTCGGCGAAGGCGGTGAGCCACGTGCTCTTGCCCGTATCGAGGGCGGCTTCCTCGTCGCACGACAGGCACCGGACGGCGAGCTGGCTGTCAGCTTCGTCGGCGTGAACCGTGCGTTCCCGGCTCGGTCGTGGCCAACTACCGGCTCGTTCGTGGTCTCCGAGGAGGGCCGCGTCGGCGCGTTCGTCCGGCCTGATGGCGTGGTCATGGCGATCCAGGACGGGGGCGAAGGGGTCTACGGCTTCGGCGACCTGCCCGGCGACGGTTTCACCGTCGTGGCCATCGAGGGCGAGGACTGCTCGGAAACCGGCGACTGCACGGTGTACGTGCAGACCAAGGACCAGGACCCGAAGTTGTGGGCCGTATCGGCCACCGAAGAGTCCAAGCAGGTGTACCCGGGCATGATCGGGGCAGCGGGCATCACGGACGAGCTCGTCGCCGGACAGGTCTCCTACAGCGATGCCGGGAGCTGCTCGGAAGTGCGCGATCGCGAGAACGCGCTGCTCTGGAAGACGTGCGACTTCCGCTTCAGTTCGTTCTCGCCGAACGGCCAGAACCTGCTCGGCGCGCAGGCGTACGGCGACGGGTTCGGCGACGGCCAGCTGTCGGTTCTCGATGCCAGGAGCGGGCGCGTCGTCCTCGACCTGAAGACCGATGACGGCGCCACCGTCACCGCAGCGACGTGGGAGGACGACGAGCACGTCCTGGCCACTGTTTACGAACAGGGTCGCTGGGCGCTCATCAGGATCGCGCTGAACGGCGCCCGGGAGTACGCACTGGCACCCGAGGCCGGGGAGGACATCGCTACCCCGTTCCTGGTGGCAGCACGGTGATGGCCTAGTTCAACACCTTGTCCACCGGCATGGAGGAGTCGGCCGGGAGGTCGAGCGCTGACGGCGCTCGGCCTCTCGCCACCATCTCGGAGCCGAGCGCGGCGACCATCGCGCCGTTGTCGGTGCAGAGCCCCGGCCGCGGCACCCGGACCCGGATCCCCTTCGCCGCCGCCCGCTCCTCGGCCAGGTACCGCAGCCGCGAGTTCGCCGCCACTCCCCCGCCGAGCAGGAGGTCCTCGATGCCCTGGTCGACCGCGGCATCGATCGCCTTGCGGGTCAGGATGTCGACCACGGCCTCCTGGAATGCCGCCGCCACATCCGCCACCGGGACGGGCTCGCCGCTCGCTTCGCGAGCCTCGACCCAGCGAGCGACCGCGGTCTTCAGCCCGGAGAACGAGAAGTCGAAGCGGTGCCGCTCCAGGTCGCGCTTCGAGCTCAGCCCGCGCGGGAAGTCGATCGAGACCGCGTTGCCCTCGCGGGCCACCCGGTCGATGTGCGGGCCACCGGGGAAGGGCAGCCCGAGCAACCGGGCGACCTTGTCGAAGGCCTCGCCGGCCGCGTCGTCGATGGTCGCGCCGAGCGGCACGACCGAGCTGGTGACGTCGTCGACCCGGAGCAGCGAGGAGTGCCCGCCAGAGACGAGCAGCGCCAGGCACGGGTCCGGCAGGGCGCCGTGCTCGAGCTGGTCGACGGCGACATGAGCGGCCAGGTGGTTGACGCCGTACAGGGGCTTCTCGAGCGCGATCGACAGCGCCTTCGCGGCAGCGACCCCGACGAGGAGGGCCCCGGCGAGGCCCGGCCCCGAGGTGACCGCGATCGCGTCGACGTCGCCCAACGCGACACCCGCCGTGTCGCAGGCCCGCTCCAGCGTCGGCACCATCGCCTCCAGGTGCGCGCGCGAGGCGACCTCTGGTACGACGCCGCCGAAGCGGGCGTGCTCCTCGACCGAGGAGGCGACTGCGTCGGCGAGCAGGGTGTGCCCCCGGACGATGCCGATGCCGGTCTCGTCGCAGGAGGTCTCGATGCCGAGGACCAGGGGTTCGCTCGTCATCGGCGTCCTCCGCATCCGGTCACCAGCGGCAGCCGCATCACGATGGCGTCGGCGCCGTCGCGGTAGTACCGCGGACGTCGGTCGATCTCCACGAAGCCGCGGGCGGCGTAGAACTTCAACGCCCCGGCGTTGTCCGAGCGCACCTCGAGCAGCATCCGGTTCGCGCCGGTCGACGGCGCCTCGGCGATGACCTCGTCGAGCAGCGCCGAAGCGAGCCCGGTACGGCGCGCGTCCTCGGCCACGCCGATCCGCTGGAGCTCGGCGATGTCCCCGGCGTACGACGCGACCGCGTAGCCCTCGATCTGGCCGTCCTGCTGGCCGTCCTGCTGGGCGACCAGGTAGCGGATCGTGGGCAGGTCACCGGTGACCCCCTCGCGGACCAGGTTCTCGCTCCAGGCGTCGCTGCCCTGGCAGGCGGCCTCAAGGGCCACGATCGTCGCTGCGTCCGCCGCGGTGGCCGGGCGGATCACAAGACCTTCTTCGAGTCGTACGCAGCGACCGCGTCCGGACGCCGGAGGTAGAGCGGGTCGGGGTCGAGGAGCTCGAACCGCTCCCGGACCACCACGTCGGCCAGCACGGCCGCGTCCGGGTGCTCCGGGCCGGCGGAGTTCGGGAACGCCTCTGGATAGAGCAGTGCTCCGCGGCCGATCACCAGTTCGTCGGTGGCGACGTCCGCGGGCTTCACGACCTCGGGTCCGCCCACCCGCTGCCGGCTGGCGTAGGACGCCAGGTAGATCTCCTTGCGACGGGCGTCGGTGGCGATCAGGAACTCGTCATGGCCCGCGTCGATCGCCTCGGCGGCGAGGATGTCGAGCGAGCAGACGCCGTACACCGGGACACCGAGGGCGAGGGCCATCGTCCGGGCCGTGACCAGCCCGACCCGCAGCCCGGTGAACGGGCCCGGTCCGACGCCGACGGCGATCGCGGTGACGTCCCGGCTGGCCGCGCCGACCTGGGCGAGCACGTCGGCGATGCCCGGGGCGAGCATCTCGCCGTGCTTCATCGACTCGCTGGAGGAGTATTCGGCCACGACCCGGTCGCCGTCGTGCAGGGCAACGGTGACGTGCGGGGTGGCGGTGTCGAAGGCGAGCAGCATTAGACGAGGTTAGCGAGGTCGCGGAAGTCGGTCTGAGCCCACCGAGCACCGACCGGTGTGACCGTCAGGGTCCGGACGTCATCCTCGGCCCGGGCCAGCGCAAGCTCCAGGCGGTCCTCGCTGAGCGCCTCGGCCAGACCGGAACCCCATTCGACCACCGTGACGGCCTCGTCGAGGTCGGTGTCGAGGTCGAGGTCGTCGAGCTCCGCCGCATCGCCGAGCCGGTAGGCGTCGACGTGCACCAGGCCCGGCCCCTCGCCCAGCGAGGGGTGCACCCGGGCGATCACGAAGGTCGGCGAGGTGACCGGACCGCGTACCCCGAGACCCTCGCCGAGCCCCTGGGTGAAGGTGGTCTTGCCGGCACCGAGGTCCCCGGTGAGGACCATCAGGTCACCGGCGCGCAGCAATCCGCCCAGACGTCGACCGAGCGCGTGGGTGTCGGCCGGGGTCGGCAACGTCACGATCACCGGGAACTGCCGGACCAGACGCAGGCGCGGGCCGTCGTGGTCGGTCTCGACGTACCCGTGCCGTTCCCAGAACCGCACCGTCTTCGGAAGCTCGGCCCGGGCTTCCAGCGACAGCCCGCGACGGCCACGCTGCCGGGCCACCGCCTCGGCACGCTCGGCCAGCAGGCTGGCGATCCCGTGGTGCCGGGCCTCGGCCAGGACGCCGACCCGGCGCAGGCCGAGCAGGCTGCCCTCACCGGCGAAGATCAGGGTGCCGACCGGTACGCCGTTGTGGACCGCGAGCAGCCCGCCGTGCTCGGCGAGCGCAGCGGCCACCGAGTCGCGGGTCTCCTCCAGCGCAGTCGCCGGCGGTTCGAGGACAGGACGGTCGGCGAAGGCCGCCCGGATCACCGCCAGGACGTCCTCCGCGCGCTCGGCGCCGACCTCGAGGAGGTCGGTCATCCGTCGGTCCAGCGCCGTACGGCTCGCCCGGCGGTACCGCCGATCCGGGTGACGATCTCGTAGGAGATGGTGTCGCACCACTCGGCCCAGTCCTGGGCGGTCGGCTCGCCGTCGGCGCCGGAACCGAAGAGCACGACCTGGTCCCCGGCCTTGACGGTTGCCGGTACAGCGACCACGAACTGGTCCATGCAGACCCGGCCGAGGATCCTTGCGTGGGCCTCGCCGACCTGGACCTCGGCTTTGGACGAAGCGTGCCGAGGGACGCCGTCGCCGTACCCGAGCGGGACCAGGCCGACGTGCTGCTTGACCGGCGAGACGTAGGTGTGGCCGTAGGAGACCCCGTCGCCACGGCCGATCTCCTTGGTCAGGGCCAGAGGGGCCAGGACGCTCATCACCGGGACCAGTCCGAGGTCCTCGCTGGTCACCACGTGCGGTGCCGGACTCAACCCGTACGCCGCGATCCCGATCCGGACCAGGTCGAACCAGGAGTCCGGTCGGAGCAGCGCGCCGGCGGAGTTGCCGAGGTGGTTGACCTCGGGGTCGAGGCCGTGAGACTCGGCGACGGCGATGGCTTCCTCGAAGGCAGCCACCTGACGGTCGTTGGCGGGGTGGCCGGGCTCGTCGGCACAGGCCAGGTGGGACCAGAGTCCGACGATGTCGATTCGGTCGGCCTTCAGGTGCGCTGCGGCGGCCTCGACCAGCTCGGTCCACCCGCTCAGCGGTACGCCGTTGCGCGACAGTCCGGTGTCGACCTTGAGGTGCACCCGGGCCACCAGCCCGACGGCCACCGCGGCCTCGACGATCTCCTCGAGCTGGGCGACCGAGGAGGCGGTCAAGTCGATGTCGGCGTTGATCGCGTCGCGGTAGTCCTCGCCGGGAACGCCGAGCCAGGCGAGCAGCAGCCCCTGGTCGCCGGCTGCCCGCAGGGCGAGCGCCTCGTCCTGGGTCGCCACCCCCAGCCAGGGGACCTCGACCTCGCGCGCGACCCGGGCGCACTCGACCATGCCGTGCCCGTAGGCATCGGCCTTGACGACCAGCATCACCTGCGGGCCGTCGACGTGGGTGGCGACCAGCTCACCGATCCGGTCGAGGTTGTGGCGGAGGGCGGCGAGGTCGACGACGATCTCGGCGCGCGGCGTGGGCGCGGTCGGGCTCATGGTGGGACCAGTCTGCATCACCCGAGGAGTGCGCCCACACTCGGCAACGACCGAACGACCTGTCCGATCGCGTCGGCCACGGCTTCCGGGGTGACCGGGCCACCGCCACCGGCGACGACCGCGGCGGCGCCGTGCACCCAGGAGCCGACTGAGGCGGCGTCGTACGGGTCGAGGCTGGCGGCGAGCAGCGAGCCGATCAGCCCGGCCAGCACGTCGCCGGCTCCGGCGACCGCCAACCACGGCAGGCCGCTGGTGGTCACCCGGACCCGGCCGTCCGGGTGCGCGATCAGCGAGTGCCGCCCCTTGAGCAGCACTACCGCGTCGTAGTGCCGCGCCGCCCGCCTGGCGAACCCGAGCTGGTGGGCCTCGACCTCGGCCCGGTCGGCGCCGAGCATCACGGCGAGCTCGCCGGCATGCGGGGTGAGGACCAGGTGCGGGTGCCCCGAAGTCCGGTGCGGGATCACGTGGGCCAGTGCGGCGGCGTCCGCCACGACCGGCACCCCGTCGGCCAGGGAGCGGGCGAGGGCGTCGGCGATCTCGTCCCCGCCACCAGGCCCGACCACCCAGGCCTGGACCCGGCCGGGTGCGAGGACGATGCCCGGGTGGCGGGCGCTGACCGCAGCCCCGACGGCACCTTCGTAGCGAACCATGCCTGCGAGACCGGCGGCGGCGCCCGAGGCTGCCAGCACGGCGGCACCGGGATACTGCGCCGAACCGGCTCGGATGCCGACGACGCCGCGGGTGTACTTGTGCACCGGCCCGTCGGGCACCGGCAGCAGCCGGGCGACGTCGGCCGCCTGCAACGCCTCGACCGGCGCCGGCGGGAGCTGGAGGTCGAGGTCGACCAGGGTGACGACGCCGCAGGCTTCCGCGGCCGGGTCGAGGAGGTGGCAGGGTTTGTGGGTGCCGAAGGTGACGGTGACGTCGGCCGTCACGTGCGCACCTTCGGTCCGGCCGGTGTCGACCTCCACCCCGGACGGCACGTCGACCGCAACAACCGGGACGCCCGGGAAGAGCGCGACAGCGGCGGCGGCATCGGGGCGCAGGCCCGGCTGGCCGCCGATGCCGACGATCCCGTCGACCACGACGTCGGGGCGGGTCGCTGTACCTGCGTCGACCACGCGACCGTGCTGCGCCCAGAGGGCCGCGAGACCGCCGGCGTGCACGGTCGGGCTGACCAGAATCGCCTCCACCGCGGCACCGCGGCGGGCAAGCATCGCGCCGGCGTACAGAGCGTCGCCGCCGTTGTTCCCGGACCCGACGAGCAGCAGCACCCGGCGCCCGTAGACCCCGCCGAGCAGGTCCGCGATCGCCACCGCGAGGCCGGCCGCCGCTCGCTGCATCAGCGCGCCGTCGGGCAGGACGGCGAGCAGCGCACCCTCTGCTTCGCGAACCTGCTCGACGGTGTGGGCGCTCCTCATCCCCCCAAGTTACCGAGTTGTGTGCCCAAGCGCGCCACCGGCGACGCGCTGGCACACACAACCTGAGGCTGTGGAGAGACGTGTGCAACGGGCACTTCGGTCCGACACGGTTGCGCGATGGATCGAGCGGACTGGCAGGCTCTTGCGTCTACCCAGGAGGGCCTCCTGGCACGCCGACAACTGCTGCACCTCGGCTACACCCGCCACTACGTACGACGCCAGCTCGACGCCCGACGATGGGTAGCGCGGACCCCGACGGTCATCTCGACCACCACGGGTCCACCGACCTGGCGGCAGCAGGTGTGGTGCGGCGTTCTCCACGCCGGCGGGAATGCCCTGGTCGGGGGATTGACCGCCCTCGAATGGCACGGCCTGCAGCACTGGCACCGCGAGGAAATTCTGATCCTGGTCGACGATCAGCTGGCGCTTGATCCGGTCCCCGGCACCACGTTCTTCCGGACCCGACGGCCGCTCGACCAGATGCGCGCCCGGAGCACCCACCTGCCGACTGCCCGCGTGGAACCGGCAGTCCTGCTCTTCGCCGGCTACGAGGAGTCGCCGAGGACGGCCCAGGGCGCGCTCGCAGCGGTCGTCCAGCAGCGGCTGGCCACGGCCGACTCCCTGATCGGAGAGCTGGCGCAGATGCGCCCACTCCGCAGAGCGCGCCTGTTCCGATCCGTCCTGGCCGATCTGAAAGGAGGTGCCCAGTCACTGGCCGAGATCGACCTGGGTCGGCTCTGCCGTCGGGCAGGTCTCCCGGCGCCACGTCGTCAGGTGAAACGCACCGACTCCGCTGGCCGCACGCGCTACACCGACTGCGAGTGGTCCCTCACCGACGGACGGATCCTCGTCCTCGAAGTCGATGGAGCGTTCCACATGGATGTCGGGCACTGGGAGGACGATCTGGCCCGCCAGCGGCGTCTTTCGGGCCAGGGTCGGGTGATCGTCCGCTGCACGGCCCGTGAGCTTCGCGACAACCCGGCTGGCGTTCTCCAGGACCTGCAGCGTCACGGGTTGTGTGCCTGAGCGCGTCGAATGCGACGCGCTCAGGCACACAACACGATGTAGGCGATCGCTATGCCGCCGTCGTGACTCAGGGACAGGTGCGTGGTGGTGCCGCCGAGCTCGGTGGCACGGGCGAGGACCGTACCGCGCATGACCATCGTCGGCTGGCCGGAGGGCAGCGAGACCACCTCGGCGTCGTGCCACTCCAGGTTGCCCGGGGCGCCGAGCGCCTTGGCCAGCGCCTCCTTCGCAGCGAAGCGAGCCGCCAGCGACTCCACCGGCAGCTCTGCCTCGGTCGGGGTGAATAGCTTGGCGCGCAGGGCGGGCGTCCGCTCCAGCGACGCGGTGAAGCGCGCGATGTCGACGACGTCGATGCCGACTCCCAGAACTGTCACAGCGGGCACACGACTACTCGACGGTGACGGACTTGGCCAGGTTCCGCGGCTGGTCGACGTCGTGCCCCATCAGGGTGGCCAGCTCGCAGCTGAACAGCTGCAACGGGATCGTCGCGACCAGCGGCTGGAGCAGGGTCGGCACCGTCGGCAACGGAATCAGCACGTCGGCGTACGGCGCCACCTCGGTGTCGTCGCCCTCGGCCAGGACGATCGTCAGTGCACCGCGGGCGCGGACCTCCTGGATGGCGCTGATCATCTTGGCGTGGAGCTGGTCGCGACCCCGCGGCGGTACGACGCAGAAGACCGGCAGCCCCTCCTCGATCAACGCGATCGGGCCGTGCTTGAGCTCGCCGGCCGCGAACCCCTCGGCGTGGATGTAGGCCAGCTCCTTGAGCTTCAGCGCACCCTCGAGCGCCACCGGGAACCCGGCGTGCCGCCCGAGGAAGAGCACCGAGCGGGCGCCCAGGAACCGCTTGGCCAGGGCGTAGACAGCCGCGGAGTCGTCGAGCACCGCCTGCACCCGGGCGGGCATCTGCTCGAGCTCGGCGACCACGGCCGCGATCTCGTCGCCGTACTTGTTGCCGCGGACCTGGGCCAGGTAGAGGCCTAGCAGGTAGCAGGCGACCAGCTGGGTCAGGAAGCCCTTCGTCGACGCGACCCCGATCTCCGGTCCGGCGTGGGTGTAGATCACCGCGTCCGACTCCCGCGGGATCGTCGAGCCGTTGGTGTTGCAGATCGCCAGCACCTTGGCCCGCTGCTTCACGGCGTGCCGGATCGCCATCAGGGTGTCGGCCGTCTCCCCGGACTGGCTGATCGCGACCACCAGGGTGTTCCGGGTCAGGATCGGGTCGCGGTAGCGGAACTCGTGGGCGAGCTCGACCTCGCACGGGATCCGGGTCCAGTGCTCGATGGCGTACTTCGCCACCATGCCTGCGTAGTTCGCCGTACCGCAGCCGATGATGATGATCTTGTCGACATCGCGGAGCTCGTCGTCGCTGATCCGGACCTCGTCCAGGATCAGCTGGCCGTTCTCGTCGTGCCGGCCCAGCAGGGCGTCGGCTACCGCACGCGGCTGCTCGAAGATCTCCTTGCGCATGAACCAGTCGAAGCCGTCCTTCTCGGCGGCCGCAAGGTCCCAGTCGACGTGGTAGCGGCGACCTTCGGCCGGGTTCCCGTGGAAGTCGGTGACCTCGACACCCTCCCGGGTGATCGTGACGACCTGGTCCTGGCCCAGTTCAAGCGCCTCTCGGGTGTGCTCGATGAACGCGGCGACGTCGGAGCCGATGAAGTTCTCGCCCTCACCGATGCCGACCACCAACGGCGAGTTGCGGCGTGCGGCAACGACCCGGGTCGGGTCCTGCGCGTCGACGGCGACCAGGGTGAAGGCGCCCTCGAGCATCCGGCAGACCCGCTGCATCGCCGTGGTGAGGTCGGCGCCGGCGAGCACCTCGTTCTCGATCAGGTGCGCGGCGACCTCGGTGTCGGTCTCGGAGAGGAGGTCGTGGCCGGAGCGCTCGAGCACGTCGCGGAGCCGGGCGAAGTTCTCCAGGATCCCGTTGTGCACGACCGCGACCCGGCGCTCCTTGCCGAGGTGCGGGTGCGCGTTCCGGTCGTTCGGAGCGCCGTGCGTCGCCCATCGGGTGTGCCCGATGCCCGTGGTCGACGGGGGCAACGGCGCGTCCGCGATCGCCTTCTCCAGGTTCGCGAGCTTGCCGGCGCGCTTGTCCGAGGCGAGGGCGCCGTCAGTGACCAGGGCGATGCCCGCGGAGTCGTAACCGCGGTACTCCAGGCGTCGCAATCCCTCGATCACGACGTCCCGGGCCTGCTTCTCCCCGACGTATCCCACGATGCCGCACATGGGGTCGAGTCTAGGGCGTGCAGGCCCCCGCCTCCTGCGCTCGAGCGCCCGGACTGGAAGAATCCCGTGTATGGCGAACGCTGGGCAGGTCGCAGGGTCCAATTCCGGGTCCGCTGCTGGGTCTGCTTCTGGCTCTGATTCTGGTTCCCCCACAGCGCACACCAACGAGACCTCGCCGTACGTCGAGCTGGACCGCGCCGCCTGGGCCGAGCTCGGCGGCCGCACGGACCAGCCGCTCTCCGAGGAGGAGATCGAGAAGGTCCGGGGTCTCGGCGAGCAGCTGGACCTGGACGAGGTCCAGGAGGTGTACCTGCCGATCTCCCGTCTGCTCAGCATGTACGTCGAGGCGGCCGGCGCCCTGCACCGCGCCCAGGAGGAGTTCCTGGAGCGCCCGACCCCACCGCGGACACCGTTCGTGATCGGTCTTGCCGGCTCGGTCGCCGTCGGGAAGTCCACGACCGCGCGCGTGCTCCAGCAGATGCTGGCGCACTGGCCGGCTCACCCGAAGGTCGCCCTCGTCACCACCGACGGGTTCCTCTACCCGAACGCCGAGCTCGAGCGGCGCGGGATCCTGGCCCGTAAGGGATTCCCGGAGTCCTACGACCGCAAGGCGCTGCTGAAGTTCGTCATCGACATCAAGTCCGGACGCGACGAGGTCGAGGCGCCGGTCTACTCGCACCTCACCTACGACGTCACCGACGAGAAGGTAACCGTGTCGCGTCCGGACATCGTGATCGTCGAGGGCCTCAACGTCCTCCAGCCCGCACAGACCCGGCCCGACGGTCGGACCGGCCTGGCGGTCAGCGACTTCTTCGACTTCACCATCTACGTCGACGCCGCCACCAACGACATCCGGCAGTGGTACACCGAGCGGTTCCTGAGTCTGCGCGCGACCGCGTTCCAGGACCCGCACTCGTACTTCGCCAAGTACGCCGGCCTCTCCCACGACGAGTCCGTTGCCGAGGCTGGCCGGATCTGGGACGAGGTCAACGGCCCGAACCTCCTGGCGAACGTCGCCCCGAGCCGTTCGCGCGCGACCCTGGTGCTGCGCAAGGGCAGCGACCACTCGGTGCGCTGGGTCCGGCTGAGGAAGCTGTGAAGGACGAGATCCCGCCGACCCGCTGGGAGACCGGGACCACGACCGGGTACGGCGAGCGGTTCGCCCGGCTGATCGCCGAGGGGGCCGATGTCGTAGGTGAGGCCCGGCTGGCCGACGTCCTGGTCGGGCGCGGCGCCACCATCCTGGACGCCGGCGCCGGGATGGGCCGGATCGGCGCCGAACTGCAGGCCCGGGGCCACCGGGTGGTCGCGGCCGAGAAGGATGCCGATCTGGTCGCACAGGCTGCCGCGCGCTATCCGGACCTGCCGATGGTCGAGACCGACCTGCTCGCCCTGACGCCGGAATTGCTGGCCGACGCCGGACACCCGAACACCTTCGACCTGATCGTCCTGGTCGGGAACGTGATCGTCCTGGCAGCCCCGGAGACCGAGCGGCGGATGCTGGCCGGACTGCGCGCCCTGCTCGCCCCGGGTGGCCGGATCCTGGTCGGGTTCCACCCGGTCGACGGTCACGGCAGCGCCCGGGAGTACCCGTTCGAGGAGTTCGCGGCCGATGCAGCCGCTGCGGGGCTGAAGGTCCAGCACCGGTTCGGCACCTACGAGCTGGCGCCGCCGGCGGAGGACTACTGCGTCGCTGTGCTCGTTGCTGACGCATGACCCACCCGGTCTACGAGGTGCTCGCGCGTCAGCAATAGCCAGCCCACGTCGAGCGCTAGGACCACGGCCCGATAGGTCCTTAGCGGGGCGCCAGCTCCATCCGCATCGTCATCTTCTGGAGCATCGTGCTGGTCTCGCCCTCGGCCTCGATTGTCATCGTCACGTCACCGGCGATCGTGCTCGAGCTCGAGAGCGGCAGCAGCCGGTCCAGCCTGATCCGGGACTGACCGGAGCCCGCCATCGCCATCTTGACCAGGTGCACCGACTCGCCCGGCGGCAGGCCCGGGAACTCCGGGTCCTGCTCCGGAGCAGTCGTCGTGAAGTCGACATCGAGGGCCAGGACGTCGTTGTCCCGCTCCACCAGCTCGTAGGTCGCGACGTTGACGGCCTCGATGCCGTTCAGGGCGGTCTGCGTGGTGACGGTCCAGCGCGCGCCCACCCCGAGCTCCTCGGTCGGGAGCGGGATCGTGAAGTTGCTCATCTGTGTCTCGAAGGACTCCATCGTCGTCCGCATGGTCCCGTCCAGGTCGTCGGGAAGGTCCAGGTCGCCATCGACGAACGCACCGGTGTCGGTCATCACCAGGGTGCCGCTGATGCCAGCCACCGCCTCCAAGGCGCTCTCCATCTGCTCCGCGTCGACACCGGTGCCGTCCACTCGGACGCCGTCGTAGGTGAAGGAACTCTCGATGATCCCGTCGTCCCGGACGTCGTCGATGGTGACCTCCGTGTCCAGCAAGACCGGCGGGAGGTCGCCGGTCTGTGCAGCCTCGCCGTCGATCGTCATCGACATCTGGGTCTGCATCGTCATCGTGCTCCGCTGGACGTCACCCTCTTCGACCTGGAGCCGCACCGCGGCACGCGGCTCGGCCCCGGCGTCGAGCAGCTCGACCACCGGTCCGTCGGGGTCCGCGACTGCGGACGACGAGGTCGTCGGGTCCGACGCAGCCTTCGGTCCGTCGGAGTCACCACACGCGGCGACGACGGCCAGCAGGGCCAGTGCGGCGACCAGGGTCGCGGGGTTCCGAGAGTCCATCCGTGGAGCCTAACCGGGTCAACGCCCAGCGGTCCGGCGATCAAGCAGGGACCGGACTCCGGTCAGCGGGTGTCCCGGAAGCGAGCCGGACGCCCTTCCTTGCGCGCCAGGGTCGCTTCCTCGAAGTTGTCGGTGAGGATCCGCAGGTACAGCTGACCCAGCCCCTCGGCCTGCATGTGCCCGTCGAGCGAGGAGGCGTCCAGGCCGTTGATCAGGGTGCGTTTGGTGAGTTCGACCCCGGGCTGGGAGAACCCGGCGATCCGCTGCCCGATCTCCACGGCCCGGGCGACCACGTCGGTCCCCGGGTCGTCGACGATCTCGCTGACCAGCCCGATCCGCTCCGCCTCCTCGGCGTGGACGTCGCGACCGGTCAGCATGATCTCGGCGGCGCGTGCGGAGCCGATGGCCCGCGGCAGCAGGTAGGAGAGCCCAAGCTCGCTCGCGGTCAGGCCGTTGTTGATCCCGGCTGCGCGGAAGTACGCACCCGGTGCCGCGATCCGGATGTCGCAGGCCAGGCTGAGGCAGAGCCCGCCGCCGATCGCGGCCCCATTGATCGCCGCGATCACCGGCTGGTGCAGCCGGCGCAGGGTGTGGGTGATGTCATCGAGCATCTCCATCGAGCGCAGTGCGTACGTCGGCCGCCCCAGGCCCTCGACGTACGGCGGGGTGCCGGCGGACTCCTGGTCCGCGCCGGAGCAGAACCCGCGGCCGGAGCCGGTGACCACGATCGCGCGGATGCTGTTGTCGTGGCCGAGGTTCTTGAGCTGCTCGACGAACGGCACCATCACGTCGAACGCCATCGCGTTCATCCGCTCCGGGCGGTTGAGGGTCACCACGGCGACCTCGGGCACGGGACGATCCAGCAGGACGAAGTTCACGGAGCGACTCTAGGGCCGGAATGTGATGGAGAGCATGCTTCCGGAGTTAGACTGGACAGGTGTCCAGGATTTAGGGTTAGCGTCATGTTTGCTGCCCTGGGCCGTTTCGTAACTCGTTTCCGCTGGTACGTCGTCGCCTTCTGGGTGGTTGCCTCGGCACTCTGCATCACCTTCGGCCCGGGACTGACCTCGACGGCGGACAACTCGGAGTTCCTGCCGAAGCACTACGAGTCGATCCAGGCCCTGCAGGTCCAGGAGCGCGAGTTCCCCGGCCAGGGCAACCCCGGCGCGATCCTGGTCTTCACCCGCGAGGACGGCGGCACCATGACCGCCGCCGACTCCGCCGAGGTCGCGGCGGTCATGGAGGCGCTGAACCCGAAGCTCGACAAGGACGTCTTCGCCGGCGGGGCCGCACAGCCCGCCGCCGAGAACGGGATGGTCCAGCTCGGGGTCGTCGGTCTCGCCGAAGGCAGCACCGGGTTCGACCAAGCCGCCATCGACGCCGCCAAGGACCTCCGCAAGGACGTCAAGCCGCTCGTCGAGGGCAGCGGGCTCAAGCTCGAGACCACGGGCATCGCACCGCAGCAGGTCGACAGCATGGAGTCGAGCGAGGACGCCCTCCTGATCGTTGGCATCGCGACCGCGATCCTGATCATCGTGCTGCTCGCACTGATCTTCCACAGCGTGCTCATCTGCGTCCTGCCCCTGCTCGTTGTCGGCCTGTTCATGGCACCGGTCTCCAACGGCCTGATCGGCTGGGCGAACGAGGCCTTCAACCTCAAGGCCGACTCCTCGGTGGAGCAGATCCTGCTCGTGGTGCTCTACGGCATCGGCACCGACTACATGCTCTTCCTGCTCTTCCGGCACCGCGAACAGCTCCGCCGGGGCGCCAACGTGCAGGAGGCCGTTGTACACGCGATGGAGCGCGCGGGCGAGGCGATCGCCTCCGCCGGCGGCGCCGTGATCGTCGCCTTCCTGGCCCTAGTGCTGTCCTCGCTGAGCATCTTCAAGTCGATCGGGCCGGCGCTCGCGATCGCGGTCGCGGTCACCCTGGTAGCCGCGCTCACCCTGGTCCCCGCGCTCCTCACAATCTTCGGCAAGGCACTGTTCTGGCCGTCCAAGAACTGGATGGAGGAGCCGGAGTCGGCCCGCTTCGCCGCGATCGGCAAGAAGGTCGGCCAGCGACCCGGCCTGGTCGCGCTGATCTCCGGCGGCTTCCTCGCCGTGCTCGCCGTCTTCGCAATCGGCTTCAACCCGAGCTTCGACTTCACCTCCAGCCTGCCCAAGGGGGCGGAGTCGACCAACGCACTCGCGACGATCCAGAAGAGTCTGCCCTCCGGCATCACCGACCCCACGACCGTGATGCTCTCGGCTCCCCAGGGCGGGCTCACCCAGACCCAGGTAGACGCGTTCGCCCAGAAGCTCAGCACCGCGAAGGGTGTCGCCGAGAACGGCGTCCAGGGTCAGCTCGCCGCGAGCGGCAAAGCCGCCGGGTTCGCCGTCGTCCTCGCCGACGACCCGAACTCGGACGCTGCCACCGACAACGTCCGCGGCCCGATCCGAGACGCAGCCCACGGTGCGGCACCTCCCGGCACCACGGCGTACGTCGGCGGCACCACCTCCATCTCGGTGGACATGGACAAGGCGATGATCCGCGACTACAAGGTGGTCTTCTCGGTCGCTGCGCTTCTGATCATGATCATCCTGGCGCTGCTGCTGCGCAGCCTGGTGGCCCCGATCTACCTGATGGTCTCGGTCGGCCTCGGGTTCGCCGCCACGCTCGGCGCGACCGTCATCGCGATCCAGAACATCAAGGGCGACGACGGCCTGATCTTCATGCTGCCGATCTACATCTACCTGTTCGTCGTCGCCCTCGGCACCGACTACAACATCTTGATGATCGCCCGACTCCGCGAGGAGGCCAGGAGCGGCAAGAACTCCCGCGAGGCGGTCGCCGAGGCGATCAAGCACTCCGGTCCCACCATCGGCGCGGCCGGCGTCATCCTCTCCGGCACGTTCGCGTCGCTGATCCTCGGCGGCAACTCGCTGATCATCTCGATGGGCTTCGCGCTGGCCTTCGGCATCGCTGTCGCCGCCTTCGTGATGGCGATGTTCTTCACCCCAGCGATCACGGCACTGATCGGGCACGCTGCGTGGTGGCCCGGCCACGGCGACGAGACGGACGAGGAGCACTTCGCCCGGACTGGGGAGCACTACTCGCACTGACCTTCGCCGGCGACCTCCGGTCGACGTGAACTGCTGGCGTAAGCGCCACGCCAGAGCACTACGAGCAGGTCCTCGCTGTCTTGCGCGACCGGAGCTGCGCTCGCTCTTCGACCTGGTCTGGGACGATCTCGAGTCCGAGCCCGAGGACCTCCCGACCGGACCGGATGCGTTCGCGGTCGGCCTCGCGATGGGCGAGCCGGTCACGGGCGTCGTACGCGTAAGGCGCGGAACCTTAGAAAGCCAACCGCTCCCGTACGACGTCCGCCAGCCGCTCCGCGATCGCCTGCGCCTGCTCGGCGGTGGCCGCCTCGACCATCACCCGGACGAGCGCCTCTGTGCCCGAGGGCCGCAGCAGCACCCGGCCGGTCCCACCGAGCTCGGCCTCGGCCTCCGCGACGGCGGCTGCCAGGACCTCGTCCGCGTGGGTGCGCGCCCGGTCGACACCGGAAACGTTGACCAGCACCTGCGGCAGCCGGGTCATCACCGCTGCGAGATCGGCCAGGGTCGCACCGGTGGCCGCCATCCGGTCGAGGACCTGGAGGGCGGTGAGGATGCCGTCACCGGTCGTCGCGTGCTCGCTCATGATCACGTGGCCGGACTGCTCGCCACCCAGCGTCCGCGCGCCGGTCTTCATCGCCTCAAGGACGTAGCGGTCGCCGACCGCCGTCTGCTCGACCGTGATGCCGGCTGCGGTCATCGCCTGGACGAACCCGAGGTTCGACATCACGGTCACGACGACGGTGTCGGCCGCGAGGCGACCCTGGTCGCGCATGGCCAGCGCCAGGATCGCCAGGATCTGGTCACCGTCGACGACCGTCCCGGACGCGTCCACGGCCAGGCAGCGGTCGGCGTCCCCGTCGAGGGCGAAGCCGACGTCCGCACCGTGCTCGAGCACGGCGGCCTGGAGGACCTCGAGGTGCGTAGAACCGCAGCCGTCGTTGATGTTCAGGCCGTCGGGCTCCGCGCAGATCGCGATCACCTCGGCTCCGGCCTCGCGCAACGCCGTCGGACCGGCCACCGACGCGGCACCGTGGGCGCAGTCGAGGACGACCTTGAGTCCGTCGAGCCGGTGGGTGATGGTGCCGTCGAGGTGCGCGGCGTACTCGGCGATGGCCGTCCCGTGGACCCGGACCCGGCCGACGTCGCCGCCGGTCGGACGATCCCACGGCTCCTCGAGGCAGGCCTCGATGGCCTCCTCGATGGCGTCGTCGAGCTTCACACCGCCGCGGGAGAGGAACTTGATCCCGTTATCGGGCATCGCGTTGTGGGACGCCGAGAGCATCACCCCGAGGTCAGCCCCCAGAGCGTCGGTCAGGTACGCCACACCAGGGGTCGGCAGCTCGCCGAGCAGCACGACGTCGACGCCGGCCGAGGCCAGCCCGGCGACCACGGCAGCCTCCAGGAACTGGCCCGAGATCCGGGTGTCCCGGCCGACCGCGGCGAGCGGCCGGTGACCGGAGAAGGTGCCGCGCTCAGCCAGGACGTGGGCAGCTGAAACGGAAAGGTCCAGGGCCAGCTCAGCGGTGAGAACACCGTTGGCCAGACCCCGGACCCCGTCCGTGCCGAAGAGCTTCGCCATATGAGGCGGAACCCTTAGCGCTTGCTGAACTGCGGCGCCTTGCGGGCCTTCTTGAGACCGGCCTTCTTCCGCTCGATGACGCGGGCGTCACGAGTGAGCAGCCCGGCCTTCTTGAGCGACGGGCGGTTGGCCTCGACGTCGATGGCGTTCAGGCAGCGGGCCACGCCAAGGCGCAGGGCCCCGGCCTGACCGGTGATGCCGCCACCGTGGATGCGGGCGATCACGTCGAATCGACCCTCCAGCTGGAGGTTCGCGAACGGCTCGTTCACGACCTGCTGGTGCAGCTTGTTCGGGAAGTAGCTCTCCAGGGTCCGGCCGTTGACCGTCCACTGGCCGGTGCCGGGGACGATCCGGACTCGGGCGACAGCTTCCTTGCGGCGGCCGGTGGCCGCGGCGGGGGCGATGGTCGCCGGGCGGGCCGGGGTCTCCAGGCTGGGGGCGCTCTCGGAGGAGTACGCGACGCCCTCTTCGTTGACCTCGTAGGTCACCTCGGCCAGGTCTTCGGTGTCGATCTCGACAGCGTTGTTCTCAGTCACTTCAGAATCCTCGATCTACGAATGTCTACTGGGAGATCTGGGAGATCTCGAAGGGCTTGGCCTGCTGGGCCGCGTGCGGGTGCTCCGGGCCGGAGTACACCTTGAGCTTCTTCAGCATCTGGCGACCGAGGCGGTTCTTGGGG
>JBKJIN010000036.1:0-20514 GCA_046598425.1 Marmoricola sp. | reverse complement strand
TCGCGGGCGTTCAGCCCCCGGCGGCAACCGCCATCTGGTCCAGGTGCTGGCACAACGCCGTTCGATGCGCAGGCGAGAAGCCACCGAGTAGGCCTACCTCTGCTGGCCCGATGATTGGCCCGGCACCACAGCTGTTCAGGCCGAGGGGCCGGCGTACCTCTCGGCAGGCAGCAGTGCGCAGGTGATGCGGGCCGTGCACACGCGCTTGCCGTCCTCGTTGCTGATCACGACCTCATAGCTGGCCATGCTTCGACCGAGGTGGACCGCTGTAGCGGTGCCGGTCACGACCCCACCCGTGGCGGAACGGTGGTGGGTGGCGTTGATGTCGACGCCGACGGAGAGCCGGTCGGGCATGCCGTGCAGCGCAGACCCCACCGACCCCAGCGTCTCGGCCAGCACCACCGAGGCCCCGCCGTGCAGCAGGCCGTAGGGCTGGGTGTTGCCCTCCACCGGCATCGTGGCGACGATGCGCTCGGGGGAGAGTTCGAGGATCTCGATGCCCATCTTGTCGTTCAGCGCGCCCATGCCCTGTGGCATCGCAGCGATGAAGGCCGCGATCTCGTTCTCGTCCATGAGCCTCATCCTGCCCGGACTCCTGCTGGCTGAGGTTGTCGGGGCGACCCATTAGGGTCGGGGCGTGCCCGAATCCGAGTCCTCGACCCGTTCCCGCCTGCTGCTGCTCGACGGCCACTCGCTGGCCTACCGCGCCTTCTTCGCCCTGCCGGTGGAGAACTTCGCGACCGTCACCGGCCAGCACACCAACGCGGTCTATGGCTTCACCTCAATGCTGGTCAACGTGCTCCGCGACGAGCAGCCGACCCACGTCGCGGTCGCCTTCGACAAGTCCCGGCAGACGTTCCGGCTCGCCGAGTACCCGGAGTACAAGGCCAAGCGCAACAAGACCCCCGACGAGTTCAGCAGCCAGCTCTCGCTGCTGATGCAGCTCCTCGACACCTTCCGGGTCCAGCACCTCACCTACGAGGGTTACGAGGCCGACGACATCATCGCGACGCTCTGCACCCAGGCTCTCGCCGACGGGTTCGAGGTGCTGATCCTGACCGGCGACCGCGACTCGCTCCAGCTGGTCACCGAGGACTCGACCGTCCTCTACCCGATGCGCGGGGTCTCCGAGCTGGCCCGGATGACGCCGGCCGCGGTCGAGGCCAAGTATGCCGTCCCGCCGCACCGCTATCCCGAGCTCGCCGCGCTGGTCGGCGAGGACTCCGACAACCTGCCGGGCATCCCGGGAGTCGGTCCGAAGACGGCGGCCAAGTGGATCGCCACCTACGACGGCCTGGACAACGTGATCAACCGCGCCGACGAGGTCGCCGGCAAGGCCGGCGAGAACCTTCGCGCCCACCTCGACGACGTGATCCGCAACCGCCGGCTCAACCGACTCGTGACCGATTTGCCTCTCGAGCTCGCGCCGGCTGACCTGGGCCGGGTCGAGTGGGATCGGCAGGCGGCGCTGGCCCTCCTCGACGAGCTCGAGTTCCGCGGTGAGCTCCGCACCCGGATCCTCGACACCCTCGCTCCGGCGGAAGAGCCCGAGGTCGAGGCCGGCTTCGACCTCGTCGGGGAGACCGTTGCCTCTGGTTCCCTCGGCGGGTTCCTCGCCGGCCTGGGCACCGACCCGGTCGGTCTCCACGTCCGCGGCAGCTGGGGGTCGGGTACAGGCCGTGTCGACGGTCTCGCCTTCGCCCAGGCCGACGGGCGGGCGGCGTACGTCGACGTCACCGGCCTGACCCCCGCGGACGACACCGCGCTCGCAGGCTGGCTCGCGGACCCGGCCAGCCAGAAGATCATCCATGACGCCAACGGCCCGTTCCTTGCCCTCGGTGCGCACGGCTGGAAGGTCGCCGGCCTGGCGACCGACACCGCGATGATGGCCTACCTGGTGGCCCCGGACCAGCGGTCCTACGCGCTGGCCGACCTCACCCTGCGCCACCTTAAGCGCGAGCTGAAGCAGGAGTCCGGCGACGACCAGGGCCTGCTCTTTGAGACCGGCGATGAGGTCGCCGAGTCGGCGATGCTGCACGCCCGCGCCGTTCTCGACCTCGCGGTCGCGCTGGAGTCCGAGCTCGCCGACCGCGGCGGCACTGAGCTGCTCGCCGACATCGAGCTCCCGCTGGTCGATGTCCTGGTCGGGATGGAGCACGTCGGCATCGCCGTCGACCACGACCTGCTGACCGGGTTCGAGGCCGAGTTCGCCGACGCGGTCCGGGCGGCAGCCGCCGACGCCTACGAGGTGATCGGCAAGGAGATCAACCTGGGCTCGCCCAAGCAGCTCCAGGTGGTCCTCTTCGACGAGCTCGACATGCCGAAGACCAAGCGCACCAAGACTGGGTACACCACCGACGCGGACGCCCTCCAGACGCTGTTCGAGAAGACCGAGCACCCGTTTCTGCAGCATCTGCTCCGCCACCGCGACGTGACCCGGCTCCGACAGACCGTCGAGGGACTCCTGAAGACGATCGCCGACGACGGCCGGATCCACACCACGTTCAACCAGCTGATTGCGGCCACCGGGCGGCTCTCCAGCACCGACCCGAACCTGCAGAACATCCCGGTCCGGACCGAGGAGGGCCGCCGGATCCGGCATGCGTTCGTTGTCGGCTCCGGTTACGAGTCGCTGCTGACCGCTGACTACAGCCAGATCGAGATGCGGATCATGGCTCACCTGAGCGAGGACGCCGGGCTGATCGAGGCGTTCAACTCCGGTCGCGACTTCCACCAGGTGACCGCCGCTCGGGTCTTCGGCGTCGAGCCGACCGAGGTCACCACCGAAATGCGCGCCAAGATCAAGGCGATGAACTACGGCCTGGCCTACGGGCTCTCCGCGTTCGGGCTCTCCCAGCAACTGAAGATCGACACCGGCGAGGCCAAGGGCCTGATGGACGAGTACTTCGAGACGTTCGGCGGCATCCGCGACTACCTGGCCGGTGTCGTCGACGAAGCCCGGGGGACCGGTTTCACCGAGACGATCATGGGCCGCCGCCGCTACCTGCCCGACCTGACCAGCGACAACCGGCAGCGCCGGGACACAGCCGAGCGGATGGCGCTGAACGCCCCGATCCAGGGGTCGGCAGCGGACATCATCAAGGTCGCCATGCTCAATGTCGATCGGGCGCTCGCCGCTGCGGGTCTCCGGTCCCGAATGCTGCTGCAGGTCCACGATGAGCTGGTCTTCGAGGTCGCGCCCGGCGAGGGCGAGGCGCTCGAGGTGCTGGTCCGCGAGCAGATGGCAGCCGCGGCCGACCTCACTGTGCCGTTGGACGTTTCGGTCGGCACCGGTCGCAGTTGGCACGAAGCGGCGCACTGACTGCTGCGGCGACTCTGATCAAACCCTCAAACCGGACAAATGACCGTGCCACAATGAGCGGGTGGCTGCCAGCTCAGCGGTGAGTGTCGAGGAGACCCCTGATCCGTCCTCCGCAGGCCGTACCGCGCAGGTCGACTCGCTGACCGGGCTCCGCGGATTCGCCGCGCTGGTGGTGGTTTCCGTGCACGCCTCTGGCCGCACCGACTTCCCGGAGTTCGGCATCCACGGGTACGGGCCGGTCAGCCTCTTCGTGCTCTCCGGCTTCCTGCTCTACACGCCGTGGTCGCGTTGGGCGCTCGGTACCGGCAGCCACCCGAAAGTCGGTACCTTCGCACGTCGCCGGCTGTTGCGGATCTTCCCGGCGTACCTGGTGGTCATACTCGCGTGCGCGGTGATGCTCCCCGCTTCGCAGCCGAACGGCTGGGATGGCTGGCTGCGTGCGTTAACCCTTACCGGCACCCTCGCCGGCGATGGCTTGCGGCCCGGTCTGGAGCAGACCTGGAGCCTGGGCACCGAGCTGAGCTGGTACGTCGCCCTGCCCTTCCTCGGCCTGTTCGCGGGGCTGGTTGCTCGCCGCATGAAGGACCGGCGTCGGGCATTCTGGGCGGTGACCTGGCTGCTGGCGCTCTCGCTCCCAGTGACGATCGCCTGGCGGATCTGGGTGAACCTCGCGGCCGACGAGCTCGACGAGAAGTTCACCTGGAACTTCTGGTTGCCCGGCTTCCTGGTCTGCTTCGCGGCGGGCGCTGCCGTCTCGCACTTCCTGGAGGGCGGACGAGCCGGTCTGGTCGACCTGTCCGGAGTCCGGCGGTGGTTCTCCCGCACCTGGCTGGCAGTGGCACTGGTGATCCTGCTCGCGGCGATCGGCACCTCTCCTCTCGGCGGTCCGGTGGAATACCTGCCAGCCGACTTCCAGGAGCGGCAGATCCGGTTCGGCGCGTCCGTGGCGGTGGCTCTGCTGCTCCTCCTCGCCTGCGTCTTCAGCCAGCCCAACTCGCTCGTGGTGCGGTTCATGTCGACCCGTTTCATGACCGCGACCGGGCGCTGGTCCTACGGCATCTACCTGTGGCACCTCCCGGTGATCCTGCTTCTGGAGGACGAGTTCACCCTGCGCACCGGGGCCGGCGGCTTCCTGCTGTGGATGACCTGCATCTTCGCTGTCGCTGTCCCGTTGGGGGCCGGGACCTACGCCTGGGTCGAGGAGCCGGCGATCGCCTTCTCCAAGCGCTCCCGGTCCCGCGGTCAGCAGGCGTCGGCCTGAATCAGGCGCGGTCGGCCTCGACCTGGTCCGCCGCCCGCAGGGCGGGATGGAAGATCGCGGTGACCACCAGGGCCAGCAGGACCCCGAGGTTCACCAGGGCCACCCCGCGCACTAGGTCGGAGCCGTTGTCGGCGAGCACGCCGACCACGGCCACCACAGCCAGACCGAGCCAGATAATCAGGACTGACGCGCGGTGCTGGCGGGCGACGACCTCGTAGACCATCAGTTGGACCAGGGCGAGCAGGGTGCCGAGGGTCGCGAAGAGCCAGATGTCGGGCTCGATCTCCTGGTACGCGTTGCCGCCGACGAAGGTCACTGCGAGGTCGCTGAGCACGGCGGCACCGAGTGTGGCGACCGTACCGATGGCGGCGAGCACGACCAGCACCCGCAGGTACATCCGGTGCTGGGTGGTTGACGAGGCCATCGAGGGGAAGGCGATCACCACCACGAACTGCGGCAGGAACAGCACCGCCTTGGTCAGGATCAGCCCACCGGCGTACAGGCCGGCGTCGTTCTCGTCGAAGCGGATCCGCGCGATCACGACGTCGAGGTTGGAGAGCGCGAAGAAGGCGAGCAGGGCGTGGGAGTTGTTCGCGACCTCGCGCAGGATCCGGGTCGCACCGGGGCGCAACGACCGGGCGCGCCGTGACGGCCCGATCCTGCCGAGGGCGAACGCGCCGACGACGGCGGGGATCCAGGCCCCGATCGCGACCGCCAGCATCGCGCCGAACTCGCTGGACAGGAACGGGATCAGGACGGCGCCGAACGCCAGCCGGCTCAACCCCATCGCGAGGTAGACCCCCGAGAGCGACAACCAGCGTTCCTCGCCCTGGAGGATGCCGGCCTGGCCACCCATCACCGTGAGCGGGATCGCGCTCAGGCCGATCATCGCGGCGGCGGCCCAACTGTCCAGGGAGAGTGCCCAGCTGATCACCGGCGTCATCGCCAGGCAGACCAGGCCGAGGGCGAGCGCCGACCGGTTGGTCGCCGCCATGATCTCGTCCTCGATCTCGTTGCGTCGCTCCGGCTCGGCCGCGACCCGGCGCGCACCGGTCGCCTGCAGGCCGAGGGCGAGCACGTTGACCACCAGCATCAGGCCCATCAGGCTGGCCACACCGCCGTAGTCGCGTGGCCCGAGGAGCTGGGCGGCGAAGATCGTGAAGGCGTAGGTGGCCACGTTCATCACGCCCATCGCGACCGCGATGCCGGTGCCGCTGCGGATCAGTCCGCGCAGGCTCTTCGTGGTGCCACTCACCCGGGCGAGCCTAGGGCATCGGGTGCAATGCCCTGCCGGGCGCGTGGCGCGTGCCGGGGCGGCTCAGTAGGGTCGCGATGTCTGGGAAACCCCGGACGCGACGAAGGAGGACGTGGGTGTGGGAGCGGGACTCCGCGGGACGGCAGGCCCGCGAGGTGGTGGGCCTCTACGGCGATCCGGACACCACCTGGGGGATCTGCCTCGAGCTCGGCTTCACCGGTCCGCTCGAGCCCGCCCAGGTGCGCCAGCGTGCCGCCGCTCTGGTCGAGCGCTACCCGCACCTGGGGACGGAGCCCGTGCTGGTCGTCGCCGACCACCAGGAATGGGAGGCGCGCCGGGAGAATGCCGCTGCGGCGCCGTACGACGTGGCCGGGCCGTTGGTTCGGCTGCTGCTCTCCATCGACGGCCGCCGGCTGCTCGTCGCTGCCCACCACGGCGCGTGCGACGGTCTCGGTCTGGTCGCCGTCGCGGACCAGGTCAGCGACGGCGGTCTAGTCTCCGCGGCCCGGGGGATCGGGGACCGGCCGGCGCCGCTCTCGTTCACCCGGTCGAGCATCCTGCGTCTGCAGGAGGCGCTGCTGCGACCGCCGCCGCGGTTCGGCAGCAACGTCAACCCGACCGGTGCCGGCGAGCACCTCCGCGTGCTGACGCTCCCGCGGCGCTCCAGCGGCACCGTCGACCTGTGCGCCGCGCTCGCGGACGTCTTCGTCACCTGGAACCACCCGGCTGCCGGGAACGCCGGTCGGCCGCTGTTCCTGACCGGCGCGTCGCGGCGGCCCAGCGGCACCCTGGCGCCGGACCGGCAGACGGCGTACCTCCGGTTCCGGGTGGACCCGTTGTGGGACCGGACGCGGCTGGAGGTGGAGTTCCGGGCGCTGGCTCCCGAGCCCGAGTTCCCGGAGACCTCGGTCGGCGGGGTCGGTCCGCGGATCACCCGGCTGCTGCGCGGTCGGCTAGGCGCGACCGCCCAGCTGAGCAACCTCGGCGTCGTCGAGGGATCCGGCCTCGAGTACGCCGCGATGTTCCCGGCGCTCAGCGGCCCGCGGGGCCTTGCGGTCGGACTGGTCACCACGACGACGACCACGACGCTCAGCCTGCGCACTCGGGTTTCCGAGTTCAGCGCGCAGGACACCGATCGACTGGTCGGGCTGATCGCCGACCGGCTCTGAACCGATCCGGGCGCAGCCCGATCAGTACGGGTCGTACGACGAGTCGTGGCCGAGCAGCCGAGCGACTCCTCGGAGCCGCAGTCGCAGCAGGACCTTCACCACGACGTTCCGGATCCACCACGGCATCTGAGCGAGGATCCGTCGACGGTCGCGACCGGTTGGCGCCGCCTTGAAAAACAGCGCCTGGGAGTCGCTGCGTTCGGCGTACCGAAGCGACCGGGACGGCAGCACGTGCCGCAAGATCCCGAGGGTCACGCCGATCGAGGAGTAGCAGTCGTGGATCACGACGGCGCCACCGGCGGGGAGGTGGTCGGCCCAGCGCAGGTCGTCCGAGAGCGTCCAGTAGTCGTGCTTGCCGTCGATGTAGAGCAGGTCGAACGGCTCGGACCAGGTCGGCCGCAGTGCGGTGCTGTAGTCGGCGCGCAGGTCGACCAGGCCCGCGACCCCGGCATCGGCGACGTGCTTCTCGAACTTGGTGCGGGTCGATGTCCCGCCGAAGAGCCTGCCCTCGACGAACGGGTCGACGCAGATCACCGTGCCGCTGAGGGGCTCGAGGGCCTTGGCCAGGATCACCGTGGAGCGGCCCTGGTGGCTGCCGATCTCCAGGACCCGGGCGCCGGGACCGAGGTTCCGGGCCTGGTCGAAGAGCAGACGTGCTTGACCGGGCTTGAGCCAACCGGGGATGGTGTCAGCGATCGCCCACGCGGCCGCGAAGTCGGAGTCCCGGGTGGCGCCGTGCTCGGGGTCCGGTGTCGGCGTGGACGCGTCAGCACGGGGCATGGAAATCGGCCTCTCGGGATAATTCGGGCGATATGCTCGCGGGATCAGGCTACTTGACGGTCGACGGGTGAAGGTGGGGTTCCAGTGTCCTGGATGCGGTCGCGCGCGGCATCCTCCACGGCCACCGGAGACGTCCGGGCCCATCGGGTCATCCTGCTGTCGCTGGTCCTGCTCACCTTTCTCCAGCGTCCCGGGCGGACCACTTTCGACACCAAGTTCGACCTGACCGCCGACCCGGGCGGCTTCCTCGAGCGCACGCTGCACCTGTGGAACCCCGCGCTCTCCTTCGGCGAGCTCCAGAACCAGGCGTACGGCTACCTCTTCCCGCAGGGGACCTTCTTCCTCACCGGCGACCTGCTCGGCCTGCCCGACTGGGTGGTGCAACGACTGTGGTCGGCGCTGATCCTGGTGGCGGCGTACGACGGCGCCCGTCGCCTAATGCGGGCCTGGAGGTCACCGGCGTCGCCGGTGACCTCGCCGTGGGTGCCGGTGGTCGCGGGCCTGGCCTACGCGCTCTCGCCCCGGCTGCTGGGACTGAGCGGGGTCCTCACCGCCGAGGTCCTCCCGACGGCTGTTCTTCCTTGGGTGCTGCTGCCGCTCGTGCACGCGCTGCACGGGCGGTACTCGCCCCGGCTCGGCGCGCTGCTCTCCGGTGTTGCCGTGCTGTTCATGGGCGGGGTCAACGCGGTCGAGAACCTGGCTGCGCTGCCGCTCCCGGCGCTGCTCCTCGCCTTCGCACTCGGGTCTGCCGTCGGCCGGAGGCTGGCGCTCTGGTGGTCCGCAGCCGTGGCGCTCGCCTGTGCGTGGTGGGCCCTGCCGTTGCTGGTCCTGGGCAGGTACAGCCCGCCGTTCCTCGACTACATCGAGACGTCTACGGCCACGACGCACCCGCTCGGCTGGGTCAACGCGACCCGTGGCGCCGACCACTGGCTGGCGTTCGTCACCGTCGGCGGCGAGCCGTGGTGGCCGGGCGCGTTCGCGCTGGCCACGAACCCGGTGCTCATCGCGATGACCGCCCTGGTGGCCGCGCTCAGCCTCGCCGGACTCTTCCACCCCTCGATGCCGGCCAGGTTGCCGCTGGCGCTGAGCGCGCTCCTGGGCCTGTTGCTGCTGACCGTCGCCCACATCGCACCGCTCTCCAGCCCGTTGTCGGAGCTGGTCCGCGAACTCCTCGACGGGCCCCTCGCGCCGTTGCGCAACGTCCACAAGGTCGATCCCCTCATCCGGCTGCCGCTCGCGCTGGGTCTCGCGCACGGCGTCGGCCTGCTGCTCGCTTGGACGCACGGGGCGCACGGGTGGCGACCCTGGTTGGTCCGGATCTTGCGACCGGTGGTCGTCCTCGGCGCCGTCGGCGTCCTGCTGATCTCCGCGCAGCCGTTGTTCGACCGGGACCTGCGCAAGCCGGGTTGGGAGTCCGTGCCGCGGGCCTGGTACGAGACGGCCGACTACCTTGAGGACCACGCCGAGGGCCGCCGTGCGTTGGTCCTCCCCGGATCCGGCTTCGGCCAGCAGACCTGGGGGTGGACGATCGACGAGCCGCTCCAGGGGTTGGGGCGCAGCCCGTGGGTGGCGCGGACTCAGGTGCCGCTTGTGCCGGGCCCCACCATCCGGTTCCTGGACTCGATCGACGAGCGCATCTCTGCGGGCCGCGGTTCGGCGGCGCTCGCCGACGTGCTCGCCCGGTCCGGGGTCGGCTTCGTCGTCGTACGCCGGGACCTCGATCTCCTCGCCAGCGGGGCTCCGTCCCCGTCTCGGGTCGACCAGGCGATGGTGCTGAGCCCAGGCCTGGAGGAAGTCGCCCGTTTCGGCTCGACCGGTTTCGGGGACCAGGCCGCGATCACCGTCTACGCCGTGCGGCGCGAGGTCCCCCGGGTCGAGGCGGTCGAGTCCGCCGGTGTGGTCAGCCTCGCGGGCGGGCCCGAGGACGTGATCACGCTGCTTGAGGCAGGTGCCCTCGATCCCCGGGAGCCGGTCTTGGTCACGACCGAGGACCCCGACCTGGTCGGCGACGGGTACCGGCTTCGGGAGAGGCAGTTCGGTCGCCTGCGTGACTCGCAGAGCCAGGTCATGACGCCGGCGGAGTCCTACCGGAACTCCCGTGCGGCCCACGACTACCCGGGTGTCCCCGGGGTCGAGCGCGTGCACGCGGTGTACCCGGAGATCCGCGCGCTCTCGGCCTCGTCCTCCTCCGGCTACGCCGACATCCTGGGCCCGATCCGGCCCGAGCTCGGCCCGTACTCGGCGGTCGACGGGCTGCCGGGGACGTACTGGCGTTCAGCGCCGCTTGAGGATCCACGGGGCCAGTGGCTCCAGGTCAGGCTCAAGGAACCGCAACCGCTGTCCCACGTCGACCTGACCGTCGGGGTGGACGGGTTCAGCGGCGTGCCGGTCCGCCGGATCCGGGTGGTCGCCGGAGAATCTGCCGGAGCGCAGGTCAGCGAGCACGCCGTGGACCCAGAGACGGGCGCGGTCCGGGTGGCGCTCTCCGGGGCCCCGGTGGACCGGGTCCGGGTCACCGTTCTGAGCACGTACGGCGACCCGGAGTACGGCGTCGTCGCGATCCGCGAGATCGCTTTCCCCGGACTCGCGCTGGGTCGCAGTCTCGAGGTCCCGGCCGAGGGAGACGCCGGGACCGGCTTCGTCTTCCGCGTCCAGCCCGAGCGCCGTGCCTGCGTCGGCGCAGAGTTCGGCCTTGCTTGCGAGCCCGACGAGGCCCGGCCCAGCGAGGAGGAGGCGGGTCTCGAGCGCATCTTCCGCACGGCGCAGGGGGGTGACTGGACGATCGTGGGCACGGTGACGGCCCGGTCCGCGCCGGGCACCGCCCAGCTGCTGTTGCCGTTGGGCGGGAAGGCCGCGGTCGCCGCCTCATCGGTGCTCGGCGACGATCCCTCGGTCTCGGGACAGTTCGCCTTCGACGGGGACGCGGGCACCGACTGGCTCTCGGCCCGCGGCGACGACGCTCCGTCGTTGACCCTGCGCTGGGAAGGCGCTCGGACGGTGTCCCGGTTGCAGGTGCTGCCTGCTCTCGCGCGGTCCCGGACCCCGGTGACGGCGGTGGTCGAGTCCGACGGGGTACGCCGCGAGGTTGACCTGGCGGCCGGGTCGCTCGGGTTCTTCGAGCCGCTGCGGACCGACCACCTCACCGTGACCTTCCCGCTCCGGGAGGCACCTGCGGGTAGCGAGGCGCTCCCAGTCGGCATCGGCGACCTGGTGGTCGACGGCCTCGAGGACCTGACTTATGCGCCGGACCCGGAGACTCCCACCGGGGCCACCTGCGGCCTAGGGCCCGAGGTGCACCTGGACGGCGCCGTGGTGCGTACCCGCGTGGGCGGCACGATCGGTGACGTCCTGGACGGCGGCCCGCTACGGCTGGAGGCGTGCGACGAGGTGCCCGCACTGGCGGCCGGGTCGCACACCCTGGCCGTGCCGGCGACCGATCGCTTCGCCCTGGACACCCTGGCCCTGGTACCCCGGCGGGCCACGACCGCCGACGGCCTCCGGGTGCGCCGGACGGAGATCCGGCGCTGGGACTCCACCGACCGGAGCGTCTACGTCGGTCCGGGTCAGGAGGCGCTCCTGCGGATCCCGGAGAACCTCAACGCTGGCTGGCGGGCGACCCTCGGCGGCCGCGTCCTCGAGCAGACGGCGATCGACGGCTGGCAGCAGGCGTACCGAGTGCCGGCGGGGGAGGGCGGGCTCGTCCGGCTGGTTTACACGCCGGACCGGCCGTACCGGCTGTTGCTGCTTCTCGGCGCGGTCGCCGGCGTGCTGCTGATCGTCGCCGCCGGCGGTGCCCGAATCGCCGAACGGCGTCGGGTCCGCGTGGAAGCAGCGCTCCCGGCGGCGATGTCGAGCGATCTCCCGGCTGGTCCGGGCGGGATCGTGTTGCTGGTGCTAGCCGGTGTCCTCGGCGGTGCGGCCTTGCTTCTCGGTGCGGCGACAGGCCTGCTGCTACGCGGCCGGCCGGCCCTGGTTCGGCTGCTGGCGGCGATGCTGGTGGCCGCCGCCGGGATCACGGCGGCCGTCGTGGCGAACATCGACGACCGGGCTTCGTGGGACATCCTGGACGGAGTCACCGGCGGCGCTGTCGGCCTCCTGCTCGCGACGCTCGCAGCCCGTCGGACCCGGGAGGACTGAGATGTCGCGAACCATCGAAGCGGACGCGGGTCGGGCACGCCTCTGGGCCTGCCGGGCAGGTCTAGCCGCGCTCGTCGTCGTCGCGATCCAGCTGCTCTGGCGCACGGTCCTGCTGGGGCGGGGCTACTTCACCCAGGACGACTTCCTAGTGATGGCCGGGACCCGGGAGGGCGGCTGGTCCTCGGTCCTGTCCAGCGACTACGCCGGCGGTTTCTCCCCGGGCGGCACTGCCCTGGTCTGGCTGAGTACGAACCTCGCGCCGTTGAACTGGCCGCTGGCAGCCGCAACCGTGCTGGCCTTCCAGACGGCGGCGACCTTGATGATGTGGGTGGTGCTCACCCAGGTCCTGGGCCACCGCTGGCTGCGGCTCCCGGCTCTGGTGCTCTTCGCGTTCGCGCCGCTGACGCTGTGGACGACCCAGTGGTGGGTGCTCGGGCTCGAGTACTGGCCCGCGACCCTGCTCCTGCTGGTCGCGCTCTGGGCGGTGCTGGTCACGATCCGTACCGGAGACCGTCGCACGGCGGCCGTCGCGGTGCTCGCGGTTGCGGTCGCGCTCCTGTTCGACGACCGGGCCGTTCTCTACCCTGTGGTTCTCGCCGGCGTCGCCCTGGTCGTCCGCGAGGGGCTGACCGTCCGGGTCCGCGCCGCGGCGATCCTGCGCGAGGCAGCCGGGGTCTGGGTCGGGCTGTTGCTGGCGCTCGGCGGGTACGCGGTGCTGCGCTGGCAGGCCGCGCCCCTGGACCTGATCGTGGGCGACGAGATCGGTGACGTGATCACCGGCTACCTGCGGCACGGCCTGGCCGAGATATTCGGGGGACCGTGGCTGGTCAACCTCCCGGCGCACGCGTACCTGGTCCCGACCTCCTGGGTGGTCGCTCTCAACGGCGCCCTCCTGCTCGGCCTGATCGGCGCCACCTTGCAGCGTGGCGGCCCGGCGACCCGGGCTGCATGGGGGCTGCTGACGGTCTTCGTCGCAACCAGCGTCGGTCTGCTCGCCTTCGAAGGGCGCGGCGACCTGGTCGGGTCGCTCGGCCTGGTGCACCGGTTTGGCGCCGAGTTGGCGCCGGTGGTAATCCTCTGCATCGCCGGTGCGCTCACCGAGGTGTCCCTGCCGCCGGCACCTGTGCTGGGGCGGGTCCTTCCCCCCGAGCGGGCGGAGGTCGTGGTCGCCGTGATCGCGGTCGTCGTGCTGACGGCGTCCTGCGGACTGTCGACCGCTCGGCTCGCGGGCAACCTGTTCCACACCGACGATCGCGCTTATGTCGAGGCGAGTCGCGCCGGTCTCCGCGCCGACCCCCAGGTGGTCCTGCTCGACAGTGGCGTGCCGGAGGGCGTCATCAGTCCCTGGTACGGCGACCGGGCGCGGGTCTCCTCGGTCGTCGGCTACGCCCCGGAGAACCCGGTCTTCGACCTGCCCAGCCACAGGATGCGGATCGTCCGCGAGGACGGCTCGCTGGCCCCCGTGGTCCTCGAGGGCGCGGTCGTCTCGGCACCGTCCCCGGATGCCGCCTGCCCCTACCCGGTCCGGTCGTCGGGGACCGAGGTCCCGATGACGGGCCAGGTGCCGCCCGGGCGGTGGGTGGTGTGGATCGGCTACTACACCGGTGCCGACGGGTTCGCCGTCGTCGACATCGCCGGCGCCAGTCAGCGGTTCGCCGTCCGGTCCGGTCTCAACGCTGTCCAGCTCGTCGTGGAGGGAGGCTTCGACCGGTTCCGGATGACCCTCGACCAGGCCGGCGGCACTCTCTGTCTCACCGATGCGGCAGCGGGCGTCCCGCGTCCGGGTACGCCGTGAGCGAGCGCGCCCACGGTCGGGTGGCCGCGCTCGTGATCCTCGCGGCTGCGCTCCTGGCCTGCGCGCCGGTGCTGCTGTCGCGCGGGTTCGTGCTGATCGGCGACATGACGTTCGTCCCCGAGCAGCCCTGGAAGGACGCCTGGCTGGGCCTGGACGGTTCGGCGCCGCGGGCGGTGCCGGCCGATGCCCTGGTCTCGGCCCTGAGCCAGGTCGTCCCGGGCGACCTGCTCCAGAAGACGGTCCTGCTCGGGACCCTGCTGCTGGCCGGAGCCGGGATGTATCGACTGGTCCGCCTCGGGCTGGGGGTGGCCGGGTCCGGCCCGGCGCTGGCGGCAGCGGTCCTGTTCCTCTGGAACCCATACGTGCACGAGCGGCTCGCGATCGGCCACTGGGGCCTCCTGCTCGGGTACGCCGCGCTGCCCTGGATCGTCCTCGCCGCCGGTGCCGTCCGGCGCGGCGAGCGGGGTTCCCTGGCCCGGCTGACAGTCGCGGTCGTCCCGGCCGCCTTCGGCAGTCCGACCGGCGGGCTGCTGGCCGGACTGGTCGTCCTGGTCCTGACCTCCGGTCGTGGCGTCGCCACGCTGCGTCGTACGGCGATGGCGCTGGCAGTGGTCCTCGTCCTCGACCTGCCTTGGCTGGTTCCGGGCCTGGCCGGCGCGGAGACCGGTGCGGACCCCGCGGGTGTCAACGCCTTCGCAGCCCGGTCCGACACCCCGCTCGGCCTCGGGGGTTCGCTGCTCACGCTCGGTGGCATCTGGAAGCAGAGCATCGTGGCGGGGGAGCGCGACGCGTGGTTGTTGGTCCTGATCGCCCTGGCGGTCTCGCTCGGCTCGTTGACCGCCTTGGCGCGGGACCGTGCTGGACCGGGAGCAGCCCCAGAAGTTGCTCGGCCTAGCGGCTCGCGAATGCTGCTCCTCGGTGCCGTCGGGCTGGTGCTGGCAGGCCTGCCCGTGACGGGCTTCGGCGCCGACCTGGTCGCCGATCTGGTGCAGCACGTCCCCGGGGCAGGGGTGCTGCGGGACTCGCAGAAGTGGATCGCCCTGCTCGCGCTGGCCGTCTGCGCGGGGTTCGGTCTGCTGGTCGTGGCCGTCCGGGAGTCCGTTCGTACGCGCGGACTGCCTACCGGGCTGGTTCTTGCGGCGGCGGCGTTGCTGCCGCTGGTGCTGCTCCCGAGCATGGCCTGGGGTCTCGCCGGCAAGTTCGACCCGGTCCGGTACCCGCTGGAGTGGGCTCAGGTACGGGGGATCCTGGAGGAACAACCCGCGGAGAACCGCCGGACCGTGGTCCTGCCGTTCTCGGCGTACCAGCGCCTTCCTTGGAATGACGGCCGCGCTGCTCTGGATCCGGCGATCCGGTTCTTCCCCGGCGATGTGGTCACCAACGACGAGTTGGTGATCTCGAAGGACCGGTCGGTCGCCGGCGACAACCCGGCTGCCGCGCGCATCGGCGACGCCGTACGGCGAGGTCTGCCGTTGGATGCCGTGCTGGCCGAGACCGGGGTGAGGTTCGTGCTCGTCGAGAAGACCGCCGGGGGAGCAGCAGCCGTGGAGGTCCCGCGCGGGACGGTGCTCCACGACGGTGCCGAGCTGATGCTCGTCGAGACCGGTAACCAGGCCGCCCTCAGCTCCGCAGAGCGCCGGGCCGCCATCATCGTGGGGGACCTGCTCGCAGGGACGGCGGTGCTCGTTTCGGCAGGTTTCCTGTCATTGCGGCAGATACGTCGCAAAAACTCCGAAAGCGGGTAACATGGGGCGTGGGAGTACGTTCTACGAACAGGTGAGGGACCTATGTTTTCGATCTTCGGACTCGGCGCCGGCGCAGCAGCGGCCGGCGGTACGGGCACAGCAGTCACGCTCGGCACCATTGCCGTCGCCGCCGTGGGCGGCGCGATAGCAGCGGGTGCGATCGCGGTGGCCTCGACGCAGGTCGCCGCCAATGTCACGCAGCCGGACCAGACGCCTGCCAACGTGGGCGCCTCGGTCAACGCTCCGAACTACGCCGACTGAGCGAAGTCGAACCAAGCTTGCTCGTGTTCGCGCCGAGCGAGGGAAGGCGTTGACGAGCCTGCGAGGATCTCGCGGACTGACCGGCACCGCTACACGCGCAGGCACCGCCGTACCCCTGGGGGGCGCGGCGGTGCCGTCGTTTTCGGGCATCGCGTCGTGCAAGGCCGAGCGATCAGGGGCCAAACGATCAGGAGTCGAGGGCGGCCGCGACGTTGGTGGCCGCGGACTCCCAGGTGAACTCCCCGGACCGGACCTGGGCCTTCTGGCCGAGGTCGGCGCGCAGGTGCGAGTCCCGCAGCAGGGCCGCGATCCGGCACCGGAGGTCGGCCTCGTCGGTCGCGAGCAGGCCCGTGACACCGTCGAGGATCGCCTCGGTCACGCCGCCGGCGGTCGCGTAGGCGACCGACGGGGTGCCCGCGTGGCCGGCCTCGACGATAGACAGCCCCCAGCCTTCCTTCGCCGAGGGGAGCACGTGCACCCAGGCGCGGGACAGCTCCTCGAACTTGGTCCGGTCGCTGACGCGGCCCAGGAAGTCGATGTGGCAGTCGATCCCGTCTTGTTCGGCGGGGTCCGCTGCCTGACGGCGCAGCTCTTCGGCCCACCAGCCGTCACCGAGGACGCGCAGGCGGATGCCGGGGAACTCCTGCGCGAGAGCCGGCAGGGCGGCGATGACGTGGTCGATCTGCTTGTGCGGGACCAGGCGCGACAGCACGACCAGGGTCGGGTCCTCGGCGCGCTCGCCCGCGTCGTACTCGGGCACCGGAGGCATCCCGTTGTACGCCAGGGTGACGTCGGTCGCCCGCACGCCGAGCCCGACGAGCTCGCGGCGGGTGACGTCGGAGACGGCGACGTAGCGGTTGCCGCGGTTGGCCAGGACGGCGACGCGGGACTCGAAGAACCAGCCGACCTTCGCAAGCACCGGTCCGACCACCGACCACTGCTCCCGGTGTACGTGGTGGACCAGGACGGTCACGGGGGAACGGGTCAGCCACGAGGAGAGGAACGGCATTCCGTTCTGGACCTCGAGTACGGCGTCGACCCCGCCGGTACGGCGCCGCACGCTGCCGGAGAGCAGCATCCAGGCGACCCACAGGTAGACCGTCAGGTGGCCGCCGCGGCGGATGAACCTGATCCCGTCGACGACCTCGTCGCGGGCCGCACCCGGGTATGCCGCAGTGACCCAGGTCAGATTCCTGCCCGAGTCGCGCAGTTGCTGCGCCACCTGGTGGACGTAGAGCTCCGAGCCCCCGCCTTCCGGGTGCCACGGATCGCGCCAGTTCAGCACCACGACGTTGTGCCGCGGTCCTGTCCGGGCAGCCCGAACGTCCCTCCCCAAGGCTCGCACTGTGGTTCTCCCTCCCCGGTGCGACACCGACTACGCTTTTGAAGGTAGCATTTTCGAGTGGCCTTTGTCCGTTTGTTCCGAACTGCCGGTCTGGTCCGCTCTGTGCGGTTGTTCCGGTCGTTTCTCACCGAGCAGGCCGACCCCGACGGGTTCTACGGCCTGATCGCGGACGACGCGATCGCCCTGGTCGGCGAGCACGTCACGATCGACGGTGCGACCGTCGCCGACTTCGGCGGCGGTCCGGGCTTCTACTCCGCGGCGTTCCGGGCGGCCGGCGCGACTACGGTTCTGGTCGATGCCGACATCGACGAGATCCAGTTGCACGGACGGCGTACGCCGGGCTCTGTGGTCGGCCTCGCCGAGCAGGCCCCGCTCGCCGACGGCGCCGTGGACATCGCGTTCTCGTCGAACCTGCTCGAGCACGTCCGCGACCTCGGTGCGACCTGCGACCAGATCGTCCGGGTGGTCCGGCCCGGGGGAGTCGCAGTCCTCTCCTACACGATCTGGCTCGGCCCCTGGGGTGGTCACGAGACCTCACCGTGGCACCTGCTGGGCGGCCACCGGGCGGCCCGTCGCTACGAGCGCAAGCACGGCAAGCCGCCGAAGAACGTCTTCGGCACCTCGATGTTCGCCGCCTCGGTCGGGGACGGCCTGCGTTGGTTGCGGTCGCGACCCGACCTGGAGGTCCTCGACCTCCGACCGCGCTACCTGCCCCGCTGGTCGGCGATCCTGCTCCGTGTGCCGCTCCTGCGCGAGCTTGTGACCTGGAACCTCTGGATCGTGGTCCGCAAGCCAGGGTGAGTCTGCCGTGACGTTTGCTGGACTACACCAGGTATGTCACGTTTCAGGTAACGAAGTGGTTAATGTCCTGTTTGGGTGATGTTTCCTGATAATCTCAGGTGTGCGTTGTGGGAGGGAGCCCAGGGCGCCGTACTGGGAGGGAGCGCGTCATGCGCCGAATGAGTCTTGTCCTGATCGCCCTGGGGGCGTTCCTGATCGTCCTCGGACCGATGATCCGGTGGTATGCCTACCCGCGGCTCGCGGTGGCGCCGGCGAACCAACGCAGCATCACCACGCTCGTCGGTGAGAACGCGACGATTTTCGACATCGCGACGCTGAAGGAGATCACCACCGATCTCACCACCGTAGTCAACACCACCGGTGATGCGAGCACCCCAGAAAGGCGCCCGGGTGCGGTCACCTACGTGAACTCGACCTCCACGACCTCCGCTGACGGCGTGATGCGCTCGCGCGACGTGGAGCGGATGACCTTCGACGCCCGCACCGGGTTGGCCATCCCGGACTGCTGCGGCGACTTCATCTCCACCACCACCGGTGAGGAGACCCCGGTCGTCCACGAGGGTCTTCCCGCCAAGTTCCCGTTCCAGACCGAGAAGAAGGCCTACCCGTTCTGGGATGCCGAGCTCGGCAAGGCCGTCTCGATCCAGTACCTGGAGCCGGCCCAGGTCGAGGGTGTCGACGTGTACAAGTTCGCGCAGAGCATCCCGGCCACCAAGATCGGCACCTTGGAGGTGCCGCTGAGTGTGCTCGGCCTCGAGGGCGACGAGAACGTGATCGCCGACAAGATGTACTCCAACGTGCGCACCCTGTGGGTCGAGCCGGAGACCGGCGTCGTCCTCAAGCGGACCGAAGCCGTGAACCAGACCCTCGACTACCAGGGCCAGTCGCGGGTCACGCTCACCGAGGTCGTCACCGGCTTCGACGACGCGACCGTCAAGGCGAACGCCGACGAGTACGGCGGCCAGGCCTCCCTGCTGCACCTGGTGCGCGCGGTCGTGCCGCAGGTCAGCTTCGTGCTCGGGCTCACGATGCTGATCGCCGGGGTCCTGCTCGGCCGGCGCAAGCAGAACGTCGGAGGCAGCCGGGTTCGGGAGATGGCGCACACGCACGCCTGAGCCCCGGCGCACCGTACGCGCCTCCGCATCCACGGATGCGGGGGCGCGTTTCAGCGTTTCAGGTCGGCTACGTACAGGGCGGTGCCGGGCGTGAGGAGCCCTCGGGTCCGGCTCCAGCCACCCCAGACGCGGTCGTGCTCCGCGGGCCACTCGGGTTCGATCAGGTCGACGAGCCGGTAGCCGCTGGCGGTGAGCGCACGGACCCAGTCGCCCAGGGTGCGGTGGTGCTCGACGTAGGAGGTCTCGCCGGTCTCGTCGTCCACCTCGACGTACGGCGTCCGGTCCCAGTAGGACTGCGTCGCGACCAGCCCGCCCTCGCCGGGGTCGTCGGGAAACATCCATCGGGTCGGGTGCGTCACCGAGAAGGCAAGTCGTCCGCTCGGCTGGGTGACCCGGGCGATCTCGCCAACCAGGGCGTCCGCGTCAGCGATGAACTGGAGGGCGCCGAAGGCGGAGAAGACGACGTCGAATGAGTTGTCGGCGAACGGGATCGCTGCCGCGCCCGCGCAGACGGTCGGCACCGCGGTTGCGTGCTCGAGGTCGATCCGCCGACTGTGCTGCAGTTGGCGCATCGAGACGTCGAGGCCGACCGGCGACCCACCGTTGCGCAGTACCCACCGCGAGCACTGGCCGGCGCCGCAGCCGAGCTCAAGGACCCGCTTCCCGGTCACGTCGCCGAGTGCTCGGACGTTCTCCTCGCGGACGCCCTCCGGGCCCCAGAGGAAGCCGTCGTCGCCGAGGAACTCCCCGTGCGTGGCCTGGTACTCGTCGGCGTATCGGTCCCAGTCGGCCCGGTTGGCGAGCAGCGAGTCGTGTTCGTCGACCGGCCGGCGCTCGGCGCGTACCGGCCGGGGTGGTGAGGTTGTATCCGCGGGCATGCCCCGATGATCGCACTCGACGCTCCGAACCCGGTCACCGCCGGTTGGACTCAGGCGTACCGGACGCCGTACTCTTGTCGGTGCGCCAGAAGTCTGCCTGAGTCTCAGACGTAGCAGTCTCTAGCTCGCTGTCAGGTCCTGCAGTTCGTTTCGGGGCCAGCGGAACATTTCGTGATGGTGAACAGGACTTTTGCGCGTGCCCGTACTACATCTGTCCACCAAGGATCTATCTCCCTTATGACTTCCATCCTCTACTCCGACGCACCGCAGGTCGCGATCAACGACATCGGTTCCGAGGAAGATTTCCTCGCCGCGATTGACGCCACCATCAAGTTCTTCAACGACGGCGACATCGTCGAAGGCATCATCGTCAAGGTTGACCGCGACGAGGTCCTTCTCGACATCGGTTACAAGACCGAAGGTGTCATCCCCTCCCGTGAGCTCTCCATCAAGCACGACGTCGACCCCAACGAGGTCGTCAAGGTGGGTGACTCGGTCGAGGCCCTCGTTCTCCAGAAGGAGGACAAGGAAGGCCGACTGATCCTGTCCAAGAAGCGCGCCCAGTACGAGCGCGCCTGGGGCACCATCGAGCAGGTCAAGGAAGAGGACGGCGTCGTCGAGGGCACCGTCATCGAGGTCGTCAAGGGCGG
>JBKJIN010000003.1:0-11863 GCA_046598425.1 Marmoricola sp. | reverse complement strand
GGGCGAACTCAACGCCAGCGGGGGGTGCGCGAGAGTAGGGCTGCGACGGCGGCGACCCCGGCCGTCGAGGTTCGGAGCACCGAAGATCCCAGCCGCACGATCCGGGCGCCAGCGAAGAGCGCCAGCTCGTCGTCGCTGATCCCGCCCTCGGGTCCGACGACCACCACGATCGTGCCGACTCCGTCGAGCGGGAGGTCTGCCAGCGGGAGATCGGCGGCCTCGTGCAGCACCACAGCGAGGTCCGCGTTCGCGAGGATCTCGGCGACGTGGGCGGTCGAGGCGACCTCCTCGATCTCGGGCCAGTAGGAACGACGGGACTGCTTGGCAGCGGCATCCGCTGCACCATGCCACTTGGTCCAGCCCTTGTGCGCTCGCTCGCCCTTCCAGACCGCCACCGACCGCGAGGCTGCCCACGGCACGATCCGGTCGACGTCGATCTCGGTGAGCATCTCCACGGCCAGCTCGCCGCGGTCTCCCTTGGGGATTGCCTGCACCACCGTCACGAACGGACCGACCGGCTCGGCGTACCGGTGGTCGTCGACGATGAGCACCAGCGACGCCTTCGCCGCCTCGGCCACCGTGCAGGTCGCCGAGGTGCCGCACGTGTCGGTGAGCACGACCTGTTCGCCGACCCGGATCCGCTTCACCGTCGCGGCGTGCCGGCCCTCAGCCCCCTCCAGCAGGATCCGGTCGCCGGGGCGCGCTTCCGCAACCTCCAGGCTCTTGAAGACGGGGAGGCTCACGCCGTCATCACTGCTTGAATGCGTCCCGCATACGCCCGAAGAGGCCCTTGTGCGCGGGCTGGATCCGCCCGTCCGGGGACTCCTCGTTGCGCAGCGAGGCGAGCTCCCGGAGAAGCTCCTGCTGGCGGTCGTCGAGCTTGGTCGGGGTCTCGACCTCGATCATCACCACGACGTCGCCGCGGGACTGGCTGCGCAAGCTCGGTACGCCGCGGCCGCGGAACACATGCTCGGTGCCGGACTGGGTCCCCGGCTTGATGTCGACGGTGACCGAGCGCTCGACCTCGATCTCCTCGGTCTCCAGGTCGGCTTCGAGCAGCGGCAACTCGATAGAGGTGCCAAGCGCTCCCGCGGTCATCGGGATGGCGACCCGGCAGTTCAGGTTGAGCCCCTCGCGGGTGAAAGTCTTGTGCGGGGCGACGTGGATCTCGACGTACAGGTCGCCGGCAGGACCACCACCGGGGCCGATCTCGCCCTCGCCGCTGAGCTGGACCCGGGTGCCGGTGTCGACGCCCGGCGGGATCTTCACGGTGATCGCGCGGCGCGAACGGACCCGACCATCGCCGGCGCAGTCGCGGCACGGGTCGGGGATGATCTCGCCGTACCCGCGGCAGGCCGCGCACGGCCGCAGGGTCCGGACCTCGCCGAGGAAGGACCGCTGCACGTGCTGGACCTCGCCCCGACCATGACAGGTCTCGCAAGTGATCGGACGCGACCCCTCGGCAGCACCGGAGCCGGAGCAGGTGGTGCAGACGACAGCGGTGTCGACCTTCAGCTCGCGGGTCGCCCCGAACGCGGCCTCGGCGAGCTCCAGGTCCAGGCGGACCAGGGCGTCCTGGCCGCGGCGCTGGCGCGAGCGCGGACCGCGGCTGCCGCCCTGCTGGCCACCGAAGAAGGCGTCCATGATGTCGGTGAAGGAGAACCCGGCCCCCTGGCCGAATCCGCCCTGTCCCCCGAACGGGTCGCCGCCGAGGTCGTAGACCCGGCGCTTCTCGGGGTCGGAGAGGATCTCGTACGCCGCAGAGACCTGCTTGAACTTCTCCGGCGCTCCGGGGTCGGAGTTGACGTCCGGGTGGTACTGGCGGGCGAGGCGCCGGTAGGCCTTCTTGAGCGCATCGGCATCGGCGTCGCGGTCGACGCCGAGGGTCGCGTAGGGGTCTGTCGTCACGGTTTCTTTCTCAGGCTTCGTCGAGGATGGTGGAGACGTAGCGGGCGACCGCGCGCACGGCGGCCATGGAGCCGGGGTAGTCCATCCGGGTCGGGCCGACCACGCCGAGCACCGACAGCGCGTCGTCCGAGGCGCCGTACCCGGTCGCGACCACGGAGGTCGAGGAGAGCTGGTCGATCGGGCCCTCGTGGCCGATGCGGACGGTCACGAGCTGCGAGGACGTCGCCTCGCCGAGTAGCTTGAGCAGCACCACGTGCTCCTCGAGCGCCTCCAGCATCGGCTTGATGGACTGATCGAAGTTGTCACCGAAGCGCGCCAGGTTGGCGGTGCCGCCAACGACCACGCGTTCGTCGGAGCGGTGGTTCGACATCGCCTCGACCAGGGCGGCGGCGATCACGGTGTAGGTGCTCGACGAGCCGGGCGGCACCTGGTCGGAGAGCGCACCGAGCGCGCCGGCCGCGTCCGAGATCCGCTCGCCCGCGGCGGCCGTGTTGACCCGGACCCGCAGGTCGGCGAGCAGTTCGTCGCTGAGATCGACCGGCACCTCGACCACACGCTGCTCGACCCGACCGGTGGAGAGGATCAGCACCACCAGAAGCCTCGTGGTGCTGATCGCCACCAGCTCGATGTGCCGCACTGTGGACTTCGCCAGGGTCGGGTACTGGACGATCGCGACCTGCTGGGTCAGCTGAGCGAGCAGCCGGACGCTGCGCTGGACGACGTCGTCGAGATCGTGAGCGCCTTCGAGGAAGCTGGAGATCGCCCGCTTCTCGGCCGCGGACATCGTCTTGAGCGTGGTGAGCCGGTCGACGAAGAACCGGTAGCCCTTGTCAGTCGGGATCCGGCCGGCGCTGGTGTGCGGCTGAGCGATCAGGCCCTCGTCCTCGAGCGCCGCCATGTCGTTGCGCACGGTCGCTGAAGAGACGCCCAACTGGTGGCGCTCGACCAGGGTCTTGCTGCCAACCGGTTCCTGAGTGGCCACGTAGTCCTCGACGATGGCCCGGAGGACGGCGAGCTTGCGGTCTTCTACTGCCATGACGACTCCTCTCGCGGCTTGGCACTCGTGTGTACGGAGTGCCAAGTCTACCGGCCACCTAGTCTGTGCCCATGCCTGACTTCGAGGAGATCGCCGACCGGGTCTGGGTCTCCCGGTTCGAGTGGTTCGACGTGAACGTCGGGTTGGTCGCCGGGGAGCACGGCCTGGTGGTCGTGGACACCAACGCCTCGGGGCCGCTGGGCGAGGCGACCTTGGCCGCCGTACGTCGGGTCTCGTCCGCCCCGGTCGTGGCGGCGGTGAACACCCACGTGCACTTCGACCACGTCCTCGGCAACGGCGTCTTCGCCGCAGCGGGAGCCGACCTGATCGCGCACGAGGCCGCGGCCCAGGCGTTCACCGCACACCTGGCGGCGGTGAAGGTCGAGTCGGCGGCAGAGGTCGACCCGCGGTTCGTCGAGCTGATCTCGACCGAGCCCGTGCCACCGACCCGGACCTTCTCCTCGGCCCTCGCGGTCGACCTGGGCGACCGGGTCCTGGAACTGGTGCACCCGGGCCGCGGCCACACCGACGGAGACGTCGTCGTCCGGGTACCGGAAGCGGACGTCCTGTTCGCCGGTGACCTCGTCGAGGAATCGGCCCGCACGACGTCTCCCGGCCTCGGTCCCGACTGCTTCCCGATGGACTGGCCGGCCACCCTCGACCTGGTGATCAGCCTGGCCGGAGCGAGCACACAGGTCGTCCCCGGGCACGGCAGACCGGTCGATCAGGACTTCGTCGACGAGCAACGCGCCGCGCTCGGGGTCGTGGCCGAGACCATCCGGGACCTCGCCGGGCGGGGCGTCCCGCTGGACTCGGCTCTTGACGCGGCTGACTGGCCCTACCCGCGCGAGGACCTGTACGACGCCGTACGCCGGGGCTACGAGCAGCTCCCCCAGGTACGCCGCCAGCTGCCGCTGATCTGAGCGCGATCCACGAGCTGGTCCCGGTAGCGGCGAGGACGACCACGACCAGGAGCGGCAACACCGGCAGCAGCGGGCGGGCGTCGTACGAGAAGGACCGTCGCGGGCCCCAGCCGAGCTCGGCGGGATCGATACTGCCGTACTAGCGCGTCGTCCAGCGCTCGCTCGGCAACGGAAACGAGTTGAACCGGCATCCGCCCAGCCCCTTGGACTGCGGCAACATCACCGGCGCGAGCCGGCCGGACCCCGAGCAGGACGGGTGCCCGTGCCCCAGCCAGTGCCCGGTCTCGTGGCTGAGCACCAGGTGCCGGTAGTCCTCCAACGACAGGTGCGCGGCGTTCCAGGCCGGCGAGGCGTCCAGCCACCGGTTCTGGTTGAGGACCACGTACCGACCGACGCGGCAGCTCCAGGTCGCCGAACAGCCGGACCCGAAGGACGGCACCGAGGAGGCCGCGCTCAGCACCACAGTGAAAGAGCCGCCGGAGGCTACCCGGGTGAACGCGAAACCGGCCGAGCGCCAACCACGCGGATCGGCGTACGACGCCGCCACCTGGTCGGCGAACGCCTTCGTGCTGGTCTTGATCGGGCCCCGGAACCCCAGGCTGTAGGTAAACCGCCGGCTGACCGCGACCCGGTGGTCGACCGGCTTGGTGGGGGCCGTGTAGGCGATCCCCTTCACGTACCCCGCCCTGGAGGCCGCGACCTTCACCGAGATCCGAGACCCGAAGTCGGCAAGCTTGAGCGTGTACACCGACCCGTTGGCCCCGCCGATCGGTGCTCCGTCGCGCAGCCACTGGTAGGTCACGGCCCCAGGCGCCGGGTCCCAGGTTCCGTCGGAGGCCCGCAACTGCTTGCCCCACCGCGGGATCCCGCTGACCGTCGGCGGCGTCACCAGGGTCATCGTCGGCTCGTCGCCGGAAGGCTCCGCGGGACGACCCGACGCGGTCGACAACGGGTACGCCAGCGCACCGACGACCACGACCAGGACGACCCAGGACATCCGCCTCACGACTCGACGTTAGCGCGCCCTCCGCGAGCCTGCGGGACTACGCGGGGGCGAGTACATAGCGTTACCCGGTGACCTCCTTCCCTGGCGACCGTTACGGGTCCGACGTCCTGAACTCCGACTGGCGAGCACCGAGGAACGGGCGCTCGGTGGAGGCCCCGGCCAACCTCGGCCTCGTCGTCGAGGAGGTGCAGACCGACTTCTGCGGCGAGATCGTCAAGGTCGAGCGCGACCTCGGCACCGTGATCCTGGAGGACCGCCGCAACCGGCGTCGTACCTTCCCGCTCGGCCCCGGCTTCCTGCTCGACGGAGTCCCGGTGATCCTGGTCGCCCCCACCCGCAAGGGCCAGGTCGCGCCGACCCGGACCGCGTCCGGTTCGGTCGCCGTCGCTGGCGCTAAGGCCCGGGTCGCCCGGGCCAGCCGGATCTTCGTCGAGGGCCGGCACGACGCCGAACTCGTGGAGAAGGTCTGGGGCGCCGACCTTCGGATCGAGGGTGTGGTCGTGGAGTACCTCGACGGGATCGACGACCTCTCCGGGCATCTGCGAGCGTTCGGTCCCGGACCCGAGCGGAAGGTCGGCGTGCTGGTCGACCACCTGGTGCACGGCTCGAAGGAGAGCCGGATCGCGGACTCGGTACGAAAGTCGCCGATCGGCCGGCACGTGCTGATCGTCGGCCATCCCTACATCGACGTCTGGGCGGCGGTGAAGCCCGAACGGCTCGGCAAGGAAGCCTGGCCGACGGTCCCGCGCAACATCGAGTGGAAGAAGGGCGTCTGCCAGCAGTTCGGCTGGCCCCACCGCGAGCAGGCCGACATCGCCCGTGCCTGGAAGCACATCCTCTCGAAGGTCACCTCGTACGCCGATCTCGAGCCGTCGCTGCTCGGCCGGGTCGAGGAGCTCATCGACTTCGTGACCTCCCCCGCTGGTTGAGGTCCAGGCCTGCCTCGAACCCGAGGAACGTCCGGGGGGTTTCGAGGCGCCCGCTTGCGCGGACGCACCCCAGTCAGCGACCAGTCAGAGCAGGTCGCGGACCACGGCGTCGGCCAGCAGCCGGCCTTCGCGGGTGAGCACCAGCCGGTCGCCCTCGAGCACCGCCAGCCCAGAGGACAGCACGGCCGCGACACGATCCGGCTTCCGCAGGACCTGCACCGGCAGCCCGTCGCGCAACCTGATCTCCAGCAGCACCCGCTCGACCCGCCGGGTCTCCTCGTCGAGCACCTCACGGGCCAGGGCTGGCGACTCCCCCGCCTCCAGCCGGCCGGCGTACGCGGTGGGGTGCTTGACGTTCCACCACCGGACCCCGCCGACATGCGCGTGCGCGCCGGGCCCGATGCCGAGCCAGTTCTGCGAGGTCCAGTAGAGCTCGTTGTGCCGGCAGCGCGAGGCCCGGTCACGGGACCAGTTCGACACCTCGTACCAACCCAGCCCGGCTGCCGTGAGCAGGTCGTCGACGAGCGCGTACTTGTCTGCGAGGTCGTCCTCGTCGGGCATCGGCACGACTCCGGAGCGCACCTGCCGGGCGAGGGCGGTGCCGTCCTCGACGATCAGCGAGTACGCCGAGAGGTGGTCCGGCTCGCAGGCCAGCGCAGCCTCCACCGAACGCCGCCAGTCGTCGAGGGACTCCCCCGGCGTCCCGTAGATCAGGTCGAGGCTGACCTGCTCGAAGCCAGCGTCGCGCGCCCATCCGACCACTTGCGGCACCCGCTCAGGGTCATGGGTGCGGTCGAGGACGGCGAGCACGGAGGGCACCGCGGACTGCATCCCGAAGGAGATCCGGGTGAAGCCGCCGGCCCGGAGGGCGGCCAGACTCTCGGGGGTCACGCTGTCCGGGTTCGCCTCGGTGGTGACCTCCGCGTCGTGCGTCAGTCCGAACCGGTCCCGGACCGCACCGAGCATCGCGACCAGGTCCACGCTCGGCAGCAGCGTCGGCGTCCCGCCGCCGAAGAAGATGGTCTCCACCGCGGGCGCGCCGGGCAGCACCGTGCCGAGCAGATCGATCTCGCCCACCGCGGTGGCGGCGTACGACGCCTGGGAGGCGCCGCCGCCGAGCTCGGTGGCGGTGTAGGTGTTGAAGTCGCAGTACCCGCACCGGACCGCGCAGAACGGCACGTGCAGGTAGACCCCTAGCCGTCGGGTCCCGAGTTCGGCGAGCGCCGAGGGCGGCAGCGATCCGTCCCGCGGGGCGGGGTCGCCGTCAGGGAGGATGGAAGGCACCGGGTGAGCCTAGACGTCCCAGGTTTCGAGGCTGCCTTTGACCTCGAAGCGGAAGTGCGGCCAGCGGCCGTCGTAGGCGCCCGGGAAGGTCGAGATGAACTCGACCCAGCCGTCGCGGTCCCAGTGCCACAGGTACGCCGCGCGCAAACCTGCTCGCTCGGCGTACCTGGCTAAGTGGTCGTCGCTGCGCTCCTAGGCGTAGAGCCCGTCGATGACCGCCTTGTTGCGCTCCTCGACGACGTTGCGCTTCACCTTGAGCGACGGGGTGAGCTCACCAGACTCGATCGTCAGGTCGTGGTCGAGGATCTCGAACTTCTTGACCGTCTCCCAGCGGTTCAGCTGACCGTTGAGCTCGTTGACGTAGCCCTCGACCATCGCCTTGACCTCGGGCGAGTTGACCAGCGTGGTGTAGTCCGTCCCGGCCTTGTCGTTCTCGGCAGCCCAGCCCGCGATGCCGTCCGGGTCGAGGGTGACCAGCGCGACGACGTAGTTCCGCTCGCTGCCGAAGACCATGAACTGGCTGACGTAGGGGCAGATCGCCTTGAACTTGGCCTCGATCGCCGGCGGCGCGACGTACTTGCCGCCGGAGGTCTTGAAGAGCTCCTTGATCCGGCCGGTGATCGTCAGGAAGCCGTCAGCGTCCAGCGAGCCCTTGTCGCCGGTCCTGAGCCAGCCGTCATCGGTCAGCGTCTTCGCGGTCTCGTCGGGGAGGTTGTGGTATCCCTGCATGATGTTCGGGCCCTTGATCTGGACCTCGTCGCCCTCACCCAGGCGGACCTCGCCGCCGGGGAAGACTGTCCCCACCGTGCCGAGCTTGTAGTCGTCCGGGTGGTTGACGAACGCACCCGCGGAGGTCTCGGTGAGGCCGTAGCCCTCGAGGATCAGGATGCCCGCGGCGTGGAACCACTCGGCGATCTCCCGGTTCAGCGCGGCCGAGCCGGAGATGAAGAAGCGGACCCGGCCCCCGAAGCGGTCACGGATCTTGCTGAAGACCAGCTTGTCGAAGAGACCGTGCTGGAGCTTGAGGAGTAGCGGGATCGGCTTGCCGGCGAGCTTGAGGGCGTCGACCTTCCTGCCGACCGCGAACGCGGCATTGAAGATTTTCTCCTTCGCCCCGCCCTCGACCTGCTGCATGGTGATGATCCGGGCGTAGGCCTTCTCGAAGATGCGCGGCGCCGCGCCCATGAATGTCGGCTGGACGATCGCCAGATTGTCGATGATCCGGTCCACCCGTCCGTCGACCGCGGTGGCGAAACCGCAGGCGAGCTGGGCGGAGAGCAGCACCTTGCCGAACGAGTGCGCCATCGGCAGCCAGAGGAACTGCAGGTCGGTCTCGTCGAGGATCTTGTTCGACTGGATGACAGCACCCTCGTAGGTCCACGACGAGTGGCTCAACCGGACGCCCTTGGGCTTGCCCGTCGTTCCGGAGGTATAGATCAGCGTCGCCAGTCCGTCGCCCTTGATCCCCGCGACCGCCTCATCGACGGCGCCAGGGTTGGTGGCCAGGAACTGCTCCCCAAGTGCGGCCAGGTCCTCCAGGCCAATCACCCAGTCTCCGTCGATGGTGCCGTCGAAGACGACGACCTTCTCCAGTGCGGGCAACTCGGACTTGTGCTCGCGGAGCTTGGCGACCTGCTCGTCGTCCTCGGCGAAGACGATCCGGGACTCGGAGTCGGCCAGGATGTAGGCGACGTCGGCGGACATCGTCGAGGGGTAGACCGTGGTCGTCGCGGCGCCGGCCGAGAGAATGGCCAGGTCAGCCTCGATCCACTCGACCCGGGTGCCAGCGGCGATCCCGACCCGCTCCTCGGCCTTGATGCCGAGCGCCAGGAGTCCAGCAGCGAGCTTCTCGACCCGGTCCCCCGACTCCTTCCAGGTCAGCGACTTCCACGGCTGCCCGTCAGCCACCGGGTAGCGGAACGCCTCCGCGTTCGGGGTCTTGGCGACCCGGTCGCGGAACTGGGTGGCCATGTTGGACGGCCGGTTCTCGATGAAGGAGATATCACGCACGACGGGGGACATTGGGGCTCTCACTTCCACGCAGGGGTATCAGGGCTTGCCCGTAAACCTAGATCAACGGCGGTGGCCGTGCCTAGGTAATCGCCCGTTAACCGGGCAATTCCTTACGAACTTATCCCTACTGCCCTCCGGCCGCTGCAGCACGTTCGTAGACCCACGGCTTCAGCCCCGGAACGTCGATCAGCCTCGGCAGCAGCGCAGGCAGAGTCGTCACGGCGGCGAAGAGGTCAGCCACGGTGACGCCGTGGTCGGGACGCCCCACCACCTCGATCCGGTCACCTGCGGACACCACGCCTTCCTCGATGACCCTGAAGTACGGGCCTGGCCGGCCGGCCAGGGTGAAGCGCTTCACCCAGGCTGTGGCGTCGTACCCGCTGCTGCCCATCCACCCCTTGAAGGTCTGGCACGGGACCCGGACGTGCGCGATCTGGAGCAGCGCGGAGCCGACCCGCCAGGTCTCCCCCACGATCGCGGCGTTGAGGTCGATCCCCTCGGTGGTCAGCTGCTCACCGAACTGGCCGGGGCGCAGCTCGCGCAGGAGCTCGGCCTGCCACCAGGCGTAGTCCTCGACCGCGTAGGCGTAGACGCGCATGAACTCGTCGCCGTGGACGTCGGTGCTGGCGCAGGCATTGCCGTCAATACCGTCGTCCGTGATGCGGACCGGGCCTGCGACCGGCTGCTTCTCAATCGCTGTGCTGCCCAGCGACGAGGTCTCGTAGCCGACGGGCTTGGGCATCCCGGCATTGACCGAAACAACGATGGGCATGGATCAAGTCTCGCAGCCGCCCCGAGATCATCAACTACTTTTTTTGGCCCACCTGTCGTTTCGGCCCGGACTCGTTCGTGGACAGGGTGACACGACAATCGCGCGATCATCGCGGAACCCATCTCCGGGTGCCCCCGGTTCCAGAAGTCCGTGACTTCACCGTGATGCACGCAGGATCCGGGCGATCTCGGTGAAACCGAGCCGGCTACCACGCCTGGCACGTCACCCGGGCCGAACTGCCGCGCCGACTCGACCGGGTCGACGAGTCGCGGACGGCGTACGACGCTGCGCTGGCCCCCTGGTCGCCAACGAGCGGAGCGAGCGCACCTGCTCAGGCGGCGGGCGGGCCTTCCTGCGTGAACTCGTCGGGGCCGAAGGACAGCCGGCCCTGGATGTGCACCGCGAGCGCACCGGCGATGAATGCCGCCACCGCCGAGGCGGTGTCGAGCACCAGCAGGTCCTGGAAGTCCTGCACCGCTTCGACGTTGTCCTCCGCGGCCGTCACCATCTGGTCGATGAACAGCGCCGCGATCACGGCGGCCCACCACCAGCCGACGGTCGCTGCACCCCAGCCGCGGGACCGGATCCACCAGAGGTCGCGGACGTTCTGGTACGGCCACCACAGCCCCAGCACCGGGATCAGCCAGGAGGTCACGTGCCAGACCGGCGAGCGGGTCAGCTCGCCGGGTGACGCCGAACGTGCCAGGCGGAACTGCCACGTCATCCAGAGGGCTGCGGTCAGGACGAATGCTGCCAGGGTCACCAGCCAGAGCAGGTCGTCGAGCTGGTCGTAGTCGGCGAACCACGCGGACCCCTCGAGAGCCACCTGGTCGTCGGCGGCCGCGATCCCCCAGAGGGTCAGCGCTACCCGGGAAGCCATCAGGAGCGTGACCACGACCAGCGCACCCTGCAGCACTCGCGAGAGCGTCGCGAACCCCGGGCCCACCGGGACCGTCTGCCAGGGCACCTTTCCGGCCGGGCGCGGGCGGTCGGACTCCCGTCGCAACGGATCGGCGTCGGAGAAACTCACCGGGTGATCATGCCCTACCTGGTCGAGCGCGGATGATCCGGGCGATCTCGGTGGAACCGAGCCGGTCGTCGTTCTGGAGCACCCCCGAGGTCGTTGACGTGGTCGACCGGCGTTCCGGCCGCGAGTAGAACCCGGAATCAGGCAGTCCCTCCGAAGCGGTTCATGCCACGCACGTCGGCACCCCGCGCGATCAGTGCGAGGGTGCGGTCCGGGTCGTCGCTCGACGAACAGCCGCTCGCGAGCGTCGCCGCGAGCGCGATGACGGCGGCGTACCGGTCCGATCGGGGGAAGCGCGCCTAGCAGCCTAGGCATCCGGAACGAATTGGAACTGCGCCAGCTTGTCCTCGACCCACCCGGTGAACCCGGGGCAGGAGGTCAGGTCGTGCTCCTGGCACTCGAAGGCGTGCAGGGTCATCTCCCGGGCGATCCGGATCTCCTCGGCCCGACGCTCGAGGTCCGCCACGTGCGCCTCGAGCAGCTCGTGGCGGCCCCGGGCCCCGGAGTCGAGCAGGACACCGATCTGCTCGAGCGTCATCCCGGCTGCCTTCGTACGCTGGATCACCGCGACCCGGACAACGTCGTCGCGGTCGTACTGCCGGCGGTCCGCGGAGTCCCGGGCCGGGCTGAGCAGGCCGACGTCCTCCCAGTGCCGCAGGACGTTGGTGGCGAGACCGAAGCGCTCCGCGACCTGACCAACCGACCAACCGGGTGTCGACATTCGGCTACTTCTTGGACTTCTCGCCCGGCGCCGTGGTCGAGAGCGCCGCGATGAAGGCTTCCTGGGGGACCTCGACGCGGCCGACCATCTTCATCCGCTTCTTGCCTTCCTTCTGCTTCTCGAGCAGCTTGCGCTTGCGGGAGATGTCACCGCCGTAGCACTTGGCCAGGACGTCCTTGCGGATCGCCCGGATCGTCTCCCGAGCGATCACCCGGGCACCGATGGCGGCCTGGATCGGCACCTC
>JBKJIN010000018.1:0-13910 GCA_046598425.1 Marmoricola sp. | reverse complement strand
ACCCCCGAGACTGACGCCGCGACCTGATCGGTCACGGCTCAGTCCCCCACGAACTCGTTCGCTCGGGTCAGGTCCTCGTCGAAGTCGACCTCGACGATGCGGTACCTGGAGATGTCGAGGGCCTCGACGCGGAGGCCGTCCTGCTCGATGCCCACCTCGAGTCCTCGCTCGAAGTAGTCCTGGTCGCCCACCTCCGCCAGCCGCCTGATCAGCGTGGCCTTGTCGTCGGCGCCGACGAAGTTGATGCCGACGGCCTCGCCCAGACCACCGACGACCGACTTGGAGAGCTCCTTGATGAAGCCGTCGTCGTCGAGGGTGTACTTGACCTCCTCCTCCGCCACGGACTCGGTGTTCACGCAGACGAAGCTGCGGCCGGTCTCGATGTGCTCCTGGATCAGTGGCAGCACGCGCGGGTCGAAGACCACGTCGCCGTTGAGCCACAGCACGCCACCGGGCTGGGACAGCGTCAGCGCCTTGAGCAGGCTCTTGGAGGTGTTGGTGGAGTCGTAGACCTCGTTGTAGACGAAAGAGATGTCCGGCATCGCCTCGATCACGAGGTCGAGCTTGAAGCCGACGACGGCCGTTACGTAGACGTCGGACCCGTAGGCCTCGCGCAGCGCGTTGACGGCCCGTCGCATGATGCTCTCCCCCGAGCGCAGCGGCGTGAGTGGCTTGGGGTGCGGCCTGCCGAGGCGGGTGCCGAGCCCCGCGGCGAGAATGATGACCTGCTTGACCACTGTCGACTCCTTTGACGCATGCTCAGACGGACGAGGGATGAGCCTACCTACGACTAAGGTTCCCTCGTGAGCACCGCACCGACCCGCGTCTACGCGGCCCGTCTAGCCGGGCTGCCGGTGTTCGACCCCCAGGGTGACCAGGTCGGCAAGGTGCGCGACGTCGTCGTGGTGCTGCGCTCCGACGTCCGCCAGCCGCGCGTGGTCGGCCTGGTGGTCGAGGTGTTCGGCCGTCGCCAGATCTTCGCCCCGATGACCCGGGTCACCAACATCGACGCCGGCCAGGTCATCACCACAGGACTGCTCAACATGCGCCGCTTCGAGAAGCGCTCGACCGAGACCCTCGTCGTCGGACAGATGCTCGACCGCGAGGTGAAGGTCCGCAGCAGCGGGGTGGAGGGTGTGGTCTTCGACGTCGCGATGGAGCAGGCGCGCCCCCGCGACTGGGTGCTCTCCCGGGTGGCGCTGCGCGCCGGGCCGAAGAGCTTCCGCCGACGTCCCCAGACCCACGTCGTGGAGTGGGACGACGTCGAGGGGCTGCACCAGCGCCAGGACAACCAGGGCGCGGAGCACCTCATCGCGTCGCTGGCCGATCTGCGCCCCGCCGATGCTGCGAACCTGATCCACGAGCTCCCCCCGGAGCGACGGGCCCAGGTCGTCGCCGGGCTCGACGACGAGCGCTTGGCGCTCGTCCTCGAGGAGCTGCCCGAGGAGGACCAGGTCGAGATCCTCGAGCACCTCGACTCCGAGCGTGCGGCCGACATCCTCGAGGAGATGTCCGCCGACGACGCCGCGGACCTGATCGCGGACCTGCCCTACGACACGGCTCAGACCCTGCTCGGCCTGATGGACACCGAGGACGCCGCGGAGGTCCGACGACTGATGGTCTACGGCGAGGAGACCGCCGGCGGCATGATGACCCCCGAGCCGGTGATCCTCCCGCCGGACGCCACCGTCGCCGAGGCCCTGGCCCGGGTGCGTAGCGAGGACCTGACGCCGTCACTGGCCGCGCTGGTGCACGTCTGCCGTCCGCCCCTGGAGACGCCGACCGGCAAGCTGCTCGGGGTGGCACACATCCAACGACTGCTCCGTGAGCCGCCGTCGACCCTGGTGGCCGGCGTCCTTGACACCGGCATCGACTTCCTCAGGGCCGAGGCGACGCTCGAGGACGTGTCGATGTTCCTGGCGACCTACAACCTGGTGGCGGCGCCGGTCGTCGACGAGGAGGGTCGTCTGCTGGGCACCGTCACCGTCGACGACCTGCTCGACCACCTCCTCCCCGACGGCTGGCGCGACCGCAAGATAGAGCAGGTCTGAGCCGTGACGAACCCTGAGCGCCGCGGGCCCGAGAAGAAGCCCGCCGAGAAGAAGCCCGACGAGCGTCGGGTCCGGCTCGACCAGCCCCAGGAGATCCGCCGCTCCCTCGTCGGTCGCTCGCTGGTACGCCGCCCGGCAGCCGACCAGGACCGCTTCGGCTCGTTCGCCGAGCAGTTCGCCCGCTTCATGGGCACCGCCAAGTTCCTGATCTACATGACACTCTTCGTGGCAATCTGGATCATCTGGAACTTCGCCGCTCCAGAGGACCTCCGCTGGGACAACTACCCGTACATCTTCCTGACCCTGATGCTCAGCCTGCAGGCGTCGTACGCCGCACCGCTGATCCTGCTCGCTCAGAACCGGCAGGAGGTCCGCGACCGGGTGATGACCGAGCAGGACCGGCAGGCGAACAGCCGCGCGCACGCGGACATGGAGTTCCTCGCCCGCGAGGTCGCCTCGCTGCGGATGGCCCTCGGCGAGGTCGCGACCCGCGACTTCCTGCGCTCCGAGCTCCGCAGCCTGCTGGCGGACCTGGAGGGTGAGCAGGACCACGCGCCAGGGGCGGACCGCGGGGAGAACGCCCCGTCCTGACGTCGTACCCTTGACCTCATGACATCCCCTGTCCTCGAGCAGATCCACGCTGCCCTGGCAACCGTGAACGACCCCGAAATCAAGCGTCCGATCACCGAACTCGGCATGGTCGAGTCCGTCGAGATCGACGACACCGGCAAGGTCGACGTCACGGTCCTGCTCACCGTCGCCGGCTGTCCGTTGAAGGACACCATCACCCGGGACGTCACCGCCGCCGTCTCCGCCGTGCCCAGCGTGACCGGGGTGCAGCTCGAGCTGGGAGTGATGACCGCCGAGCAGCGGGCCGGCCTCAAGGACGTCCTCTCCGGCGGCCAGGGCGGCCAGGCACAGCGGGAAATTCCGTTCGGGAAGCCTGACTCGCTGACCAAGGTCTACGCGATCGCGTCCGGCAAGGGCGGTGTCGGCAAGTCCTCGGTGACCGTCAACCTCGCGATGGCGCTGGCGGCTCAGGGCCTCAAGGTCGGCGTCGTCGACGCGGATATCTACGGCCACTCGATCCCGGCCATGTTCGGCATCGCCGACACCCGGCCCACCCAGGTCGACGACCTGATCATGCCGGTCCCGACCGCCAGCGGCGTCTCGGTGATCTCGATCGGGATGCTCAAGCCCCGCCGCGACCAGGTCGTCGCCTGGCGCGGCCCGGTGCTGGACCGCGCCCTGGTCCAGATGCTCGCCGACGTCTACTGGGGCGACCTCGACGCCCTCCTCCTCGACCTGCCGCCGGGCACCGGTGACGTCGCGATCTCGCTGGGCCAGCACCTGCCGAGCGCCGAGGTCATCGTCGTCACCACGCCGCAGGAGGCCGCCGCCGAGGTCGCCGAGCGCGCCGGCACGATGGCCTCGATGATGCACCAGCGGGTCATCGGCGTCGTAGAAAACATGAGCTACCTGCCCTGCCCGCACTGCACCGCGGAGGGCACGGACCACCGGCTGGAGATCTTCGGCGCCGGCGGCGGCGCCCGGGTGGCTGCGACCCTGAGCCAGCGGTTCGGGTACGACGTCCCAGTGCTCGCCGACATCCCTATCGACATCTCGCTGCGCGAGGGCGGCGACTCCGGCAAGCCGGTCGTCGAGTCCGACCCGACCTCGCCTGCCGCGCAGGCGATCACCGCGATGGCGACCAAGCTGGCAGGTCGCGGCCGGGGCCTGGCCGGTATGCAGCTCGGGCTGACTCCCGCCGGCCGGCTCTGACCTAGACTCGCCGCATGTTCGGCATCGGTCTGCCCGAGGTGGCAGTGATCCTGGTTGTCGGGATCCTGGTCTTCGGGCCGGACCGGCTCCCGGAGTACGCGCGCCAGGCCGGCCGGATGCTCCGCCAGCTGCGGACTTTCGCCCAGGCCGCCCAGAACGACCTGCGCAGTGAGCTCGGCCCCGAGTTCGCCGATCTCAAGCTGACCGACCTCGATCCCCGGGTCGCGATCCGCAAGCACCTCCTCGAGGCGATGGACGCCGACGACCTCGACGAGGCGCAGAAGGCGCGCACTGCCGCGAAGACCGGCGGTCCCGACCTCGACCCCGACGAACGCCCGCCGTACGACGTCGAGGCGACCTGATTTCGAGGCGTCTAACCGACCTTGCCGATCAGTCCCACCGGGATCGTCAAGGTTTTGCCGCTGCGCCGCACTGTCAGCTGAACGGTGTCGCCCGGGACGTGCGAGCGGATCGCGACGATCACGTCGGTCTGGTCGGTCACCGGGATGCCGTCGACCTTGGTGATCACGTCACCGACGCGGAGGGCGGAGTCCGCGGCCGGCGTGCCGCCGTTGATCTCCTTGACCGTGGCGCCGTCCTGCTCCTCGGTGCCGGTCACCGAGACCCCGATGACCGGGTACTGGGCCTTGCCCGTCCGCAGAATCTGGTCGGCGGTGACGAGGACCTGCTCGATCGGGATCGAGAAACCGATCCCGATGTTCGCCGCCTCGTCCGAGGTACCGCCGAGGGAGGCGAGCGCCGAGTTCACGCCGATCACCTGACCCTGCAGGTTCGCCAGCGGCCCCCCGGAGTTGCCCGGGTTGATCGCGGCGTCGGTCTGGATGGCGTTGATGAACGACGCCTCGTCGCCCTCGCCACCGGTGGTCACCGGGCGGTTCTTGGCGCTGATGATTCCGCTGGTGATCGAGGCGGCGTACCGCAGCGGTGAGCCGCTGGCGACCACGATCTCGCCGACGCGCATCTGGTCCGACGAGCCGCGCGCGGCCGGTAACAGACCATCGAACGGCTTGATCTTCAGTACGGCGATGTCGTAGACCGGGCTCCGGCCGACCACCGTCGCCTCGTGCCGACCACCGTCGGAGTCGATCACCCGGATCGCGCCGTCGCCCTTGGCGGCCTCCTCGATCACGTGGTTGTTGGTGATCACGTGGCCCTGCTTGTCGAAGAAGAAGCCCGAGCCCACCGCACCGTTGGCCTCGCCCTTGTACTCGGCGATGATTTGGACGGTGCTCGGCAGCAACTTCTCGGCCACGGCAGCGATGCTGACGTTGTCGTCGGGTAGCGGCGCCGCGGTCCGCGGCTCCACCTTGTAGACGCTCGAGGTCGCGGTCCCACCGTTGCCACCGTCGTCGGCGACGAGGGCCCCCGCGACGGCACCGCCACCGGCGCCGACGACCAGAGCCAGCACGGTGACCATCGGCCAGGTCCAGCGCGGGAACCGAGCACCCGGGGTCTGGTGCACCGGCACCGGGTAGGCCGGTGGCTGGTAGGCCGGTGGCTGGTAGACCGGTGGCGCGTAGGCGGGTGGCGCGTAGGCGGGGGCGCCGTACGGCACGGGGTACGGCGGCGGGGCGGTCGGCTGCTCGCCGGGCACGCCCGGGTTCTCGGTGTCGCTCACGCGCCTATCTTGACCTACCGCCGAAGGCCGCATTCTCGATATCGACGCTCAGACCAGTTCCGGGGCTGATCCGCGGCGGCACCCCGTTGCCGATCATGGCTGGCCCGGGGATCTCGCCGCGACCCGCCGGCGGGGTCGTGACGGTCAGGAGGGCGAGGACCGCGACCCCGGCCGAGCCGGCACCGACCAGGGCCAGAGTGGCGCGGCGACGGGTCGAGCGGCGCTCGATCGCGTCCACCTCGGCCCACGCATCCACGTCGTACAGGGACCGAAGCAGACCGACCGGGGCGGTGATCGAGGTCGGGCCCACGAGTCCGGCGATGCGCTGCTTGATCCAGCCCTCGTGCTCCACCAGTCGGCGGCAGCCGGGGCACCCGAGGACGTGCTTCCACGCGCGTTCCTCCTCAGCGGCCGAGAGCTGGCCGTCGACGAGCGCGGAGGCGTTCGACCCGATGTGTCCGTGGAGCTTGAGGATCACAGCGCGCCGCCCATCAGTGGACCTGGCTCGCGAGACGGGGGCCGGAGACGCGGACGCGACCGGGCGACGGCGCCCGGTGGGCCAGCGCCTTGCGGAGCATTGAGCGGCCCCGGTGGATCCGGGAGCGCACCGTGCCCATCTTCACACCGAGCACGTCGGCGATCTCCTCGTAGGTGAGGCCCTCGACGTCGCAGAGCACCACCGCGGCCCGGAAGTCCGGGGGCAGCTCGGCGAGCGCGGCCTCGATGTCCGCATCGAACATCTGGCTCAGGTAGGCGACGTCCGGGGTCGGCACCGCGCTGGGCAGGCGGTTGTCGGCGTCCTCGGGGAGGGAATCGAACCGGATCCTGCTCTTGCGGCGGGCCTGGTCGAGGAAGAGGTTCGTAGTGATCCGGTGCAGCCAGCCCTCGAAGGTCCCCGGCGTGTAGGTGTGCAGCGACCGGAAGACCCGTACGAAGACCTCCTGGGTCAGGTCCTCGGCGTCGTACGGGTTGCCGGTGAGGCGGTAGGCCAGGCGGTAGACCCGGGTGGAGTGGTCGGCGACGATCTGGTCCCAGGTCGGAACGTCGGGCTGGCTCATGGAGGGCTCCTTGCTGCGGTACGTGTCGAGACGACGGACCATCGACTGCTGGGACCTCCACGCTAGAAAGTGATCTTGAGAGCCTGCTGAGACCGCCCTGAGGGCGACCCAGCAATCTAAGAACGGCCGGACGCCCCGAAGTGTTCCCGCTGCCACCGGTCCGGCGGCGGTACAGTCCCCTGCAACGGCCCGTACGGGCACCGAACAAGGAGGCTGTCATCGTCACCGCACCGAAGCCCGCGAGCTGGACCTACTCCGAGGAGTACGTCGCCGAGGACACGGTCCTGGCGAACGCCCGCGCCCGCGCCGAGGAGGTCGGCGTCGTGGCGATCGGCCCTGGCGGGGGAGCGGCGCTGCGGTTTCTCGCCTCGGTGCTGGATGCCCGCGCCGTCGTCGAGATCGGCACCGGGACCGGCGTCTCCGGGCTCTGGATGCTCCGCGGGATGCGCCCGGACGGCGTCCTGACGTCGGTGGACACCGAGGCGGAGCACCAGCGGCTGGCGAAGGAGACGTTCACCGAAGCCGGCATCCCCGCCCAGCGGGCCCGACTGATCCCGGGGGCGGCTCTCGAAGTGCTGCCCCGGCTGACCGACGGGCACTACGACATCGTCTTCGCCGACGGCGACAAGCAGGAGTACCCGGAGTACCTGCGCGAGGCTCTGCGGCTGCTGCGCCCCGGCGGCGTGGTGGCGTTCGACAACGCGCTGTGGCACGACCGGGTCGCAGACCCAGCCCAGCGCGACCCCGACACGATCGCCATCCGCGAGCTCGGCCGGGTGATCAACGAGCACGAGTCGCTGGTGCCGGTACTACTGCCGGTCGGCGACGGCCTGCTGTTGGCCAAGAAGGTCTGGGTACCCGAGGCCTGACCTCAAGCGTGCAGCGGGACGTGCCACTCCAGCAGCGTCCCGTGCGGCTCCTCGGCCGCGATCAGGAACGTCCCGCCCAGGTCGAGCGCCCGCCGGCGCACGTTGCGCAGGCCGCTCTCGTTGATGTTCTCGGCGAGGCCGCGCCCGTTGTCGGAGACCCGCAGGACGACCCGGTCGCCGGTGGCCTCGACCTCGACGATGCAGGCATCCGCCTCGGCGTGCCGGGCGACGTTGGAGAGCGCCTCGCGCAGGGTCGCGAGCAGGTGCTCGGCGGTCGCCGGCGGCAGGACCACGTCGACCGGTCCGCGGATCCGCACGAACGGAGTGAAGCCGAGGGTGGGCACATACTCCTTCGCCAGGCCCCGGATCTCCGCCTTCAGCGATCCCCCGTTGTGGTGGCGCAGCTCGAAGATGGTGGACCGGATGTCGCGGATGGTCGTGTTCAGGTCTGCAACGGCCTCGTCCAGCCGCTGCTTCACCTCCTCGACGACGGCAGCCCGACCCATCCCCTGCAGCTGGAGCGCGGTCGCGAACAGCCGCTGGATCACCGTGTCGTGCAGATCGCGGGCGATCCGGTCGCGGTCGGCGACCAGCAGGTGCTCCTGCCGTTCGGCCAGCGCCTGGGTTCGGTCCAGCGACAGGGATGCCTGGTCGGCGAAGGCAGCGAGCAGCTCCGCGTCCGGGACGCCGTCGACCCCGGGGTCGTCGACGACCACCAGGATGCAGTGCCCAGGAACCAGCTTCGACTGCATCGGTACGACGTACGCGAGGGTCTGGTCGACCCGGGGAAGCGCCAGCACCTCGCCGCCCTCGATCGAATCGGCGATCATTTTCTCGCAGAGCTCGAGCACCTTGTCCAGGTTGGCGTTCCCGAAGTCCTCGCTGCTGTCGACCGCGACCGGGACCGGGCCCTCGCCCTGGTCCTCGATGACCGCGACCAGAGTGGCGTTCGCGACCTCGCGGAGCCGGGCGGCCACCTCGTGCAGGGCGTCGTCGACGTGGACGGAGTCCTGGAGCGTGTCCGACATCGCGATGCCGGCTTCTCGCCACCGGTGCCGACGCTCGCTGACCGCGTGGGTCCGGGCGTTCGCGATGACGTGGCCGGCGACCTCGGCCAGGGTCTGGAGGCGGACCTCGTCAAGCTCGGTGAACTGGACGCCGCCTCCCTTCTCGGTCAGGTAGAGGTTGCCGTAGACCTTCCCGTCGACGTACAGCGGGACGCCGAGGAACGAGCTCATCGGTGGGTGGTTCGGCGGGAAGCCGATGGAGCGCGCGTGGTCGGCCACGTTGGTCAGCCGGAGCGGACGCGGGTCCTCGATCAGGACCCCGAGGACCCCCTCGCAGGTGGGCAGCGAGGCGATCTTGTCCATCGTCTCCTGGTCGAGGCCGTGGATCACGTAGTCCGAGACCACTCCCTGCTCGTCGATCACCCCGAGGACGCCGTACCGGGCGCTGGTCAGGACACAGGACGCCTCTACGAGGCGCTCGAGGGAGCCGCGCAGATCCAAGCCGGAACTGATCAGGAGCACGGCGTCGAGCAGTGCGCCCGCGCCGTCGTCCGCACTCCTGTGCCGCGCCCCCTCGTCCACCCGACCAGGGTACTGCGCTCGGTCCGGTTCAGTCGGTGACTGCGGCGTTGAACCGGGCCAGCCCGCGGCCCAGGTCGACGATCGCCTGGTCCTCCCAGTCGGCGAGCCGAGCGTCGATCTCGTGGTGCCGGCTCTCCTTGGTCGCAGCGATCCGCTCGACCGCCTTCCGGGTCGCGGAGAGGATCGAGGCGCGGCCGTCCTGGGGATCTGGGACGCGTTCGATCAATCCGAGCTCGAGGAGCTGGTGGACCGCGCGGCTGACGGCGCCCTTGTCCAAGGCGAACACGTCGACGAGGTCGGCGGCGCGGTGCGGGCCGAGGTCGACCAGCGCCACCAGCAGCGGGTACGACGACGCCGTCAGTCCGGGATCGACGCTGGCCGCGCGTTCGCTGAGCCCGCGGCGGATCCGTCGGACCAGCCGGACGATCTCGTGCTCCACCTCGCGCAGCGCCTGGTCGCGCCCGTCCCCCGTTCCCATCAGGCGACCGCCGCTTCCTCGGTGTCGGGCTCGCTGAGCGTCGTCCGCAGCGGGATCTCGCGGATGAGGAGGACGGCCACCAGCGCCACGACCGCGAACGGTGTCGCAACCAGGAAGAGCTCGCCGGCGGACGCACCGAAGGCGTGCTCGAAGACGGCCCGCACCGGCGCCGGCAGCGCGTCGAGGTCCGGGATCTCGTGACTCTGGTGGTCCGAAGCAGGGATGCCCAGCACCGCCAGACCGGCGCGGACCTTCTCGGCCACCTGGGCGCTGAGCAGCGCGCCGAGGGCGGAGACACCGATGGAGCCACCCATCGAGCGGAAGAAGGTCACCACCGCGCTCGCGGTCCCGATGTCCGAGGCTGTGGCGTTGTTCTGAACGGCCAGGACCAGGTTCTGCATCGTCGCGCCGAGCCCGATGCCGAGGACTGCCATGAACAGGCCGACCACTGCCAGCGGGGTCTTTTCGTCGATGAAACTGAGCAGCAGCATCCCGAGCACGACCAGGACAGTGCCGCCGACCAGGAACCTCTTCCAGCGCCCGTGCCGGGTGATGGCCCGGCCGCTGATGATGCTGGAGACGAGCAATCCGCCGACCATCGCGATCGACATCAGGCCGGCGTTGGTCGGGGACATCCCCCGGGAGACCTGGAAGTACTGCGAGAGGTAGACGGTCGAGCCGAACATGGCCAGGCCGACCATGACGCTCGCGACGGTCGCCAGTGACGTCGTCCGGTCTCGGAACATGTGCACCGGGATGACCGGTTCGACGGCGACCCTGATCTCGACGTACGCCGCGACTGCCAGGGTGACCAGACCGAGGACGACCAGGGCAGCGCTGGTCCCCGACCGCCAGGCGAACTCGTTGCCGGCCAGCGAGATCCAGATCAGCAGCGTCGAGACGCCGCCGACGATGAGACCGGCGCCGAGGTAGTCGACGGTGACCTTCCGTCGTACGACGGGAAGGTGCAGGGTCTTCTGCAGGACCACGAACGCGAGCGCGGCGATCGGGATGCCGACGTAGAAGGTCGAGCGCCACCCCAGGCCCGGCACGTCGACCAGGACACCGCCGACGAGGGGTCCGCTGACGGTGGCGAGCGCGAAGGTCGCCCCGATGTAGCCGGAGTACCGGCCCCGCTCCCGCGGGGCGACGATCGAGGCGATCACCACCTGGACCAGCGCGGTGAGTCCGCCGACGCCGAGGCCCTGGAAGGCACGGGCACCGATCAGGACCCCCATCGAGGGCGCGAGCGCGGCGACGAGCGAGCCGATCACGTAGATGACCAGGGCGGTCTGCACGAGCGCCTTCTTGCTGAACTGGTCGGCGAGCTTGCCCCAGATCGGGGTCGACGCGGTCATCGTCAGCAGGGTCGCGACCACGATCCAGGTGTAGCCGGACTGGCTGCCGTTCAGGTCGGTGACGATCGTCGGCAGCGCGTTGGCGACCACGGTGCTGGAGAGCATCGCGACGAACATCGCGAGCAGGAGGCCGCTCATCGCTTCGAGGATCTCCCGGTGCGACATCGGGCCAGGCTGATCGCTAGTGGCAGCAGCCATGGCGGAAGAAGGCATAGTTGCATTCTGCAACTATGTCGTTGCCAGATGCAACCTTTATGGTCGCGGTCACACGGGGTCGAGGAAGGCAGCGACCCGCAGGCGTCGGGCCGGGTGGCCCTGTACCGGTGGACTACCGGATCGCCTGCGGGTCGGGTGACTGCGGTTAAATCGCCGGCGGCAGTTAGGGCCGGCGGCCTGAGTGCTGCTAGCGCGCAGCCACCTCACGCGTCCTAGTCGAAATCATCTGGTGGACCACCTCCTTTCCCGTGTACGCCGAGATTACGTCGGCGGTCCGGGCCCGACAATGGGTTTACCGCCCGTGGTTCGGCGGAGCCATGGGCTAGACCGATCGCCGGCCGGGAACCATCCGGCAGCGCCGGTGCGACAGTGAGGGCATGAGGCAGTACCAGCCGGGAACGACCACGGACCAGCGCGACGACGCCGCGCTGGTCCGTGCCGCGGCCGAGGGCGACAGCACCGCGGTCCGCGAGCTGTACGACCGGCACGCCCCGTGGCTGATTGCCCGGCTGACCCGGCGCTGCAACGACCGCGAGGTCGTCCTCGACGTCGTCCAGGACACCTTCGTGGCGCTGTGGCGCCAGGGCGACCAGTGGCGCGGCGACGGCGAGGTAGCGGGCTGGATCTGGGGCATCGCCTTCCGCCGGATGGTCTCCCGCCTGCGCAAGCGCAGGGACGTCCTGCTGCTGCCTGACTGGGGGGACTCGACCGAACGGGTCATGCCGGCAGCCGAGGAGGAGGTCCTCCTCGGGGTCGAGTACGGCGACCTCGCCGGGGCGCTGCGCAGGCTCTCACCCGAGTTCCGATCTGTCGTCCAGGCGGTCGTCCTCGACGGCCTGACCGCCAAGGAAGCCGGGCGCCTGCTCGGCGTCCGGGAGAACACCGTGAAGACCAGGCTGCATCGCGCCAAGGCGCAGATGCGCCAGTCACTCACGCAGACGCCGATGGAGGGATGGCAATGACTACGCAAACCTGGCACGCCGACGCATCGGTGCTCGCGGCCTACGTCGACGGGACCCTGGACGCACTGGCGGGCGCCTCGGTCGAGCAGCACCTGCTGATCTGCGCGGAGTGCCGCTCGCGGATCGCGACCAACGTCGACGCCTCCACCCTGACACTCGGCTGGGACCGGGTCCGGGAAGGGATCGAGCGGCCGACGCAGCCGGCCACGATCCGGTCCGCCCGCAGGCTCGGTCTGACCGAGCCACTGTCGGTGCTGCTGACCGCGACCGCGTCGCTGCGCACGGCCTGGATGTCGAGCAGCCTGGTCGCCCTCGGGTTCGCCTTCCTCGCCACCAAGCTCAGCAGCGGCGACGTGCTCTGGCCCTTCCTGCTGGTCGCCCCGCTGATCCCGGTGGTCGGCGTCGCGGCGTCGTACGGCCCATCGACGGACCCCTTGGAGACGTTGATCGTCACCTCGCCGTACGGACGGACCCGGCTGATCCTGGTCCGCAGCGTCGCCGTGCTGGCGACCTGCCTCCCGGTCGCGTTCCTGCTCGGTCTGGCCCTTCCCGGCCCCCAGTGGGTGGCGGCGGCCTGGCTCGGACCAGCGGTGGCACTGATCCCGATCCTGCTCGCCGTCGCCGCTTTCGTCGGACCCCGGGCCGCGGCCGCGGCCATCGCCATCGGGTGGAGCGCGACCGTGCTGCCCTCGGCGCGGGTCTTCTCCTCGACCTGGCCGGTGGAGACCGACCGCCAGCTGGTCCTGCTGACTCTCGCCCTTCTCGCCTGCGCCGCTCTTGCGGCCAGGTCCCGGGCGACCCGGAAGATCGGAGTAGTCCTGTGAATACGATCGAGCTCACCGGGGTCCGCAAGACCTACGGCTCCACGGTCGCACTGGCCGGGATCGACCTCACGCTGGACCGCGGCGTGACCGGGTTGCTGGGGCCGAACGGCGCCGGGAAGACCACCCTGCTGCGGATCGTGGCCACCTCGATCGCGCCCGACCAGGGCAGCGTCCGGCTGCTCGACCGCGACCCCGGGGCGTCCCAGGAAGAGCTCACCGAGATCCGCCGCCGGCTCGGCTACCTCCCCCAGGAGCTCGGCTTCCCGACCGACATGACGACCTTCGGCTTCCTCGACTACCTCGCGGTCCTGAAGGAGTGGAACGACAAGGACCGGCGCACCCGTGAGGTGCGCCGCGTGATCCAGCTCGTCGGGCTGGAGGATTGCACCACCAAACGCGTCGGCAAGCTCTCCGGCGGGCAGCGCCGGAGAGTGGCACTGGCTCAGGCCCTCCTCGGCGACCCCCGGATCCTGGTCCTCGACGAGCCGACCACCGGGCTCGACCCGGCTCAGCGGGCGACCCTGCGGCAGACCTTGTCGGTCCTGGCCACAGACGCAGCCGTGCTGCTCTCCACCCACCAGACCGAGGACGTCGCCGCGCTGTGCGAGCGCGTCGTCGTGCTAGCCGCCGGCGAGGTCCGCTTCGACGGCTCGGTGCTCGACCTTGTCCGTTCGGCAGAGGGTCAGGTCTGGCTCTGCGAGGCGTCCGCAGAGACCGGCGTGGCCAGCTGGCGCACCGGTAACGGCCGCCACCGCGTCGTCGGCGGTCCGCGCCCCCCTAACTCGGAACCCGCTGAACCAACCCTCGAAGACGCCTACCTCCTCATGCTCGGGACCTATGCACCGGCTGCTCTGCCCTGACCCGTCCACCTATCCCAGGAGAACGTCATGAGCACAACCCACTCGACGGCGAGCACGGCCCCGAGCCTGGCCACGATGGCCAGGATCGAGACCCTCCGGCTCGCCAGGAACCCCTTCTTCGGTCTCGCTGTCCTAGCCACCTTCGGCGTGACCTACGCGATCTTCGCGAGCTCCGAACGCGACACCCCCAACGACCTGCTGTCCTGGCCGGTCGTGCCGGCCTT
>JBKJIN010000070.1:0-81389 GCA_046598425.1 Marmoricola sp. | reverse complement strand
TCGCTTGCTCTGCCAGCTGAGCTACACCGCCGCGCCCCACCCGCAGGACGGGTGGGTTGGAGCCCCCTTACGGAATCGAACCGTAGACCTTCTCCTTACCATGGAGACGCTCTGCCGTCTGAGCTAAAGGGGCCTGCCTTGTTGCCCTAGGGCATCAAGACCGACGTGAAGAATACACAGCCGGTGCCCGTTCCGTGAAATCGGTAGCCGAGCGTGGACGCCACCGCCTCAGCCGCCCGTGATCTTCGCGAAACCGACCGCTTCCTCGAGCTCGTAGGCGACCTCCAGGAGACGGGCCTCCCCACCGCGGCCGGTGGCGAGCTGGACCCCGATCGGCATCCCGTTGCGGCCTGTCGCGAGCGGGAGGGAGACGGCCGGGTCGCCGGTCGCGTTCTGGAGCGGGGTGAAGTTCACCAGCTGGATCAGCCGGTCGATCAAGACCTCGTAGGACTGGCTCGGGTTCAGCCAGCCGAGCTCGGGGGTCTGCTGCGCGAGCACCGGCGTCAGCACCGCGTCGTAGGTGCGGAAGAAGCGGGCCGAGACCCGCTGGGAGCCGCCGAGGCGGGCAAGGGTGACCGGCAGCTTCCATGCGTTGCGGAGACCGTGCTTGGCCAATCCCCTGCTGAGGTTATCGGTGAGGTTCTTGTCGAAGTCCGGACCCAGGGTCCGCTTCCCGGTGCTCAGCATGAACGTGGACAGGACGCTCCAGTAGGCCAGGAAGTCGTCGAGGAAGAACTCCGGGACCGGCATCGCGATCTCCTCGACGTGGTGGCCCAGGGACTCGAGCTGCTTGGCCGCAGCCCGGACCGCATCGGCGACCTCGGGGTCGGTGCGCAGGTCGCCGATCGAGTCGATCAGCAGGGCGATCTTCAGGCGCTTGGCGCCCGGGCCGCGGATGTCGCCGATCGGCGGGAGCTTCAGGTTCCGGTAGTGCTTCTCCGACTCGCGCAGGAACGCCGCGGTGTCCCGGACGCTGCGCGTGACCACCCCGTCGGCGACGATCCGCAGCGGCATCTCCCGGATCATCTTGTCCTGCGGGACCCGACCACGGGTGGGCTTGAGGCCGACCAGTCCGTTGCAGCCGGCCGGGATCCGGATCGAGCCGCCGCCGTCGTTCGCGTGCGCGATCGGCACTGCGCCGGCGGCGACGAAGGCTGCCGAGCCCGCCGAGGAAGCGCCCGACGAGTACGTCGTGTTCCACGGGTTGCGGACCGGGTCGGCGTCGGGGAACTCTGCGCTGGCGCTGAAGCCGAACTCGGAGAGCTGGGTCTTGCCCAGGCCGATCAGGCCCTGGCCGAAGAACATCGTGGCGAAATCGCCGTCGACCTTGGCCGGGGCGCCGGTGTACGCCGACGTGCCCTGCTGGGTGGGCAGGCCCTGGACGTCGGAGTTGTCCTTCACGAACGTCGGGACGCCGGCGAAGAAGCCCTTGCCCGGCCGGTTGGCGCGGGCGCGAGCGCGGTCGAAGTCCGCGCAGACCATCCCGTTCAGCTCGGGCTGGAGGACCTCGACCCGCGCGATCGCCGCCTCCACGGCCTCGAGCGAGGAGATCCGACCGGAGCGGATCTCCTCGGCCAGTCCGACGGCGTCGTGGTGACCGAGGGCGTCGTCGGCGAAAGCATGGACCCGGTTACGGGGGGAGGGCTGCGTCATGGAAGACAAGGTAGTCGCGGGAACGGCTCGGGCGGATCCGACTACAGAACCAAAACCAGCAGCGGGACCAGCAAGCTGGTGGCGACCGCGGTCAGGCCCATGCAGAGCGCGCTGAACGCGCCCTCGGTCCGGCTCTCCTGAAGCGCCCGGGCGGTGCCGATGCCGTGCGTGACGCTGCCCATCGCGATCCCCCGGGCCCGTAGGTCGCGGACCCCGATCCGGTCGAGCACCCACGGCCCGAGGATCGCCCCGGTGATCCCGGCGAGGATCGTCAGGACCGCGGTGAGCGCCGGGATCCCGCCGATCTGGGCGGAGAGCACCAGCGAGACCGGCGTGGTCGCCGCCTTCGGTGCCATCGTCAGCTGGAGTTCCCGGGTGCCGCCGGCCAGGTCGGTGACCAGGATCGCGGTGACGATCGAGACCACCGCGCCGACCAGGACGCCGGCCAGGATCGGCCACCCGGCCCGACGTACGAGGTGCCACTCGCGGTGCAGCGGCAGCGCCAGCGCCACCGTCGCGGCGCCGAGCCAGAAGCCCACGTAGTCGGCGCCGCGGAGGTAGTCGACGTACGCGATGTCGCCGACCTCGAGGACGAGCACGATCGCGATGATCGCCACCAGGACGGGCTGGAAAACCGGACTGCCGAACCGGTCGTGCACCTGCCGTCCGAGCCAGTACGCCGCCACTGTCAGGGCGATCCCGAACAGCGGCGAGGTGGTCAACCACTGCCAGGTCTCCTCGCCGTGCAGGCCGAGCTCGGCGGGGATCATGCCGGGGATCAAGCCGGGGATCATGCCGGGGATCAAGACCGCACCCACCGGAGCAGCCAGGAGGCCGTCAGCGCGGTCGCGACGAAGCCGACCAACCACGAGACCCACAGGCCGGCCGACAGCGGCCAGGCGGCGGCGCCGATCCGCTCCAGGTAGACCACGATGCCGACGCCGGCAGGGATGAAGAGCAGGTGCAAGTGCCGCAGCAGCAGTTCGGGCGCCTTCACCAGACCCGAGGAGCCACCCGGATCGCGGAACCGGAGCAGCACGAAGAAGAGCAGCATGCCGACGACGGGCCCCGGGAACTCGATCCCGGTCAGCCGGACCACCGTCTCCCCCACGAGCTGACAGCCCAGCAGGACGAGGATTCCGGGCAGCACAGGGAGAAGGATGCCACGGGCTGATCGAGACCGAGTTCTTGTTGCGCTGTGCTTGTTGCAAACGGTTTGCAATAGACTCCGCGGCATGCACGTACCCGACGGGTTCCTCGACGCCCCCACCTCGGTCGCGACCGGCGCGATCGCGGTGGCCGGGGTCGGGCTGGCGCTCCGCGGGGCCCGTCGCGAGCTCGACGACCGGACCGCTCCCCTGGTCGGTCTGGTCGCCGCCTTCGTCTTCGCGACCCAGATGGTGAACTTTCCGGTCGGAGCCGGCACCAGCGGCCACCTGCTCGGCGGCGCCCTCGCCGCGGTCCTGGTGGGGCCGTGGACGGCAGTGCTCTGCATCAGCACGGTCCTGATCGTCCAGTGCCTACTCTTCGCCGACGGCGGGATCACCGCGCTCGGCACCAACATCACCCTGATGGCGATCGTCGGCGTGGGCGTCGGTTGGCTGGTGTTCGTGGCCGCGCGGAGGCTGCTCCCGAAGACGCTCGCGGCGACCGCCCCGGCCGCAGCGTTCGGAGCGCTGGTCTCGGTCCCGGCCACTGCCCTGGCCTTCACGCTGCTCTACGTAGTCGGCGGCGAGGCCCCGGTCCCACTCGACTCCCTGGTGACCGCGATGCTCGGCTGGCACAGCCTGATCGGGGTCGGTGAGGCCGTCATCACCGGGTTCGCGATCAGTGCCGTGACCGCCGTACGGCCAGACCTCGTGTACGGCGCCCGGAAGGTGCTCGCCGTACGCACGTTGGAGATCCGGCCGCCCGCCGGCTCCGAGAAGCGGACCGCGGCATGAGCGCCAGCACCCCCGACCGGCGCCCGGTCTCCACCCGCGCCGTGGTCCTGACCGGCTTGCTGGTCGCACTGGTCCTCGCCGCCTTCGTCAGCTACTACGCCTCCAGCAAGCCCGACGGTCTCGAGTACGTCGCCGGCCAGCAGGGTTTCGCCGAAAACGCCCAGGAGCACCGGACCTCGGCGGACAGCCCGATGGTCGCCTACGCCACGAAGGGAATCGAGGACGACCGCGCCTCCGGAGCGCTCGCCGGCATCACCGGCACCATCGCGGTACTCGTCCTCGCCGGCGGCGCGGCGTTGCTGCTGCGACGGCGGGACGCGGACCCCGAGCGAACCTGATGGCGGGCGAGGACGGCCACCAGCTCCCCCGGAAGGCGGCGCCCAGCCACGGGCACTCCGTGGTGCACCGGGCCCCCGCACACCTCAAGCTGCTCGCCCTGCTCGGTTTCATGCTCGTCGTGGTGGCCACCCCCGGCACCTGGTACCCGGTGTTCGCCGGCTACCTGGGTCTCCTGGCCGCCGTGATCGCCGTGTCCCGGGTTCCCCTGGGCTACCTGCTCCCCCGGATGATCGTCGAGGTCCCGTTCGTGGTCTTCGCGGTGCTGATGCCGTTCATCGCCACCGGCCCGCAGACCGAGGTGCTCGGACTAACGGTCAGCGAGCACGGCCTGGACGCGGCCACCGCGCTGCTCATGAAGGGCACCCTCGGCGTACTCGCGAGCCTCACCCTGGCCGCGACCACCGAGCCGCACGCGCTCCTCGCCGGGCTGACCCGGCTCCGGCTCCCGCAGCAGCTGGTGCAGATCATGGCGTTCATGGTCCGGTACCTCGACGTCGTCACCGACGAGATGCGGCGGATGCGGATCGCCCGGGAGTCACGCGGATTCCGGGCCCGTTCCGTGCGGCAGTGGCCGGTGCTGGCGAGCTCCGCCTCGGCGCTCTTCATCCGCTCCTACGAGCGCGGCGAGCGGGTCCACCTGGCGATGCTCGCGCGTGGGTACGACCCACTGGGGGACGTCCGATGAGCACGCCCGTCCTCGACGTCCGCGGCCTCGCCTACGCCTATCCCGACGGCCATCAGGCCCTGTACGGCGTCGACCTGCACGTGCATCGTGGCGAACGGGTCGCGCTGCTCGGGCCCAACGGCGCCGGCAAGACCACCCTGGTGCTGCACCTGAACGGCATCCTGTCCCCCGGCGCCGGCACGGTCGCGGTCTCCGGCTTGCCGGTCGAGAAGAAGAACCTGCAGGAGATCCGGCGTCGCGTCGGGATCGTCTTCCAGGACCCGGACGACCAGCTCTTCTCGGCCACCGTCCGCGACGACGTCGCCTTCGGCCCGCGGAACCTGGGGCTGCGCGGGGAGGCGCTGGAGCGCCGGGTCGCCGCCGCGCTCGACCAGGTCGGGATGAACGAGTACGCCGACCGCCCGCCGCACCATCTCTCCTTCGGTCAGCGCCGGCGCGTCGCCGTGGCGACCGTCCTGGCGATGGAGCCGGAGATCCTGGTGCTCGACGAACCGTCCTCGAACCTCGACCCGGCCTCGCGCCGCGAGCTCGCCGAGATCCTGACCGCGCTCGACGTCACCGTCCTCATGGTCACCCACGACCTGCCCTACGCCCTCGAGCTGTGCCCGCGCTCGGTGGTGCTCTCGGACGGGGTGATCGTCGCGGACGGCGACACCGTCGACGTCCTCACCGACGAGGACCTGATGCGGGCGCACCGGTTGGAGCTGCCGTTCGCTTTCGACCCGCGCGCAGTCCGCGTCCCACCCCCATCCCGTTGAATCGGGGGTTTTGGCGCGTCGAATCAGGGGCCTTGGTCACTACGCCCGACCAAAATCCCGAACTGGAGCAGCCAAAAGCCCTAACTCAACGAGGCCAGCGGCCGGAGATTCCTCGTCGGTGGCACCCGGTCAGGTGGGTGTCGACGATGCCGGTCGCCTCCATTAGCGCGTACATCGTGGTCGGGCCGACGAAGCGGAACCCGCGCTTCTTCAGCGCCTTCGAGAGCGCCACCGACTCCGGCGAGGTGGTCGGGAGCTGCGAGGTCCGCGCCGGCGCCGGCGTCCGGTCGGGGGCGAAGGACGCGACCAACGCCTCCAGCCCGCCCTCGGGACGCAGGTCGATCGCGGCCCGGGCGTTGCGGCGCACGGAGAGGATCTTGGCGCGGTTGCGGACGATGCCGGCATCGGCCATCAGGGCGTCCAGGTCGGCGTCGGTCATCGCCGCGACCACCTCGACGTCGAAGCCGGCGAAGACCTCGCGGTAGCGCTCCCGCTTGTTCAGGATGGTCAGCCAGGACAGTCCGGCCTGCGCGCCCTCGAGCGAGAGACGTTCGAACAGCGCCGCCTCGCCGATCACCGGGACGCCCCACTCGGTATCGTGGTACTCGCGGAGCACTCCGGGCCTGCTCCCCCACGAACAGCGCGCGAGACCGTCCTCACCGACGAGCGCTGCGGTCATCCGCGCTTGACCATCCGCACGTTCGGCAGCGGCGGCGCCGGGATCGGCGGCAGCGCGTCGCCCGACGGCAGCCGGAACCGGCTGCCGGGGTCCTGCTCGCGCCCGGGTTCGGCGATCAGGTCCTGCCACTGGGCCCGGTATGCCGAGACCTCGTCGTGGTCGCGGCCGATGAAGTTCCACCACATCACGATCTGCTCGCCGAACGGCGGCCCGCCGAGCAGGAGCAACAGCGCATCCTCCTGCGCGACGAACGAGATCGTCTCCTGGCCCGGTGCCAGGTAGCCGAGCTCGGCGACCCCGAGCGGCGCACCGTCGACAGTGACCGCCCCGGAGTCGAGGAGCACGCCGTGCTCGTACGCCGCGTCCACCGGGACCTGCAGCGTCGTACCGGCTGCGAGCCGCAGCTCGGCGCCGACCAACGGCGTGTAGGTCCGGACCGGCGACGCCGTACCGAGGAGCGAGCCGAGGAAGACCCGCGCCTGCCACCCCGTCCCGCGCACCGGCTCCGGGGCGAAGTGCTCGAAGTCCGGGTCGGTGTGCCGGTCGGCGTCGGGCAGGGCGACCCAGAGCTGGGCGCCGTGCAGCGCCGTCGTGGTCGAGGTGGAGTACTCCGAGTGGCTGATCCCGCGGCCGGCGGTCATCAGGTTGACCTCGCCCGGACGCACCAGCGCCTGGAACCCGGCCGAGTCGCGGTGCTCGATCTCGCCGCTGAACAACCAGCTCACCGTCTGCAGGCCGGTGTGCGGGTGTGGCGGTACCAGCATGCCCCCGCTCGACTCGACGTCGTCGGGGCCGTAGTGGTCGACGAAGCACCAAGCACCGATGAGAGTGCGTTGCCGCTGGGGCAGGGTCCGACGCACACTCATGGCGCGCAGACCCCCGAGCGGCACCTCACGGGCACCCAGGATCTCCATGCTCCTAGCGTGCCATGCGGCACGAAGGAGCCCGGTTCAAACTGGGACCGGACTACCGGCCGCGGCGACCGCTGAAGTTCGCGGCGCTGTGCCCACCGGTCGAACCCGAGCCGGCACCGGCCGGACGTCCGGAGCGGGCGCGACGCGGGCGGCCTGAGGACTCACCGGTCGACGCCTTGGGGGCGCCGCCACCGCGCGAGCCGGTGCGACTCCCGCCGCCACCGCCGCCACCGGAACGGCGGCCGCGCGAGCCGCCACCGCCGTTGGCGGAACTCGACTCCTCGGCCGGCACTCCGAGACCACCGGCGACCAGGACCCGCGCACCCGGCGCGAGCCGGGTGAGGATCTCGTGCCCGGGCCCGGACACCTTGGTCGTGGTCGGGGTGATGCCGGCGGCGCGGGTCAGGGCGCGGACGTCCTTGGCCTGCTGGTCGGTCATCAGGGTGATCACGGTGCCGGCGGCACCGGCGCGCGCCGTACGGCCCGAGCGGTGCAGGTACGCCTTGTGCTCGGACGGCGGGTCCGCGTGGATGACGAGCGAGACGTCGTCGACGTGGATGCCGCGGGCGGCGATGTCGGTCGCGACCAGGGTGGTCGCCTTGCCGGAGTGGAAAGCGTCCATGTTCCGGGTCCGGGCGTTCTGGCCGAGGTTGCCGTGCAGTTCGACAGCCGGCACGCCGCGCGCGTTGAGCTGACGGGCGAGCGCCTTGGCGCCGTGCTTGGTCCGGGTGAAGACGACGGTACGACCGGGCGCGCTGGTCAGGTCCACCAGGACCGGGACGCGCTGGTCGTGGGCCAGGTGCAGGACGTGGTGGTCCATCTTGGCGACCGGCGACTGGGCCGAGTCGGCCTCGTGGGTCTTCGGGTCCACCAGGAACCGCTTGACCAGGACGTTGACGGCCGCGTCCAGGGTGGCGGAGAAGAGCATCCGCTGACCGCCGGCGGGGGTCTTGTCGAGCAGGCGGCGGACGGCGGGCAGGAAGCCTAGGTCGGCCATGTGGTCGGCCTCATCGAGGATGGTGATCTCGACGGCCGACAGGTCGCACAGGCCCTGCTGGATCAGGTCCTCGAGGCGACCGGGGCAGGCGACGAGCACGTCGACACCGGCCTTGATGGCCTGGACCTGCGGGTGCTGGCCAACCCCGCCGAAGACGGTGCGGGTCTTCAGGCCGGTCACCTCGGCGAGCGGCGCCAGCGCGGCGTCGATCTGGGCGACGAGCTCACGGGTCGGGGCGAGGATCAGGGCGCGGGGGCGCTTCGGCTGCCGCCGCGAGTTCGACGCCGTCAGCCGGGCCACCATCGGCAGCAGGAACGCGTAGGTCTTGCCGGAGCCGGTGCGGCCACGGCCGAGGACGTCGCGACCCGCAAGGGAGTCGGGCAGCGTGGCCGCCTGAATGGGCGACGGCTCGGTGATGTCGAACTGCTTCAGGACCTCGACGAGGTCACCGGGCACGCCAAGAGTGGCAAAGGAATTGGTAGGCAGGGTTGTAGACAAGGGGTATCGCTATCTCATGTGGTGTCTCACCACGGCCGCGATCCAGATGATCTCCGGAAAGTCACGTTGGTCGATCGCCGGCATGGAGCCCCTTGCGGTGCTTCGACACGCCATCAGGATCGAGGTAAGACACGGCGACCCTAGTGGGAACTAGCGTACGGGAGCAGCGGGCCAAACGAAGAATCGTGCTGGCGGATCGAGGTGTGACCTGCAACTCTCCTGGCGTGCCCACCCTGTACGACGAGACCGTTGCCGCCCTCCGCGCCGCGGGCTGCGTGTACGCCGAGGAGGAGGCCGCGCTGCTCCTCGACGCCGACGGAGATCTCGCCTCGCTGGTCGCACGCCGAGTCGACGGCGAACCGCTGGAGTGGATCCTCGGGTGGGCCGACTTCGCCGACGAAGCGGGTGCCGGGGTCCGGGTCGTTGTCCGGCCGGGAGTGTTCGTGCCCCGCGGCCGGACGATCGAGCTGGCACTGGCCGCCGAGGAACTGCTGCCTGAGGACGGGGTCGTGCTGGACCTGTGCTGCGGCAGCGGGGCGATCGCCGCATTCCTGCATTCCCGCAAGTCCGCGGCGACGTACCTCGCCGTGGACGTCGACCCGACCGCGGTCGCGTGCGCGCGAGAGAATCTCCCGTTCGCGACGGTCCTCCAGGGTGACCTCTTCGCCCCGCTGCTGGCCGCTCGCCGCGGGACGGTCGACGTCGTCGTCGCGAACACGCCGTACGTGCCGAGCGAGAAGGTGTCGTTGCTGCCGCCCGAAGCCCGCGACCACGAGCCGCTGCACACCTTGGACGGCGGGCCCGACGGGTTGCGGCTGCTGCGCCGGATCGCCACCGAGGCGGTCGACTGGCTGCGACCGGGCGGGTTCGTGCTGATCGAGATCAGCGAGACCCAGTACGACGCAGCGCGTGAGGCGTTCACGGCTGCGGGCTTGGTGGCGAGCGGGCGGATCGACCCGGACGGCACGACGGTCGTGATCGGTCAGCGTCGGCGCTTGCGGGGGTAGGCACCCAACTCGGGCACCGCTCTCGTTGCCGTACAACGCGTAGTTCCTGGCCGTCTCGAGGCCGACCCTGACAATCACGCAGTGCCTGACCCAGCCGCATTCGGCCCTCTCCGACCAGCACGCGACGTGACGAGTGCGGTGCCTGTGGATTCATCACCCTGGATTGGGTCGGCTCAGTCATCGCACCTCCTCCTTCGCCGGACTTGGCGAGACGTCCAACTGAAGCCGACAGCGCCTGCAGGTACGCGTTCAAACTAGCTAGGACCGCACCCGCTCGAACAGAGCACGAGCCAGCGCCTTTGTGCCAGCCCTACTCCCCCGCCGTGCGCTCCTCGTACGCCGCCCGCGCCTGGTGGTCGTACTCGAGGAACATCGTGTCCATGCCGGTCTTCAGGCCCATCCACCGCTTCAACCGGTTCGGGTACATCGGCCAGGAAACGCTGGAGAAGGCCATCATCTTCGGGACGACGGCGGTCGGCTTGTGCTTGCCGAGCAGCTTCACGACAGCGGCCGCGACCTGCTCCGGCTCGATCGCCGGACTGAGCCGCGGCGCGGTGGTGCCGCTGATCAGTCCGGTGTTGGTGAACGAGGGCAGCACCGCGGCGACGCGCACGTTCTTCTCCGAGAGCTCGGCGTCGAGCGCCTCGGTGAACGCGAGCACGCCTGCCTTGGTGCCGCTGTAGACGGCGCACCCAGGTGCGGCGAACCGGCCCGCCAGCGAGGCGATGTTGACGATCTGGCCGCCGCCGGCGGCGATTAGCCGGGGCGCCACCGCGTGGCAGCCGATCGCAACACCGCGCAGGTTGATGTCGATCTGCTTGAGCTGGGCCTCCAGCGGAGCCTCGAGGTGCCGGCCGATGACCATGATCCCGGCGTTGTTGACCAGCGCGTCGATGCGGCCGTACTCGGCCTCGACCTTGTCGAGGAAGCCGGCGAACGACTCCTGCGAGGTGACGTCGAGTGGGAGGCCGATGCCGCCGTAGGACTGCGCGGACTGGGCTGCCAGGTCGGCGTCCAAGTCACCGACGGCAACCTTCGCTCCGGCGGCGGCGAGCGCCTTGGCCGTGGCTTCACCGATACCGCGGGCACCACCGGTGATCGCAATGACCTTGCCCTTGACGTTCCTGGCCATCAGCTGTCCTTCCGTGCCGAGCGCGTTGCGCGTCGCTTGGCTGCTTTGAGTTGTCTCATGACTACCAGGCGGGTGGCCCCGAGGTAAGCCCCCAAGTGCTTCGATGTCTTCGAGGGGTACGGCGTCGAGACCCGTTGGCTCGTCGTCGTCTGCGACTCGGTGAACCGCAGGATGCCGTCGGCGGCGTGCCGGCGGCCGATCCCGCTCGCCTTCATCCCGCCCATCGGCGCCGCCAGCGAGGAGATCGCCGAGAGATAGCCGTCGTTGATGTTGACCGCCCCGGCCTGGATCCGGGACGCGATCGCCTGCGCGGCCGGCAGGTCCTTGCTCCACACGCTGGCGGAGAGGCCGTACTCGGTCTCGTTCGCCCGAGTCACGGCGTCGTCGTCGTCCACGACCGGGTAGACCGCGACCACCGGGCCGAAGGTCTCCTCGGCGTACACCCTCATCTCCGGTCGTACGCCGGTCAGCACGGTCGGCTCGTAGAAGTACGGCCCCAGCTCCGGGCGGGCCCGTCCGCCGACGACGACGACGGCGCCGAGTGCGACGGCGTCCTTGACGTGCTCCTCGGTGACCGCGAGCTGCTCGGCGGAGGTCAGCGACCCCAGCTCCACGTCGTGCTCGTACGACGCCCCGATCCGGATCTTCGCGGTGGCGGCAGCGAGTCGCTCCACGAAGGCGGGGTAGAGCGTCTCGTGCACGTAGATCCGCTCGATGCCGATGCACATCTGGCCGGCGCTGGCGAAACAGGCCTGGACCGCGCCAGTGACTGCGGCAGCCAGGTTGGCGTCGGCGCGGACAATCATCGGGTTCTTGCCGCCGAGCTCGAGCGAGGTGCCGATCAGTCGTTCGCCGGCAGCCGCGGCGAGCTTGCGCCCGGTCGCCGTCGAGCCGGTGAAGGCGAGGTGGTCGACGGAGTCGATGATCGCGGTGCCGAGCCGCGAGCCGGGACCGGCGACAACCTGCCACACGTCGGCGGGAACCCCTGCCCTGACGGCAAGCTCCCGCGCAGCCAGCAACGTGAGCGGCGCTTGCGAATCGGCCTTGCTGAGCACCGCGTTCCCGGCGATCAGCGCCGGGATCACGTCGCCGACGGCGAGGAAGAGCGGGTAGTTCCAGGGGGCGATCACGCCGACCAGACCCTTGGGCTGACGGGTCACCCGCGCCTGCACGACCCCTGGTACGCCGGAACGCACCGAGGTCGCTGCCAGGTAGCCGACCGACTCGGCGCCGTAGTGCGCGGCCACCGTCGCGACGCCGATCGCCTCGATGCCGGCGTGGATTCGGGACTTGCCGGTCTCCCACTGGACCAGGTCGATCAGCTTGTCGCGCTCGGCGAGCAGCAGCTCCCCGAAGGCCACGACGATCTGGGCGCGCTGGGCGACCGAGCTAGCGGCCCAGGCAACCTGCGCGGCGCGGGCACGGTTCGCGGCGAGGGCAACGTCACCGACCAACGACTGCGGCACGTCGGGCAACGGCGTACCGGTAAACGGTGCGATCGCGTGTGCGGCCTCCTCCCCGGTGGTGCTCACCTGAGCGGCGTACAGGGCGATGTCGGCAGCAGACAGGTGCGGGGGCAGGGAATCGGGAGTCACGCGGATCGTCCTTCTCTCGTGAACGCCCGGAGGGCGATCGGGTGCATCCGGAACCCGCCGGGCAGCCGGGCGTAGAACGGGTTAAGCCCCCGGCAGAGGGCGGCGAACCGCTGGTAGCGGCGTTCCCGCTTCTCGTCCCATGGCAGACCGAGGATCTCGCGCGCCTCGGGCGGCATCCCGCCGATGGTGATCGCAGAGCTGATCGCGTTGACCGGACGCTTGAGGAAGAACCAGAGCGGTGCCGGGACCTGCTTCGGACGCGGCCAGCCCTTGGTCGCGTAACCGACGCCGTACGCCGCGGTCCGGTGCGCGACCAGGCGCTCGTCGAGGGCACGCTGCCAGTAGGCCCGGAACTCGGCGTAGGTCTGCGGCGTACCGGTGGCGCTGACGCCGTACCGCTCGAACCAGGTGATCGACTCGCGGAACAGCTGCTCCTTCTCGGCGTCGCTGAGCCGCGTGACGAAGGTGTCGGTCGCGGTGATCAGGTGCTCGAGGAAGGTGGCGTGTGCCCAGTAGTAGGTGCTCGGGTTCAGCGCGCTGTACGGCTGCCCGTCGGGGAGCTTGCCCTTGATCGGCCTGTGGAAGTCACGGACCTGATGACCCGCTGCGACCCCGTCCTCGGCGTACACGGTGTCGAAGATCGGCGGGATGCTGCGTTTCAGCCGGGCGAGCGTCTCGGCGAACCAGACCGAGTGGTCCTCGACGCCCTGCCCGAGCGAGGGCAGCATGTTCTGCAGCACCGCGGCCCGGGGCCCGAGCAGGGCCATCCGGTTGTCGGCGAAGTACTTCCAGACCAGCGAGTCCGGGCCGAGCGGCAGTCCGCCTTCCGGCAGTCCGCCTCCCGGCAGGGCAGCGGCCTGCGGCGCGGAGCTGCGGTTCTCGGCGATCGTCATGGACGACTCCTGAATGAGGGGTTCCTGCGAACAGGGCTCGATGATACATTGAAACGGATTTGTTTCAACATGCCGTGCGCCGAGACCTGTCCCTCACCGAAGCGGAGACACCGTGACTGCGACGATCGAGAACCCCGAGACCGCCCTCCGTGAAGTCCGCGGTCCGCGGCTCGGGCTGCCGTTGATCCTGAAGATGCGCCGCGACCCGATCGGGGTCAACGACACCGTCCGCGCCCAGTACGGCGAGGTCCTGAGGATCAACGTCTTCGGCACCACGCTCTACGCCTGCTACGGGATGGACGCCGCCGAGCAGATCCTGATCAACCGCGACCGGGTCTTCGCCAACGGTCCGGCCTGGTCGCACTTCATCGGCCCGTTCTTCCACCGAGGGCTGATGCTGCTCGACTTCGACGAGCACCTGCACGACCGCCGGATCATGCAGGCGGCATTCACCAACGACGCGATGCGCCGCTACCACGCGGTGATGGTGCCGCACATCCGGACCGGGCTGGCGGCCTGGGCGGACGAGCCGAACCCCCGGATGTACGAGCTGTTCAAAGACCTCACCCTCGACCTGGCGATCGAGACCTTCGTCGGGGTCGACCTCACCGCCGCCGAGAAGAAGCGGCTCAACAAGGCCTTCATCGCCGCCGTCCGGGCCGGCACCTCGGTGATCCGGGCGAACGTGCCGGGCACCCCGTGGGCCAAGGGCCTGGCCTCGCGCAAGGTCCTCGAGGAGTTCTTCTACACCCACCTGCCGGCCAAGCGGCGCGACGGCGGCGACGACCTCTTCGCCCAGCTCTGCACGGCCCGGTCGGAGGACGGTGACGAGTTCAGCGACGCCGACATCGTGAACCAGATGATCTTCCTGCTGATGGCCGCGCACGACACCACCACCATCACGATGAGCTCGATGGCCTACCACCTGGCCCGGTTCCCGGAGTGGCAGGAGAAGGCCCGCGAGGAGGCGCTGGCGTCGGGCGACGACTACGACGCGATCACCAGCCTCGATCTCCAGGACCGGATCATGAAGGAGTCGCTGCGGCTGTGCAGCCCGGTGCCGAACATGCCCCGGGTCGCGACCAGGGAGACCTCGGTCAACGGCTACCGGATCCCCGAGGGCGCCTTCGTCACGGTCTCGCCCTTCTACAGCCACTACGACCCGCAGTACTGGCCGGACCCGACCCGCTTCGACCCGGACCGGTTCGCCGAGGGCAGGCGCGAGGACCACGGCCACCGAATGGCGTTCCACGGCTTCGGCGGCGGTGTCCACAAGTGCATCGGGATGTACTTCGCCGGGATCCAGGTCCGAGCGATCTTCCACGAGCTGCTGACGACGTACCGCTGGTCGGTTCCGGCGGACTACCGCTGGCCGCTGGACCTGGTCGCGCTGCCCTACCCTCGGGACCACCTGCCAGTGAAGCTCGAGCGGCTGTGAGTATCCCGGTATGACGGCCGCGATTTTGGACGCTGCGCAGCACGTCTTCGAGCAGTACGGCGCCCGCCGCGCCAACGTCGAGGACGTCGCGAAGGCGGCCGGCGTCAGCCGGAGCACCCTCTACCGCGCGTACGCGACCAAGGACGACCTGCTCCAGGCGGTGCTCACCCGGCAGGCGAACGAGTTCCTCACCGAGCTCGACCACGCCAGCGCCGGACTACCGCCGCGCGACGCCGTCGTGGAGGCGTTCTCCCGCGGGATCGCGATGACCCGGGAGATCCCGCTGCTCGCTCGCCTGGTCGAGACGGAGCCCGAGATCATCACCGGGATCGGCGGCCTGTCGAACACCAGCCTGGTGATCGCGCTCTCCGACCAGGTGGCGAGCACGTTGCGGCGCAGCGGCGCGACCATGCCCGACCACGAGCTGCACGTGGTGGCCGAGCTGATGATGCGGGTCGCCTACACCTACATCCTCAACCCCGGCGGGCACCTGGACATGACCGACGACGCGGCCGTCCGGTCGTACGCGACGCGGTACCTGGCACCGCTCGTCTACTGACGTCGCTCCTAGTGGCTGACACCGAACCGGTCGTGCAGCCTGCGGAGCGGCCCGGGGGCCCACCAGTTCGCCTCGCCGAGCAGGCGCATCAGCGACGGCACCAGCAGCGCCCGGACGATGGTCGCGTCGATGATCACGCCGAGCGCCATCCCGACCGCGATCTGCTTCATGAAGAACACCGGGCTGACCGCGAACGCCGCGAAGACCACCGCGATCATGATCGCCGCAGCGCTGATGATCCGGCCGGTCTTGGCCACGCCGTGCGCGACCGCGTCCTCGTTGCTCATCCCGGAGTCGCGCAACTCCTTGACCCGCGCCATCACCAGGACCGCGTAATCGGTGGCCAGCGCGAAGGCAACCGCGAACAGGAAGACCAGGCTGGTCACCTCGACCGAGTACGGCCCCGGGTAGTCGAGCAGGTCGACCAGGAACTTCTTCTCGAAGACGATCACCAGGATGCCCAGCGAGGCAGCAAGCGTCATGGCGTTCATCAGCAGCGTCTTCAGCGGCAGCAACACCGAGCCGGTGAGCAGGAAGAGCAGCACCACCGTCAGCAGCACGATCAGGCCGATCGCGAGCGGGGCGTTCTCGACCAGGCTGGACTTCTCGTCCAGGAAACTGGCGGTATTGCCGGCCACCAGCAGAGTGCCGCCGACGGGGTCTTCGAGATCCCGGACGGCACGGAGCGAATCCTGGGAACGCGCCGAGAGCGCCGGGCCGTCGAAAGCAGCAGTGGCAAACGACACCTCGGCGTCGGCCGGGACGAACGGGGTCACCAGTCCGACGCCGGGGAGGGCGGCGATCCGGTCCCGCAGGTCCTCGAGGTCGCCCGGTGGAACGGACCCGTCGACGGTGAGCGAGACGCCTTCCACGACCTCGCGGCCGTAGTGCGACTCGAGGTACCGGTTGACCTCGTAGGACTGCTGGCCGGGCGGCACCGCCTGCGCACTAGGCCCGGTCAGGGTGGTGGCGAACAGCGGGGCCGCTAGCGCGAGCAGGACGGCGGTGGTCGAGAGAGCGACCAGGACCGGGCGCTTCATCACCCCGCGGGCGACCCGGAGCCACCGCGTCGAGGTGTCGGAGACCGCCGGACCGGTGCGAATCGACCACGCGTTGATCCTTGGACCCAGCACCGTGAGCAACGCGGGAGCCACGAACACGGCCATCAACGCCGAGAGCACCCCGACCATCGCGCCGGCAGCGCCCACGGAGTAGAGGAACCGTTGCGGCATCACCATCAGCGCGGCCATCGCGCCGGCGACGGTGAGCCCGGAGAAGAGCGCGGTGCGACCGGCGGTGGCCATCATCCGGCGGTGCGCCTCGAGCGTGAAGCCCGAGACGGCCGTCTCCTCCCGATGGCGGGAGACGAGCAGCAGCGCGTAGTCGACCGCCAGGCCGAGGCTCAGCGCCGTACCGATGTTGAGGGCGAAGACCGAGGTGCCGACGAACTCGGACATGATCCGCAGGAGCAGCAGCGACCCGGCGATCGAGAGGACGCCGATGACCAGCGGCACCGCGGCGGCGATAACGCTGCGGAAGACCAGCAGCAGCAGGATCGCCAGCAACGGGAAGGCGATCAGCTCGGCATTGGTGAGGTCCTTGCGGGTCTGGTCGTTGACCTCGTTGAAGCTGGGGGCATAGCCGCCGTAGCCCACGTCGAGCAGATCGGAGGTGACCTTCTCCCGGACCGACTCGTCGGCGAGTCCGCCCTTGTCCTCGAGGTCGTTGGTAGAGAGCTGGGCGGTGAGCGCGAGGGATTCACCATCGGCGGCGATCAGGTTCGCCGCGGCCGGGTGACCGTCGAGCGGGTTGGTGACCCGACCGACGAAATCAGCCTCGGCCATCCTCCGGGCCAGGCGTCCGACCTCGATCTGGACCTCGGGGTCGATGACGTCGAGCTTGCCGCCGTCCTTGTCACGGACCAGGACGACGAGGCCGGGTTGCGCGGAGAAGCCCAACGCGTCAGAGAGGACCGAACCGGCCTTCTCGCTCTCGGACGCCGGGTCGGTGAACCCGGCAGCTTTGAGGTGGTGCTCGACGTCATGCCCGAAGAAGCCGGCGACAGCGAGGAAGAGGACGGCCGCCGCAAGGATCTTGCGGGGATGGTGCCAGGTGAGGTTCGCGATCCGCTCAAGCATGGACGCACGCTAGCAGCGTAAGTTTCTTTAGGGAACTCATGCGTCTACAGTGTGAGCCATGCAACGGTCGTCCTTTTCGGAGCAGCAGTGCTCGGTCGCCCGCACCCTCGACATCGTCGGCGACCGCTGGACGCCGCTGGTGGTGCGCGACGTCGCCATTGGCGTCTCCCGGTTCGACGCCATCCAGCGCGACCTCGGGATCTCCCGCAAGGTCCTGAGCCAGCGGCTCGTGACGCTCGTCGAGCACGGCGTGATCACCCGGGTCGCCTACCAGGAGAACCCCCCGCGCTACGACTACCGGTTGACCGAGAAGGGCAACGACCTCGCGATGGTCGTGCTCGCCCTCCAGCAGTTCGGAGACAAGTGGTCCTTCGGCGAGACCGGCCCGCCGATCCGGTGGCAGCACCTCTCCTGCGGCGCGATCAGCACGCCGACCGTGTGCTGCGACCAGTGCGGCGAGACGATCCGCCCCGGCGACGCGCTCCCGCTCCGCGGGCCCAGCTTCGACGACGAGAGCGCCCCCGAGATCGCAGCTGCGCTGGACCGTTTCGCAGCGCTGCTCGGCTGAGGACGGAGTAGCGTCCCGATCATGTGCGACACCCTCGTCGCGGTCACCGACGACGGTCCGGTCTTCGCCAAGAACAGCGACCGCGACGTCAACGAGCCGCAGCTGCTGCGCTGGTACGCCGCGGCCGACCACCCGGCGGGCACCGAGGTGGCCGCGACCTGGTCGAACATCCCGCAGGTACGCCGCACCCATGCGGTCCTGCTTAGCCAGCCCTGGTGGATGTGGGGAGCGGAGATCGGTGCCAACGAGCACGGCGTGGTGATCGGCAACGAGGCAGTCTTCACCCGGCGTACCGGGCGCGGAACAACCGGCGAGCTGCTCGGGATGGACCTGCTCCGGTTGGCGCTCGAACGCGCCACCACCGCCGACGACGCCGTCGAAGTGATCGTGACGCTGCTCGAGCGTCACGGCCAGGGGGGGTCGTGCAGCCACGAGCACCCGCGGTTCCGCTACGACAACTCCTACTTGGTCGCCGACCGCAGCGGCGCCGTGGTGCTGGAGACCGCCGGTCGGCACTGGGCGACCGAGCCCGTCACGGGGCCCGGCCGATCGATCAGCAACGGACTGACCATCCCCGGCTTCGCCGAGAAGTACGCCGACCCGGTCCGCAGCGCGGTTGCTGCCTGCCGGTCCCGGCGCACCCTCACCGAAGCCGCCGCCGGTCGTGCGGCCGGACCGGCCACCCTCTTCGCCGCCCTGCGTCTGCACGGAGCCGGCGTCGACAGCGCCCCCACCTGGTCGCCGGTGAACGGCAGTCTGCACGCCCCCTGCGTGCACGGCGGCGGCCTGCTCACCGGCAGTCAGACCACCGCCTCCTGGGTCGCCGACCTGCGCGCGGGCGGCAGCCACTGGGTCACCGGCACCAGCGCCCCGTGCCTCTCGGTGTTCAAGCCGGTGCAGGTCACCACCCCCGTCGACATCGACCCGCAGGCGATGCCGAGCAACCGGTTCGACCCGGCGTACCGGTGGTGGCGGCACGAGACGCTGCACCGGGCGGCGCTGCGCCACGCGGGTCGGGCGCTGGCCCTGATCGCACCGCAACGGGACGCGCTCGAAGCCTCGTGGTTGGCCGAAAGGCCGACCTCGACCGATGCCTTCGCCGCGGCCGACGACCTGGCCGAACGACTGCTCGGCGAGCTGTCCGGACTCCCCGACACCGACCTTCGACCCCGGTGGCTGCAACGCCAGTGGCACGCCCTGGACCGAGCCGCCCGACTGGGTTCCAACGCAAGGAGACTGAGATGACCGTCATCGTCGTCGGCGCCGGCCTGGCCGGACTGAGTGCCGCTCGCAGCCTGGTCGCCGCCGGACGCGACATCGTCGTCCTGGAGGCCCGCGACCGCGTTGGCGGCCGCACCGAGGGCGGCCACCTCGCCGACGGCACTCCGATCGAGCTGGGCGGCCAGTGGATCGGCCCGACCCAGGACCGGATGTACGAGCTGGTCGCCGAACTCGGGCTGGATCACTTCCGGACGCACAACGACGAGGGCCGGTTGCTCCTCGACCTCGGTGGCAAGCAGGGCCGGATGGCCCCGCACCGGGGCGCGATGCCGCGCCTCGGGCCGTTCGCCCTCGCCGACCTGGCCCAAGGTCTGGCCCGGTTCGAGAGGCTCGCCCGCAGCATCGACCTCGACGCGCCCTGGACCTCACCGGGGGCAGCGAAGCTCGACGGCCAGACCTTCGAGTCCTGGGTACGGCGCAACCTGCGCACCGCCACCGGACGGGCGTACTTCCACGTCGCGTGCGAAGCGGTCTTCGCCGCCGACACCGCCGACGTCTCGCTGCTGCACGCGCTCTTCTACGCCCGCTCCGGCACCGACTTCGAGACCCTGCTCAGCGTGGATCGCGGCGCCCAGCAGGACCGGATTGTCGGCGGCTCGATCAGGATCGCGGAGACTATGGCCGCCGCGCTCGGGGACAGGGTGCGACTGAGCAGCCCCGTCGCCAGCGTCCACCAGGACGCCGACGGGGTCCGGGTCCGGACCCGGAGCGGCGAGGAGTACGCCGGCACGCACGTGATCATCACCCTGCCCCCGACCCTGGCCGGGCGGCTGGACTACCAGCCGCTGTTGCCGTCCTGGCGCGACCAGCTCACCCAGCGACTCCCGGCCGGCTCGGTGATGAAGGTGTACGCCGCGTACGACGAGCCGTTCTGGCGCGCCGACGGGCTCAACGGCCAGGCGGCCTCCGACCGCGGCCCGGTCAAGGTCGCCTTCGACAACTCACCGCCGGACGGCACCCCCGGCGTCCTGATGGGGTTCGTGGAAGGCAACGACGCCCGGACCTGGGCGCGGCACACCGAGGCCGAGCGGCGCGACGCCGTCCTCGGCTGCTTCGCCCGCTATTTCGGCGAGAAGGCGCTCCACCCCCGCGAGTACGTCGAGCGCGACTGGATGGCGGAGGAGTTCACCCGCGGCTGCTACGGCGCCCACTTCACCCCGGGAGTCTGGACGGCGTACGGGCACGCGCTGCGAGAGCCGGTCGGCCGGATCCACTGGGCCGGTGCCGAGTACGCGACCGTCTGGAACGGCTATATGGAGGGCGCGGTGCGTTCGGGCTCGGCAGCGGCCGCCGCCCTCATTGGAAGTCCCGCGACCCGTGCCGCTTCGCCAGCGCCTGCTCGACCCCCGGGCTGACGCTGTCGAGCGAGGAGATCTTGTCGGCGAGCAGGTTGGTGACGCCGTCGTTGCGTTCCAGGATGCCGCGGATGACCATCCCGGACGCTGTCCGGGCGACCCTGCGGTAGCGCTGCCAGACGCCCTGGGTGCAGATCACGTTGAGCATCCCGCTCTCGTCCTCCAGGTTGAGGAAGGTGACCCCGCCGGCCGTGCTCGGCCGCTGCCGGTGGGTGACTAGCCCGGCGACGTGGACCCGACGCCCGCCCTCCACACGGCCCAGTGAACCGACAGCGAGGATCCCGACGGATTCCAGCAGCAGGCGCAGGTGCGCCATCGGGTGCGAGTCCGGCGAGATCCGGGTCGCCCAAAGATCGGCCAGCGTCTCCCCGACCGGGTCGAGCCCGGGCAGCATCGGCGCCGACACCACCGGCCCGGCCCCGGCGAGCTGGTCGGCGCGCTCGGTGAACCCCGCGTTCCACAGGGCCTCCCGGCGCGAGAGCCCCCAGCAGGCGAACACCCCGGCCGTGGCGAGCGCCTCGAGCTGACCGGAGTCCAGGCCGGCGCGCCGGGAGAGATCGACCATGTCGGCGTACGGGCGCTCGGCACGGGCGGCGACGATCCGGGCGGCGACTTCGGCGCCGATCCCGCGGACCTCGTTGAGGCCGAGCCGTACGGCGAATGCCCCGTCGCGCCGGTGGGTCAGGGTCGGGTCTGGCTGGGCAGCGTCGTACGGAGTGGGCTGGTGGTAGGTCTCGAGGCACTCGGGGAGGCCGGTTGGCTGTCTCGATGACCGTTCCAGCCCAGCCTGCGCACCGGACACCTCGATGTCCGGCCGAAGCACCACCACCCCGTGCCGGCGGGCATCCTGGACCAGCGACTGCGGCGAGTAGAACCCCATCGGCTGCGACCGCAACAACCCGGCCAGGAAAGCAGCCGGGTAGTGCAGCTTGAACCACGAGCTCGCGTAGACCAGCAGCGCGAAGCTGAGCGAGTGGCTCTCGGCGAAGCCGAAGCTCGCGAAGGAGAGGATCTGCACGTAGATCTGCTTCGCGTCCTCACCGACCAGACCGCGCCGCGCCATCCCGGCGAAGAGGGTCTCCTTGATCGACTCGATCCGCTCGATACCGCGCTTGGAGCCCATCGCCCGGCGGAGCAGGTCGGCGTCGTCGCGGGTGCAGTCCCCGATCGCCACCGCCATCTCCATCAACTGCTCCTGGAAGAGCGGGATGCCCAGCGTCCGCTCCAGCACCGGCACCAGGTCCGGGTGCGCGTAGCTGACCTCCTCGCGCCCGGTGGCCCGACGGATGTAGGGGTGCACCGCGCCACCCTGGATCGGGCCGGGCCGGATCAGCGCGATCTCGATCGCCAGGTCGTAGAAGCAGCGCGGCCGCAGCCGCGGCAGCGTCCCGATCTGCGCCCGGCTCTCCACCTGGAAGACGCCGATCGAGTCCGCCCGGCAGAGCATGTCGTAGACCCCGGGCTCCTCCTTCGGGAGGCTCTGCAGGGTCCAGTGCTCGTCGAGGTGCTCGGCGATCATCACCATCATCTGGTTCAGGGCGCCAAGCATCCCCAGGCCGAGCAGGTCGAACTTGACCAGGCCCATGTACTCGCAGGCGTCCTTATCCCACTGCAGGATGGTCCGCTTCTCCATCCGGGCCCGCTCGATCGGGCAGACCTCGCCGATCGGCCGTTCGGTGAGGATCATCCCGCCGGAGTGGATGCCCAGGTGCCGCGGCGACTTCATCAGCTGGTTGGCCAGGTCGACGACTGCGTCCGGCACGTCGCCGGAGGCGACCACTGAGGACCAGCTGTCGATCCCCTTCGACCAGGCGTCCTGCTGCCCCGGCGAGTGCCCGAGCGCCTTCGCCGCGTCCCGGACCGCCATCTTCGGGCGATAGGTGATCACGTTCGCGACCTGCGCCGCGTTGTGCCGACCGTACCGGTCGTAGACCCACTGGATCACCTCCTCGCGGCGGTCGGAATCGAAGTCCACGTCGATGTCCGGCTCCTCGTCGCGGTGGGCGGAGATGAACCGCTCGAAGGGCAGGTCATAGAAGACCGAGTCGATCGCGGTGATCCCCAGCGCGTAGCAGACCGCCGAGCTCGCCGCAGATCCCCGGCCCTGGCAGAGGATCCCCTGGCTGCGGGCGAACGCCACGATGTCGTGCACGATCACGAAGTAGCCGGCGAAATCCTTCTCCCCGATCACCCTCAGCTCGCGCTCGACCCGTTCCCGGGCGCGCTGCTCCTGCGGCGTACCGGCGTAGAAGCGCTCGAAGCCGCGCTCGGTCAGCACCCGCAGCCAGCTGGTCGCGTCGTACCCGTCGGGGATGCCCTGCTTGGGCAGCCGCGGGCTGGCCTTCTGCAGGTCGAAGGCCAGCCGGTCGGCCAGAGTCACCGAGTAGTCGACCGCGCCCGGATACCGGGCGAACCGCTCGGCCATCTCCGCCCCCGAGCGCAGGCAGGCCGCCCCCCACGGCGGCAGCCAGCCGTCGATCTCGGCCAGGCTGCGGCGGGCCCGAATCGCCGCCATCGCGTTCGCCAGGCGGTGCTCGTCCGGCGTCGCGTGGTGGACGTTGTTGGTGGCCACCACCGGCAGCCCGTGCACCCGGGCGAGCCGGGCGAGCGCGTCGTTGGTCTCACCGTCGGTCGGGTAGCCGTGGTCGACCAGCTCGACGACGACCCGGTCGTGCCCGAAGAGCGCCGTCAGCCGGTCGAGCTCGACCGCGGCAGCGCTCTCGCCGCCACTGCTCAGCGCCGAGCGGACGCTGCCCTTGCGGCAACCGGTGAGCACGGTCCAGTACCCGCAGCCCTTCCCGGCGAGCTCGTCCAGGTCGTAGATCGGCCGGCCCTTCTCGTCGCCGCGCAGTTGCGCGTCGGTGATCGCAGCGGCGAGCCGGTGGTACCCCTCGACCCCCTCGGCGAGAACCAGTAGGTGCGAGCCCTCCGGGTCCGGTATGCCGTTCTGCGGGCCGCTCAGACCCAGGGAAAGCTCGGCACCGTAGACGGTCCGGAGCCCCCCGTACTTCTGGGCGATCTCGGCGAAGAGCGGCGCCCCGGCGAACCCGTCGTGGTCGGTGATCGCCAGCCCGTGCAGGCCGAGCCGGACCGCCTCCTCGACCAGCCGGTCCGGCCCGCTGGCACCGTCGAGGAAGCTGAAGTTGCTGTGGCAGTGCAGCTCGGCGTACGGCGTCACCGGGCCAGCGGGCGAACGCACCTCGCCCTGGGGGACGTAGGGCTTCCGCTTCCGCGAGCCGGGGCCGTTGTCGGGGGCCGCGTCGGGAGCCGCGTCGAGGGCGGCGTCGAGCGGGCGCGGCTTGGCCGAGAGCCGCTTCTCCAGCTCCGACCAGGGGATCGGTGGGTTCGACCACCCCATCAGGAAGGCCTAGTCATAGGAGGCCTCGGTCCACCACTGCCCGTCGTCGCAGCGCATCAGCCAGGCGTGGCCGTCGGCGCCGACGATCTGGAAGCGGGCCACCACACCCCGGCGCCCGCCCTCCCACCACTGCTCGTCGACCGGCCACGGCCCGGCCCACGCGTCAACCGGCTGCCAGCCGGGGCTGGCACCGGTGTGGCACTGCTTGATCAGAAACCTCGCCGGGACGCAGGTCAGCGCCCCGCGCTCGGTGACCACCACCGGCCGACCGCCCGAGCCGACCACCGCCGTCGCCCAGGGCTCAGCGAAGACCCGGCTCGGGGCCGGGGACGGGATCGCGCCCGGCCAGGGCAGGTCCGGTGCCCGCAGCCCTCGGGGTCGTTCGCCCCACGGGACCAGGACCTGCCGGTCGGCGGGTGCCCGACCGCCCTGCCGGACCGGGACCACGACTGCGTCGTACCCGAGCATCGCCTGAACCTTCGCCACCCCGCGATCGACGAGCTCGTCGGTGCCGCCGCCCCAGAGTCCGTCGGCGTGGGCTGCCGCCGGCTCGACGGTCTCCGGGGTGAACCGGACCAGCCCCACTGGCGCGCCGACCAAGACTCCGGAGGGACTGGCCGAAAGCTGCCAGTGCACCCGGTCAACCACGTCGCCGGCACCGAACCACCGGGAGTGCACCCAGGAGCGCGCGGAGAGCAACGAGCGCTGGGCGTCTTCCCCCTCGGCCTCCACCAGGAGCGCCGTACAGACCAGTCCGTGGTCGGCGAGCCGGGCCACGAACGCCTCCGCTGTACGACGGACGCTGAACGCGACCGCCTCGACCGAGACCAGGGCAGGCTCGAAGACCACCTCGCTGACCAGGTCCGGTGGCGGTGTCCGAGTGGCCGGCTCGACCGGGTCGACACCCCGGGCCAGCCGGTGCACCTTGGCGCCGTACGCACCGAAGCGGGTGAGTACGTCGCGAGCCGGGAGTGCCGCAAGATCGCCCAGGGTGCGCAGCCCCAACCGGCGCAGCAGCCCGACGAGCTCGGCCCCGTCGATGAGATCGGTGTCGAGAACCTCGACCGGCAGCCCGCTCAGGAACGACGCCGACCCGCTGGCCTCCACGACCTTCCAGCCCTGGACCTCCGCGAGCCTGGCCGCCTGCTCGCCCGCGAAGAGGTCGTCGGCGACCCCGATCCGGACGTCGGCGACCCCGATCTCGACCAGACACTGGGCGATCGTGGCGGCGGCGAACTCCTCCCCGCCGTAGAACCGGCCGGGCGCACGGATCGCCAGCAGCCCCGGACGCAGGGCAGCGACCCCCGGACGGAGCGCCTCGACCGCCGCCAGCACCGGCTCGAAGGCACGGACGTCCCGGTCCGAGTTGGCGTCGACGAGCAGCACCTCGGGACAACGGGCCTGGGCATCGCGGCGTCGCATCCCGCGACGGATGCCGAAGGACCGGGCGTGGGAGTTGCAGGCGACCACGGCACTCCGGGTGACTACCGCGCACGGCCGCCTTCCTGTCACCTCGGCGGCGACCACCGGCCAGTCCGGGCACCAGACGACCAGCGTTCTCATGAAGTCCTCATGCGGAGGCCACCGCAGCCGGGACCTGCTGGTCCATCCGTCGTACCGGGCCGTCCGTGGCGGGGAACCAGAGCTCCGCACGGCGTACCGGTGCGGAGCCGTGCTGGACCCCGAGCACCACCTTCCGGCTACGCAGCCGACCGTGACCGCCCTCAGCCCCGGCCCAGACCGAGGACTCGATGCTGATCCGCGCCTCAGCACGGGGCCAGGTCCCCCAGACGATCAACGCCGCCGAGCGCTTCCGCAGCCGGGCGGCGAGTCTGCTCGCGGTCCCCTCGGTGACCCCGGGCGGCGGCCGGAGCAGCACCACGGTGACCACGTCGACAAGCGCCGCGGTGGCCTCGACCCAGCGCTCACCGGGGTCCGGGACCAGCACCGTCCGGGCCAGGTCGACGCCCAGCTCAGCGGCCGCCTCGATCCCGAAGTCCGCCGCCCCGACGACCGCCGACCAGGCCCCCTCGGCCGACGGTGCCGCCAGTAGCGCCATCCCGAGGCTCGCGCAATCCACCTCGTAGGCGCCCCCGGTGCGCAGCTGGAGCAAGCCCGCCAGGGCAGGATGGGTCGGCACCGGCACCCGCGGCACTCCGTCCTGCATCCCGGCGATCCGAGCCCGCAGCTGCTGCAGGGTCGGTGCGGGGGCGGGAGGTGCGAACATCTCCCCATTGTCGAACATATGTTCGATTCAGGTCAATGCAAGGACTCCTCCGATGAGACGGTGGTGTTGCCCTCGATCGCCGCGTCGACCTGGAGCAGCAGGTCTCGGATGTCGATCGGCTTGGTCAGGTAGGCCGACGCACCCGCCGCAAGAAGGTGCTGCATCTGACGCGGCATCGCGTCGGCGCTGACCACGATCACCGGGATGGCAGCGGTCCGCGGGTCGGCACGTAGCTCCTTGAGGACCTCCGACCCGTCCATGTCCGGCAGGTTCACGTCGAGCAGGATCACCGCTGGCCGCTCGCGCCGGGCGATGTCGAGCCCGGTCCGGCCCTGCATCGCGGGAACCACCACCAGCCCCTCGCGCTGGGCGAGGACCCGCTCGACCAGGGACACGTTCGCGGGATTGTCCTCGATCTGGAGCACCATCAACTTGTCACTGCGCTGCACCAGCGCCGGCTCGGCCTCCTGGTCGAGCTTGTGGGCCGGGCTTTCGACGACCTGGAACTCCAGCCAGAACGTGCTGCCGCGCCCGACCGCACTGTCGACCTCCAGCCGACCGCCCATCGCCTGGGCCAGGCCCCGGGAGAGCGCCAGTCCCACGCCGGTGCCCTCGATCAGCGTCTGCTCGGCACCGAGCCGCTCGAACGGCACGAAGAGCAGGTCCCGGTTCTCCGGCGCGATGCCTGGCCCGGTGTCAGTCACCTGGATCCTCAGCAGGCCGGGGCTCGGGACGAAGGTGCTCACCGAGACCGATCCTCCGTTCCGGTTGTACTTGATCCCGTTGCTGAGGAGGTTGAGCAGGATCTGCTTGAGCCGCTGGCGGTCGGCGAACACGTAGCAAGCGGGCTCACGATCGGTAGTGGCGATCAGGTTGATCGCCTTCTCAGCAGCCAGCGGACCTACCAGGCTGATCGCCTCATGGACCACCTCGGAGACCAGGACCGACTCCGGGCTCATCGAGAGGTGACCGGACTCGATCTGACTGATGTCCAAGATCTCGTTGATCAGGTCGAGCAAGTGCGAACCGCCCTTGCTGATCTGATGGACGTTCTCCGACTGCTCCTTGGTGAGACCCTCCAGCTCGAGAAGCTGGGCAAAGCCGAGGACCGCGTTCAGCGGCGTCCGGAGCTCGTGACTCATCCGGGAGAGGAAGTCGCTCTTCGCGTTGTTCGCTCGCTCCGCCGACTGCTGGGCCTCCTGGAGAAGGCTGGTGCGCTCCTCGACCAGCCGGAGCGCGTAGGCCCGGCGCCGGACGAGGATCTCGATCAGCAGGCCCATGCACAGCGCGGTCAACAGGCCGGCAGCGAGGACCACCCAGGGGAACGACCTCGTGAGCGACCCGACCAGCGGGGTCCGTGCCGAGATCTCCAGCGTCCAGGTGTCGACGCCCACCTTGAACTGCTTCGTGACCACCGGGCTGCCGGGGTCGGGCACCTCACCGGAGACCAGCAGGAGCTGGTCGCCGGCCGCCACCGGGCCGGCGTACGCGGCGACGTTGAGCTCATGGAAAGGCGAGTCGGTATCTGACGGAGCCGAGGTCGTCGTCAAGGACGAATCCATGTAGGCGATCAGCTCAGCGTCGCTGAGAAGCGCGACCGCGAGCACAATGCGCTTGTCGTCGTCGACCTCGACCACTCCGGAGACCATGGCCTTCGCCGCCGGGGCCCGCGCGACCACGCTGGCGATCTCGTCCTCGACCTGGGTACCGACCTTCGGAGCAGGACCGCCCGCGGCCGCGACAACCTCGAACCCGGCGCCGTCCCGGCGTGCGACCACGATCGCCGCGTTCCCGTACGCCGAGCTGACCGCGGTCACCGCCGCGAACTCCTCCGGGCTCCCGGACGGGAGCGTGGCGTTGCCCGCCATCAGCAGCATCGAGCGGGTATCGGCGATCGACAGGCTCAGGATCAGGGACAGCTCGCTGGACCGCTCCTTGAGCAGTCTCTCCTCCTGTCGGTCCGAAACGTCCTTGGAGAGGAAGAAGAGTCCGAGGGAGACGACCGTGATGACGAGTGCGATCAGGGGCGCGAACAGCCGCCCCCACCGCGCAACAGGATTGGTCATACGAAATGCCTCCCACATGATCCCGAGAGCGGCTCGCCTGGGGTCCGGGTGCCGGACGCAGATCCACCGCTCCCTATGGTACGAGGACCTGTCCGTTTTGGAGCCGTTTGACAAAATTCGCCGAAACCCGCGGGCCGTGGCAGGCTCGCGCCATGATCGTCGCAGTCGCAGGAGGGACCGGCGCTGTCGGCTCGCTCCTGGTCACCCAGCTCAAGATGGCCGGTCACCAGCCGGTCGTCCTCGCCCGCGCCACCGGCGTCGACCTGGTCACCGGCCACGGCCTTGAGCACGCGCTCGACGGCGTCGAGGCAGTGGTCGACGTGACCAGCGTGGGGACCACCTCGGCGAAAGTCGCCACCGAGTTCTTCACCACCACGACGAAGAACCTCCTCGAGGCCGGGTACGCCGCCGGAATCCGGCACCACGTGCTGCTCTCGATCGTCGGCATCGACGGCACCCCGTTCGGCTACTACGTCGGCAAGGTCGCCCAGGAGGCGGCCGTCGAGGACGGCAAGGTGCCGTTCACGATCGTCCGCGCCACCCAGTTCCACGAGTTCGCGGCCCAGATGATCGAGCGTTCCACCCTCGGTCCGTTCGTCGTGGTACCGCAGATGCGGTCGGCGCCGATCGCCGCGCGCGAGGTTGCCAAGCAGTTGGTCACCGTCGCCACCGGAGTACCGCAGGGGCGGGTCGGCGACCTGCGCGGCCCCAATGTCGAGAGCGTGCCGACCATGACCCGACGCCTACTGCGCCAACGCGGCTCGCACCGCCCGGTGATCACCGTCCCGCTGCCCGGCAAGGCCGGCAAGGCGATGCGCAACGGCACCCTGATCCCGACCGACCCCGGCACCGTGGGGACCCAGTCGTACGCCGAGTGGCTGGCCGGCCAGGAGGCGTGATGGCGGCGGCGGCTGGGTGAACCCGAGCGGACCGTTCAACCAGCACCTCGTCACCGACGTCGGAGCCGCTTACCCCGCACCTGTACTGCCACGTCCGGCACCTCGACTGGCTCTCGACGCTCGGCGCCGGGACGCTGCTGATCGCGGTCGGACTGGCTCTGCGGGGCGGGCTGACGCACGCGCCTGATCGTTTCGTCGATGATCGGGTGCGCCATGTCCGGCCGAGACCGACGGCAGGACGCGCACTCGACTACTGCAACCGCCCCGTCACGGTCGGTTCCGAGCGCCCCCGCAGCACCTGCTCGCCGTTCGGCTGCCAGTGCGGGGCCTCCGCGGCCCCTGCCTGGCGGACCGACTCCCAGGAGACCAGGACGTGGCCGGGCACCGACTTAGCGAGGTCGCACAAGCGGGCGGCGGAGTTCACCGAGTCGCCGATGACGGTGTACTCGAACCGGGTCTCGTCGCCGATGTTCCCGGCGACCGCCTCCCCGGTGGCGACCCCGATGCCGGCCTCGATCTCGGAGACCTCCTGGCGCAACCGCTCGGCGATCCGACGGGCTGCGGCCAACGCGGCTGCCGGGTGCCCGGGCTGCTCGACCGGGGCCCCGAAGATCGCCAGCGCCGCGTCGCCCATGAACTTGTTGACGAACCCGCCCTGGCGGTCGACCTCCTCGACGACCACACCGAGGAACCGGTTCAGGGTGCTGACCACCTCCTGCGGCGACCGCTCGGTGGCGTAGGAGGTCGAGCCGATCAGGTCGATGAAGAGCACCGAGACCAACTTGGTCTCCCCGCCGAGCACGACCTGCCCGAGTGCGGCCGCGTCGGCGACCTCCTTGCCGACGTGCCGGCCGAACATGTCCCGGATCGCCTCGCGCTCGCGCAGCCCCCTGGCCATGTCGTTGAAACCGGCCTGGAGCAGCCCCAACTCGGTTCCGTCGAAGACGGTCACCTCGACGTCGAAGTCACCCTTGCCGACCCGGTCGAGCGCGCTACGCACCGAGGAGATCGGGGCGACCACGGAGCGGGCGTTGAGCACTGTCACGAGGAGACCGAAGATCAGGACGACGCCGGTGAGGACCAGGGCGATGATTGCCAACCGGTCCTTCGACATCTCGTCCGAGGTCAGCGCGACCAGCCCGACCAGCGTCAGGCCGGCCGTCGGCGCCGCGGTACCGAGACCCCAGAAGAGCAGCATCCGGACCTGGACCCCGGTGATCCCCCGACGGCGGCCGGTGCTGCCGGTCAGCGCCCGGGCCGCGATCGGGCGCAGCGCGAACTCGGCGAGCAGGTAGGCGATGGCGCTGACCATCAGGCCGCTGATCCCGATCGCGAAGCCGGTCGCCAGCACCCGGTCGCGCTGGAGGAAGAACGCCTCGCCGGTGAAGACGACGAAGCCGCCGAACCAGAGCCCCGCCTGGATCAAGGTCAACCGCAACGGGGTCCGTAGCGCGACCCGTCGCTCCTTCGCGGTCGGCGTCGCGCCGGCCAACGCCCAGCGCATGCTCCGCAGGCTCGTGAGCGTCCCCCAGAGCCCGCCAATCAGGAAAGCGACGGCCACGTAGGTCGGCACGCTGATCGCCAGCGCGACCATGCTGGCGTCGTTGAGCGGCTCGACCGGGAGCACCACGATCGAGATCACGAACACCACGACCGCACCGATCAGGTGGGTGGTCACCAGCATCACGGTGAGCAGCAGCTGCAGTCGCACCCGCAGCCGCTTCGGTGTCTGCGTGGCCGAGCCGAGCAGCACCGACCCGAACGGAGCACGCTCCCGGTTTCCGCCCCTGGCCATCACGCCTGCATCCTTGCACCGCGCAGGCGTCGGACGTCGGACGTCGGACGTCGGGCAAGCAGGCACGGGTGGGGGCCGGGCGCCGGTTCGGTCCGGCCGGTCAACCGGTCGCCGACTCGACGACAACCGACTCCGCGAACCGGACCAGCTCTGCCGCAACCAGCTCCGGCCGGGTGACCTGCGAGCAGTGCCCGCAGTCCTCGAGCACGACCAGGCCGGATCCAGGCGCCAGCAGCGCCATCCGGGCCGCACCGGAGACCTTCGTCAAGCGGTCGTGCCTGCCCCAGATGATCAGGCACGGCACCTCGACCAGCGTCCGGGCGCCCTTCCGGATCTCCCCGAGCAGGGTCGGTGCAGTACCGAGGATCCGCATCACGTCCCTGCCCGAACGGAACTGCGCGGCTACTGTCCGGGCCACCCCGGGGAGCACCGGCGACGGCCCTCGGGCTGCCCAGGCGTAGCCGGCAGCGGTGAGGCTGCGGAACACGGTCATCGGCACCACCGGCGTGAAGAGCAGCGGGTTCGTCCAAGCGAACCGCTCCAGGACGTCGATGAACCAGACGTGCCCGAACCCGGCCGGGGAGACCGGGACGATGCCGCTCATCGGTACCCCCCGCTGGGCACCCCGGATCGCCACCACACCGCCGAGCGAGTTCCCGACCACCACTGGCGGGACACCGTTCACGGTCCAGTGCTCGACCGCGGCGTCCAGGAACGCATCGAGCTGCGGCAGCACCGGCCCGTCGTCGACCGACTCGGACTCCCCAAAGCCGGGCAGGTCGAGGGCCACGGCAGCGTGCCCGGTGCGTTCGAGCTCGGCCAGCAGCGGCGTCCAGGTGCCGGCGTGGTCGCCGAAACCGTGCAGCAGCACGAAGACCGGGCCGTCGTACGACGCCCACCCCTCCAGCTCCAGGGCGCGCGTGTACCACCGGGCGAGCTTCGGACGGTGGACGACGACGGGCACCGGGCTGCTCCTCTAGAACGGCTCGAGGTCCGAGACCTTCCAGGTCCCGTCCACCTTCTCCAGGGTTACGTGCACCCGGGCGGCGGTGTAGGACTTGGCGGGCTTCTGCCCCTTGCTGGCGAGCAGGAACTGGTCGAGATAGACCAGGCAGGTCACCGTGTCTTCCTCGATCACGGTGGCGACCCCGGCGGCGCGGACCAGCGTCGTGGTGACCGCCTCCTTCTCGGTGGCCATCGCCCGGGTGGTCTTGTCGAAGATGTCGCGGTACTCGGCCGCGAACTCGTCGGTCATCAGCGCCGTCGCACCCGCCAGCGACTTGTCCAGCGAGCGGTAGTCGTAGGAGAGCGCAGCCGGTACGGCGTCCACGGCCGCCTGGAGGGCCGCCTTGGCCTCCGGGTCGGGGATGCTGCCGACGGCGTAGACACCGTCCTTGATCGTCGGGACGACCGCGTTACCGGAGACCACGGTCGAGGGTCCCGTCGTGTCCGGGTCGTCAACCACTAGCCAGCCGGTCAGTCCGGCGGCCGCGAGGACCAGGATCACCAGGGTCGCGGTCGCACTCGGTCGCCGGACCATCAGCCGACCTCCTGGATGTTCGAGACCAACCAGGCTCCGCCGACCCGCTCGAGCGTGATCCGGGCGCGGGTGCGTTGGACGACCTGCTCGGCGGTCCCCTGGGTCTTGGTGACGTCGACCGCGACCAGCACCTGTCCCTCGTCGCCGTGCGCGTACTCGACCGCGACGCCGTCGGTGGGCACGGTGGCCACCGTGACGAGCTTCTTCTCGGTGACGCTGGTGACCACGTCGGCGCTCTGCTCGGTGTACTCGGTCTTGAACTCCCCGGTGGCCAGGGCGATCACCGCGTCGACGTCCTTCTGGACGTGCCGGTAGTCGAGGGAGAAGAAGCCGACCGCACCTTGCTGGGCTGCGACCACCATGCCGAGGCTCGCCGACGCCGGGGCGCCGACCGAGTCGTCCCGGTCGACGGTGTCGTCACGCTCGACCCAGAGCGCGGCCGAGGTCGCCAGCAGAGCGACCAGGACCAGCGTCAGCAGCGCCGGGACGAACCACGGCCTCCTCCACGCAGGCGTCGGGGTCACTACCAGGTCCTCGAACATGCTCCCCCTACGACATCGGATTCGTCAGCAACCACGCAAGGCCGCCATCGGCCGGCGGCGGCTGGTTGTCGACGATCATGCTCCATGCCGGAGAGGTTCGTGGCGCATCCGCGGAGAAATCGTGCGCGTTCTGGGAACCCCGCACGTTCGGGGTGCTGGGATCGGTGTTCGAGGCGGTGCAGCGAGCATCCAGGTTCGGCGGCGAGTCGACCTTCTGCTTCGCCCCGCCCTTCACCGACTGGCCGGTGGGCAGGTACTTCACAGTGCCCTCGTACCCCTTCGTGCACGGGAAGTACGGCGGGCTCCCCGGGGGCTCCGACAGCTGCTGCGCCAGGTACGCCGCGTAGATCGGCCGGCCCTGGGCGTCGTACCGGCAGGTCTCCTGAATCGCCTTGCCGGTCTCCGGGTCGTAGGAGCTGCAGTACCGGATGCCGGTCCCGCCGAGCTCGAGGAGCCACGGGAAGATCGTGAGCGTCTTGCGCAGTGCCGGGATCCGGTCGGCCGCGATCTCGTTGAGGGTGACCAGGCGATTGAGCAGCACTGGCAGCGCCTGTTCGTTGTCGGCCAGGAACGCACTCACCTGGGCTCCTGCCTTCAGCCCGTTCTCGAAAAGCGCGGCCACGTCGCCGTTGACCCCGCGAAACTCGGTGCTGAGGTCGCCGAGCGCCTCGAGATACGCCGCGGTCTCGGGACCCTTGTCGACCTGGGTGCCCAGCACCGTGCTGGCCCGGTCGATCAACGCGTTCAGCTCGTCGACGTTCGCCAGCGACGCCTTCGTGAGCCGGTCGCTGTTGTCGATGAGGTGACCGATAGTCGGGCCGAGGCCGTCGAACGCGGTGGAGAGCTCGGACATCACGGTCGCCAGGTCGTCGACCGGGATCGAGCCGGCCAGTCCCTGGAGGTCGCGGAGCAGCACCGCGACGTCGATCGGCACCTTGGTGTCCTCGAGCCCGATCAGGTCGCCGTCCCGCAGGACCGGTCCACCGGAAGTCTGCGGAGCAAGCTCGACGTACTGCTCACCGATCGCGGACTTGTTGCCGATCGTCGCCTTCACGTCCCGCGGGATCTTCGTACCGCTGTCGAGGGCGAGCACGACGGTGGTCGCCGTGCCCGGACCCGGAATGATCTCCCGGACGCTGCCGACCCGGGTGCCGAGCAGGTCGACGTCGGCGCGCTGGTAGATCCCTCCGGGCGTCGCGAACTGCGCGCGCACCTCGTACGGCGGGGAGAACAGAGTCCCGACGTTGAAGAAGCTGACGGCTCCGTAGCTGACTGCGAGCACCGTGACGACGGTGAACGCGATCAGCTGGATCCGGGTGAGCAACGTGGTCATCGGCCACCACCCAACAGGCCGTTGAGCAGGTCGGCGAGGCCGCCCTGGCCGCCCAGGGCGTCACTGAGCCCAGTGAGGTCGTCCAACGGGTTGGCGGGCGTCTGCGTCGGAGCGGAGGGTCGCGCCGAGCCCGGTTCCGAGGCCGGCGGGGCGGTGCCCAGAAGCCGGTTGAGGAAGTCGATGTCGAGCTCGAAGGTGGCGTACATGCCGCCGAAGTCCCCCTTGATCGTGGACAGCGCGTTGCTCGGGAACGGGAAGGCCGCGATCCGGGTCAGGGTCAGCGCGAGCTCGCCGCCTGCCTTGTCGAGCTGGTTGAGAACCGGGGCGAGATGCTCGAGGTCGGCCTTGGTGTTGGCGCGCGTCTTCGCGATCAGCGGGACCGCCGTCCGGGAGAGGTCGGAGAGCCGGGTCAGGGTCGCGACCAGCTGGGCGCGCTGACGGTCGAGAACGGCCAGTCCACCGGGGACGGAGTCGAGCGCCTCGGCGAGCACGGTCCGCTGCCGGGCGAGCCTGCCCGCGAGCCGGTCCAGGGAGACCAGGGACGCCGCGATCTCGGTGCGGTGGTCGTTGAAGGTGGCAATGGTGCGGTCGACCGACTCCAGGGTCGCCCCCACGTCGGAGCCGCTGAGCGCGGCGTTGAGCTCCCGGGTGATCGTCTCGATGCTGCCCAGGCTGCCGCCGTTGAGCACCTGGGAGAGCGCGCCGAAGACCATCTCGACGTTCGGGTCGGCCTTGCTGGCCGATACCGGGATGAGAGCGCCGCGGGCGAGCTCACCCTGCGGCTCCTGACCCTCGGGCGGGCCGAGCGCGACGAACCGTTCCCCCAGCAGGCTGGTCTCGCTCAGGGTGGCCACCGCATTGGCGGGCAGCCGCACCGAGTTCCTGATCCGGCAGACGACCCGGGCCTTCAGGTCCACATCGAGCTCGACCGACTCGACGCTGCCGATCACGGTGTCGTTGCTCCGACAGGTCTCCTTGGCGACCAGGTTCGTGGCGTCGTCGAAGACCACGGTGACCGGATAGGTGCCCTTGCCGCCGATCGCACCGGGCAGCGGCAGGCTGCTGGCGCCGTCGTACCCGCAGCCGGCGAGCAGGACGAGGCATGCCCACGAAGCGAGCCGTCTCATCCGACACCTCCCATCAGCAGGCCGAGCGACCCCGGACCGGACGCCGGCGCACCAGCGGTGGGTCCGGCCGCGCCGGTCTCGATGGCCATGCTCAGCAAGCCGCCGAGGCTCCCGCCGGCCTCCGCGAGCGCCGTGCAGAACGCGGAGAGCTGCGCCTGCTGGTCCGGCGGGAGGCCCGCGCAAAGGGCGCTGAAGGTGAACCCGAGCTGGGTGTCGAGGTCCTGGAAGATCGCGGCGCGAAGGTTCGCGTTGCCGGTCCTTCCCGAGACCGGCGTCAACCACGGCTTGCTCGGGTCCCAGTTGGTCGGGATGTAGATGTTCGCCAGCCCGGTCAACCCCACCGGCGCGATGTCGAGGAGCTCGGTGAGCTCCTTCGTACGCCGCGACAGGACGCCGGTGATGTCGGTCAGACCGCTCACCGTCCCCTTGAGCGCGGCGCGGTTGGTCTCGGTGAACTCCGCGACCATCCCGAGCGCCGCCCGCAGTGCGACCACCGAGGTACTGATCTCGTCGCGCTGACTGTTGAGCTCCACGCCGACCTCGGCCAGGTTGTTGACCAGCCGGCGGAGCTCGGCGTCCTTGCCAGCCAGCGTGTCGCTCAGCACGGCGAGGTTCTCGACGGTGGCGCTGATGTCGCCGCTGCTGCCGGCCAGCGTGCTGATCGCGCTCGCGAACTCGCGGATCGCGGCGTTGAACTCGCGGCCGTGACCGGTGATGTTCTTCGCCGTCGCGGTTACCAGTCGGGAGACCGCGCCGTCCATGTTGGCCCCCTCCGGGCCGAGCCCGGCAGCGAACTCGTCGAGAGCGGCGTAGGTGTCGTCGAGCTCGACCGGCACCCCGGTGCGATCGAGACCGAGCCGGGCGCCGTCGGTGAGCACCGCACCGTCCTCGTACGCCGGGGCCAGCTGGATGAACCGGTCACCGACGATCGACGGCGGGACGATCAGGGCGTGCACGTCGGCGGGGACCTTGAGGTCGCCGTCGTAGGAGATCCGGACCTCGACCTCGGTGCCGACGACCTTGATGTCGGTGACCTCGCCGACGGGGACGCCGAGCACCTTCACCTTGGCGCCGGCATACAGGCTGGTGGTGCGGGGGAAGGTTGCGGTCAAAGTGTTGTCCTCGGTCCCCCCGGACCGCACTAAGGCGAGCCCGGCGAGAACCAGGAGGATAAGCACGGCACCGGTCAGCAGCCGGCGCAGACCGAAGGTCCTCACGGCGTGCCTCCCGTCGCCGGACCGAGCGGCAGGCAGGGCTTGTCGCTGTCGTTGGTGGCCTGGTTCAGCTGCGAGAGGACCGAGTCCAGCAGGCCGGCGACCCCCGCCGGAAGGCCGCCGGTCGAGCAGACGGCGCCGCCCTGGGGGAACTTGAGGCTCGCGTCGAACCAGCGGCCGGTACCGCCGACGTTCGCGAACTCGCGCCCGTACACCGCGCCGACCTCCAGCACCTCGTCGAGATTGGCGCGGTTCTTCCGCAGGACCGCGAGGACGCCGTTGAGCTTGGTCAGCGCGGGTTCGAGGTCCGCGGCGTTGTCGGTCACCAGGCCACTGAGCTGGCGGGCGAGGGCGGTCGTCCCTTCGATGATCCGGGTGATGGTCGCCCGGCGCCGCTCCAGCTCGGCCAGGACGGTGCTGGTGTCGGTGAGCAGCCGGGCGATGTCGGCGTCCCGGTCGGCGACGACACCGGAGACGAATCCGGTGCGGGCGAACAGCTCGCGGATCTCCTCGTCGCGGACCGAGACCGAGGCCGAGATCCGGGACAGACCGCGCAGGGTCTCGGTCATCTCCGGGGCCGTCCGCGTCAGCGTCTCGGAGAGCGCGTCGAACGCCGCAGCCACCTGCTTGGTGTCGATCTCCTGGCTCTGCTCGGTCAACCGCTGGAAGGCCGGCACGATGTTGACCGGGGTCGAGGTCCGTGCGAGGGGGATCACCGCGCCCTCGTCGAGCTTGCCGCTGCCGGCCGGGTCGAGGCTGAGGAAGTGCTGCCCGAGCAGGGTCTTGACCTCGATCCCCGCGGTCGTCGCGTCCCCGAGGTCCACCCCCTTGACGCGGAAACTCACCAGCACCCGGGCCCGACCGAGCTTGAGGCCGGTGACCTGGCCGACCTTGATCCCGGCGACCCGGACCTCCTCGCCGGGGACCAGCCCGGCGGCGTCGGTGAACTCGGCCTGGTACGTCGTCCCGCCCCCGACCAGCGGCAGCCTCTGGAAGTTGATCGCGAGGGCGAACCCGAGGCTGAGCACCGCGATCCCGATCACTGCGATCCGGATCAGCTGCCGCTCCGTGCGTGGCGCGCTCACGGCATCACCCCCCCGGCACCGCAGACGGTCCCGCGCTCGTTCGAGGAGAACCCGGCCCCGGCCAGGGTGACCGTGCTGTCCAGCAGGGTGAGCCGGATGTCGAAGCCACAGACGTAGAAGTTGAACCAGGAGCCGTAGGAGCCGGTCCGCGCCAGGGTGCGCAACGTGAACGGCAGATCGACGAGGGCCTCGTCGAGGACCTGGCGGTCCTGGTGGACCTGCTCGGCGATGGTCCGCAGCGAACCGATGCTGGACTTCAGGGGGCGGCGGATGTCGGCCAGGGTGCCGGCGGTGGCGTCGAGCAGCGAGGCCAGCGGCGGCAGGCTCGCACCGATCACGTCACTGTCCTCGGCCAGCCCGCTCATCAGGTTGCGGAACTGCACGATCAGCCCGGTGAGCTTCTCGTCCCGGTCCCCGACGGTGGCGAGCACGGTGTTGAGGTTTCCGACAACGCTGCCGATGACCGCGTCCCGGTCGGCGAGGGTGTTGGTCAGCTGCCCGGTGTTCCGCATCAGGCTCTGCAACGTCCCGGCCTCACCCTGGAGCGCGCGGACCAACTCGAAGCTGAAGGTGTTCAGCCGGTCCGGGTCGAGGGCCCGGAACAACGGCTGGAACCCGTTGAACAGGTCGGTCAGGTTCAGCGCAGGGGTGGTCTGGGTCGTCGGGAAGGTGCTCCCCTTCTTCAGCGACGGCCCGGACTGCGGCTCCTCGACGATGTTCAAGTAGCGCTGGCCGACGACGTTCTCGTAGCGCAGCTGGAGCTCGGCGTCGGCGTACACGGGGACCGACTCGTCGACCTCGAACTCGAGCCGGGCGACCTTGCGGCCCTGGTGGCTGACCAGCTCGGCGCCGGTGACCCGACCGACCTCGACCCCGGAGAGCCGGACCCGGTCGCCGGAGAAGACCCCGGTCGCGTCGGTGAACAGCGCGTAGTAGCTGCGCGAGGCGGTGAGGCTGACGTTGCCGATCAGGGTCCCGAGCAGCCCGATCAGCACGACGGTGACCACCGCAAAGACAGCGACCTTGTAGACCGAGGACGGGATCCGGGACTGCTGCTTCACCCGGGGGCTAACGGTGGTCACGGCACGTTCACCTCCCCGTCGGCGAGCATCGGGGTAATCAGCAGGTCGGCGTATCCGGGGACCTCGTCGGCGGAGATGCCGAGCGACCGCGCGGCGAGCACCCGGGCCAGCGCCAGCCGGGCTTCGGTGACCGACGCGCTCGTCGGCCGAGTACCTGCCCTGGGGGTGCCTGGCGGGTCGATCGCGTTGCCCTGGGATGCGGCGTAGTACGGCTTAACCTGCTTGAGCCCGAGCACCTCGGCGGAGAACTCCGGGCAGTGCGGTCCGAACCTCGGTACGTCGAACGGCAGGTTTGCGTTGTTGCCGTCGCTTCTCGGGTTGTCCGGGGAATCGGCCGGGTACGTGTACGGCTTGTTGTGCGCGGCCACGTCGATGACCAGGTTCGTGTACGGGCCGTGTCCGCCGATCGCGCGGTTGGCGAGGATATCCGCCGTCTTCAGACCCTTGAGGAAACACGGCAGCGCGGAGGAGTACTCGTCGAGCAGCGCGAGCACCGGCCGCGAGCGCCCGGAGAGCCGGATCAAGTTGTCGGCGTTCTCGGCGAGCACCGCCCGGGAGTCCTCACCGGTCGCGATCACCTGGTCGAGGAAGGCAGCGAAGTCGGTCTCCTTCGGGACCAGCAGGTCACGGCTGATCCCGGCCGAGGCGGCGAGCAGCCGGAGCAGGTCAGGGGCGCTCGCGGCGTAGATGTCGGAGACCTCGGCGAACGCCTCGATGTCGTCGACGAAGGTATCCAGGTTCGGGTCCAGCTCACCGAGGAACGCGTCCAGCTGGGTGAAGGTCCGGGCCAGCGTCGCACCGCGACCGTCAACGGCCTGAGCGAGCGAGTTCAGCACCACCGAGAGCTGCTCGGGCTTGAGCGCGTCGAGGACCGGCACCAGGCTGCGGAACAGGGAGCCGATCTCGACCGACGTACTGGACTGCTCGATGCTCCCCCCGGAGGCCAGCCGTGCCGCCACCGGCTGCGGCGGCAGCCGCAAGTCGACGAACTTCTCGCCGAAGAGCGTCTTGGGCACGATCGCTGCGTCGATGTTGGCCGGGATCAGAGCGAGCTTCTCCTCGTCGATCGCCAGCTCGATGGTGGCGGTGCGACCGTCGGAGGTGATCCGTCGTACTTCGCCGACCCGGAGCCCCTGGAACTTCACGTCGGACTGCGGGTTCAGCTCCAGCCCCGGTGTCGTGGTGGTGATGGTGACCTCGGCCGCGCTCTGCCACGGCAGTGACTTGGTGAACGTCTTGACGCTCAACGTCAGCAGCAGTGCGATCAGGACGAGGTAGCCGATGCCGGAGAGGGCCTTGCTGTGCTGTCGGAGGATGGGCTGGCGCATCAGCCTGCGATCCGGACCGTGGTCGTGGAGCCCCAGAGCGCCAGGCTGAGGAAGAAGTCGGCGATCACGATGATCACCAGCGAGAGCCGCACAGCACGCCCGACGGCGACCCCGACGCCGGCCGGTCCGCCCTTGGCGGTGAAGCCGTAGTAGCAGCAGATCATCGTGAGGATGACGGCGAAGACCAGCACCTTGGCGAAGGAGTAGAGCACGTCGATCGGTGGCAGGAACAGGTTGAAGTAGTGGTCGTAGGTGCCACCGGTGAGGCCGTAGTAGTGGATCGAGACCGCCTGGGTAGCGGCATAGGTGCCGATCAGGCCGACGAAGTAGAGCGGGATCACTGCGATGAACGAGGCGATCACCCGAGTGCTGACCAGGTACGGGATCGACGGGATCGCCATCACCTCGACGGCATCGATCTCCTCCGAGATCCGCATCGCGCCGAGCTGGGCGGTGAACCCGGCGCCCACCGTCGCGACCAGCGCGTTCGCAGCGATAAGCGGCGCCACCTCGCGGGTGTTGAAGTACGCCGATAGGAAGCCGACGTATGGCTGGATGCCGACCTGCTTCAGGCCCTGGTAGCCGACCAGGCCGACCACGGACCCGACGGCCAGTACCTCGAAGACGATGATGCCGAGCGTCCCGGCGACCAGCACCAGGGCCCCGCGACCGAGGGCCACCTCGGCGAGCAACCGCAAGACCTCACGGCGGTACCGGGTCAACACCTTCGGAATGCCCGCCAGCGCATGTCCGTAGAACTGGACCTGGTCGCCGAGGTCGGTCAGCGCGGCGTACGTGGCCCGGTAGGCGCGGGTGGCGGGGTTGTCCTGAGTGAGCGCCATCACAGCCCCTTCGGCGGGACGATCTGGTAGTACACCAGCGTCAGGATCGTGTTCACGACGAAGAGCAGCACGAACGAGATGACCACCGACTGGTTGACGCCGTTGCCAACGCCCTGGGGCCCACCCTTGGCGTTGATGCCCTGGTGGCAGGCCACGATGCCGGCGACCAGGCCGAAGACGAACGCCTTGATCTCACCGACCCAGAGATCGGGGAGCTGTGCCAGTGCAGTGAAGGCGTGCACGTACGCGCCGGGCGACCCCCCTTGGACCAGGACGTTGAACGAGTAGCCGCCCATCACCCCGACCAGGGTCGCGACACCGTTGAGCAGGACGGCGATGAACGCGACCGCCAGCACCCGCGGCACGACGAGCCGCTGGATCACCGAGATGCCAAGCACCTCCATGGCGTCGAGCTCCTCGCGGATCTTCCGGGCGCCGAGGTCCGCCGCGATCGCCGTACCGGCGGCGCCTGCGACGATGGTCACCGTCGCGATCGGGGCAGCCTGCTGGACGATGCCGACCACTGCGACGGCGCCGGTAAATGAGCGGGCACCGAGTTGGTTGAAGAGCGAGCCGATCTGGAGCGAGAGGACCGCGCCGAACGGGATCGTGATCGCGCAGATCGGGAGCAGCGAGACCCGGGTGACGAACCAGGACTGGTCAAAGAACTCGCGCCACTGGAAGGGTCGGACGAAGAGCGACCGGAGGACGTCGACGGCGAACGCGAAAAGGTCACCGATGGGGACGAGCGGGCGCGCCAGCGTGCGCAGCACTGCCTGCTGGGTCGCCATGGAGTCCCCACTTCTGACGATCTGGTGAGCCGTGACCTGGATCACGATGGGTCGACAGTGCCACACTAAGTGAATCGTGGCTAGTACTCAGTTGTCCGCTCCTCCACGCGGCACCCGACCCAGGGACCGCCGCGCTCAGATCAGGGCCGCCGCGACCCGGCTGTTCTACGAGCGCGGGTACGAGCGGGTCTCGGTCGCAGACGTCGCTGCCTCGGTGAATGTGGGCCCCTCGGCGTTGTACCGGCACTACGCAGGCAAGGCCGACATGCTGTACGACGCCATCGACAACACCGCGACCGCCTTCACCTCGATGCTCGGCGAACTGCAGGCCGGCAACCTCGAGGAGGTCGCGACCACCTGCGCGCGGACCGCACTCGCCTACCGCCGCCTCGGGGTGCTCTGGCAGCGCGAGGCTCGCAACCTCCCCACTACCCAACAGGATCTGCTGCGCTCCCGGATGCGCGGCTCCGGCACAAAGCTGTCAAGCACTCTCGCCGAGATCCGCCCCGAGCTCGGCGCCGATCAGGCGGACTTCCTCGCCGGGTGCGCCGTGAACGCGGTTAGCAGCATCTCCTTTCACCGCCTCCAGCTCGCCCCCGAGCGGTTCGAGGAGGTCCTCGCCGATCTCGCCCTCCGGGTGCTCACCTTCGAGTTCGCCGACTCCCCGGCGCACCCACCGAACCCGCACCCGACCCCGACGGCTGCCCCCGTCAGCCGCCGCGACGAGATCGTCGCCGCGGCGGCCACCCTGTTCGCCACGCACGGGTTCGACGCCGTGGGCATCGACGACATCGGCGCCACAGTCGGGATGGCTGGCCCCAGCATCTACACCCACTTCACCAGCAAACAGCACCTGCTCTACGCCGGGTTCGAGCGCGGGTACGCGGTGCTGCAGAAAACCTTCGAGGATGCGGTCCAGAAGAGCCCAACCCCGGTCGACGCACTGCGCCGGGTATCGGACTCCTACGTCGGCCTGACCCTGCGGCACACCGACCTGATCACCCTCCTGATCGCCGAGAGCCCTAACCTCGGCCCCGAGTATCAGCACCTGGCTCAGCGAGCCCAGCTCGGCTACATCAGCCAGTGGGTCGGGCTGCTCCAGGAGATCCGCCCGAGCGAGGACATCACCGTCTCCCGGATCAAGGTGCAGTCCGCGCAGATGACGGCTAACTCGCTGAGTCGCACCTTGTACCTGCGGGACCGGCCGGGGTTCGACGCCGACGTCGCCCAGATCTGCTGGCTGCAGCAGCAGTGACCGCGGGTGCCTTGAGGGTGCACAGTGTGCGCATGAGCTCGATTCTGGATCCCCGACGCACGCTCGAGCAGCGCCGTCAGGCCGTGGCCAACCTTTACGACTTCCTGGTCAAGGGCGGTCTGGCCGACACCACCCGGATGCCGTCCGACGTAATCGACGAGGGGCACAAGAGCACACTGCACCGGTACCGCCCGGCCGACGTCGAACAGCGCGGTCTGCCGGTACTGATGGTGCCGCCGCTCGGCTCGCAGGCAACCTGCTTCGACCTCCGCCGCGGCTGCTCGATGACCGAGCACTTCGTCGAGTCCGGGCGACCGACCTACCTGGTCGACTACGGCGCCATGTCGTACGCCGACAAGGACCTCGGCCTCGAGTTCTTCGTCAACGACGTCGTCTCACCAGCCATCCGGAAGGTGTCGGAGGACAACGACGGCAAGCCGGTCAACCTAGTCGGCTGGTGCATGGGCGGGTTGATCGCCCTGACCGCGACGGCGGCGCACGCCGAGCTCCCGGTCAACGCGGTGGCGATGGTGGCGAGCCCGTTCGACCTGAGCAAGAACCCGATGCTCGCGCCCGTCCGACTGATCGGAAAGTACACCGACGGCAGCCTGGTCGGGACTGCCCTCAAGGCGATGGGCAGCGTGCCCGCCGCGGTCGTCGGCCCGGCGTTCAAGCTCACTGCGGTCGCAACGTACCTGAAGAAGCCGCTGACTCTCTTCAAGTACCGCGACGACCGCGAGTTCCTGGCGCACATCGAAGCTGTCGACGGGCTGATGAACAACATGCTCGCCTACCCCGGGCGCGCGACCCTGCAGGCCTACCAGCGACTGGCGCTGAAGAACGAGCTCGCCACCGGCACGATCCAGGGGCCGAACAAGGAAGTACGGCTGGCCGACGTGACCGTGCCGGTGATGAACATCGCCGGTTCCGGCGACGTGCTGGTCCCGGTCGCCGTCGCGCACCAGGTCGGCGAGCTGCTGCCGAACTCCCCCGACGTACGACTGGAGACGGCGCCGGGCGGGCACCTCGGCGTCCTCGCCGGAGGGTCCGCCCGAGCGACCACCTGGGCGCTGATCGACGACTTCCTGGACGCGCACCCGGCCTAGCTGGCGTAGGCGGTCTCCCAGGCGAGGTCGAGGCGCTCAGGCTGATTGTCACGGGCGTGCTTGGCTTTGTGGTGGCGTCGGCAGAGGGGGCCGAGGTGCTCGGTGTCGGTTTCGCCGGCGGGCCAGGGTTCGTCGTGGTCGAGTTCGCACTCGACGGCGGGCCGGTCGCAGGCCGGGTGAGTACAGGTCTGTTGAAAAGCCACGACGTGGCGCCAGATCGTCTCGGTCGGCAGGTAGGACTTGGTGGAGAGTGCGACGGGGTCACCGGCGGAGTCGGTGAGGAGCCGGTACCAGGTGGCGCCTTCACGGGTGGCGATCGCGCGGGCGAGGTCGGCCATCAGCTGGTTGACGGTGCGCGGGTCTCCGGCGTTGCGCAGCGCTTTGGCACTGAGGTGGAGGCGGTGCCGGGCGAGTTTGACCTGGTCGGTGGAGTTGGTGATGTTGAGCTGGGCGATGCCGTCCTCGGTCTCGAAGGTGTGCACGGTCCGGTCGGCGTAGGACTTGGCGTACTCCTCATCGGCGGTGACGAGTTTGCGGATCTCGTAATTGAGGCGGTTGCGGAGCTGGGTGGTCGTGCAGGTCACCATCTCGATGTTGAACTCGGCGTAGCGGCGCAGGTGCTTGCGCAGGAACCCCGACACCCGGGCACCGGCTTTGGCCCAATGCTCGGGATCATCGAGCCGTTGCCGGATCAGGTCCGCAACCGTGCTCGCCCGGTACCGGTCCAAGGCACCGGTCTGGCACAGCGCCCAGATCTGGGGGAGGTGCTCGGAGAGGAACAGCGCGATGTTGAGCTGGGTGCGGGTGTGCAGGTCGCCGGTGGCCCAAACCTCACTGGTCTCCAACGCGGTCCATTCCCTAGCGGTCATCGGCCCCCACCCGGTGGTCACGGGCTGGGGGGTCTTCTTCTGGTGGCGGCGGTGCAGCTCGACCAGCCTGGCCCACTTCCGGGCCGAGGCCCGGTTCTCCTCCACCAGGTCCACCACCCCGCCGTGAAGGAGGTCGTGATCACTGAGCAGTGCGGTGTTGAAATCGTTGGTGGAGTCGTTCATGCAGTCCTGCTTTCCCGAGACAGCGGCCCGATTCGCTAACCCCAGACAACCAGTACCCACCGACAGTTTTCGGCCGCCACCAGCCCTGGAAACCGGGTCAACATCAGAGTGTTCACAACCCGTCGAAGGGCCCAAAATGCGACGCCCATTCCGTACACGCACGGTCCGTAAATTCGTGTCCATTGCTGCCTAACATGGTTCTCCTACATACTTGCGAGCAACCTCGCTGCTTGGGACGCAGGGCCTCATCGTCAGGCTTCATCCGCACCCATCCAGGGGGACTCCCATGCGCGCGCCCATTCCCACAATCCGTCACTCACGCCGAGCCGCGGTGATCACCGCAGCGGCTACTGCTTTCGCTCTCGCAGCCGGGAGTTACGCTTTCGCTGCGATCCCCGGCAACGACGGGGTGATCACCGGTTGTTACGACAAGACCAGCGGCCAGTTCCGGATCATCGACGCGGCGAAGTCGTGCAGCAAGGGCGAGATTCGGATCGGTTGGAATCAGACAGGAGCGCAAGGCGTTCCCGGTGCCACAGGAGCGCCCGGCTCTCCGGGCGTTGACGGCGTTGACGGTGTGGACGGCGTTGACGGCGTCGTTCCTGACCAGTCCTGCCCATCCGGTCAGTTCGTCACCGGTGTGCTCGGAGGTGCGCTGACGTGCGACGGACCGCAAATGGGGCTGTCTAGCGAGTCCGAGCCCAACGACACGGACGCCACCGCGAATCAACTCCCCTCGCCGAGCGGAAGCCGAGTCAGCGCGTCTGGATGGTCCGGCGACACCGACCTGTACCGAGTAGACGTCAAAGTCGGCAATCCGATGGCCGTGAGTACGGGCGGTGATTGTGCGACCTCCGAGGGGGACACCTATCTGCGTGTCACCGACGGTGGTGGCGCGCCGTTTGCGCAGGATGACAACAGCAGCGTCGGGGGTTGCTCGTTCCTGTACTTCAGGGCGTTCTTCGATGCGACGTACTACATCGAGGTCAGCACCCCGGAGTCCTTCACGACGCCGTACCACTACACGCTCAACGTCGACTTCGACGACCCGAACGCCTGAGGATTCGGAGCGTTCGGATGAGAAGATCCTGCTGTGACCGAGGGCGAGCAGGACGGGTATCAAGTTCTCCTGCGGGCATTCGGCTATCGGGATCTGCCCCTCTACAACTTCGGGTGACCTCTTTACGAAAGAATCCCCGAGTGGGACCACCAGGAGCCCTCTGGGCCAGGAACTAGTCCTCCTCCTGCAGGACGCGATCAAGTCAGCGACATTGAAGCTCGGCGTCAGATCGAAACTAAGATGCGCGCCGTGGTGCGGGAACATCTCGGTGCCGAATGACCCGACTCCTGCCGTCGCACAACCGTTTCTGCGACATCGCTACCCCTGCAACAGCTCCCTCGCCACATGCGTGATCTGGACCTCGTTGCTGCCCGCGTAGATCATTAGCGACTTGGCATCCCTCGCCAGCTGCTCGACCCGGTACTCGGTCATGTAGCCGTTGCCGCCGAAGAGTTGGACCGCCTCCATCGCCACCTCGGTCGCAGCCTCCGAGGAGTACCACTTCATCGCGGAGGCCTCCCCCAGCGACGGGGACTTGCCGGCTCCGGCCAGCTCGATGTTGCGGAAGACCATGTTGCGGACGTTCATCCGGGCGACCTCCATCTTGGCCAGCTTGAGCTGGATCAGCTGGAAGTCGCTGATCGGGTTGCCCCAGAGAACCCGGCTCTTCGCGTACTCGGTGCAGAGCCGCAGGCACTCCTCGATGATGCCGAGCGACAGGATCGCTATCCCCACTCGCTCGGTGCCGAAGTTGCTCCGGGCGCTCTCACGACCGTCCGAGGTCTCCTCGGTCTCGCCGAGCAGAAACTCCTTGGTCAATCGCACCCCGTCGAAGGTGAGTTCGCCGGTAGGGGAACTCATCATCCCCATCTTCTTGAACGGCTTGGACTGGATCAGCCCGGGCATCCCTTTCTCCAGCACGAAGGCGAGCACCTTCTTGTCCCGCAGCGGAACGTCGTCGCCCTCGTCGAGCTTTGCGTAGACCACGATCACGTCGGCGTCGGGACCGTTGGTGATGAAGGTCTTCCGGCCCTTGAGGATGTACTCGTCGCCGTCGCGCTTCACCGTGGTCCGCATCCCGCCGAAGGCGTCCGAGCCGGACTCGGGCTCGGTGATCGCCCACGCTGCGACGTGCTCGAAGGTGACCAGCTTCGGCAGCCAGCGCTCCTTCTGGGCCAGCGTTCCCTTCGCCCGGATCGTGCCGACGCCCAGACCGAGGGAAACCCCCATCGCAGCGACCACACCGAGGCTGACTCCGCCGATCTCGCTGAACAGCACGGCACCCATCGAGCCCATGCCGTCACCGCCGCCCGACTTCCGTTCACCGGAGCCCTCAGGGTCCCGTTCGCGCTCCAGTTGGGCGTTCAGCGCCTCCACAGCCATCGCGTCGAGGCCGAATGCGGCGTACAGCTTCCGGATGATGTCGTACGGCGGCATCGCGCCGGTCTCGAGCTGGTCGACGTGCGGCCGGATCTCCTTCTCGATGAAGTCGCGCACAGCGCCGCGAACGGCCTCGTCGGTCTCGGACCACTCGATCATTTCGTCAGCTCTCTCTTCAGGACCTTGCCGGTGGGGTTGCGCGGGAGCTCGTCGAGGAAGGTCACGTCGCGGGGCGCCTTGAAGCGCGCCAGGTTCGCCCGCACGTGCTCCTTGACGTCGTCCTCGGTGAGCGCTGGGCCTGATCCTGGGTCCCGCCGTACGACGAAGGCGTGCAGCCGCATCCCGAACTTCTCGTCCGGTACGCCGACAGCAGCGACCTCGACGATCAGCGGATGGGCGGCCAGCACCTGCTCGACCTCACCGGGGAACAGGTTCTCGCCGCCGGAAATGATCATGTCGTCGTCACGACCGTCGATGAACAGGAGCCCGTTCACGTCGAAGTGACCGACGTCGCCCGAGGACATCAGGCCGTCGATCATCTCCTTGCCGCCGCCACCGGTATAGCCGGAGAACTGCATCGAGTTGCCGACGAAGATCCTCCCGGTCTGCCCAGTCGGCAGCGGGTTCCCGTCGTCGTCGAGGATCCGGACCACCGTTCCCAGGACAGGGCGCCCGACCGAGCCCGGCTCGATCGCCAGGTCCTCAGGGGTCGCAATGGTGGCGTAGGCGATCTCGGTCGAGCCGTACAGGTTGTAGATGACCGGGCCGAACGCCTCGGTGAACCGGGTGCAGAGGTCCGCGCCGAGCTGGGAGCCGGCGATGAAGGCGATCCGGAGGCTGGACAGGTCCAGCCCCGCACGGGCCGACGGGCCGAGCTCGACCAAACGCTGCAGCATCACCGGGACCGCGACCAGGGTCCGGACCCGATGCCGAGCCAGGCTCTCCAGCGTCTCCTGCGGATCGAAACGCCGGCGTACGACCAGGGTGTCGCCCAGGGCGATACCGAGCATCAGCTGGGCGAAGCCGAGTGCGTGGAACATCGGCGCACTGCACTCGATCACCTCGCCGCTGCGGTAGGGCACCTTGCCGAAGAGGCCTCCGAGCGGCAGCAGGGACTTCGGCTCGGTGCGCTGGGCGCCCTTCGGCGTACCCGTGGTGCCGCTGGTCAGGATGATGACCTTCGCGGCTTCGGAGGGACGCGGCGGTGTCGAGGCGGATCCGGCGGCGATGAGGGCGTCGATGCCGGAGCCGTCCTCGGACCAGGCGAGGTAGGTGCCGAGCGGCGCAGCGACGTCGGCGACCATGTCGGCGTACTCCTCGTCGTGGACCAGGATGTCGATCCCCTCGCGGGCACAGACCTCCCGGATCTGCGGACCCGCGAAGTCGGTGTTGAGCAGCACGATCCGGGCCCCGCACTTGGCGGCACCGAAGATCGCGTCCAGGAAGCCACGGTGGTTCCGGGCCAGGACCGCAACGCCAGCACCGGGCTTCAGGCCGCGCTGGCGCCAGGCGTTCGCGAGTGCGTTCGAGCGACGGTCCAGGTCGGCGTAGGTCAGCGTGCCGCGCTCGTCGATGACCACGTCCCGGTCAGGGAACCGGGCAGCCGAGAGGCTGATCGCACCACCGAAGGCGCCGAACTTCGCGAGGCCGAGGCCGCCGCGGGCAAGCACCCACGGCGGGTCGAGGCGCACCAGCCCGACGTCGACGCAGGATTTCAACGAAAGCGCCTCGCCGACGGCCCTCCCGATCAGGTCGGTGAGGATCACCGCTGCGCGGGCTGGTAGGCCGTCACGACGACGGCACCGCCGAGGCCGATGTTGTGTTGGAGCGCCACCTTCGCCCCGTCGACCTGCCGCGCGTCCGCGTCGCCGCGCAACTGCCAGGTCAGCTCGGCGCACTGGGCCAGACCCGTCGCGCCGAGTGGATGGCCCTTGGAGATGAGCCCACCGGACGGGTTCACCACCCAACGGCCGCCGTACGTCGTGTCGTTGGCGTCGACGAGCTTGTGCGCCTCGCCCTCGGCAGCCAGACCGAGTGCCTCGTAGGTGATCAGCTCGTTCGGAGCGAAGCAGTCGTGCAGCTCGATCACGTCGACGTCCTCAGCTGTGAGCCCAGACTGCTCGTAGACCTTCTCGGCTGCCTTGCGACTCATGTCGGCCCCGACCAGGTTGATCGCGCTCCTCGTGTCGAAGGTAGAGCGCATGTCGGTGACCATCGCCTGGCCGACGATCTCGACAGCCCGGTCGGCGAGGTTGTGCTCCTCGACGAACCGCTCGCTCGCGAGCACCGCGGCCCCCGAACCGTCCGAGGTAGGCGAGCACATCAGCCGGGTCAGGCCGGCCTCGGCGTAGATCATCTTCGCGTTCTTGATGTCCTCGAGCTCGTAGACGTCCTGGAACTGCGCGTACGGGTTGTTGGCCGAGTGCCGGTGGTTCTTCTCGGCGATCTTCGCGAAATGGTCGGGGGTGGAACCGTAGCGCTCGTTGTGCTCGAGGCCCGCAGCTCCGAACATCCACGGAGCTGCGGGGAATGCGAACTCGCGCAGCTCGGAGAGCGCCACGATGTGCTTCATCAGCGGCTGCTCGCGGTCCTCGTACGCCGTGCCCAGCGAGCCCGGCTGCATCTTCTCGAAGCCGAGGGCGAGGGTGCAGTCGGCCAGACCGCCGCGGATCGCGTTGGCCGCCAGGTACAGCGCCGTGGACCCGGTCGAGCAGTTGTTGTTGACGTTGGTGATCGGGATGCCGGTCATGCCGAGCTCGTAGACAGCACGCTGCCCCGCAGTGGACTCGCCGTACATGAAGCCGACGTGGGCCTGCTCGATATTCTCGAACGCGATGCTGGCGTCCTCGAGCGCCTTGGTGCCAGCCTCCTTCGCCATCGCCGGGTAGTCCGGCGAGTCCTCGCGACCGGGCTTGGTGAATTTGGTCATGCCGACACCGATCACGAATACCTTGTTCATCTGCACATCATGGGGGAAGGAGACGCGAAGGTGAACGATCCCGAACGCATTCCCCGGATCGCGATCGTTGGCGCCGGCATGTCCGGTATCTGCATGGGCGCCGCTCTGCGCCGCGCCGGCATCAGCACCTTCACCGTCTACGAGAAGGCGACCCGGGTCGGCGGCACCTGGCGGGAGAACACCTACCCCGGGATCGCCTGCGACGTGCCGTCCCGCTTCTACCAGTTCACCTTCGCGCGGAACCCGGACTGGACGCACCTGATGTCACCGGGCGCGGAGATCTGGGCGTACTTCGAGAAGGTTGCCGACGACCTCGGCGTCACTGACCAGATCCGCTTCGGTACGACGATCACCGAAGCCCGTTGGACCGGTACGTCGTGGGAGGTCACCGCCGATGACGGGACCTGCGAGGAGTACGACTTCGTCATCTCCGCGACCGGGATCCTGCACCACCCGCGGTACCCGCGGATCGAAGGCCTCGACTCGTTCGCCGGGCCGGCTTTCCACTCGGCCCGCTGGGACCACGAGGTCGACCTGGCCGACAAGACGATCGGGCTGATCGGCACCGGCTCGACCGGTGTCCAGATCCTCGGCGACCTGGCCGGGAAGGTCGGCGGGGTGCGACTCTTCCAACGGACTCCGCACTGGGTGGTCCACCTCGAGAACCCGGAGTTCTCCCGGTTCACCCGCGCGCTGCACCGCCGGTTCCCGTCCTACGACCGGTTCAGCTACCACGTGAGCCGCAAGGTCATCGAGTCGTTGTCCCCGGCCCTGCTGCACCCGGGCAAGGCCCGCCGGTTCCTCACCTGGCACACCCGACGGCAGCTGAAGCGGATCGCCGACCCGGCGCTCCGCGACCGACTCACCCCCGACTCCGAGCCGATGTGCCGCCGGCTGATCATCTCGCCGACCTTCTACGACGCCGTCCAGCGCGAGGATGTCGAGGTCGTCAGCACCGCGATCAGCCGGGTCGAGCCGACCGGCGTCAGGACCACCGACGGCGTCCTGCACGAGTGCGACGTGCTGGTGCTGGCAACGGGGTTCGATGCGCACGCCTACTTGCGGCCGATGAACCTGGTCGGTCCCGGCGGCCACACCCTGGAGGAAGCCTGGGCCGCCGGACCGCGGGCCTACCAGACGGTCGCGCTGCCGGGCTTCCCGAACTTCTTCCTGTTGATGGGGCCGAACTCACCGGTCGGCAACTACGCGCTCACCGCGATCGCGGAGACCCAGGCGGCCTACGCCCTGGACTGGATCGGTCGCTGGCAGCGCGGCGAGCTGACCTCGGCGATGCCGACCGCCGAGGCCACCGATGCGTTCTACGCCGAGGTGGCCGAAGCGATGCCGGAGACCGTCTGGGCGACCGGCTGCACCAGCTGGTACCTCGGTCAGGACGGCAAGCCCGAGCTGTTCCCGTGGGCGCCCGAGCGGCACCGCGAGCTGCTCGGCACGGTGCGCACCGAGGACTTCACGATCGTTGGTTGACCCGGTCGGAACCTAGATCGCGTTCTTCCGGATCACGTCACCCAACGCCGGGCTGAGGGTCTCGGCCCACGCGGCCCAGTTGGCCACCAGCGGGGTGACCCGTCGAGACCGGCTCACCGCGGCGTCGCAGACCACCGTGGCGGCCTGATCCATGCTGAGCGCCGGCATCCGGTTGTAGAGCTTGGTCGGGGTGATCATCGGGGTCCGGACCAACGGCATGTGCACGTTGGTGAAGACGATGCCGTCGTCGAGGACCTCGCCCTGGACGCAGTCGGACCAGGCCTCGAGAGCCGCCTTCGAGGCTGTGTAGCCGGAGAACCGGGCCGGTCGGAGCATGGCGGCCCAGCTGGAGATGTTGATGACCTGGCCGCTCTCCCGCTCGACCATCCTCGGCAGCAGCCCCATGGTCAACCGGACGGCGGCGAAGTAGTTCAGCAGCATCGGACGTTCGAAATCCTGGAACCGGTCGACCGAGTGCCGCACCTTGCGCCGGATAGACATGCCGGCGTTGTTGACCAGGATGTCGACGTGCCCGTGCTGGTCGAGCACCTTGGTGACCAGCGCGTCGATCTGGTCGAAGTCGGTGAGGTCGCAGCGGTAGGCGATCGCCCGTCCACCGGCCGCGGTCGCCTCGTCGACGACCTCGGCGAGCTGGTCCTCGCTGCGGGCGACCACCAGCACCGTGGCGCCTGCGGCCGCGAACCGGATCGCGGCCGAGCGGCCGATCCCCGAGGAGGCGCCAGTCACCAGCACCACCTTGCCGTCGACGGCAGCACGCAGGGCGCCGGAGCCGGTCGGGTCGCCAAGGCGGCCCACAGTGCGGTTCAGGACGCCGCGGGGGCTCACCGGCGTTGCACCGAAGGCGTTCGCGCGCTTGACGACCGAGCGGGTGATGCCACGAGCGGAGAGGTCCATGCTTGGCAGGATAGATGTAACCAGGCGTTACAGGTACTGACTGTGACGCACCAGTCGCTGAAGGCGGCTTCACAAACTAGAACGTGTTCTCGAAATCTCTTCTCATCGCGCTCAAGAGCGCCTAGCCTCGGCGCATGAGCACACCGAAGCGCGTCGTGGTTTGGGGTACCGGGGTCGTCGGCAAGATGGTCATCGCCGAGGTCGTGAAGAGCCCCGCCTTCGAGCTGGTCGGGGTCGGGGTCAGCAACCCCGACAAGGTCGGCAAGGACGCCGGCGAAATCTGCGGCATCGACCCGACCGGCGTGATCGCCACCGACTCCGTCGAGGACCTGGTCGCCCTGAAGCCGGACGCTCTGGTGCACTACGGCCCGACGGCCCAGTACGCCGACGAGAACATCCGGGTGATGACCTCGTTCCTGCGCGCCGGGATCGACGTGACCTCGACCGCGATGACCCCGTGGGTCTGGCCGACCATGAAGCAGAACCCGCCGAACTGGATCGACCCGATCACCGAGGCCTGCGAGGCCGGGGGTTCGTCGTGCTTCACCACCGGCATCGACCCTGGATTTGCCAACGACCTCTTCCCGCTGACCCTGATGGGGCTGTGCGGTGAGGTGAAGAGCGTCCGCGCCTCCGAGCTGCTCGACTACACCGACTACGAGGGTGACTACGAGGACGAGATGGGGATCGGTCGTCCTCCCGAGTTCTCCCCGCTGCTGGAGATCCCCGACATCCTGATCATGGCCTGGGGAGCGACCGTCCCGATGATCGCGCACGCCGCCGGCATCGAGCTCGACGACATCACGACCACCTGGGAGAAGTGGGTGACGCCCACCGACCGCAAGACGGCCAAGGGCATCGTCAAGGCCGGCGACGTCGCCGCCATCCGGTTCACCATCAACGGCGTCTACCACGGCCGCGAGGTGATCACCCTCGAGCACGTCAACCGGATCGGGCTGGACGCAGCTCCGGAGTGGCCGGCCGGCTCGGCCGACGACGTCTACCGCGTCGACATCGAGGGATCGCCCTCGATCACCCAGGAGACCGCGTTCCGGTTCACCGACGGCTCCGGCCGCGCGCCCGCCGTGGCCGGGTGCCTGGCCACCGGGATGCGCGCGCTCAACGCCGTACCGGCGGTCAACGACCTGCCGCCGGGCTGGGTCACCGCGCTCGACCTGCCGCTGATCCCAGGGGTCGGCACCATCCGCTGAGGCCCTCCGGTCAAGGCGTCACCCTCCCGTAAGAACGGGCTATTGCAGAACCTCCTGAGAAGTTCCAGGCTCAGAACGTCCGCCTGTCAACTTTCTGAGGAGCACCCCATGGACTGGATCCGCCCGGGGGACGCGACGTACGACGAGAAGCGCGCCCTGTACAACACGATGATCGACAAGCGCCCGGCGGTCATCGCCGCGTGCGCCACGGCCTCGGACGTCTCGACGGCCCTCGAGCGTGCCCGGAACGACGACCTCGCGATCGCGATCCGCTCGGGGGGCCACTCGGTCGCCGGGATGTCGACCAACGACGACGGCATCGTGATCGACGTCCGCGGGCTGAAGGCGATCGACGTCGACCCGGTCGCCCGCACCGCGCGGGTCGGCGGCGGCGTGACCTGGGCCGAGCTCGACGCGGCGGCCCAGGCCCACGGCTTGGCAGTCACCGGCGGCAGGGCGTCGACGACCGGCGTCTCCGGCTTCACCCTCAACGGCGGCTCGGGCTGGCTGGAGCGCTCCCTCGGCCTGGCCTGCGACAACCTCCGCGCCGTCGAGCTGGTCACCGTCGACGGACGCGAGGTCCGGGCCGACGCCACCCAGAACACCGACCTGCTCTGGGCCAGCCGCGGTGGTGGCGGCAACTTCGGCGTCGTGACAGCCCTCGAGTTCGACCTGCACCCGGTCGGCCCCGAGGTCGTGGCCGGCCTGCTGATGTGGCCGGCTGACGCAGCCGCTGACATCACCCGCGCCTACCGGGACTGGGCCGCCGGCGCCCCCGACGAGCTCGGCAGCGGCGTGGTGATCATCAACGCCCCGCCGGCACCGTTCGTCCCCGAGCACCTCCAGATGCAGCCGGTCGTCGGTGTCGCGGTCTGCTGGAACGGCGACCACGCGGACGGCACCGACTACACCGCCGCGCTCCGCGAGCTCGCCCCGGTCGTCGACATCGTCGGGCCGATGCCGTACGCCGACTTCAACGCGATGCTCGACAACCCGCCGGAGATGCGGATGCGGGAGTACTGGTCGGCCGAGCACCACGACGACCTGCCGGACGTCGCCCTCGACATCTGGGTGAAGTACGGGGAGAGCCGACCATCGGAGACCACCCAGCAGCTGATGCTGCCGTGGGGCGGGGCGGTCGAGCGTCGCGCCGGCGAGAGCGCGCTGGCCAACCGGCAGACGCAGTGGGTCTCGCACCCGTTCGCCTCCTGGTTGGACCCGGCCCAGGACGAGGAGCACCGCGCCTGGGTCAAGGGCTTCGGAACCGACATCGCGCCGTACACGAACCGCGGCATCTACCTGAACTTCATCGGGGACGAGGGCCCGGACCGGGTCGTCGCCGCGTTCGGGGCCGAGAACTACCGACGGCTCCAACAGGTCAAGGCGGAGTACGACCCGTCGAACCTGCTTCGCGGGAACCAGAACATCGTCCCGGCGTGATCCTGAGCCGGCCCATCCACCCGGCGCCGTGTTACGAATGACCTCCATGGAGCCGGACACCACCTTCGCCAGCCGCTCGGTCCGAGTGCACCTGGTCCGCGGTGCGCTCGGCCTGCTGCTCGCCGTCGCCGCGATCGCCCTGATCGGGGTGGTGGGCCCGGCCTCGCTGCTGCTGCTCATCCCCGCCGTGGTCGCCTGGCGCGGCTGCGTCTCCTGCTGGGCGCTCGGCCTGGCGCAGACCCGGTCCCTGGAGAAGGCGCGCTCGGCTCCCTGCCCGGTCCGTTAGCCGGTCACCCGCCTTCGCTCAGGGGCAGCTGACCGCCAGCGGTCCGAGCAGGCTCACCAGCGGCGAGGGGTCCGGGCAGGAGAGCGGCAGCGTCTGGTCGGTTTCCCGGAAGATCGTGTACCCGCCGACTCCCCCGGTCCAGATCGACCCGTCCGGACCGACCGTGGCGGCCGAGTACGTCGAGTTGAACTCCGGGCTGGCCGAGGTATCGACCCGCAGCGCGGACGCCCCGGTCGCGAAGTCGAGGCCCTCCAGCCCCCAGACACCGTCGCGCTGCCCCATTCCGTAGATCAGCCCGGAGTCGGTCGACATCGACGGGATCCCGTTCGGGATCGACACCTCACTGTTGACCCACACCGAGGAGCACGTCCGGGTGCGCGGGTTCCAGTCGAGACGCTCGATTCCGTACGGCGCGTTGTTCGGGTCACCGCCGGCGAGCGCGGCGGCGAGCAGCCGGGCGTTGCCGGAGAGGGACGCGAAGGCGGAGTCGTCCTTGAGCTGGTTGTTGACCACGACCGAGGCGTACCCGCGGACCAGGACCGACTGCTCGGACTGCGAGACGGTCGCCGCCGGGTCGCCGAACCTGACCGGGATCGAGCAGGCCAGCCGGCGGTCCTCCCCCGGGATCCCGGGCCAGTCAGCAGGTACTGCGTCGCGCCAGTACAGGTTGAGGTGCATCAGCTCCTGACCGTCGGTGATGACCACGAACCGGTCCCGCTGGGCACTGGTGCCCATCAGGGTCGGGGTGGAGCCGGACCCCTCGCCGATCCGGACCGAGCTCGAGGTACCGGAGGCGTACGGGACCGCCCAGGTCCGGCTGATCCGCTTGCCGTTCCAGCCGAACCGGTACATCGCCTTCGACGTCACCACGAAGATGCCACCGGTCTCGTCGGCGGCGATCGAGTTGGAGACCGTGTCCAGACTGCTGTCGTCGGCCGTCGCGGTGGCGCACCTCGCGCCGTTGATCGAGGTCGTGACGACGTTCGCGGCGGTCATGTCGGCCACGTTGCTGGGGAAGGTGCCAACCACCCCGAGGGCGCTGGCGAAGGCGACCCGCCCGTCGTACAGCATCGTGATCCCGACCAGGGCGTCGTCCGGACCGCAGAGCACGCTGTCGGGCAGGGTGAACTTCGCGATCCGCTTGATCGGCGAGAACCGGTCCCCGGACACCGAGTCTCCATAGACGTCGAAGGAGCGCTCGCGCCCGACGATCAGGTTGTTGTTGCGGTCCAGCAACGAGTAGGCGCCGGAGACCCCGCCCACGCCGGGGAGCGACAGGTCGTTCAACGACCCGAAGCCGGAGATCACGGCACCGGTCCGCGCGTCGGCCTTGTAGACGTAGCGGCCGTCGGGCGTGGCCACCGTCGCCATCCAGAGGTTGCGGCCGCCGTCGGCGTACGGCTCGGTGTACTGCGCGAAGAGGGTGACACCGAGGACACCGGTGGCGTGGTGGTAACCGATCGGGTCACCGGGCTCCGGTGCCGGGTACGGCGAGGAGGCCTGCGCGTACGGGTTGCGGTGGGCCATGCCCCAGGAAGGGCTGGACAGGTAGGGGTTGCAGGGCGGCTCGAACGCGTCGGCAGCAGCCGGGGTGACGCAGCGGGGCCGCAGGACGCCGAGGGCCGCGGGCGCCACCGCCGGGGAAGCTGCGGTGGGTGCGAGCAGCACCCCTAGGCTGGCCAGGACGACTCCCAGGACCGTGCGTGCTCGACTGCGACTCGACATGTGTACCCCCGTGTGGATGTGGAGCATGTTTAACACAGTGGAACGGGTGGTACAAGAGGAGTATCTTTGTTTCACATCAGCCGTGGAGCCCGGACAGGAGTGACCGCATGAGCGACCTGACCGAGGCCCTGTCACGGGCAGCGGCGCAAGGCCCTGCGAGCGACGAGCAGGACCCGGCCACCGAGGCGATCACCGACGCCGCGCTGCGGCAGTTCGAGCTTTTCGGCATCGCCCGCTCGACCATGGAGGAGATCTCCCGGCGGGCGAAGACCGCCCGAGTGACCGTCTACCGCCGGTTCCCCGGCAAGGGCGCCCTCATCGATGCGGTGATGCTCCGGGAGCTTCGCCGGTTCCTGCGCGACCTCGACGCAGCCCTGGAACCGCTCACCTCGCTCGACGACCGGCTGGTGGAGGGCTTCCTCTTCGCCCTCAAGGCCGTCCGCGGGCACCGGCTGCTCCAGCGCGTGCTCGAGAGCGAACCCGAGACCCTCCTCCCGCACCTCACCGTGCAAGGGTCCGGGTTCCTCGACGCGGCCCGGGAAGAGCTCCTGTCCCGGCTGCTGCACGACCTCGACCCCGACGACGGGCGGACCCCCGAAGAGCTGGCCGTCATGGCCGACGTGTTCGTCCGGCTACTCCTGTCCTACATCCTCACCCCGGCCACCCTGGTCAACCTGGACGACCCGGCCGAGGCCCGGGCGTTCGCGCTGCGCTACCTCCGCCCGATCCTCGGTTACCCCGGGCCGCGCTGAGCTCCTGCACGCACTGACGCGAAGAGGCCCGACCGTCACCGGTGCGGGCCTCTTCGTCGTGCTGTGGCAGATGAAGGATTCGAACCTTCGGAGGTATAAACCGACGGATTTACAGTCCGCTCCCATTGGCCGCTCGGGCAATCTGCCGGGATTCGTGCCAGAACGCGAGCGTCCAGACAACGACGGGAAGAATACCGCATCCCCACGGGCGGAACCGAATCCGGGCGGCCGCACGCACTAGGCTCGGCCCAGCAACCGGTTCAGCCCCGCAGCGGGCTCTCGCGATCACCAGTAGAGGTAGTCCCCCATGGCCGACTCATCGTTCGACATCGTCAGCAAGATCGACCGTCAGGAGGTCGACAACGCGCTCTCCCAGACCGCCAAAGAGCTGGCTCAGCGCTACGACTTCAAGGGCACCGGTGCCGAGATCAAGTGGTCGGGTGAGGCGATCGAGATCTCCGCGAACGCCGACGACCGCGCCAGCGCCGTCCTCGAGGTCTTCAAGGAGAAGCTGATCAAGCGGCAGCAGTCGCTCAAGATCGTCGACGCGACCGAGCCTCGCGCCTCCGGCCGGGAGTCGAAGATCACCGTGACGCTGAAGGAAGGCATCAGCCAGGAGGACGCCAAGAAGGTTGGCAAGCTGATCCGCGACGAGGGCCCCAAGGGCGTCAAGGTCCAGGTCCAGGGCGACGAGCTCCGGGTGAGCAGCAAGAAGCGCGACGACCTCCAGGCCGTGCAGGCGCTGGTCAAGGAGCAGGACTACGACTTCGCGGTGCAGTTCACCAACTACCGCTGAGCAGACGCTGCACCAAACGAAAGAGCCGGCGACAGGTTTCCCTGTCGCCGGCTCTTTGACTAGTTAGGTGATCAGCCCTGTGACTTACGGCGTCCCAGGAGGGTCATACCGAGGCCCGCGAGGAGCATCGCCAGTCCGCCGAGCAGGAAGCCCTGGTTCGGGCCACCGACCTCCGGCAGCGCATCGGGCTTCGGCGGGTCGACGATCACGACCGGCGGGATCACGACGTCCTCACCGTTGGTGACGGTGCAGGTGATGTCGGTGCCGTAGCCCACCGTCACGGTGTCACCGTCGACTACGACCGCGTCACCGCAGTCCCAGTCGCCCACCTGCGAGTAGCCTTCGAGGCCGCTCTCGCTCAGGTCGTAGTCACCGGCCTTGACCGGAACGCTCGCGACACCGCCCTCGTCGGTCGGGTCACCGTTGCCGGTCACCGGCTCCTGGCCCACAATCTCGACCGGGGTCGCGGTGAGGTCGAAGTCAGCCGGGACCGCATCACCGTCGATGTTGAAGACAACCTTGGCCAGCGTCAGCGTCGGGAGCTCCGTGCAGAGCTGTCCGTACGCCGTCCACGACCCGAGCACGTCCTCGTCACCGGTGATCGTGGCCGTGTTCGCCAGAACCGCGGAGCACTCGCCGGCCGGGGCCGACAGTTCGATCTCGTAGACGTCGGAGACGTTCTCGTCACCCTCGGCGCTCCACTCGATCACCCAGGCCGGGTCGAAGACGTGGTTGTCGTCGGTGACGGTGACCGTCTTGTTGATCGAGGTGGTCTCCTCGCCGAACGCGTACTCCGCGGTCGGGCTGAGAGTGTAGTCGCCATCGACGACCTGGTCGCCTTCTTCCTGCGGGTAGTCGGAGATGTCCCAGCTGACCGTGGCGGTGTTGGTGCCCTCCAGGTCCTCCGGGGTCCCGTCGAAGGTGCAGACGTAGGCGTAGTCGGTGGTGGCGTCAGCCGGTACGTCGACCGTGAGGGTCTCCTCGCCCTCCACCAAGCAGTCCGCGCCCGGCAGCGAGTCGGAGATATCCGCCTCGACCACGTCGTCGTTCGGGTTCGTGACGCTGATCGCGCCGCCCACCGCGTACGCGGACGTGGTGCGCTCACCCTCGGTGACGGTGACCCGGTAGAAGAACGGCAGCAGCGTCGGGTCGGCGTCGGCCGGGATCGTGGTGATCAGCGGAGAGCCCTCGGTGGTCGTCGACGACCAGGGGGCGTCGCCGGTGGCCGAGATCTCCTTGATGATCGACCAGTCGTACTCCGCGGTGTAAGACACCTCGGCCGACTTCTCGGCGGTCAGCGCTTCCCACTGCTTCGGGTCCTCGAACGTGAAGGTGACCGACCCGGTCTCGCCGACGAACGCCGGGCCTTGCGACGCCGGGATCGGCAGCAGGTAGCCCTCGGGGGCGTCGGTCTCGGTGACCGTGTACTCCTCGTTCGGGTCGGCCGGGTTGATCTCGATGATGCCATCGGCGTCGTTCTTGTCGTTGGCGTCGTTGTCAGTGATCGAGTACGGCGTGTCATTCAGCTCGTTCGGGTCCGGGTTGGGGCTCACCGAGAAGGTGGCGCCACCGAGCGGGTTCCCGTCGGTGTCGTTCTTCTCGATGATGATCGAGCCACAGGTCGAGGGCGTGTTCACTCCGAGCGGCGTGACGTAGTCCTTCAATGCCGAGGTGTAGAACGAGCCCCCGGTGACCGAGCGGACCTGGACAACACCGAAGTTGCCGGTGCAGTTGCCCTCGCCGATGAGCAGCGAGATGTTGATCGCGCCCTCGAAGAAGGTGCCGTCGGCGTTGGTCTGCTGAGCAAAGACGCCGCCCGGGATCGGGATGGTGCACCAGCCGGCGTCGTCGGTGATCTCTTCACAGTCGATGTCGTCCCAAGCATCGGCGTCCTGCAGCGTCCAACGCTTGGCGTCGGTGAAGAGGATCGGGTCGCTACCGGTGGAGGAGAAGCGGAACAACAGGTCGCCGGGGGTCCGGTCCGGAACAGTGATGCCGCCCTGGGCGATGTTGTTCTGCTGGTTGTACTCGACGTCGTACTGGCTGGTGCCGCCGGTGTCGGAGGCGTTGGTGATGGCGAAGAAGCCGTAGACGTCGCCGCCGGAGACCTGGGAGAAGGCCCAGAAGTCGCCGACGTCGGTCTTGCCGTTCGGGGACGGCCCGCCGCCGGCCCAGTCAGCCGGGTCGTCACCCTCGGAGTTGCCGCCGGCGAAGCTGGTCGAGTCGCCGAGGCCGTCCTCGACGTACAGGCCGGTGTTGTCCCAGTCCAGGTTGGTCTGCGAGCAGATGTTCCCGTCGATCTCGAACCCGCCGACGACGTCCGCAGGGCCACCGACGCAGGGGACCGTGACGGCGGCCTCCGCCACCAGTGCAGCGAACGCCTTGGTGAGGATGGCGTCGGCCAGCGTCGCCTCCGCGGGCGCGTCGGACACGGCGGGTGCGGCGGGTGCGGCGGGGGTTTCCGCAACCTCGGCAGCAGGCTCCTCAGCCGGGGCCGCGGGCGCTTCGGGTGCTTCGTCCGGCGCGGTCGGGGCCGGGGCTTCGCCTGCGGGCTCCTCCACGGGCGCAGGAGCTGGAGCCTCGTCAGCGGGCTCCTCGACCGGCGCGGCAGGCGGTTCCTCGACGGGAGCCGGGGCCGGCGCAGTGGTCTCGGTCGGCACGGTGTCGTCGGCAAACGCCGCACCCGGGCCCATCACGAGCAGCATCGCGACCATCCCGGTCAGGAGGGTCGAGCGGATCCGAGCAGTTCCGGTGTGTCGCAACTTCATGATGGTGCCCCCAAAATGGCGAAGTCGGGCCTAACTGGCGTTCAGCAAGGGGAATTCCTGCTAGAACCGTTCCCACTAGACGCTTGATTCAACGACTCAAGCAACAAATCGGACCTCCCGGGGTCCCTAAGGACTAGTCCAGTTCTGCACCCGGTTGACCCCGGGGCACGAACCTCCCGAACAGTCACCCGGTCGGGCTAGGGAAAACACACCCCAAACCCGCACGAAACGAAAGGTTGCCGACATGCCCGAGGCACGACCCGGCGCGACGGTCGAGATCGACGCGCCTCTGGAGACCGTCTGGGCGGTCATGATGGACACCGCGTCGTACGGCGACTGGAACCCGTTCTGCTTCCGGGCAGACTGCCCGACGCCGCCCTCCACGGGCGACCCCATCGTCCTGCACGTGCGCTGGGCCAACGGCAGGACGACCACGTCGCCGGAACGGATCAGCGCCGTCGAACCGCCGTACCAGGACGGAAGCACCCGGCGCGCTTTGCTCGCCTACGTCTACGAGGGCCTCCCCGCGAAGCTCGGCCTGGTCCGGGGCACCCGGCTCCAACGGCTGAGCCAGGAACCCGGCGGCCCCACCGTCTACGCCACGGTCGAGGAGTTCTCCGGACCGTTGGTCCCGCTCGCCGGGCCGGACCGGGTCGCCGAAGGCTTCACCCGGCACGCCGAGGCGCTCAAGAAGCGAGCCGAGTCACTGGCCTGAGGCCACCAGTACGGCGTGGGTCGGCACCAGCCGCGCCGTACGACGTCTTGAAGGTTGTGCCCTGCGGATGGCCAAACCCGGGATGACGTGAGCCGCGTCACTCCCGCTTTCGGCTGCTGAGATACGCGTCCCGAGCAGCCCCGGCGGACTATCGTGGGCGATGGATCAGGACCATCTAGAACGCGTTCTACTTTCGGCGTACCATGGGTGGTCGAACATCGGCATGCGCTCACCGCGAACCCCGCGGGTCGTGCGCACGAACAGAAGGCGTTACTCGTGGCCAAGCAGGTCCAACAGCTCGACCGGGTGATCATCCGCTTCGCAGGCGACTCCGGCGATGGCATGCAGCTGACCGGCGACCGTTTCACCCAGGAATCGGCTGCGTTCGGCAACGACCTCGCGACGTTCCCCAACTTCCCCGCCGAGATCCGCGCTCCCCAGGGCACGCTGCCGGGAGTCTCGTCCTTCCAGGTGCACTTCGCCGACCACGACATCCTGACCGCGGGCGACGCCCCGGACGTGCTGGTCGCGATGAACCCGGCCGCGCTCAAGGCGAACCTCGCCGATATGAAGCCCGGTACGGCGATCATCGTCGACAGCCACGACTTCTCGCCCCGCAACCTGATCAAGGCCGGCTACGAGGGCAACCCGCTGGAGGCTGAAGGCGCCGGCTCGTTGACCGAGGACTACAACCTCTCGGTCCTCGACCTGACCGGCATGACCGTCGAAGCCGTCAAGGAGTTCGGCCTCTCCCGTAAGGACGCCGCCCGCGCGAAGAACATGTTCGCGCTCGGCATGCTGTCGTGGATGTACGGCCGCCCGACTGAGACCACCATCGACTTCCTCACCGCCCGGTTCGCCAAGGCGCCGGACATCCGGGACGCGAACATCACCGCGTTCAAGGCCGGCTGGAACTTCGGCGAGACCACCGAAGCGTTCGTGGTCTCCTACGAGATCAAGCCCGCCAAGATGGAGCCCGGCACCTACCGCAACATCAGCGGCAACCTGGCCCTGGCCTACGGTCTGGTCGCCAGCGGCGTTCAGTCGGGACTGCCGATCTTCCTCGGCACCTACCCGATCACCCCGGCCACCGACATCCTGCACGAACTGAGCAAGCACAAGCGGTTCGGGATCACCACGTTCCAGGCCGAGGACGAGATCGCCGGTATCGGTGCGGCCCTCGGCGCGTCGTTCGCCGGCTCTCTCGGCATCACCACGACCTCGGGCCCCGGGATCGCGCTGAAGTCCGAGACCATCGGCCTGGCCGTGATGACCGAGCTACCGCTGCTGATCATCGACGTCCAGCGCGGCGGTCCGTCCACCGGTCTGCCGACCAAGACCGAGCAGGCCGACCTGCTGCAGGCGATGTTCGGCCGCAACGGCGAGTCGCCGGTCCCGATCATCGCGCCGCAGTCCCCGGGCGACTGCTTCGCGGCGGCCCTCGAGGCCACCCGGATCGCGGTCACCTACCGCACCCCCGTGATGCTGCTCTCCGACGGCTACCTCGCCAACGGCTCCGAGCCGTGGCAGATCCCCGTCGTCGCGGACCTCCCCGTGATCGACCCCGGCTTCGCGACCGAGCGCAACAAGACCGTCACCAAGAACGCGGGCAAGGACGGCGAGACCTCCGTCGAGGAGTACTGGCCCTACCTGCGCGACGAGGAGACCCTGGCACGACCGTGGGCGGTCCCCGGCACCGCGGGCCTGGAGCACCGGATCGGCGGCCTGGAGAAGGGCGACGGTCACGGCAACATCTCCTACGACCCGGCCAACCACGACTTCATGGTCCGGATCCGTCAGGCCAAGGTCGACCGGATCGCCGACTCCCTGCCCCCGCTCGAGGTCGACGACCCCTCGGGACAGGCCAAGGTGCTGGTCCTCGGCTGGGGCTCCACCTACGGCCCGATCGGCGCCGCAGCCCGCCGGGTCCGCAAGGCCGGGCTCGAGGTCGCCCAGGTTCACCTGCGCCACCTCAACCCGCTTCCCAAGGACCTCGGCGACATCCTCAAGCGGTACGACGCCGTGATGATCCCCGAGATGAACCTCGGCCAGCTCTCGCTGCTGATCCGGGCGAAGTACCTCGTCGACGTCGTCGGCTACAACCAGGTCAACGGGATGCCGCTGAAGGCAGCCGAGCTCGCCGAGGCCATCACCGACCTGATCACCACCACCACCGGCGACGTGCAGGCGCACGAGGCCGGCACCGCACAGGGTTCGACGACAGACATGGAGCCGGTCACGTGACCACCACTGAGCTGCCCTTCCCCGGCCTGGCCGGCGTCCCGACCAAGGACGAGCCGCAGAACCGCAAGGAGTACACCTCCGACCAGGAGGTGCGCTGGTGCCCCGGCTGCGGCGATTACGCCGTCCTGGCCGCCGTCCAGGGCTTCCTGCCCGACCTCGGGCTGCGCCGCGAGAACATCGTCTTCGTCTCGGGCATCGGCTGTTCGTCCCGGTTCCCTTACTACCTCGACACCTACGGGATGCATTCGATCCACGGCCGCGCGCCGGCGATCGCGACCGGCATCGCCACTGCGCGCGAGGACCTGTCGGTCTGGGTCGTCACCGGAGACGGCGACGCTCTGTCGATCGGCGGCAACCACCTGATCCACGCGATGCGCCGCAACGTGAACATGACGATCCTGCTGTTCAACAATCGGATCTACGGCCTCACCAAGGGCCAGTACTCGCCGACCTCGGAGGCGGGCAAGATCACCAAGTCGACCCCGGTCGGGTCGGTCGACCACCCGTTCAACCCGGTCTCCCTGGCCCTCGGCGCGGAGGCCAGCTTCGTGGCGCGAACCATCGACTCCGACCGCAAGCACCTCACCGCCGTGCTGTCCGCCGCCGCCGCCCACCGCGGGACGGCGCTCGTGGAGATCTACCAGAACTGCCCGATCTTCAACGACGGCGCCTTCGACGCGATCAAGGACTCCGACACGAAGGCCGACGCGATCATCCCGCTCGAGCACGGCCTGCCGATCCGGTTCGGCGCCCCGGTCGACGACAGCGAGGGCGCCCTGGGTTCGAAGGGCGTCGTCCGCTCGTCCGCCGGAGGGGTCGAGGTCGTCGAGGTCACGGCCGCCAACGAGAACGACCTGCTGGTCCACGACGCCCACAACCCGGACCCGACGGTCGCGTTCGCCCTCTCGCGGTTGACCGACGCCGGGGTCCTGCACCAAGCGCCGATCGGCATCTTCCGTTCGGTCACCCGCCCGACGTACGACGACGGCGCCCGCCAGCAGGTCGCCGCCGCGGCCGCCGGGCAGGACGACCCGACCGCCGCACTGGCCGGTCTCATCCACGGCAAGGACACCTGGACCGTCCTCTGACCCCCTTCGGCGCGCGCCACCTAGTCTGCTGAGGTGCTCGACAACCGCCGCGGCCTCCTCTCCGGGGTCGCGGCCTACCTGCTGTGGGGACTCTTCCCGCTGTACTGGCCGCTGCTGAAGCCGGCAGGCGCCGTCGAGATCCTGAGCCACCGGGTTGCCTGGTCGCTGGTCACGATGACGGTGATCATCCTGGCGACCCGGAAGGTGGCGCACCTCCGCTCCCTGATCGGCGATCCTCGTGCCCGCCGCCTGCTGACCGTCGCGGCCGTGGTGATCGCGGTGAACTGGGGCACCTACATCTGGGGTGTGAACCACGACCGGGTCGTGGAAACCTCGCTCGGCTACTTCATCAACCCACTCGTGACCGTACTGATGGGCGTGCTGATCCTGGGCGAGCGGTTGCGACGTCTGCAGTGGATCGCCGTCGGCATCGCGACGGTCGCCGTGCTCGGGTTGACCCTCGAGTACGGGCACCCGCCGTGGGTGGCCCTGATCCTGGCGTTCTCGTTCGGGACCTACGGTCTGGCGAAGAAGCAGGCCGCCGTCGCGGCGGTCGAGAGCCTGACCTTCGAGACCCTGGTGCTCGCACCGCTCGCAGTGGGTTACCTGGTCTGGCTCGGTGTCGCGGGCGAGAGCCACTTCGGCGGGTACGGCGCCAGCCACACGGCCCTGCTGGCGCTGACCGGGGTCGTCACCGCCGTTCCGCTGCTGTTCTTCGGGGTTGCCGCCATTCGGGTGCCGCTGACCACGCTCGGGCTGCTGCAGTACCTCGCCCCGATGATCCAGTTCGTCCTCGGGGTGACCGTGCTGGGTGAGCAGATGTCACCGATGCGCTGGGCCGGGTTCGTCCTCGTCTGGATCGCCCTGGCGATCTTCACGGTCGAGTCTGTGCGCCACCACCGGAGCCAGCTCCGGATGGTCGTCACCGGTCCGCCGCTCTGACCGTCGCCTGTGGTCCAGGTCACATCGGTTTGCTCGTGATTGACAGCTTCTGAAGGTGTCTCTCTATCTGTCATGACAGATGCAGAGCACCCGGACACCTCGAGGCACCCGGACACCTCGAGCGGCACCCCCTACCTCCCCGAGCCGGAAAGTGCCTCGGACGCCGAGCTCATCCGCCTGGTGCGTGCTGGCGACTCGCAGGCGTACGAGCAGCTGTTCCTCCGCCACCGCGAGGTGGCGATCCGCTACGCCCGCCGCATCGCGGATTCCGAACGTGCCGAGGACCTCTGCGCCGAGGCCTTCACCAAGATCTTCGACCTGCTGCAGCGCGGCAAGGGACCCGAGGTCGCTTTTCGCGCGTACCTCCTCACCACGGTGCGCACCAGTCACCTCAACGCCATCCGGGCCGGCAGTCGGGAGGACCTCGTCGCCGACCACGAGTCGCTCAGGCGGATGCGCCCGCACGTCGACGATCCGGACGCCCGCTTCGATGCCGGCGCGATCTTCCGTGCGTTCGACAAGCTGCCGGAGCGTTGGCAGGCGGCGCTGTGGCTCACCACCGTCGAGGGCCTGACCAACGAGGAGGCCAGCAAGCACCTCGGCGTGAAGGTCAACGCCGTCGCCTCACTCGCATTTCGAGCCCGCTCAGGGCTCCGCCAGGCGTACCTCAGCGAGCACCTGCTGGAGACCACTGATCCCCAGTGCCGTCGGATCGTCACGTACCTACCGAGCTACCTCCGGGACGGCCTGACACCGCGCCGCCGTGCCGCCGTCGAACTCCACTTGAGTACCTGCACCTCCTGCGCCACCGCAGCCCTCGAGCTCTCCGAGGTGAACACCCGCCTCGGAGCCGTGCTGGCGCCGCTCGCGCTCACTGGCGTCGCCGTGGGTGGCGCCGCCGTGATCGTTCCGGCGAAGGCCACCTCGCTCGTCGCGATCGGCCTGGCGTCGCTGAGCACCACCGGAAGCTCCGCGGCCACTGCTGCCAAGAGCTTCGTCAGCACCACGGTCCTCCATGCGAAGGCCGGTGGAGCAGCGCTCTCCGGCATGGCCGGTGCCAAGCTGGCCGCCGCTGCCACCGTCACCGCGCTGGGAGTCGCCGTCGGGAGCGAGGTGCTGCACCCCGACTCGTCCACACCCGCCAGCACCGGACGGGCCGAGCGCGCAACCGTGGTGGACGAGCCGGTACGAACGACACCCCAGGCCTCGCCCGCGCAGAGGCGGACCGCGGCGGCCCTCCCCGCCCCCTTCCGTCCGACGGCGGGCCCGACTCCCGGGCCGTCGCCCTCTGCCAGCCCTGGTCCGACTCCCCCGAACCGCGCTCCGGCAGCGCCGGTACCAACGCCCGCCGCGGCGCCGTCCGCTTCAGCACCCGCGGGGGCGACCCCGGCCCCCACGACGTCCGCCACTCCATCCCCCGGGACGACGAGTCCACGGATGGGCATCGGGCAGCCCACGACGCAGACCTCCACCCGGTCGGGCCTCCTCTGGGACCAGGTCACGCTCCCGGTGACCGGTGCCACCAGGAACAGCACCTTGGTTCTCACAACCACGCGAACCTTCTCCGCTGCCCTGGCCACCACTACCGGCACGGGCTGGATCTGCGGGACCCCGGTGGTCAGCTGGTTCGACGGCGGCTTCCACGCCACCAGCAGGATCACCTGCATGTTCACCGGGAACGCCGCCCCGGGGCCTCTGAGGTTCGACTACCAGGTGGTGGCCGGGTCGGTCTTCACCGCCGCACTCACCCCGCCGGCCGGGGTCCTCGACAGTGACCCCACGGACAACCTCCGCCGGTTGTTGCTGCGCTGATCCCCGGATGCCGCGGCGTCGGTCACAGACCGATCGACTCGCGGGTGACTCCGCAGGTAGCCGTCAGGGTGGCCGTCGCCGTCGGGAGGTGCCGCTGCGTGGCCTTGGCGACCTTGGCCAACTCCAGGATCATCACCTGGCTCTGTACGTCGTAGCCGGTCACCCGCAGCTTCCGCTCGGCAGCCTCCACCGTCGCAGCCAGGGTGCGCCAGGCCCGCGGAGCCTTGGCGCCGACGTCAGGACTCCGCTCGGCCTGGGTCGCGAGCCGCCGGTAGGTGGCGGCGACCACGTCGAGCCGCTTGCTGAACTGACGACCACTGACCACACCGAGGCCGGGATCCAGCCCGTAGGACTGGTGGGCGTAGACACCCAGCAGCTTCGCCGTCGCACAGTACGACGCCCCCTTCAACGGATCGACCCTCTTCTTCGGAACCGTGAACGCCGGGGTCGGGGGCGCCGTCGGTGTCTCCGCGGCGGAGCGTCCACCGGGCGCCTGTGAAATGGCCGAGCCGGCGTCCGGGCGCGCGAACAGCATCCAGACCGCGACAGCCGTGCCCGCGGCAAGGAGGAGGACGGCGACGGCGGCGCTGACTCTGTGCTTCATGGAGATCCACCTTTCGAACGAGGTACAGGGGGTAACTGGGGTGCGAACACGTCAGCAGCGTCCGGGAGGACCACGCGCACGTGCGTCGGGAAGTCGACGAAATCGAGGTCGGTGCGGGCCGACCCTGTCCAGCTGGAGATCCGCAGGAGACGCGGACGGACACCAGGGGTCAGGTAGACCTCCTGCTTCCGACCACCTTGGTTGAACCGGAGCACCCGCTGACCCTGGAGCCGACCGTCCGGGACGGTGGAGACGCTGACCAGGTCGTCGGGCCCGAGCTGCGCCAGGGCCCGCACCGCCGCCGCCGGATCGAGGGAGTCGACCAGGTGCCGGATCGCCTCGGCCCGCGCCACCACCCACTTGCCCTGAGCCCGGCGCGCCGATTCTGCCGAGTACCCGAGCCGGGACCAGAACGACGGCGGCGCACTCGTCCAGGTCAGGTCGCTCTGGCGGATCATCCGGAGAACACCCTGCCCCTCGCCGAGATCGACTGTGGCCCGGAACTCTCCGGTACGGAGATCACTCGCAGCCCGGATCCGTCCCCCGGCCAGCGATCCTGGGGTTCCGCCGCTGACCTCGACCGCACCGAGGCCAGCGACGGAAGCTTGGAGGGTTGCGAGTGTCTTTGCTCCGGGCTTAGGCCCCGGAGCCGACGTCGCTGCAGGCGCGGGCGTCTTCGACGCAGGTGCGTCGGCCGTCGTCACCGGGGTGCCGCAGCCGAACGTGGCCGCAGCGATCACGGGGGAGGAGCAGCGCCGTGCGCCCGCTCACGTGACGAGCACCTCGGACCCGCGTCCCCAGGGGACCAACGAGTGCCACCGCCTCTCGATCCAGCGTCCGAGCGCCTGATACGTCGCCCGGCTCACGAAGATCCCGTCGAAGGCGACCATCGCGAGCGTGAACCAGGGAAGCCCCATCAGCACGGCGATCCCCACGTGGAGCAGGATGACCGCCGTCAACGCGATCCGCCGAGTGACCCGGTTCAGCAGCAGCGCCGGGAAGTACAGCTGCAGGAACACCGCGAAGTACGTCATGAACCAGACGCCGACGGAGGTCGACACCACGAGATCGTTGAGGAAGGGCCATACCCGGTACTCATCGAGGCGCAACGGGTAGGAGATCGCGGTCCCGAACTTCCAGCCGTTGCCCGAGACCTTGAACATGCCGGCAGCGATGTAGATGATCACCAGCTGCGCCCCGAGCGCGATCACAGCGCCGTTGTGGACCAGCGTCTTGGCCGTGCTGGCAGCGCGACTCGTCAGCGCCGCTCTCCACCGGGCCGGGAGCCGCTCCAGGACAGGGTCCCCGACCTTCGCCCTCCTGCGGGCGTCGAGCGACCAGACGGCGGCGTTGTCCGTCAGCAGGATGAGGAAGAGACCGATCCGGAGGATGTTGTCGCCCTGGTCGTGGACGACCGGGTTCATCTCGACGATCTGGAAGGCCCCGAAGAGGAGGACAGGACCGGTGATCCGGGAGTGCCACCCGAGCACGAAGGCCGCACCCGCCGCGATCACGGCGAGGTAGAAAGCGGTGAATACCGGACCAGTGGCGTTCTCGAGCATGCCGACCCAGCCCGACTGGGGGAACGTGTCCCGGTACGGACGCGCCCAGTCCGAGGCCGCACCGAAGAGCAGCTCACGGTGCCCGAAGTTCGTGAGCAGGATGCCGACGTACGCCATCGAAGCGACGATCCGACTGACCGCGACGCCGTACAGCGAGATGCGACGGGTGAGCAGGACGTTCTCGAAGGCACGCACCCGTTCGCTCGCTCCCGTCACAACAGGACCGAGGACAGCAGGGATCGTCATCGGGGCTCCCTCATCTCGAACTCGTCGACGTACGCCTGGTACGCCGAGCGGTCCGCACCGGTCAGCGCGTGCGGCGCGCGCCAGTTGCTGACCAGTTCCGGAGCGAGCCGCCGTTGCCGGCCACCCTGCTGGTTGGTGTACTGCGTCGCGATGATCCGGTACTTGCGGTACTGGAACGCGGTGACGTCAGGCCCCCAGAGGGCATCGGCGACTCCGGACAGGAAGTACTCGGTGCCCGAGCTCACCCGCAGGTACGACGTGACCCGGAATCGCTCCTGCGCGTTCGTGGAGGAGTCGAGCAGCTCACGGCGGAGCTCGTCGGTCGACACGTCGCGTCCTGAGTCGGCGATGATCTCGCGTTGCCGTTGGCTCAGGTCGTTGAAGGCCCGCTGCAGGTACCCACCGAGGCGCGTGGTCATCAGCACCGATCGCGACGGGAACGGGTGGTACCGGACGCTGGCGACGATCTCGCGTTCGGTGACCGGGGTCCAGGCTGTCTCCCGAGAACCGTCCGCGTCCTTCACCAGTGCCCGGAGCTCGAACATGTCGGTCTGCGAATCCGCCTCGCGCGCGAAGACGCTCCAGGCCTGGTCGAACATCGGCAGGATGTAGCTCGTGACGCGCGCGGCACCGATCTCGTTGCGCAGCAGGTTGGTCGGCGCCACCCAGAGGGCGATCAGGCAGCTGTGGAGGAGGACCACGCCGAGGACGGTCCACAGTGCGAGCCGTGCCGGGAGCGTGGGGGAAGGCCCGGGGGGACCCAGGGGCGAGGGTGCGACCTCGCTGGTGTCGCTGTTCATGGAATCTCCTTGTGCGGTAAGGGGACGGGGGCAGGCAGACAGGTGCCTGAGGGACGTGCCAGCCGTGGGGGGCCTGGTCCGTCGATGTCCAGCCGGGGGGTGCGGACAAGGTCGGTAGACCGGCGGGCGGTGTCCCTCAGGCACCCATGGGGGATGCGCCCAGCAACGGGCGCATCCCCCATGCCTCAGTTGGCGTGCTTCTGCCAGTACCGGGACGCGCCCAGCAGGCGGCCGCCGATGAGAACCAGACCCAGGGCGAGTGCCAGGAGCTGGATCGGGACTCCCCCGGTGTTGGGGAGACCGCCCGGCGGGTTGACCGTGGTCCCGGTCGTGCCGGCGGTACCGCTGGTGGTGCCCGGAGGCGCAACCTGGGTACCGGTCGAGGCGGACGTGTCGGTCGCGGTCGCCGTAGCAGCCGAGGTGTCGGTCGCCGTTGCGGCCGAGGTGTCGGTTGCGGTCGCCGTAGCAGCCGAGGTATCGGTCGCCGTTGCGGCCGACGTGTCGGTTGCAGTCGACGTAGCAGCCGAGGTGTCGGTCGCGGTTGCGGCCGAGGTGTCGGTCGCGGTTGCGGCCGAGGTGTCCGTCGCAGTCGCAGCAGACGTGTCGGTCGCCGTTGCGGCCGACGTGTCCGTCGCGGTCGCCGTAGCAGCAGACGTGTCAGTCGCCGTTGCGGCCGAGGTGTCGGTCGCCGTTGCGGCCGAGGTTTCCGTCGCAGTCGCAGCAGACGTGTCGGTCGCCGTTGCGGCCGAGGTGTCGGTCGCGGTCGACGTAGACGTGTCGGTCGCGGTCGACGTAGACGTGTCCGTCGCAGTCGCAGCAGACGTGTCCGTCGCAGTCGCAGCCGAGGCGTCAATCCCGGTCGCGGCAGACGTGTCCGTCGCAGTCGCAGCCGAGGCGTCAGTCCCGGTCGAGGTGCAGTTGATGCCCCCGGCAGGAGCGATCGCGTCGACCTCGCCGCGCATCACGCCGACCTCGACGGAGCCGAGACCGTTCGGCGCGACGATCGGAACGGGAAGCAGCGACAGGTTGGCCGTGACGCCGTTGAGGGCGCCGTGAGCGTGCGTTCCGTCGGCCGACTCGGTGATGTCGGTGACACCCTCGACCGAGATCTCGCCACCGACGAAGGCGCCCAAGGTCGACCCGAGCGGTCCGCCGGCATCCCGGAGGATCTGGTCGATCTCGATGGATGCGCCCGGCTGGATCTCCAGCGAGGCGTCCCCGACCCGCACCGTGACGTCGCCCAGCTCCGGAGCGTCGATCCGTGCGCCCCCGGGCATCCCGTTGGCGGTCGCGGCCATGACGGCACTGTCCCCGGGGTTGCCGGCGTCACCGCCGACGGAGACGTCGATGAAGCCGTTCAGCAGGTGCATGTCGGCGAAGTCCCAGGTCGCCTCGGAGCGGACGGCGAGCCCGGCCGGGCACGCGGTCGCGTCACCGACGAGCTTGACCTCGCTGGTGTTCTGCCCGAGCTGGAGGGACGCGAGCGGGAACAGCGAACCGGGGAGCGGCAGGCCGGCGAGGCCGTCCAGGAGCTCCACAGTGCCGATGTTGGCGTCGGAGTACGCCAGGCGTCCCCCGCTGGTGAGCGCTGCCGCGTTCCAGGTGGTATCGGCCTCACCGGTGAGGAGCGAGATGCTGCCGAGGATCGGGATGTCGAGATTGCCGGCAGGAGTCGAGATCGACTCCAGGGCGCCGTCGACGACCGTGGTCGAGACCGACTCCGCCTTCAGGGGCTGGATGTTCAACCCCGTGAAGCCGACGCCCAACGAGGCGACGCGGCTGTACGAGCGGGCGGTCGGGTCGGCGGTGACCGAGCCCGGGACCGCGAGGTTCCCGGTGCCGGTCCCGGCGTACCCGGGCTTGTTCAGGCCGGTGCTGTCGGCAACGGCGACGGCCTCCCCGATGTTCACGCGGGCGTCGATCGTGTTGAGGACCTCGGCACCGACGAAGGCCGAGTAGTTCCTCACCGAGCCGCTGAACGGCTGGTCGCCGGCGTCAGCGGCTGTCGCGCTGCCCGTCGGCACCAGCACGAGGCTGGCGGTGGTGAGCGTGAGGGCTGCGCCGGCGACGAGCCGGAATCGCGACCTCTGCTGTGGGTTCTTCATGCTTGTCCTTACCTAGATCCGGTGCGACCGAAGATGGAGGGCGCACACGTACGGCGGAATCGTGCGACCGGAACAGGAGCAGCGGGGAACCGAAATGCGCAGATTGACGCTTTGGCCGGAAATTGACGCAGACCCGAAGGAACTTCCGTTCGTGCGTGACGAACCGACGCTGGTCGTGTCTAACCAGGGAGTTGCTTCACGTCCTCGGGGCGCGAAGCGCGACCGGGGAGGAACAGATGTCAAGTAGCGAGTGCGAGGTGGCCGGTCCGGCAGAGCCGTCCGGAGGACAGCTCACCGAGGTCGACGCGGTCCTGCAGATCAGCACGCCGCCGCTGCCATGGGCCGGCCGCCGTACGAGCGCGCTCACGACCTTCCGCGGTCGGGTCGTCCCGGGGTGGGCCCAGCTCCCGGTCTCTCCCCTGGCCGGGATCGAGCACGGCATCACCTTCGGACTTGCCAGCGCTCCGGTCATCCTCAAGAGCGTCGAGGGCAGCCATCAGGTCCCGGCGAACACTCCGTGGGCGGTCAACAGCGACGGCACCTGGCGACTGGTGTTCCCCCGGACCGCCGATCTGCGTCTGATCCACGGCGACGGCGCCGTGATGAACGCGCCCGCGTCGTTGCGACGTCCGCTCCGGTTCCTGGGCACCAGCGAGAAGACCCTCCGCGCGGCGATCGCAGCCTCGACCGCGGTGTGGGTCGACGAACGCTGCCGCCAGATCGCCAACCTGGCCTCGGTGGAAGCGTCCCGGTTCGCGGCGGACCGCGCCACGATCCGTTCGCTGAACCCGCCGGTCGACCACGACGCGACGGTGGCTTTCGTGATGCTGGCGACCTGGGCGCTCGACCAGCAGCCCCGCGAGATCGATCCCCGGCTGGACCGGATCGTCGAGCACGTCGACGCCCACCTCGCCGACCCGACGTTGTCGACCGACACCATCGCCGCCGGTTGCGCCGTCTCCCGGCGGACGCTGCAGACCCTGCTGGCCGACCAGGGAGGCGTCGCCAGCTACGTACGGCGGCGCCGTCTGGTCGCCGCCCTCGACCTGCTCACCGCCGACGTCGACTCCGTGCCTGATCCCGACGAGGTCGCCCAGGCGACGGGGCTCGGTTCACGGCGCACCCTGGAGCGCGCCATGCGTCAGGTCTACGGCCTGACGCCGCGCCAGGCCCGTAGCCAGGTGCTCGCCGGATTCCCGTTGCAGGAGAGGGACCAAGCGATCCGGCACGCCAGCTGAACGACGCTGGCCGTCGGCCGGCACCGTTCAGACCGGGGAGAGCCAGGTCCAGCCGGGCACGTTCCGCAGCACGCCGAACACCACCAGCAGCACGAGCACCGCTGCCCCCGATGACGCCCAGGGCAGGGCGATCCTGCGTCCGGTGAAGGCTCGCTGGCCCCAGGCCAGCAGCGCCAGGACCACGAACGGAAGTCCCACCACGACCAGCGGGTTGCGGTCCAGGGCACCGAGGACGTCGAGGTGCGTGAGGTCGTGCACCGCCCGCAGGCCACCGCACAGCGGGCAGAACCACCCGGTCAGCGCCAGCATCGGGCAGCTCGGGAAGTGACCGCCCTCGTACGGGTCGACCACGGCGACCAGCGAGGTCGCGGCGAGAAGCCCGGCGCCGGTCGCGACCACCTGCTGCTTCGTAGGAGCAGGCGGGACGTCACGCTCGGTCTGCACGAGACTCAGCTCGACCGGTCCGCCACCACGTCGGCGAAGGCCTCCAGCGCCGTCCGGACGGGACCCTCCGGGAGGGCGACCAACAGCTCCTTGGCGCCGGCGGCCTCGGCCGCGACGTACTCGCGGGCCGCTGTCATCGCCGGGTGCGCCCGGAGGAGTCCGAGTGCCTCGGCGTGCAACGTGTCGTCGGTCAGCTCCCCCGACACCAGCCCGCGGAGCCGGGAGTCCTCGGGTGCGGTCCCCTGCAAGGCGATCAGCACAGGAAGGGTCGGGACGCCCTCGCGCAGATCGGTCCCGGGCGTTTTGCCGGACTCGACGCTCTCCGAAGCGATGTCGAGGATGTCGTCGGAGAGCTGGAAAGCCACCCCGACCTTCTCGCCGTACTCGGTCAGGGCACGGACCACGTCGTCCGGTGCACCACCGAACATCGCGCCGTACCGGGCGGAGGTGGCGATCAACGATCCCGTCTTGCCGGCGACCACGCGGAGGTAGTGCTCGAGGGGGTCGTCCTCGGCACCGGGCCCGAGGGTCTCCAGGATCTGGCCCTCGACCAGCCGGGAGAACGTCTGTGCCTGGATCCGGACCGCGTCCGGACCCAGCGCCGCGGTCAGCTCGGAGGATTTCGCGAAGAGGAAGTCCCCGGTGAGGATCGCGACGTGGTTGTCCCACCGGGCGTTCGCGGACTCAGCGCCGCGGCGGAGCTCGGCCTCGTCCATGACGTCGTCGTGGTACAGGGATGCGAGGTGGGTCAGCTCCACCACGCAGCTGGCCGTGAGTACCGCGTCGTTCGCGCCGTTTCCGGTCTCGGCGGCCAGGAAGCAGAGCAGCGGACGGAAACGCTTCCCCCCGGCCTCCATCAGGTGCCGTGCGGCCTTGGTCACGAACGGGGCCTCGCTCTCCACGTGACTGAGGAGCGCTTCCTCGACCTCGACCATCCGGGCGCGGAGACGCGCCTCGAGGTCGGCGTCGAGGATCGGCAGGGCCAGGGGGGAGCTCACCGGATGAATTGTGCAATACGGCCGAGGGTGTCCAGCAACGGACCTGGTACGACGCCGAGAACGAACGTGGATACGACACCCACCGCGATCACCGAACCCGTCATCGGGCTCGGCACGGTGACGGTCGGACCGTCACCCACCGGGTCGGCGAAGAACATCACCACGATCAGGCGGATGTAGAAGTACGCCGCCACCGCCGACATCAGGACCGCCACCACGACGACCGGCCAGGCATCCGCCGACGCAGCGGCCGCGAACACCGCCCACTTGCCGGTGAAGCCACTGGTCAACGGGATCCCTGCCATGCCGAGCAGCAGGAAAGCGAACGAGCCGGCCAGCAGCGGCGACTCCTTGCCCAGGCCGGCCCACCGGGAGAGATGGGTCGCTTCACCGGAACCGTCCCGGACGACCGAGACGATCGCGAACGCGGCCATCGTGGTCAGGCCGTAGGTCGTGACGTAGAAGAGCACCGCCTGGACCGGGTTGATGTCGCCGGGGTTGATCTCCCCGAGTCCGCGGGCACCGAGGAAGCCGGTCAGCAGGAAGCCGGCATGGGCCACCGAGGAGTAGGCGAGCAGTCGCTTGACGTCGGTCTGGCTGAGCGCGAGCACCGACCCGACCACCATCGTCAGGATCGCGATGATCCAGAACATCGGCTCCCAGTCCCAGCGCGCGCCGCCGAAGGCGACGTAGAAGAGCCGGAGCAGGGCGCCGAACGCCGCCACCTTCGTGGCGGCCGCCATGAACCCGGTCACCGGGGTGGGGGCGCCCTGGTAGACGTCCGGGGTCCACGCGTGGAACGGGACCGCGCCCACCTTGAAGAGCAGGCCGACCGCGAGCAGGCCCATACCGCCCAGCAGGAGGGCGTGACTGCCGCTGTCGCTGGCCACCGCGAAGGCGATCCGGTCGAACTGCATCGAGCCTGCGTACCCGTAGACCAGGGCGATGCCGTAGACGAAGAAGCCGGAGCTGAACGCCCCGAGCATGAAGTACTTCAGCGCCGCTTCCTGGCTGAGCAGGCGGCGACGACGCGCCAGTCCGCACAGCAGGTAGAGCGGGAGCGAGAGCACCTCGAGCGCGACGAAGAGGGTCAGCAGGTCGTTGGCAGCCGGGAACATCAGCATGCCCGAGACCGCGAACATCAGCAGCGGGAAGACCTCGGTGTGCTCGAGACCCTGAGCAGACGCCTGGCGCTCGGCCTCGGTGCCCGGGAGCGCGGAGGCCTGGCCGGCGAACGCCGTCACGCCCCCTTCCAACCGTCGCTCGGCGAAGAGCAGCACGCCGAGCAGCGCGAGGACCAGGATCAGCACCCAGCTGTAGAGAGCGGGTCCGTCGATCGCCAGGGCGCCCTCGGCGGCCAGGAAGCCCGGCTTCGGCTCGTCCGAGGTCGGGTTGATCCGGCCGAGGACGACCAGCGCGGCGACCAGCGCGGCCACGACCCCGACCACGGACAGGACGACCTGGACCAGGTACCGGCGGGCGCGCGGCACAGCCGCCTCGACGAGAACGCCGAGGACAGCGACCCCCAGGATGATCAGGATCGGTGAGAGGAGGTCGTACTGGATGTCTGGAGCGGTGAACTTCACTCGTGGGCCCCTTCCTCGGGCTGCCCGGAATTCTGGCCCGAATGCGGGGCCCCGGACTCGTCGGACGCGGGCACCTCAGGAGCCGGGTCCTGCTTGTCGACCCGACCCAGGGTGTGGTCGACCGCAGGGTTGATCACGTCGAGCAACGGCTTCGGGAAGAAGCCGAGGATCACGATGAGCAGGAGGACCGGCGCGAGCGCCGCGATCTCCCGGGTACCGAGGTCCTTCAGGCCCGCGACCTCGTCGCGCGTCGGCCCGGTCATGGTGCGCTGGTACATGAACAGGATGTAGATCGCCGCGAGCACGATGCCGATGACAGCGAACGAGGCGGCGACCTCGCTGTAGGAGAAGGCACCGACGATCACCAGGAACTCCGAGACGAACGGCGACAACCCGGGGAGCGAGAGCGACGACAGGCCCGCCACCAGGAAGAAGCCGGCCAGGACGGGAGCCACCTTCTCTACGCCACCGTAGTCGCTGATCAGCGCCGAGCCGCGGCGCGAGATCAGGAACCCGGTCACCAGGAACAGCGCGGCGGTGGAGAGCCCGTGGTTGAACATGTAGAGGTTCGCGCCACTCAGGCCCTGGCTGTTCATCACGAAGATGCCCAGCACGATGAACCCGAAGTGCGAGACCGACGTGTAGGCGATGAGCCGCGGGATGTTGTCCGAGCCGATCGCCATGAATGCTCCGTAGATCACGCTGATCACCGCGAGCACCACCACCACCGGGGTGGCCCAGCGGGAGGCCTCCGGGAAGAGCTCCAGGCAGAACCGGATCATCCCGAAGGTGCCGATCTTGTCGAGCACGCTGACCAGGAGCACCGAGGTGCCCGGGGTCGCGTTCGCCGTGGTGTCAGGCAGCCAGGTGTGCACCGGGAACATCGGCGCCTTGATCGCGAACGCGATGAAGAAGCCGAGGAAGAGCCAGCGCCCGACCTCGGTGCCGAAGTCGATCTGGGCCAGCTCCGTGACCAGGTACGTCGCGCCGCCCTCGGCCCTCCCCCCTTGGTTCCGTGCGGACTCGACGTACAGGCCGATCACCGAGACCAACATGATCAGGCCGCCGGCGAGGGAGAAGAGCAGGAACTTCACCGCGGCACGGGCCCGGTCAGCGCCGCCGTACCCGCCGATCAGGAAGTAGATCGGGATCAGGGTGGCCTCGAAGAAGACGTAGAAGAGGAACACGTCGGTCGCGGCGAAGACACCGACCGAGAGGCCCTCCAGCGCCAGCATCCAGGCGAAGAAGGCCTTCGGCGACCAACGGCCGTTGTCCCCGTCGTTCCACGACGCCAGGATCACCACCGGCGCCAGGATCAGCGTCAGCATCACCAGGGTCAGGCCGACGCCGTCGACCCCGAGGGCGTAGTGCGCGCCGAAGGACTCGATCCAGGTGTGCGTCTCGGTGAACTGGAACTGTGCCTCGGACCCGGAGTCGTACCGGAGGGCCATGATCGCGCCGATGACCAGGGTCACCAGCGACGTGCCGAGGGCGACCTGCTTGGGCAGCGCCGGCGCGACCCGTGCGGGCAGGGCCACCACGGCGATCGCACCGGCGATCGGCAGCAGCAACAACACGGACAGCCACGGGAAGCTCATCGGGCCACCTGCCTGGTCGTAATGGAGCGGAAGTCGGGAGCGTTCCTCATCCGAAGTTCACCGCCAGCAGGGCAAGGAGCACCAGGGTGGCTCCGGCGAGCAGGGCCAGGGCGTAGGAGCGCACAAAGCCGTTCTGGAGGAGACGGAACCGGGCCGACATCGCTGCCAGGACCGTTGCGGTGCCCTCGAAGGCACCGTCGACGACGGTGCGGTCGAAGGTCGACAGCCCGCGGATGCCTGCGACGCCGGGCTTGACGAAGACCTCGTCGTTGAAGGCGTCGCCGTACAGGTCGGCCCGGGCAGCCCTGGTGAAGACCGACACGTCCTGCGGCGCCTGCTTGGGGATGGGGCGCTGCCCGACCAGGAACCAGGCGACCGCGACACCGGCGGCCACGACGGCGAGAACGATCAGCGTCATCACGATGATCGGGATCCCGAGATGTTGCTCCTCGTGCTCGCCGACCACGGGCTCGAGCCAGTGGGTGATCCAACCGCCCGCCAGCATCAGGCCACCGAGGGCCGACAGGGTCGCCAGGGCGATCAGGGGGTACGTCATCACCTTGGGCGACTCGTGCGGCTTCACGCCCTTCTCCCAGCGCTTCGACCCGAGGAAGGTGAGCAGCATGAGACGGGTCATGTAGAAGGCGGTGACACCGGCGCCGACGAGCGCGCAGAGGCCGACCAGGAAGTTGTCCGCGAACGCGGTCTCGATGATCTTGTCCTTCGACCAGAACCCGGCGAACGGCGGTACGCCGAGGATCGCCAGGTAGCCGATGCCGAAGGTCGCGAAGGTGACCGGCATCGCCTTGGTCAGGGCGCCGTAGTGGCGCATGTTCACGTCGTCCTTCATGCCGTGCATCACCGAGCCGGCGCCGAGGAACATGTTCGCCTTGAAGAAGCCGTGGGTGAGCAGGTGGAAGATCGCGAACGCGTAGCCGGCCGGGCCGAGACCTGCGGCGAGCACCATGTAGCCGATCTGGCTCATCGTCGAGCCGGCGAGCGCCTTCTTGATGTCGTCCTTGGCGCACCCGATGACGGCACCCATGAGCAGGGTGATGCAGCCGATGACGATCACCGCGGTCCGGGCGTCCTCGGAGAGGCTGAAGATGAAGTTGGAACGGACGATCAGGTACACACCCGCGGTAACCATGGTGGCCGCGTGGATCAGGGCCGAGACCGGGGTCGGGCCCTCCATCGCGTCCGGCAGCCAGACGTGCAGGGGGAATTGGGCGCTCTTGCCCATCGCGCCCGCGAAGATCAGCAGGGCGATGGCGGCGACGACGGTCGGCTCGACCTCGCGGATCCGCTCGAGGACCTCCTGGATGTCCAGCGTGCCCAGCGTGACGAAGATGAGCATGATCCCGAGCGCGAAGCCCACGTCGCCGACGCGGTTGACAATGAACGCCTTCTTCGCGGCCAGCGCGGCGGATCGCTTGCGATACCAGAAGCCGATGAGCAGGTAGCTCGACAGGCCCACGAGCTCCCAGGCGACGAACACGACGAGGAAGTTGCTCGCGAGGACCAGCAGCAGCATCGAGAACATGAACAGGTTGAGG
>JBKJIN010000046.1:0-31068 GCA_046598425.1 Marmoricola sp. | reverse complement strand
TGGTAGTAGTCGTAGTACGAGACGAAGTACTCGACCGCGTTGTCCGGCATCAGCTGCCGCAGCTCGGTGGCGAACTGGGCGGCGAGGGTCTTGTTCGGCTGCATCACCAGCATCGGCCGCTGGAGCCGCTCGGCGACCCAGGCGATGGTGGCGGTCTTGCCGGTGCCGGTGGCTCCCAGGAGGACGACGTCCTTGACCCCACCGCTGATCCGCTGGTCGATCTCCTCGATCGCCGCCGGCTGATCACCGGCGGGCTGGTAGTCCGAGATGACCTTGAACGGCGCCACTCGGCGCTCGAGATCGGTGACGGGACGCATAGCGGAAGCCTACGGCGGCGCACCGACAACCCTTCGGGACGCCGACGGCTAGGTCGGGGACCGGACCGCTAGGTTTAACCTCGTGAGGAGACCCTCGAGCGTGGTGCTCTCCGCGGGCCGAGAGATCTGGCCTGTGGTGCGTCGTTCCCTTCTCACCGTCCTCGGGATCCAGCTGGTCCTGGCGATCAGCCTGACGCTGGTCGACTCCTGGCGCCGACGCGGCAAGAAGCCGCAGCCGTTCGCCACGCTGGACCCTCAGGAAGTCCGGATCGGCGATGGCACCGTCACGACGTACACGAACGGCGTCGACCTCTACGAGGACATGCTCGCGGCCATCAACGGAGCCAGCCGCCAGGTGCTCTTCGAGACCTACATCTGGAAGGGCGACGAGACCGGTGAGCGGTTCAAGCAGGCGCTGACCGCCGCAGCCGACCGCGGGGTGGAGGTGTACGCCATCTACGACTCCTTCGCCAACCTCGTCGTCGACCCCCGGTTCAAGAGCTTCTCCAAGGTGGTCCGGGTGCTCAAGTACCCGATCTACAACGCCGGGTGGCGGTTCTTCGACCTCCGCCGGTACGGCCGTGACCACCGCAAGGTGCTGGTGGTCGACGACAACGTCGCCTTCGTCGGCGGCTTCAACATCGGCGCCGCGTACGCCTCCGAGTGGCGCGACACCCACTGCCGGATCACCGGCCCCGCCGTCTGGGACCTGAAGCGCTCCTTCGCGGACTTCTGGAACGACCACCGCAACAGCCGTCGCCCGCTGCTCCTGGAGACCACCGACGCCGAGTGGGAGCCGCGGATCAGGCTGCACCGGAATCTGCCGAAGCAGTGGATGTTCCCGATCCGGTCGATGTACCTGGAGGCGATCAACCGGGCCCGCCGCAACATCTGGATGACGCATGCGTACTTCATCCCCGACCAGGACTTCGTCGACGCGCTGGTGACCGCTGCCCGGCGCGGCGTGGACGTCAAGATCCTGCTCCCGCGGACGTCGAACCACGTCGTCGCCGACTGGATCTCCCGCGGCTACTTCGGGCAACTCCTCGAGGCTGGCGTCCAGATCCACCGGTTCGAGGGGGCGATGGTGCACGCCAAGACCGCCACCATCGACGGCAAGTGGTCCACCGTCGGCACCGCCAACATCGACCGCCTCAGCATGACCGGGAACTACGAGATCAACGTCGAGTTCATCGACCCCGGGATGGCCGAGGTGATGGAGGCGATCTTCCGCAGCGACCTCGAGCAGTGCTCCTACCTGGCGCCGCGCGACTGGCACGCCCGCGGGATGCACCGCCGCTTCACCGAGGCCGTGCTCAACCCGCTCCGCCACCTGCTCTGACGCCAGCCGGCGATCCCGCCACAGAGCGCCCCGTGTGGCTACGCTCGGCCCATGCTCCGAGCCCCCGTCCGCACCCTCCGCGGCAAGAACGTCTTTCTGACCGGCGCGGCCAGCGGAATCGGCCGCGCCACCGCCCTCGCGGCCGCGCGCGAGGGCGCGACGCTCTTCCTCACCGACGTGAACCAGCAGGGCCTGATCGACGTCGTCGCGGAGATCACCGCGTCCGGCGGGGACGTCGCCTACGCCGCCCCGGTCGACATCTCAGACCACGACGGCGTCCGGGCGATGGCGGCCGAGATCACGACCGACCACGGATCGATGGACGTGGTGATGAACATCGCCGGCATCGCGTCCTGGGGGACGATTACGGCGATGCCGCACAGCACCTGGCAGCGGGTCGTCGACATCAACCTGATGGGCCCGATCTCGGTCCTGGAGTACCTGGTCCCCCCGATGATCGAGGCCGGTCGCGGTGGCCAGGTCGTCAACGTCTCGTCGGCGGCGGGCATCATCGGAATGCCGTGGCACGCGGCGTACTCGGCGAGCAAGTTCGGGCTCCGCGGCGTCTCCGAGGTCCTCCGATTCGACCTGGCCCGGCACCGCATCGGTGTCAGCCTGGTTTGCCCCGGCGGGGTGGACACCGGGTTGACCGAGACCGTGAGCATCGCCGGCGTCGACAACGCCAGTCCCCAGTTCCGCAGGCTCCAGGGGCACTTCAAGAAGCGTGCGGTCACCCCGGAGCAGGCAGCCGCGGCGATCCTCAAGGGCGTGCGTCGCAACCAGTACTGGGTCTACACCTCCACCGACATCCGGATCGCGCACCTGGCGCAGCGGTACTTCCCACCGGGCTACACGATCGCGATGTCGGCGATGAACCGGATCGCCAACAAGGCGCTCCCCCAGGTCGGCAGGGCAGTCCGGGAGGACCTGTGAGCTCAGCGGGAGGACCTGTGACCCCGCGGATCGCGCCCGGCACGGTCCGCGAGCTCGGACCGGCGATCTGGGCCTTCTCCCGGATCGCGGGCCGGGCGACCGGGACGACGCCTCCAGCGGTCTTCACCACCCTGGGACGCGGTAAGGGCCTGTTCTGGGGGTGGCTGCACTTCGCCGGCAAGCTGATGCCGGGCGGGAAGCTCCCCCGTCGCGAGACCGAGATGGTGATCCTCCGGGTCGCGTCGTTGCGCGGGTGCGACTACGAGTTCGAGCACCACGTCCGACTCGGCCGACGAGTCGGGGTCCGTGCCGCGGACGTGGATCGAATCCGGATCGGATCGACCGCCGACGGCTGGCAGGCCCACGAGCAGCTGCTGATGCGGATCACCGAGGAGGTGATCGGTACTCAGGACCTCACCGACGCGACCTGGGCCGAGCTGCGGGCGTCGTACGACGAGCGCACCGCGATCGAGCTGCTTCTGCTGATCGGGCACTACGACATGCTCGCGACCACCCTGATGACCTTGCGGGTCGCCCCCGACCGGGAGCGCTGAACCAGGTCAGGGCGACATGTCGCCGAGGCTCTTCAGCTCGACGGCGTCGACCAGCCACCGACCGTCCTGGCGGACCATCGTCATGGTCACCCGCGGCTGGTCCAGCCCCCGGGAGGGCTCCCCCGAGGCGCCTTCGCTGCTGAGCTCCTGGTCGACGAAGAGCAGCACGGTGACGTGCTCGGCGTCGTGAACGATCGGAGCACTGGCGACCACGCTGCCCGAGGCCTGCGCCTTGAGCTTCAACACCAGCTCCTTGACCGGCTGGCTGACCTCGGCGTAGTGGTCCCGGAACTTGTCGGTGCCGGCCTCCTCGACCCACGAGAAGTCCTCCTCGACACTCTGGTACCGGTAGGAGGTCATCGCGACGACCGCCTTCCGGGCGGCAGCCTCGGCGCCCTCGCCCGCCTCGAGTTGGATCAGCGCCTGGTCCGCCCGGTCCTCGTCGTCCCGCTCAGCCTGCCAAAGCAAGGTGACCACCAGCAGCGCGACAACGCTGAGCAGCAGCAGCGTGCCCAGTCCCGCGACGACGAGCTGGAAACGGTCGCGGCGATCTGCGTCACTCATGCGGCCATCCTGCCAGGGCCACCGCGGCTCCCCGGACCACGCTCACTCGTCGACCGGACCGGGCGCGTGCGCAGCGCCCCGCTGCAGGTTCGGAGCGTCGTCGGGGCAGTGCTGGTCGTCGACCATCGGCCGGCGTTCGGTGTCGCGCTGACCGCGGTGCGGGGTGTCGTAGCGGCAGATCGTCGGACGCTGCGGCAGGCCCCGGATCTGGACGATCCCGTCCCGGATCGCCTTCGGGACCACGCCCAGGCCGTCGGCGTACGTCGCCAGGATGACGCCCAGGTGCGGCGCGTAAGACCGGAACAGGTTGGAGAACTCGACCGCCTCGCCGAGGAAGCCGGGCAGGATCCGGGTGGCGTCGTCCAGCAGCGCCTTGAGCTGGTCGATCTGACCGGGCGCCTTTCTCAGGGTGCTCCGCAGCTCCGGGTCGTAGTCCTTCAGGAACGCCGCGAACTGCTTCGAGGACACCGCCAGCTGACGAATGTCCGCAGCCTTGTCGGTGCCGATGTCGAGCACCGTGTTGCCGTTGGTCAGCAGCCGCTCGGTCTCCGGCCAGAGCCGGTCGAGGTCGGCGAGCAGGACGGCTCCCTGGTCAACCAGGCGACCGAGGTCCTTGCCCGTCCCGGCGAGACCGGTGCTGAGCTCGACCAGCAGCGTCTTGAGCTGCTTCTGGTCGATCTGGTCCATCAGCTTGTTCACACTGATGACGGTCGAGGCGAGCGTCTTCGGCAGGTCGATAGATGTTGCCGGGACGACCGCGCCGTCCTGGAGGAAGGGCCCCTCCTTGGTCTTCGGCTGGAAGTCGAGGTACTGCTCACCGACCGGTGAGAGCGAGCGGACCTTGACCCGGGACCGGACCGGAATCTCGTCGGAGGACGTGATCGCCACGGTGGCGACCACTCCTTCATCGGAAAGCTCGATCGTGCGGACCTTGCCGATCTTGATGCCGCGGTACGTGACGGCGGAGCCCTCGAACAGACCGCCGGTCGAAGCCATCTCCACCTTGACGACCTTGGTGCTGCGCAGCAGCGGGGTGTCCAGGACGTTGTTGAACAGGTACGCGAGCGTCACAAGGAACACGGTGACCACACCGATCAGGCTCATCCACAGCCGGTCGGTCAGGATGCCGCGCAGGTTGTGCAGCGGGTGCACCTCTGCGGTCGAGTCGCCGCCGTAGCTCATGATCCACCTCCCAGGAGCGCCGACAGGCTCACCGGCGAGCCCGTGGTCGTAGAGGTCCGCGCACCGGTCCCGCCACCGAGCAGGCCGTCGAGCAACCCGCCGAGCAGGCCACCACTACCGCTACCAGTGCCGCCACCGCCGAGCAGGCCGCCGAGGAGTCCGCCGGTCCCGTCCCCGTTGCTGCCGGTGCTGCCGCCACCTCCCGGACCGAGGGGATTCGGCAGGTTCGAGCCACCGAACTCGATCCGGAGCTTCAGGTTGACGTAGTCGCCCGGCACGACCTGATCGAGGATGTTGCTCGCACTGACCAGGGCGCGCAACGACGGGCCCAGGACGGCCCGCGAGTCCAGGAACTCCTGGAGCACCGGCGACACCTCCCGGGTCATCTGCAGGAGGTCCGTCCGGGTCTTGCCGACGACCTCGTTGGCGGTGCCGGAGAAGGCAGCGACTTTCGCGAGCAGCTCGGTGAACTCCGGAGTGTTCTCGCGGAGTACGGCGGCTGCCGGACGCAGGTCACGGAGCGCGGCGCGGACCGTGCCGCGGTTCTGGTTCGCGATCGTCGACACCGCCGCCAGCGCGCGCAGCGCCCGATCGATGTCGGCCGTGGTCGCGTTCGCCTCGCTCAAGAAGACGTTGGCACGGTTGAGCAGCTCTCGGACGGTGTCCTCGCGGCCGCCGAGGGCAGCGTTGAGCTGGTCAGTCACCGTCTGGAGCTGGTTGAGCCCGCCACCGTTGACCAGCAGCGAGGCCGAGGACAGGGCGTCCTCGACGGTCGGTGCGGTCGTCGAGCGCTTCGGGTCCAGCGTCTCGCCGGCCCGGAGCACCCGCCCCTGGTCCGGGTTCGCGACGTCGACGAAGAGCTCGCCGAGCGGAGTGGTGTAGCGCAACCGTGCCGAGGCATCGGTCCGCACCTGCGCGGAGGTCCGGACCTGGAGGGTCGCCAGGGCCTTGAAATCCTCGGTCGTGACCGAGCTGACCTTGCCCGAGTAGACCCCGTTGACCTTTACCTGGGCGCCCTGGGCGAGATTGAGCGCCTCGTCGAAGCGGACCTTGAGCTCGATCGTTTCCCCGCTGACCCCGTTCCCGGGCAACGGCAGGTCGGCCATCGTCGGCCCGCACGCAGTCACCACCCCGAGGGCGAGGAAGCCGGAGACGACGGCGAGCAGCCGCTTGCTGGTCCCGGTGTACATCAACGCACCCCCAGCAGGTCGATGAGGTTGTTTAGGTTGAGCAGCGAGGGACCGAACGCGGAGCAGAACTGCGACGGAGCTCCGCTGCACAGCTGGTCGACGAGGTTGGCGGTCGGCAGCAGCACCATCGGGTCCACCCGGACGAGGAGCTCACCGTCGCGGAGGATCGCCTTCAGGTTCTGCAGCGCCAGTGGCATCACCTCCATGGTCTCGGAGAGCTGCGCCTTCTTCGTCATCAGCGACTTCATCAGGCCGGTGCTGCGGTCGAGCGCGGTGACCAGCTGGTCCCGGTTGTCGTGGGCGAACTCGGCGACCAGCTCGACCGCGGTCCCGAGGGAGCGCAGCGCGGCCTGGAAGTTCTCGCGTTCGTCAGCCAGCAGCTTGCTCGCCGAACTGACTTGAGTGATGAACTCCCGGACGAGCTCCTGGTTCTTCGCGATCGTGGTGACCAGCACGTCGAGCGACTTCACCGTGGAGGTGATGTTCCCTCGCTGACCGGAGATTGAGTCGACCGCCGCCCCGAGCGAGGTGACCGCACGGTTGAAGTCGTCCCCTCGACCGGCGACGGCACCGGACCCGGCCTCGAGGATGTTCTTGATCGCGTCCTTGGTCTCCTTCGAGCCGGCGATACCCGAGGCGAAGGTGTTCAGGGCAGCGAGCACCTCGTCGAAGTCGACCGGCGTCCGGGTGCGGGACTGCTCGATCACGGCCCCGGAGCGCATCCGCGCGCCCTTGTCGTAGACCGGCGTCAGCTCGATGTACCGATCAGTCGCGACCGATCGAGCCACCACGACCGCGCCGGCGTCGGCCGGGACCGGCTGGTCGGAATCGATCTTGAGGGTCACCCGGACCTGCTCGCCGTCCGGCTCGATCGCCGTCACCTTGCCCACCGGCACACCGAGGATGCCGACCTCGTTACCGACGAAGAGACCGGCGGAGTCGGCCATCAGGGCGGTGATCGTCATCTTCCCGCCGAGCGAGGGCGTGCAACCACCGGTGCCCACCACGAACGCGAGCAGCAGGAGCGCGCTGATCAGCTTCTTCATCAGCACCCACCTCCCTGCCGGCAGCGGACGTCGTCGGGCGGGAACGCCCCGTCTGGCACGTAGAGGTCGCCCCACGGGCCGTTGCCGGTGGCGTTGGCGACGTACCGGACCGCCGGGGCCAGGTCCTCGAGCAAACCCTTGAGCACCTTGTCCTGCGCCCGGAGCGTGCCGAGCACCCGGTTGAGCTGACGGACCGCCGGGGCGAGGTCGGCCTTGGTGTCGGAGATGATGCCGCCGAGGTTGCGTGCGAGGCCGGTGGTCTCGGTCAACAACGTGTGGATCGCCTCCCGACGGGACGTGATCTCCTCGATCACCAGGTTGGCCTGGGTCATCAGGTCGACGATGTCGCCGCTGCTCGCGGAGAGCTGGTCGGTGACGCTGCGCGCCGCCGTGAGCAGCTGAGCGGTCTGGCCGCTGCGCTGGGTCACGGCTTCGGAGAGCCGGGCCACGCCTACCAACGCCGGCCCGAGGCCCTCGCCGGTGGCTCGGAGGGTCTTGCTCGCCTCGGTGAGCGCCTTGGCCAGCAGCATCGGGTCGAGCTCCTCCAGGGCGCCGGTCCCCTTCTCCAGCACGTCCTGCAGGTTGTAAGGGACGCTCGTGCGCGACATCGGGATGGTGTCGAGGTCGCCGCTCCCCGCGGGTGAGACGTCCAAGTAGTGGGTGCCGAGAAGGGTCGCGACTTTGACCGCTGCCGAGGTCTCGTTGCCGAGGCGGACGTCGGAGTCGACCGTGAAGGTCACCTTGACCTGCTTGCCGGCGAGCTCGATGCCCTTGACCTGACCGACCGGGACGCCGTGGACCTTGACGTCCTCGCCGACCCGCAGGCCAGCGGTCTGCGCCAGCATCGCCGTGTACGACGACGCCCCGAACGAGACCAGGGTGAACGCCAGTACGGAGAGGCCGAGCAGACCACCGACGAGGACCGCCACCAGGCCGATCTTGAACGGATCACGTGCGGTGAGCGGAATCACGAGCACACCTCCGACCAGGGACCGTCCTCGGTCAAGTTCGTGTTGAGCCCGAGGCCCTCGACCTGGAGGACGATCGAGCAGAAGTACAGGTTCACGGCGTTCTGGTACGACCCCGCGCGGCCCAGCGCAGCGAGCGCGGCGCCGAAGGAGCCGAGGGCGGCGACGAACGGCTTCTCGTTCGCCAGGAACAGCGCGGTGACGCTGCGGAAGCGTTGCACCGCGGCCTTCGTCGGGGTGCGCAGATCTGCCAGCAGCGCCGAGGTCGAGCCGATCAGCTGACTCATCCCGTCGATCGAAGCGCCCAACGACTTGCGGTCCTTCGCGAGCCCGGTCATCAGCGCCTTCAACTCCACCACGGTGCCGCGGAGCTCGTCGCCCTGGCCGGCCATCTCCACCAGGACCGGGGTCAGGTTGTCGAGCACCTGCCCGACGACGTCGTCGCGGTCAGCGAGGAAGTTGGTCAGCTTGGCGGTCTCGCCGAGCAGCGACTCGACCGTCCCGCTCTCGCCCTGGAGGACCTTGACGACCGACGCCGCCAGCTTGTTCACGTCGTCCGGGCGGAGCGCCTCGAAGAGCGGCCGGAAGCCGTTGAGAAGCTCGGTCAGGTCGAAGCCGGGACTGGTGCGACCCATCGGTACGACGGAGCCCGGCTTCAGCGCCGGGCCACGCTCCTCGCCCTGAACCATCGCGAGGTACCGCTGGCCGAGCAGATTCTGGTAGCGCATCACCAGCTTGGTTGTGGTCAGCAGCGGCTGGCTCTCGACCAGGTCGAAGCCGACCTCGGCGCCGTCGTCGGTAATCTCGACGGACTCGACCCGGCCGACCCGGACGCCCGCGACGCGGACGTCGTCACCGGTGCGCAGCCCGGAGACGTCGGCGAACTCGGCTCGGAACGAACGGGCGTCTCCGTTCAGCCCGTGCAGCATGGTGTTCACCAGCAGGAAGCCGAGCAGGCCGGCCACCACCGCGAAGGCGGTGAACTTGACGACTATGGTGCGGAACCCCTTGATCATCGCGCACCGCCGTCCGCGGCGCTGGAGAGCATCCTGCTGATGCCGACCCGGCCCGCCCCGCTGCAGTTGTCACCACGGGCGGAACCGAACTGCGGGCAGTCCGCCCGGGTGTAGTACGGCGGGATGTCGAACTCGAAGCGCGCAATCGAGTCGAGGAAGTTGTGCTTGTACGCCGTCTTCAACTTCTCGTCGAGCAGCTTGTTGGTCAGCAGCGCCTCGGTGATACCGGCGTGCCGGTTGGCGTAGACGACGTTGAGCAGCCGTGCGGAGTTGTCGATGAACCGGATCAGGTCGGCCTTGTGGGCGCGCAGGAAGGTGTCGGCCTGGACGGTCAGAGCAGTTCCTCCGGTGATCAGGGTGGCGATCGCGGCCTTCTCGCTCACGATCGTGCGGGCGGCCACCAGGGCGTCGTTGGTGGCCTGGATCAGGTCGGGCGCGACCTGCTGGGCCAGCTCCAGGTTGGCGGCGAGCTTACGGACGTCCTCGCGGACCAAAGGCATCCGCGGGTTCAGCTTGGCGAGGTAGGCGTTCGCCTGCTCGATGGTGTCGCCGAGCTGGAGGCCGCGACCGTCGAGAGCCTGTGCGACTGAACCGATCGCCGAGGCGAGCTCGGCCGGACCGACCGCCTTTACCAGCGCGTCGATGTCGTCGAGCGCCTGCTGGAGCTCCAGGGTGCCCTGGGTGGCATCGGCGGGGATCACGGCGCCGGAGCGGAGCTTGGTCGGGGCCGGCTTGCCGCTCGAGGTCAGGTCGACGAAGGAGGTGCCGAAGACGGTTGCTGGGAGAATCCTGGCGACCACGTTCGACGGCACCTTCGCGAGCTCGTCCTTCCCGATCGCCATGTCGACTCGGACACCACCGTTCGGGCCGACACCGATCCCGGTGACCTTGCCGACGATGACTCCGCGCACCTTGACGTCAGCGCCGTCGGAGAGCGAGCCACCAGCGTCGAGAAGATCCGCCGATACCTTCAGCGGCCCACCGAGGGTTCCGGTGGAGCGCATGAAGGTGAAGGTGAGGAAGAGCGCGACCGCAAACAGTGCGATCAGCCCGCGCCGGGCGAAGTCGCGACGGGTGAGCTCTTTGCGAACCTGCTGACTCATCCCCCGATCACCCCGAGACCCGGAAGCCGGCGTCGCTGCCCCAAAAGAGCAGCGTCATGACCATGTCGAGCAGGACGACCGAGACGATGCTGGCGCGGATCGCACGTCCGGTCGCCTCACCCACGGCCTGCGGACCACCGCTCGCCCGCATCCCGTACCAGCAGTGGATCAGCGCGATCGCGGTCGCGAAGACAAGGATCTTCACCACCGACAGGAAGACGTCGCGGCCGAGGATGAAGGTCGAAAAGTAGTGGTCGTACTGTCCCGGCGACTGACCGAAGAGCACGACCACGGAGAGCATCGACGCGACGTACGAGCCGATCAGGCCGATCAGATAGAGCGGGAGGATCGCGATTCCGGTGGCGATCATGCGGGTGGTGACCAGGAATCGGATCGGCGGGATCGCCATCACCTCGAGGGCGTCGACCTCCTCGGCGATCTTCATCGATCCGAGCTGGGCGGTAAACCGGCAGCCGACCTGCGAGGCGAGGGCCAGGGCCGCAATGATCGGCGCGAGCTCCCGGGTGTTGGCGCTGGCGGAGATGAAGCCGGTCAGCGGCGCCAAGCCGACGATTTCGAGTCCGTTGAAGCCCTCGATACCCAGCGAGGTGCCCGCGGAGACTGCGAGCAGGATCATGACACCGATGGTGCCGCCGCCGACGACGAGCGCCCCGCTGCCCCAGGCGATGTCCTTGAGCTGGCGGAGTACCTCACGGTGGTAGCGCTTCACGGTGATCCCGACCGAGCCGACGGTCTGGCCAGTGAAGGTGGCGAAGTCGCCGACCTGAGCCAGGGCGGTCATCAGACTGTCGAGACCGCGGACGACGACGTCACTCACGGTCGGGCGCGGGGTGGGGGTCTCGGCGTGGGTCATGTGATGCTCGCCGGGAAGACCATCACGTAGGCCTGCGTGATCGCGACGTTGACCCCGGCCAGGATGATGACGGACAAGACCACAGCCTCGTTGACGGCGTCAGCGACGCCCTTGGGGCCGCCGCTCGCGGTCAAGCCCTTGTGCGCGGCGACGATGGTCGCGATGAAGCCGAAGAGCATCGCCTTGAACTCGGCGAGGAAGAAGTCCATCGGGTTGCTGAACGAGATGAAGGAGTCCAGATAGGCACCTGAACTGATCGATCCGCCGCCGACGTTCATCACGTACGCAGTGGTCATTGCCACCATCGCGACTATGACCGTTAGTAGCAGTGCGACGACCACTGCCGCCAGGGCTCGAGGAGCGACGAGTCGTTGGATCGGGGAGATGCCCATCACCTTGAGCGCGTCGATCTCCTCGCGGACGGTCCGGGCGCCGAGGTCGGCGCAGATCGCGGACCCGACCGCGCCGGCGATCATCAGGGACGTCACCAGCGGAGCGCCCTGACGCAGGACGCCGATGCCATTGACCGCACCACTGAACGAGGTAGCACCGATCTGGTTGGCGACGGCGCCGATCTGTACCGAGGTGATGACGCCGAACGGGATCGCGACCAGGATCGTCGGAAGCAGCGAGACCCGGGTCATGAACCAGGCCTGGAGCATGAACTCGCTCCAGGAAAACCGGCGGTAGAAGATGTCCGTGACCATTGCACGGAGCGACTCGACACCAAGTACGACCAGGTTGCCGCTGGTGACAACACCCTTGCGGGACCGGTCCTTCATCGAGTCAAGGCCGGACCTGCCGGCGACCGCCAAGGAACTCAACCCCGCCACCCCCTGTTCGGTCGTTGCTCGCTGCTGCCTGCAAAACGGCTTTCGTCACCGGGAGTTACGCAGGTCACATCTCGATTGCAGCAGAACTGTGCCAGTAAATATGTCATTGGGCAAGGGCCTCAGGACCCAGGAATCCGCATGACGGCGTTGAAGCCGAGAGCCTTGACCACCTGGCCGCGGACCCGGACCTGGCCAGAGAGGACGCCGCGCACAGGATTGAGGTGTCCGAGGACCAGCCGCAGGAACTCGTGGCCCTCCAGGTCGAGGGTCGCGTCGACCGGCTCGTCCGGCGCCGCATCGGCCAGGACCTCGCAGTTACCGTCATGCAGCCGTACGACGTACCGGTCCACACCCCCGTCGGGTCGCCCCGCGATCTCGAAGGCGACCGCGACCCGGACCCGTGCCGCTTTCTCGGCGATGACGAACTCGGGGAACCGGCCGAAGACCTCGCTCAGCACCAGGTCGCGGAAACCGCCGACCATCACCGCGGCCAGGTGCTCGGTCCGGACGTTCGCAATGGCCCGGGACACCGCGACCGGGTCGAGCGCAGCCGGATCGACCATCGGTCGGGCCTCTGGGCCGGTACGGAGCGCCGCTCCGAGAGCCAGGACGAGATCCTCGCGCCCGACGACCTGAAGGACACCGGAGAGGTAGAGCAGCGCGGCGTCCGCGTGCCCGGTGAGCAGTCGCACCAAGGGCACCAGGGGCACCCTGACGGCGACCTCGGGGTCGTCGGTCGGAGCCAGTCGCGCGCCGAGTGCGTCGAAGCGGATCGTGACCGCGTGCAGCGCCTCGTCCGGCAGCACCACCTCGAGACGGACCGTGCCGGACGCGCCGGACGCGCCGGACGCGCCGGACGCGCCGGACGCGCCGGACCATGCCACCGGTGACCCGAGCGAGGCCAGTGCCGCGACCAGGGCGTCCTCCCGGCTCTGTTCGGAGCCGAGCAACGCGACGATCTGCGCGTCATCCGCGGCACCGAGCTCCCACCACTGGGATCCCCCAGCGAGCGAGGCGGGAGCCAGGTGTGGCATGACGTCCTCTCGACCGGTCGGGCATGGGTGCGATTTGGTGTAACGGAGACTGTCACAGACGTTTACACCTTGGGAAGGCATCGCCGGGACTTTTTGCGGGTCGCTCCCGCGACCCGACCAAATCGGGGTCGGCCGAGCCAGGAAATCAGCGGGGAGACGGTAGGTGGGTCCGCGGCGACATCCGCGGACCTCGCCGAGGTCGTCCGAGGTCGGCCAGCTCGACCAGCCGCTGGACCCGGTGCCGGTGCGGACGGTAGGGCGCCAGCAGGTCGACCAGGGCGTCGTCGTCGACGGGCGCCCCAATCAGCGCCCAGCCAGTGTTCTTCGCTACGTGGTAATCGCCGAAGCTGACGGCATCGGCGTCGCCGAGGGCCGTGGCGCGCACCTCGGCGCTCGTCCAGACACCGATCCCCGGCAGACTGCGCAGCCGCGCGTCGAACACCTCCGGCATCTCTCCCCCGGCACGCTCGAGCGACGCGGCGACCCGAGCGGCCGCCAGCAACGCTCTCGACCGCCCACCGCCAACGGGCAGCTTCAACCACTCCCAGGACGGGATCGCCCGGAGCTGTTCGGGGGTCGGCTGCAACCAGAGGTCGAGCGGACCCGGTGCCGACTCGCCGTACCTGCGGACTAGGCGACGGTACGCCGCGAAGGCCTCCTGGCCGGTGACCTTCTGCTCGATGATCGTTGGGACCAACGACTCCATAACCAACCCGGTCGCCCCGAGCCGCCAGTGACCGAACCGCCTCCAGGCTGCCGCGATGACGTCGTGATGCGGCTCGAAACCTCGAACGTCGTCGTCAGCCCCGAGCATCCGCGGCAGCGCCTCCAGCGCCCACTCGGCGCCGGGCCCCCAGGCGCGGGCGTGCACGACGCCATCCCTGTCGAGCGGCTGTACCTCCAGGGTCGCGGGACCCACCGGAGTACGCATCGCCCGGGCGTGCGCCCCATCCCGACCCACCCGGTACGTCGGGTCCCCGGCGCCGCGTCGGTGGACGCCGAGGACCAACCCGACCGGGCACGGCCAGGACGGCTTCCAGGCGCGTTCGAGGGGGACGGTCACAGGGCAAACCTAGGCGATGCCTCCCCCAGTGCTCGGGCGCTCACCGACGGCCGATCGCGATCACCGGTTTCTGGGCGGGATCCAGGCGTGACATCACCGAGCGCATGAACCAGACGGGCACCGAGACACATCCGGCCGTCGCGCCCGGCCCGTTGACGTGCAGGAAGATCGCGCCGCCCCGGTGCCGGACCGGCGCGTAGTAGTTGAAGGCGATAACCGCTGCCATCCGGTACTGGCTCGTGTAGTCAGCCAGCCGCTCGGAGCCGTTGTGCCGATCGGTGATCCCCCACCGGAAGCCGCCGGCGTCCCGGTCCCGCCACCGGTTGTAGTACTCCGAGGCGTTGTCGAGGACCCAGTAGTCGTCCCCGTCGAACTGGCGGTACGGCACCGTCCAGTCTGCGTGCCGTGCGTAAGGGCCGAAGGTGAACGGCAGGTAGTAGGTGCCGGTGGGCGTGGTCCCGGAACCTTGCACCCGCTGGTCGGGCGCGACCAGCCCGGCGTACCCGATCCGGGCGACGGTGGTGCGCTCCAGTGCCTTCCAGGTGCCGGAGCGCAGCACCCAGAAGGTCACCCTGGCGGTGGTGCTGCCGGTCTGACGGGTGGTGAGGACCTGGCGGGTGTGGTCGCGCAGATCCACCGGGACGCCGTCGAGGTAGCTCCGGTGCGTCGGTGTCGTGGTCGCCGAGGTAGCGGTCGGCGAGGTAGCGCCCGGAACCGCGAGCGCGACCAACGTCGCGGCCACCAGGCCGGCGATGATCCTCCGCATGCCTCTGCTCCCCTTTCGTGCGCGTCGAGCGACTCCCTCTGACTGTGTACCCGGCCCCGGGAGCGCGCACGCCTTTGCCTCTTTCTGTCGGCGCGACGCGGCAGGATGTAAGCCATGCACCTGGCTGACCTGGCGACGACCTCGGCTGCTGTCGCGGCCACCCGGTCGCGCCTGGAGAAGCGAGCGTTGTTGGCGGGGTTACTCTCGGCTGCCCCGCCCGAGGAGATCGAACTGGTGGCCACGTTCCTGTCCGGGACGTTGCGGCAACGGCGTACCGGGGTGGGTTGGCGCGGGCTCTCCGAATTGCCGCCGCCGGCTGCCGAGCCGTCGATCGGGCTAGTCGAGGTCGATGCCTCCCTGGAGCGCATCGCCGCGCTCGCGGGGCCGGGATCGGCGACTGCACGCAAGCAGCAGGTGGCCGTCCTCTTCGCTGCCCTCACCCTCGAGGAGCAGGACCTCCTCAGGGCCCTGATTACCGGAGCGGTCCGCCAGGGTGCCCTGGACTCAGTGATGCTCGACGCCATCGCAGTCGCGGCGGAGGTGCCCCTGACCGCCGTACGACGAGCTGCGATGTTCAGCGCTCCGACCGGCCCGATCGCGTACGCCGCCCTGACCGGGGGCATCGAGGCGCTCGCTGTCTTCGACCTGGTTGTCGGGCGTCCACTCCGGCCGATGCTCGCTTCCTCGGCGCCGGCCGTCGCCGACGCCGTCGCCGGGATCGGCGCGACAGTGGTCGTCGACACCAAGCTCGACGGCATTCGGATCCAGGCGCACAAGGACCGCGACATGGTCCTCGTCTTCACCCGGAGCCTCGAGGAGATCTCGGAGCGGTTACCCGGTGTGGTCGAGGCCGTGCGCGCCCTCCCTGCTGACCGCCTCATCCTGGACGGCGAAGCACTGCTCGTCGCCGAGGACGGCCGACCTCGACCCTTCCAGGAGACAGCGTCCGAGACCGCCTCGTCCGGCGGGACTGCTGCCCGCCCCTTCTTCTTCGACCTGCTTGCGCACGATGACGAGTCCCTGATCGAGCTACCCGGCTCGGCGCGGTGGGCCCGACTCGACACGGTGGTCCCCGCCGGGCTCCGCACCGAACGACTGCTCACCGACGATCCAGCCGCCGCGGAGGCGTTCTTCCGCGAGGCCGTCGGCGCTGGTCACGAAGGTGTCATCGTCAAGGACCCGGCGGCGCCGTACGAGGCGGGTCGCCGCGGTGCCGGCTGGGTGAAGGTGAAGCCCCGGCACACGCTGGACCTGGTGGTGCTCGCCGTCGAGTGGGGCTCGGGGCGACGCCGTGGACTGCTCTCGAACATCCACCTGGGCGCCCGCGATCCGGACGCTGGAGGGTTTGTGATGCTGGGCAAGACCTTCAAGGGCATGACCGACGAGATGCTCGCCTGGCAGACCGAACGCTTCACGGGGCTGAAGACCGACGACGACGGCTGGGTCGTGACGCTCCGACCCGAACAGGTCGTCGAGGTCGCGTTCGACGGCGTGCAACGGTCGACCAGATATCCGGGCAGGGTGGCACTTCGGTTCGCGCGGGTTCTGCGGTACCGGCACGACAAGACCGCCGGCGAGGCCGACACCATCGAAACCGTGCGTGGATACGCTTAATTTCTGGTGAGACAGGTGTGTAAACCGTAGTTGCACTAGCATTTGTCCATGAGTTCCCCCAGCCGTCAGTCCGCAGCCGCGGCGCGGCGCAAGGCCCGCGAGCAGCAGATCCTGGCTGCCACGCGGCAGCTCTTCGACGAGTCCGGCGTCCGTGACGCCCAGATCGACGACATCGCCAAGGCTGTCGGGATCAACCGCGCGATCATCTACCGGCACTTCAGCGGCAAGGAAGAACTCTTCGCGCTGGCTGTCGAGAGCTACCTCGACGAACTCAAGGAACGGCTGGAGAAGGCTGCCGCCGATGCCTCCGGTCCCCCGACCGAGCGGTTGCGGGCGGTGGTCGGCGCGTTTGTCGACTACGGCCTGGAGTACCCGGCCTTCGTCGAATGCGCACAGACGCTGATGCGCCGGCCCGGACCCGAGCTCCTCGAGCAGGTCAGCGAGGGCGCGCTCTTCCGCCTCGGCCGGGCGATCTCAGCCTGCCTGCGCACCTTGAAGACCACCTTGGAGGACGGCACCGAGTCCGGTGACTTCAAGATCGACGACCCGGACCTGGTGGCGAACTACATGTACGCCTCGGGCCTCGGCGCCCTCCAGCTCGCCCGGATCGGCCTCCTGGTGAGGGAGGGCTCCCCCGGCATCCCGAAGATCTCGCACATCTCCGGGGATCAGGTCCGCGACTTCCTGACCTCAACCGCGGTCGCGCTGGCCACCGGCCGCTGACCGACCCGGCGTGAAAGTGCGCGTCAAAAGCACTGACCCGGCGTGAAAGTGTGAGTTCCACTCGCACTTTCACGCCGGGTCGGCGTGGATCAGAGCTCGAGGATCGCAGTGACGCCCTGGCCGCCGGCCGCGCAGATCGAGATCAGCGCCCGGCCCGAGCCCTTCTCGGCGAGCATCTTGGCGGCGTTGGCGATGATCCGACCGCCGGTCGCGGCGAACGGGTGACCGGCCGCGAGCGAGGAGCCCTTAACGTTCAGCTTGCTGCGGTCGATCGAGCCCAGCGGCGCGTCGAGACCCAGGCGCTCCTTGCAGAAGACCGGCGACTCCCACGCGGCGAGCGTGGAAAGCACCTGCGAGGCGAACGCCTCGTGGATCTCGTAGAAGTCGAAGTCCTGCAGGCTCAAACCGGCACGCTCGAGCATCCGCGGCACGGCGTACGCCGGGGCCATCAGCAGACCCTCGCCACCGTGCTCGAAGTCGACCGCCGCGGTCTCGTACTCGGTCAGGTACGCCAGAGCCTTGAGGCCATGGGCTTCGGCCCACTCCTCCGAGCCGAGCAGCACCACCGAGGCGCCGTCGGTCAACGGGGTGGAGTTCGCGGCGGTCATCGTCGCGGCCTCACCCTTGCCGAAGACCGGCTTGAGGGTCGCCAGCTTCTCGAGCTTGGAGTCGGCGCGCATGTTGTTGTCGCGCTCCAGGCCGTTGAACGGCGTGACCAGGTCGTCCTGCCAGCCTGCTTCGTACGACGCCGCGAGGTTGTGGTGCGAGTTGACCGCAAGCTCGTCCTGAGCCTCGCGGGTGATCTGCCACTCCAGCGCGGTCAGGGCCGCGTGGTCACCCATCGACAGACCGGTGCGCGGCTCGCCGTTGGACGGGATGGCCAGGCTGATGTCGCCGGGGCGGACCGAGGCCAGGATCTTGAGTCGGTCGGCGTTGGTCTTGGCGTTGTTGAGCTTGATCAGCTTCTTGCGCAGCTTCTCGCCGATGGCGATCGGGGCGTCGGAGGTGGTGTCCGAGCCGCCGCCGATACCGGAATCGATCTGGCCCAGGGCGATCTTGTTGGCCAGGTAGATGATCGCCTGGAGGCCGGTGCCGCACGCCTGTTGGAGGTCGGTGGCCGGGGTCTCCGGGGCGAGCCGGGTGCTCAGCACCGCCTCGCGGGTCAGGTTGAAGTCACGCGAGTGCTTGAGGACGGCACCGGCCGCGACCTCACCGAGGCGCTCGCCCTCGAGGTTGTAGCGGGCGACCAGACCGTCGAGCGCGGCGGTGAGCATCTCCTGGTTGGAAGCGCTGCCGTAAACGGTGTTCGAGCGGGCGAAGGGAATCCGGTTGCCACCGAGGACGGCGACGCGGCGAGTCTTGGACTGCATGTGGGGTTCTCCTGATCCACGTGAAGGTGCGAACAATACTGGCGCGTAACATCGAGAAAGGAAACGTTGTGAGTGCCATGTCACGATTTTTGGACACTGAGTTACACCTGAAGTTACATTTGTGATCGCAGTAGGCACAACACCCTCAGCTGCCCCCCGATTCCCGCCTCTGAAGCAAGGAACCCCGATGAGCGACCGTTACCAGTCCTTCAGCTCGAGCCCGATCGGCCAGATGTTCGTCAAGAACCTGGGCCTGCCGGCACCGGAGAAGCTCGACCGCTACCGCGAGGGCGCTCCGTTGGTCGACGGAACTGTCGTGGTCGGGGGCGCCGGTCGTCTGACCGGCGTGCTCACCACCATCCTGGACAACCTCGGCATCGCCACGGTGCGCATCGAAGCGGGCCGCTCCGCCCCCGAGGGCGAGAAGTACAAGGGTCTCGTCTTCGACGCCACCGGCTGCACCACCCCGGAGTCGCTGATCGCGCTCCAGGAGTTCTTCACCCCGCTGCTGCGCAGCCTGAAGGGCTGTGCCCGGGTCGTGGTGATCGGCACCAACCCGACCCAGACCGACTCCACCGACGAGCGGATCGCCCAGCGCTCGCTCGAGGGCTTCACCCGCTCGCTCGGCAAGGAGATCGGCAACGGCAGCACCGTCAACCTGGTGTACGTCGCCCCCGGCGCCGAGACGACCATCGAGTCCACCCTCGCCTTCTTCCTCTCCCCCAAGTCTGCCTACGTCTCCGGCCAGGTCGCCCGCCTCGGTCTGACCGGCACGAAGAAGGCCGGCAAGGTCGCCGACCAGGCGAAGCCGCTCGCCGGCAAGGTCGCCATCGTCACCGGAGCCTCCCGCGGCATCGGCGAGCAGATCGCCCGGGTGCTGCACCGCGACGGCGCGACGATCCTCGGCATCGACGTGCCGCAGGCGGCCAGCGAGCTGCAGGTCCTGATGAAGGAGCTCGACGGCGACAGCCTGACCCTCGACATCACCGGCAAGGACGCGGCGCAGCGGATCGCGCACCACGTCAAGGAGAAGTTCAACGGGGTCGACATCGTCGTGCACAACGCCGGCATTACCCGCGACAAGAAGCTCGCCAACATGGGTGAGGATCGCTGGAACTCGGTGATCGCGGTCAACCTGTCGGCGCCCGAGCGGATCACCGCCGAGCTGCTTGAACAGGGCCTGATCAACAAGAACGGCCGGATCGTCGGCGTCTCCTCGATCGCCGGCATAGCGGGCAACGTCGGCCAGACCAACTACGCGGTCTCCAAGGCCGGTGTGATCGGCTTTGTCGACGCGATCGCCCCGACCCTGAAGAACGACATCACCATCAACGCCGTCGCACCGGGCTTCATCATCACCGCGATGACCGCCGCCGTCCCGTTCGCGACCCGCGAGGTCGGCCAGCGGCTCAACGCGATGGCCCAGGGCGGGCTGCCAGTCGACGTCGCCGAGTCGATCGCCTGGTACGCCAGCCCCGGCTCGTCGGCGGTCAACGGCAACGTCGTCCGCGTCTGCGGCCAGATGATGCTGGGAGCATGACCGTGGAGCGACTGATCGAGGGTGCGCCCTCGACGCTGCCCAGCATGCTCAAGGCTGCGCTCCCCGTCGTCCCGGGCGTGAACCTGCTCCCAGGCATCGCCAAGAAGGGCGGCGACCTCCCGGACCTGCGTCTGACCCGCAAGGACGTCGCGATCGACCTCGAACACTTGGCCGCCTATCGCGAGGTCTGCGGCTTCGGGCCGGGTCAGCACCTGCCGGTCACCTACCCGCACATGCTGGCCTTCCGGCTGCACATGGGGATCATGACCGACAGTTCGTTCCCGTACGCCGCCATCGGCAGCGTGCACCTGCGCAACTCGGTCACCCAGCACCGTGCGATCGCCCCGACCGAGCGTCTCGACGTCTCGGCCACCGCGACCAACAAGCGGATGCATGCCAAGGGCACCATGTTCGACTTCGTCACCACTGTCACCACCGGTGACGAGGTGGTCTGGGAGTCGGTCTCGACGTACCTGCGCCCGGGCAAGGGCGACAAGGACGCCAAGCCGGAGGGCGCACCGTTCGAGGTCATCGCGGGGAACGGGACCGAGTGGAGGCTGGGCGCCGACCTCGGTCGCCGGTTCGCCGCGGTCTCGGGCGACTTCAACCCGATTCACCTCTACCCGCTGACCGCCAAGGCCTTCGGGTTCCCCAGCCAGATCGCCCACGGCATCTGGACCAAGGCCCGCTGCGTCGCCGCGATGGAGTCCCGACTGCCCGAAGCGGTCACCATCGAGGTGGAGTTCCGCAAGCCGGTGCTGCTGCCGACCAAGGTCGCGTTCGGCTCCCGGATCGTCGACGACGGCCCTGTGAAGGGTCTCGACTTCTCGATGACGAATCCGAAGAACGGCAAGCCGCACGTGGTGGGTCGCACCCGCTGACACCCGTTGTGTGCCTGAGCGCGTCGGATACGGCGCGCTCAAGCACACGACTCTCACTCCGGGCGGTAGCGGATCAGCCCCTCCTGGGCGACGCTGGCGACCAGGCGGCCGTCGGCGGTGAAGATCCGGGCGATCGCCAATCCGCGGCCGCCCGAAGCAGACGGGCTGCGCTGGTCGTAGAGCCACCACTCGTCGGCGTTGAACGGGTGGTGGAACCAGATCGTGTGGTCCAGGGACGCCGCCTGCATCCCCGGCGTCTCTATGGACACCTCGTGCGGCACCAGGGTGGCCCCGAGCAGGGTCATGTCACTGGCATAGGTGAACGCGGCGGTGTGGGACAGCCGGTCATCCGGCAGGTCTCCGGCGACGCGGATCCAGAGCCGGGACTGCGACGGCATCGTCGGGTCGTGCAGCTCCCCGCCGGGCCGGGAGTTGCCGGCGAAACGGACGTCGAGCGCTCCCCACTCCTGCTGGAACAGGTTCTCGGCCCCGCCGAACCTGCGCTCAAAGATCTCGGCCAGCCCCGGGCAGTCCTCGGGGGCCGGCACCTCGGGCATCGTGTCCTGGTGCTCGAGCCCGTCCTCGGGGATCTGGAAGTTCAGCGTCATCGCGAAGATCGGCCGACCGTGCTGGCGGGCGATCACCCGGCGGGTCGCGAAGGAGCGGCCGTCACGGAGGTTCTCCACGTCGTAGACGATCGGGACCGCGGTGTCGCCTGGGCGCAGAAAGTAGGAGTGCAGCGAATGCACGGCGTACTCGGCGCCGGCGGTGCGCGTGGCCGCCACCAGCGCGTGCGCGGCGACCTGCCCCCCGAAGACCCGCTGCATCGCGGTCTTCGGCTGCCGGCCGCGGAAGAGGTTGTCCTCGATCACCTCGAGGTCGAGCAGGTCGAGGAACTCTGCGACGGTAGCGGGCATCAGTCCTCCTCGCTCGCGTCGAGGCCGGCGAGGAACTGCTCGAACTGGGCGCCGAGCTCGTCGCCGGTCGGCAGCTCGCCAGTCTCCCGGAGCGCGTCGCCGAGGGCGTCGTCCCCGTCGAGCAGGTTCCGGCCGCCGGAGTGGAAGGCGTCGTACTGCTGCTCGAGGCCCTCGACCACGGCGCGCACCTCGTCGGAGTCCGCGACGTGGCTCGCGATCTCGGCACGGCGCTCGGCAGCTGCCTGCTCCAGCGGCGTGGTGTCCCAGACCAACCCGGTGACCGACGCGACCGAGACCAGCATCGAGGCTGCCGCCTCCGGGTAGGGGAACTGCGCGAGGTAGTGCGGGATGTGCGCGACGAAACCGGTCGCGTCGTGGCCCCACTCGCCGAGCCGGATCTCCAGCAGCGACTGCGCGCTGGACGGGATCCGAATCTCCCCAGCCCAGACGTTGTCCGAGATCAGCAGGCGCTTGGCCGTCGCGTGGTTGGTCAGCTGGATCGGCCGGGTGTGCGGGACCGCCATCGGCACCGACCCGAGTGAGACCGTCAGCCGGACCTCGAAATGCTCGACGACCTTGCGCACGGCTTCCGCGAAGCCCTCCCAGCGGACGTCGGGTTCGGGCCCGGTCAGCAGCAGGAACGGCGTGCCGGCGGCGTCGGCGAGCAGCCGTACGACGAGCCGCGGCGCGTCGTAATCGGTGTAGTGGTCCTCGTGGAACGTCATCGGGGGCCGACGCGCTCGGTAGTCGAAGAACTCGTCGACCTCGAAGCTCGCCACCACCCGACCGGTCGTCTCCGCGAGCAGGTGCCCGGCTGCGAGGGCGGACGCGCTCCCGGCGTCCAGGAAGCCGTCGAGCGCGGTCAGCATGACGGGTCCGTCGCTGAGTCCCTCGAGCTCGGGGACGTCGTCGACGATGTGCACGAATCGTGCTTGGGTCACGCTCGCTCCTCTGTCGGTGGTGCTGCTTGCCAGCCTAGAGGTCGCAACGCGCGGAGGACCGTCGATATGCCCGCCGGCCCGGGTGATCCGCGTCGCGGACCGGTTAACCGTAGATGCGCAGGATCCGGCGCGCCGCCTCGGTGGCGAGCGTCTTGCCGTCGTAACCGAGGACCCGCTGCAGGACCGCGTCCTCGGCGTCCTCCGAGGACTCGTCGCTGCTGGCGAGCGCCTCCATCAGCTCCCAGAGCCGGGGCTCCCCCTGGGTGGCGGCGATGAAGTCGCACGCCATCCAGCTCAACGCGTAGTTCCACGCCTGGTCGCGTCCGTTGAACGCCGCCGAGGTCGGCATCCCGTCGACGCCTTTGCGGGCCCTGCTCACTGCGACCGTCGCTAACCGCCGCTGGTCCTCGGGGATCGAGCGCGCTCCGACGTACTCGGCGAGCCCCTCGGCGAACCAGATCGGCGCTCCGTCATCGCGCTCGCCGATCGCGACGTGCGTCAGCTCGTGCCGGGTGATCCTGTCCAGGAACGGTTGGCCGGCCCGGACCGAGCTGGGCAGCAGCGTGAACCGGGTCCCGGCCACCTCGGGCTGGCCGAGGATCGCGTACATCGGGAAGGTCATCGCGCCGAGGTGGTTGATGTTGCCGCCGGGGACGCCCTCGAAGCTGTCGAGTACGAGCTTGTCGGCGAAGACGTAGACCACCGCACGGCCGTCCCAGGAGAACGGCAGCGCGTCGCGGACTCCTGCGATCCCGCGCAGGACGGTGCCGCTGATCTCCTCGGCCTTGACCCAGGTTGCGTCGTCGTACAGCTGCAGGGTGTCACCGTCGCTGCGGACGTGCACCCGGACCAGGTCCCACGGCGCCGGGCTCGAGCCGGGGAACTGCTTCCCGGCGCCGGTCAGCTCGGAGACGATCACGGGTACACCGTCGATCCTGGTGAAGGCGAACCCGGTGATCCGGCTCACCGGCACCTGGTCGTAGCCGGCCAACTGCGTGGAGACCCGGACCTGCGGGACGGAGACGAACGCGCTCCAGGACTTCGCCCGAAGCCCGGCTGGCCACTCCGACTTCAGGACGACGTAGCTCAAGGTCTCAAGCGGCAACCGCTGCAGGTTGGCGAAGTACCGGCGCTGCCGGGTCAGCAGGTCGGCGTCGGTCGGGTCCAGGGTCCCGAGGAACGACTCCAGGTCCCCCGCGCGGATGGCGGCTGCCCGGGTGTCGAGCAGGCCCTGCGCCTCGATAGCCGAGACCGTCCCGGTCGCCGAACTCGAACCGAGCAGGCCCGGGTCTGGCTCCTCCGAGCACCCCGCAGCAGCGACGCTGAGCGCCAGCACGCACAGGACGGCGACCCAGGTACGCCGTCGACGAGGCTTCGAGGCGCTGGTCCGCCGGGACGGAGCAGGCCGGGGTGCGACCGCCATGGTCCTAGGGGGCGTCTACCAGCGCATTGCCGGCATCGAGCGCGGTCACGTCCTCGACTATCTGGCGTGCCAACGCCTGGGCGGTCAGCCCGATCCGCTCCAGGATGGCCTCGCGCTTGGCGTGGCCGAGGAACTCCTGCGGGATGCCGTGCAACCGGAACGGCTTGGAGACACCATGGTCGTTGAGGAGCTGGAGGAGGTTCGAGCCGAACCCGCCCACCCGGCCGTTGTCCTCGACGCTGACCACGAGCCGGTGCTCGGCGGCCAACGGCACCAGGGCCGGCTCGATCGGCTTGACCCAGCGCGGGTCGACGACGGTGACGCCGATCCCCTGGTCGACCAGACGCGCAGCCACGTCCACCGCAGTCTGAGCCATGGCGCCGGCTGCGACGATCAACACGTCCTTGTCGCCACGGCGGACCAGGACGTCGGCGTCGCCGACCTTCGAGAGGGTCGGGATGTCCTGCTCGGGCGGCGCGCCCTTCGGTAGCCGGACGATGGTCGGCGCGTTGTCGATGGCGACCGCCTCGCGCAGGAGCTCACGGACCCGGGCGCCGTCGCGCGGTGCGGCGAGTCGGAGACCCGGGACCACCTGGAAGATCGACATGTCCCACATGCCGTTGTGGCTCGGGCCGTCGTCGCCGGTGACGCCGGCACGATCGGTGACGAAGGTGACGCCGCACTTGTGCAGCGCGACGTCCATCAGCACCTGGTCGAAGGCACGGTTCATGAAGGTGGCGTAGATGGCGACGACCGGGTGCAGCCCGCCCATTGCCAGACCTGCGGCACTAGTTACCGCGTGCTGCTCGGCGATGCCGACGTCGAAGGTGCGTTCCGGGAACCGGGCCGCGAAGCGGTCCAAGCCGACCGGGTAGAGCATCGCGGCGGTGATCGCGACGACGTCCTGGCGCTCCTCGCCGATGGCGACGATCTCGTCGGTGAAGACGTCGGTCCAGATGCGGCCCTTGGGCCGCGGCTCGCCGGTCTCCGGGTCCATCGGCCCGACTTGGTGCATCTGGTCGTTCTCGTTGCGCTCGGCCGGGTGGTAGCCGAAACCCTTCTGGGTGATCACGTGCACGATCACCGGACCGCCGAACCGCTTGGCCTGGGCCAGCGCGTGCTCGACCGCAACCCGGTCGTGGCCGTCGATCGGTCCGACGTACTTCAGACCGAGGTCCTCGAAGAGTCCCTGGGGCGCGAGCGCGTCCTTCATGCCCTTCTTCATGGCGTGCAGGGCGTCGTACACGGCAGGGCCGACGCCGCGGACGCCGTTGAGCTTCCGCTTGACCTGGTCGAGCACCTGCTCGTACCGGGGGTTCGTGCGCAGCGAGGTCAGGTGGCTGGCCAGGCCGCCGACGGTGGGCTGGTAGGAGCGGCCGTTGTCGTTGACGACCATCACCAGCCTGCGGTCGCGCCCGACGGCGATGTTGTTCAGGGCCTCCCAAGACATGCCGCCGGTGAGCGCGCCGTCACCGACAACGGCGACGACGTGCCGGTCCTCACCCCGGATCGCGTACGCCTTGGCAAGGCCGTCGGCGTACGAGAGCGCGGTCGAGGCGTGCGAGTTCTCGACCAGGTCGTGCTCAGACTCGGCGGGGTTGGGGTAGCCCGAGAGGCCGCCCTCGGTGCGTAGGGTGTCGAACTGGCCGGCACGGCCGGTGAGCATCTTGTGCACGTACGCCTGGTGTCCGGTGTCGAAGACGACCTTGTCCCGCGGCGACTCGAAGACCCGGTGGATCGCGATCGTCAACTCGACGACGCCCAGGTTCGGGCCGAGGTGCCCGCCGCGGGGCGAACAGGTGCGGACCAGCTCGTCGCGGATCTCGGCCGCTAGTTCGGTGAGCTGGCGGTCGTCGAGCCGCCGCAAGTCCTGCGGCCCGGTGATCGACTCCAGATGACCCATACGGTCCTGATCCCCCACTGTCTCGACGTGCGTGTGATCTGACGGAGTCTAGTCCGACCCCAATGAGATCACGGCAACTGCGGGCTCGTGGAGGCTGCCCAGCCAGAGCTCACCGTTGTGCTCGCGGACGCCGGTGACCATGTGGAACCCGTCCACCTCGCCGACCACGTCGTGGACGCAGCGACCGGTGTCGTCGAACGCCATCGCCCGCACCGTCTGCTTGGGTTTCGGCTGGAGCGCCTCGGGGACGGCACTGGCGACCTTCCGCAAGACCCGGGGTGCACGGTGCAGCCGGCCGACGAGGGGGTCGGTCGGCGATGCGATGCTCACCCAGATCAGCCCGTCTGACCCGCGGGCGATGTTGTCGGGATACCCCGGCAGGTCCGAGCAGAGCAGGTCGCGCTCCCCGGCACGCTCACCGGCCAGCCACAGCCGTACGACGGTCCGGGCTGCTGTCTCCGCGACGGCGACGTACGACTCGTCGGCCGCGAGCGCGACCCCGTTGGCGAACGAGAGGTCGTCGAGGTGGGTCTCGACCACGCCGTTGCTGCGCAGACAGAGCAGCCGACCGGTCCTGGTTTCCTGAAGGATCTCGTGCTTCCACTTCTCGATGCCGAAGACCGTCGAGGAGTCGGAGAACCAGATGTCACCGTTGCGCGCGACCGCCGCGTTGTTGCAGAAGACCAGTGGCTGGTTCTCGACCGCGTCCACCAGGGTCTCCAGCGCACCGGTGGCGATCGTCATCGCGAGCAAGCCGTGGTGGGCGTCGGCGATCAGCAACCGGTCGTCACCGAGCAACTCGATTCCGAGCGGGCGGCCGCCGGTGCTGCCGACCAGGTCGGCGCCGCTCCCGTCGGGACGGACCGCGAAGACGCCGCCGTCCTCGGTGCCGGTGAAGACGATCCCGTTGTCGGCGACCACCACGTCCTCGGCGCCGTAGGAAGGGACGGCCAGGACCCGGACCGGGTGCGGAACGCTCATGCCTGGCTCCTCAGCGACGCGTAGAGGTCGGAGGCGAGGAACTCGGGCAGGAAGTGCCGTGCGGAACCGGCAAGGTCCAGGTCAGGGACAGCGCCCGGTTCGACGAACACGATCCGGCGCCCCTCGCCGACCACGATGTCGGCGTCGCTCAGGTCCACGGCAGCGGAGTAGACCTGGTACTCGCCGCGGTGACCGTCGGGATAGGTGAACTCGGCACTGCGCCACAGTTGGAGCGCGCCAGGCCGGAGGTCGAGGCCAGTCTCCTCACGGAGTTCCCGGTACGCCGCGGGCTCAAACTCCTCGCCCTCCTCGACGTGGCCGCCGACCATCCCCCACTGGTTCGCCGCCCGCGGCGCGAACTCGTCGCGCTCCTGGAGCAGCACCCAACCGCGGCGGTCCACCAGGAGCAGCACGGCGAGACGCGCAGCAGCAGAGGTCGTCATGGCCGCACTCTGTCAGATCAGGCCCCGGCCGACCCCTGGGCTGACATTTGGGCTGACATTTGGGCGGCGTACCGCTGGCCGCGCAGCGCGTCCTCGACCAGTCCCACCGCGCGGCGGATGCTGATCAGCCGGGCGCCCTCGAACTGCCAGACGTCGACCGCGGCGGCCATCTCGGCGTGCGAGGCGATGTCGCGCAACAGTCCGCGGACCTCGCTCAGCCCGCGCTGGACCGCGGCCTGGCCGGCCTCCACGTGCAGGACCGCGAACCTGGCGAGGATGGCGGGGTGCCGGCGCAGGCCGGCGTACTCGCGGTACTCCGGAGGACAGATGTCCAGGAGCCAATTGGTGGCGGTGCGCTCCCAGTCGGGCGTGCCGGGCGGGCGGACCTGGGCGGGCCAGCCCGGAGGCGCCACCGTCGAGTCTGCGGGGACGGAACGCGGGACCGGGACCGGCTCGAGCCGTGGCTGGAACATAGGCTCATCTTCGCACAGGTGTTCGAACCGTGGAAGGCGACGCGCTAGCGGAGTGCGGCGAGCACTCGACCTGCGCGCCCGGCAGGCCGCGAAGGTCTTCACCGAGGGCGTCGCTCCGAGCGAGGTTGGGATCATCGAGTCCGAACCAATCCTGGGCTCGACGGGGATGATCCACGCCAGCGCCCGACTCCAGATCCGAACATCCAACGGGACCTCGCCGAACGGCTGGGCCCCCTCGGGCATTCCGGATCAATCCGCAATGAAACGGACTTCGAAACTGGACCAGTGGCCCCCTGGAAGTGGACCAGTCCACCTGTTTCGAGTCATGAAATCAAATGTTCACCGTTCCTCTGCCGAAGGATCCAACACGGAGCACTCAGGGACAGGGACGAAGACAATGGACCGCAACCTCACCACCACCGTCAGCACCACGGCAGTGCAGATCGCGACCGTTGACGCCGACGAGGACCACCACCTCTCGGCCGAGTTCAACTACAACCCGGCAGACCCCTGGGCGGTCACCATGACGCTGAGCACCCTCGCCGGCCCGGTTGAGTGGACCTTCGCCCGCGACCTGCTCATCGAGGGCCAGTACGAGCCGACCGGCGACGGCGACGTCCACGTGTGGCCGTGCCTGAGCGCGTGCGGCGAGGCCGTCGTGATCGTCGAGCTCGACTCCCCCTCCGGCGAGTCCCTGCTCCAGTTCCCGACCCGCGCCGTCCAGGACTTCGTCTACGCCTCGCTAGAGACCGTCCCGCAGGGCGCCGAGTCGGCCAACGTCGACTCCTGGCTCATCGAGCTGTTCCCCGAGAGCGCCTGAACCACCTGAACTACCCGGCTTCTGGGAGGGAGACCGGGGTCCGTCGGAACCCGATGGACGAAAGAGCTGAGCCGCCCTGGGGAGCGGCTCAGCTCTGGTTTTGAGGGGCGTTCCCCGCGAGCGCGGCCTCGACCCGCTCCACCTTCGCGGCGAGCTGGCCAGTCTCGTAGCCGTGCCGGAGATCCGCCTTGAGGACCAGGCCTACCCGGGGCGAAGTCTCGGCGACCTTGAAGACCGCGGCCTTCACCACCGCCATCACCTCGTCCCACTCCCCTTCGATGTTGGTGAACATCGAGTTGGTCTCGTTCGGTAGGCCGGAATCGCGGATGACCCGGACTGCCTCGGCGACCGCAGCACTGACGCTGCCGTCGTCGTCGGCTGCTCCGGACGGACTGATGCTGATGGCGACGATCATGAGTGAAAACTAGACGAGTGCTGAGGTGACCGCTCACGCGACCACCTCAGCACTCGTCCGGTGCCGGTTAGCCCTTGAGTAGACTCCGGAGCACGTACTGCATGATGCCGCCGTTGCGGTAGTAGTTCGCCTCACCCGGGGTGTCGATCCGGACCACCGCGTCGAAGGAGACGTCCCCGGCGGTGACCTTGACGGTCTTCGGGGTACGACCCTCGTTCAGCTCGGTGATCCCGGTGATCGAGAACGTCTCCTCACCGGTCAGACCCAGCGACTCAGCGGTCTGGCCCTCGGGGTACTGCAGCGGGATGACGCCCATGCCGATCAGGTTCGAGCGGTGGATCCGCTCGTAGGACTCGGCGATGACGGCCTTCACGCCCAGCAACGAGGTGCCCTTGGCCGCCCAGTCGCGCGACGAGCCCGAGCCGTACTCCTTGCCGGAGAGCACCACCAGCGGGATACCTGCGGCGATGTAGTTCTCGGAGGCCTCGTAGACCGAGGTGACCCCGCCACCGGCGGTGAAGTCACGGGTGACGCCACCCTCGGTGCCTGGCGCCAGCTGGTTGCGCAGCCGGATGTTCGCGAACGTGCCGCGGATCATCACCTCGTGGTTGCCCCGGCGCGAGCCGTAGGAGTTGAAGTCGCGGTGCTCGATGCCGTGCTCGGTCAGGTATCGACCAGCAGGGCTGTCCTTCTTGATCGCGCCAGCCGGGCTGATGTGGTCGGTGGTGACCGAGTCGCCGAGCTTCAGCAGCACGCGGGCGCCTTCGATGTCGGCGACCGGGGTCGGCTCGTCGGGCATACCGTCGAAGTACGGCGCCTTCCGCACGTACGTCGAGGTCGGGTCCCAGGCGAAGGTGTTGCCCTCTGGCGTCGGGAGCGAGCGCCACCGGTCGTCGCCGGCGAAGACATCGGCGTAGGAGTCGTCGAACATCTTGGAGTTGATCGCCATCGCGATCGTCTCCTCGATCTCGGCCGGGGTCGGCCAGATGTCGCGCATGTAGACGTCGTTGCCGTCCTGGTCCTGGCCCAGCGGGTCCTTGAACAGGTCGACCTTCATCGAGCCGGCGAGCGCGTAGGCGACCACCAGCGGCGGCGAGGCCAGGTAGTTCATCTTGATGTCGGGGCTGATCCGACCCTCGAAGTTCCGGTTGCCCGAGAGCACCGAGACGACTGCCAGGTCGTTCTCGTTGATCGCGGCGGAGACCTCGGGGATGAGCGGGCCCGAGTTGCCGATGCAGGTGACGCAGCCGTAGCCGACCAGGTTGAAGCCGAGCTTGTCGAGGTACGGCGTCAGGCCTGCCTTCTCGTAGTAGTCGCTGACGACCTTCGAGCCGGGCGCGAGGGTGGTCTTGACCCACGGCTTGCGGGTCAGACCCTTCTCCACCGCCTTCTTGGCCAGCAGCGCCGCCCCGATCATCACCGACGGGTTCGAGGTGTTCGTGCACGAGGTGATGGCAGCGATCGCCACTGCGCCGTGGTCGACCTCGAACGTGGTGCCGTCCGCGAGGGTGACCTTGACGGGGTTGCTCGGGCGACCCTGTGAGGCCGCAGAAGACGCCGCGGCAGCGTGGTCGTGCCAGTCGTCCGGTGCCCCCTGGCCGTTGCCGCCCCCACTGCCACTGTTGGATGCGGGTGCGTCGCTTGCGGGGAAGGACTCGACCGAGGCCTCGTCGACCTTGGAGGCGACGCCCTGGGGCTGCTCCTGCTGAGGCACCCCGGGCTTGCTGTCCTCTCCGCTCGTGCTGCCGCCCGTGATCTCGTCGGTGACGTAGTCGGCGACGAGATCACGGGCGGCAGCACGAGCGGAGAGGACAGCAAGCCCGGGGTGCCTCAGCAGGA
>JBKJIN010000013.1:0-72524 GCA_046598425.1 Marmoricola sp. | reverse complement strand
GACGGCGTGATGCCGCAGACGGTCGAGGCGCTCAACCACGCCAAGGCTGCCGGCGTGCCGATCGTGGTCGCGGTCAACAAGATCGACAAGGAAGACGCCGACCCGACCAAGGTCCGCGGACAGCTGACCGAGTACGGCCTGGTGCCCGAGGAGTACGGCGGCGACGCGATCTTCGTCGACGTCTCGGCCAAGTCCCGGCTCAACCTCGACAAGCTCCTCGAAGCGATCGTGGTCACCGCGGACGCCTCCCTGGACCTGCGGGCCAACCCGAACCAGGACGCTCAGGGCCTGGTCGTCGAAGCCCACCTCGACCGCGGTCGTGGTCCGGTTGCGACGGTCCTGGTCCAGCGCGGAACGCTCCGCGTCGGCGACTCGATCGTCGCCGGTCCGGCGTACGGCCGGGTCCGGGCGATGCTCGACGAGCACGGCGAGAGCATCGAGTTCGCCGACCCGTCGCGGCCGGCGATGGTGCTGGGTCTCTCCGGGGTTCCCGGCGCGGGCCAGAACTTCATCGTGGTCGAAGACGACCGGATGGCCCGTCAGATCGCCGAGAAGCGGGAGGCGCGCGAGCGTGCCGCCATGCAGGCCAAGCGTCGCGTGCGTCGCAGCCTCGAAGACTTCATGGCGTCCATGGAGAAGGGCGAGAGCCAGGAGCTCAACCTCATCCTCAAGGGTGACGTGTCCGGTTCCGTCGAGGCTCTCGAGGACGCTCTTGCCGGCATCGACGTCGGCGACGAGGTCAGCCTGCGGGTCATCGACCGTGGTGTCGGTGCGATTACCGAGACCAACGTCGACCTCGCAGCCGCGTCCGACGCGATCATCATCGGCTTCAACGTCCGCCCGCAGGGCAAGGCGAGCCAGATGGCCGAGAAGGAAGGCGTGGAGATCCGGTACTACTCGGTCATCTACCAGGCCATCGAGGAGATCGAGGCAGCCCTCAAGGGCATGCTCAAGCCGGAGTACGAAGAGGTCGTCCTGGGTCAGGCGGAGATCCGTGCGATCTTCCGTTCCTCGAAGATCGGCAACATCGCCGGTTGTATGGTCACCAGTGGTCTGCTGCGACGCAACGCCAAGGTCCGGGTCATCCGCGACGGTGCAGTCATCGTCGAGACCGCCGACCTGGGCTCGCTCAAGCGCGAGAAGGACGACGCCTCCGAGGTCCGCGAGGGCTTCGAGTGCGGTCTCGTCGTGAAGGGCTTCAACGACATCAAGGAAGGCGATGTCATCGAGGCCTACGAGATGAAGGAGATCCCGCGCGGCTGACTTCGGCGCGAAGGGTTTCACTGGTTAACCAGTGAAACCCTCGCCGAACCAGCGAAACATTGCGTGTTCGAGCAGGTTTCACTGGTTAACCAGTGAAACCTGGGATGAGAGGAACCACCCATGGCCAGCCCACGCGTTCGCAAGGTCGCCGACCGGATCAAGGTCATCGTCGCCGAGATGCTCGAGCGACGGATCAAGGACCCGCGACTCGGCTTCGTGACGGTCACCGATGTCCGGGTTACCGGTGACACCCAACAGGCCTCGGTCTTCTACACGGTGCTGGCCATCGATGGAGAACAGAACACCGAGGACCTGGCCGGTACGGCCGCTGCGCTGGAGTCGGCCAAGGGGCTGATCCGTTCCGAGGTCGCCAAGCAGCTCGGGATGAGGCACTCGCCGTCGATCGAGTTCATCCACGACGCGCTTCCCGAGACGGCCCGGGCGATCGACGACCTGCTCGACGTCGCTCGCGCCCAGGACGAGGCTGTCGCAGCTGTGCGAACCGGTGCGACGTACGCCGGCGAGCCTGACCCCTACAAGAAGCCCCGCGTCGAGCACGGCGACGAGGACGACGAGGACGAGTGAAGGGCTTGCTCGTCGTCGACAAGCCGGCCGGGCTCACCTCGCACGACGTCGTCGCCCGGGTCCGCCGGCTCGCCGGGACCCGCAAGGTCGGCCACGCCGGCACCCTGGACCCGATGGCGACCGGGGTCCTGGTCATCGGGATCAACCAGGCGACCCGGTTGCTCGGGCACCTGCTGCTCACCGACAAGGCGTACGACGCCACCATCCGCCTCGGCGCGACCACCTCGACCGACGACGCGGAGGGCGAGGTCATCGCGACCGCCCCGACCGAGGAGGTCTCCGAGGACGCGATCCGGGACGGCCTGGCCGCGCAGGTCGGCGACATCGAGCAGGTCCCGTCAGCCGTCTCGGCGATCAAGGTCGACGGCAAGCGGGCCTACGAGCGGGTCCGCGCCGGTGAGCAGGTCGAGCTGGCCGCGCGTCGGGTGCACGTCGCGGCGATCGACATCACCCGGATCGAGCGCGACCCGGACGGGATCTCGGTCGACATCAGCGTCCGCTGCTCCAGCGGCACCTACATCCGTGCGATCGCCCGGGACCTGGGCTCCGGGCTCGGCGTCGGGGGTCACCTGACCGCGCTGCGCCGTACGGCGGTGGGGCCGTTCGGGATCGACGCCGCGCGCACCCTGGACGACCTCGCCGATGAGTTGGGCGTCCTAGACATCTCCGAGGCCGCCCGGGCGAGCTTCCCGTCGTACGAGCTGGACGATGTCCAGGCGGCAATGGTCCGCGTCGGCAAGAAGCTCCCGATCGACCTGCCCGAGGGGGTCCCCACGGCGGTGTTCGCGCCGTCGGGGGAGTTCCTGGCGCTCTACGAACGGGGCGGAGAGCTCGCCCGCCCGATCGCAGTGTTCGTGTGAGCACCGACGAGCGCATCTTCCACCTCGCCCTGGTCGCCGACTGGGTGGCCGCGCAGGAGGCGGGCGCCTACCGGATCTCCACCCTGGGCCGGACCCTCGAGCAAGAGGGCTTCATCCACGCGTCCCGGGAGGACCAGTGGCGTGCGGTGCGGACCCGGTTCTACGCCGAGGTGCCCGAGGACCTGGTGCTCCTGGAGATCGACCCGGCGCTGCTGACCTCGCCGGTCGTGGTCGAGGCGGTCCCCGGGACAGACGAGGAGTTCCCGCACATCTACGGTCCGATCAACCTCGACGCCGTCGTCGCGACTCACGAACAGTAACCTCGACCCATGCGTGTGTGGCGTTCCCTGGACGAGGTGCCGGCCGATCTCGGCCGCACCGTCGTCGTGATCGGCAACTTCGACGGCGTCCACCTCGGGCACCAGCACGTGATCGGTCGTGCCCGGGAGATCGCGGAGGCGGCCGGGGTGCGGCTGGTGGCCGTGACGTTCGACCCGCACCCGATGGCGGTGCTGCGACCTGACCACGCCCCGTCGACCCTCACCACGATCGAGGCCCGGTGCGTCCTGCTCGCCGAATCCGGCGCCGACGACGTCCTGGTGATCCCCTTCTCCCGCGAGATCGCGGCTTGGACTCCCGAGGAGTTCGTCACCCGGGTAGTCGTCGACTCGCTCCACGCCCGCACGGTCGTTGTCGGGGCTAACTTCCGCTTCGGCAACCGGGCGGCCGGCGACGTGGCCATGCTCACCGCTGCCGGTGGCGCGGCCGATTTCACCGTCGAGGGCATCGCCCTGGACGGGGGTCCGCAGGTTTGGTCCTCGACCTACGTGCGCACCTGTCTGCTCGCCGGTGACGTCGAGGGCGCCGCGGAGGCACTCGGTCGCCCGTACTCGGTGACCGGCACCGTAGTACGGGGGGAGCAGCGCGGTCGCGACCTCGGGTTCCCCACGGCGAACGTGCCGACCCAGTGCATCGCGGCTCCCGCCGACGGCGTGTACGCCGGTTGGCTGCACCTGCTGGAAGCCGGAGCGGAACTGTGGCCCGCCGCGATCTCGGTCGGCACCAACCCGACCTTCCGGGGTGCCCGCGCCCGTCGGGTCGAGGCCTACGTCCTGGATCGCACGGACCTCGACCTCTACGGTGCGCCGGTGGAGATCTCGTTTGTCGCCCGGATCCGCGGGATGGTCGCCTTCGAGGGGATCGACGCGCTCGTCGAGACGATGAAGGGCGACGTCGTGCGGACCCGCGAACTCCTGGGTCTGTGACGCCCCGATGATCGAGAATGGCATCCTCGGCCTGCGAGCCGTGGTGGCGGCGTTCAGCTTCCTGACAGTGCTCCCGTTCGGCCGCCTGGTCGGCCTGGACGGCCGAGACGTCGCGCGGGGCTCGGTGCTGTTCCCCGTCGTCGGCGGCGCTATCGGGGCCTTGACCGGGGGAGCGGCCTGGTTCCTCGGCGACCACCTGCCCCCGATCCTGGCCGCGGTGCTGGCGGTCGCCGTCGGAGCTGCAATCACGGGCGCCTTGCACCTGGACGGCCTGGCCGACTGCGCGGACGGGTTCGGCGCCCGCACGCCCGAGGACCGGCTCCGAGTGATGCGCGACCACACCAACGGCACTTACGGCGGCACCGCGCTGTTGCTGGACCTGCTCATCCGGGTTAGCGTCCTCTCCGCCGTGGCCGGTTCGAAGGACGCGCTGCTGTTCTCCGTCGCGGCCGGAGCGCTGTCCAGAACTGCTGGGCCTGCATTGGCGGCGGCCTATCCCTACGCTCAGTCAAGGCCTGGTGCCGGGGAAGCGTTGTCGGCACACCCGAGCCAAGTGCGCGCGCTCGCAGCCGGGATCGCCGGGATGCTGATCGCGTTCTTCTGCGTCGACCCACTCGGGATCGAGTTCCCGGCGATCGTGGTGACGACCGTTGTGGTCACCACGATCGTGGGGTGGACTGCGAAGCGCCGCCTCGGTGGTGTCACCGGTGACGTGATGGGCGCGGCCTCCGAGCTCGTCGAGCTCGCGGTCCTGGTCGCGCTCGTCGCCGCCGCGTAGGTATCAGACGGCTGCCGGTACCAGGGCCTCGACGGTGACCGGGACTCCACTCAGCGCTGCGTTGCCGCTGACGTCGAGACGCTCGGGGTCGGTGAGGTCGTTGATCGAGACGCCGGCGACACCGGTGGCGTGCCCGAGCCGGGTGCCCTCGACCTGGTGGCCGTAGCCGTGCGGGAGTGAGACGACTCCGGGCATCATGTCGTCGGCGGCCACGACGTCGACCTCCACCGACCCGACCCTGGACGTCACCCGGACCATGTCGCCGTCGGCGATGCCGCGGGCTTCGAGGTCGCCCGGGTTCATCAACAGTTGGTGGCGGGGCTTGCCGCGGGTCAGGCGTTCGAGGTTGTGGGTCCAGGAGTTGCAGTCGGACTTGTGCCGACGGCCGATCAGGACGAGCTCACCCTCGGAGGGGGCTGGTAGTTCGGTGCGGAGCCGGTCCAGGTCGGCGACCAAGGGAGCGGGCGCCAAGTCGATCCGTTTGTTCTTGGTGTGCAGCCGGGCCGGCAGGGTGGGCCGCAGCGGGCCGAGGTCGACGCCGGCCGGGTTCTGGCGCAGCTGCTTCATCGAGGTCTTGCGGCCGACAGCCAGCAGGAGGGTGACCATCATCGTCGGGCTCAGCGACATCCGGACGCGCTCGGTGACCCGCTGCGCCAATGGCTTCTTGGCCGTGATCCGGGCGTTGGTCCGCTGGGCGATCTCGCGGAAGATCTCCCAGTCGTGCATCGCGTCCTTCGCCTTGGGGAAGACGGCCGGGGTGAACCGGGCGGTGTTGCGCACGCTGAGCATGTGGAAGACCAGGTCGTAATGGTCGCGCTCGAGAGCCGTGGTCGGCGGGAGGATGACGTCGGCGTGCCGGGTGGTCTCGTTGAGGTAGATGTCGACGCTGGCCATGAAGTCCAGGCCCTCGAACGCCTCGCTCAGCCGACGCCCGTCGGGGGTGGAGAGGACCGGGTTGCCGGCCAGGGTGAGCACTGCCTTGATCTGGCCCGTGCCTGGGGTCTCGATCTCCTCGCGGAAGCAGGAGACCGGGAGCTCGCCGCCGAACTCCGGCATGTCCCGGACCCGGCTTCGCCAGACGTCGAAGTGGCCGGCCCCGAGGAGGCCGTTCTTGGCGGCGTCGATGGCTGGCTCCGGGAAGAGCACCCCGCCAACCCGGTCGAGGTTGCCGGAGAGCATGTTCAGCAGGTTGATCGCCCACTGGCAGATCGAGCCGAACCCCTGCGTGGACAGGCCCATCCGGCCGTAGGCGGCCGCGCCGTCAGCAGCCGCGAACTCCCGGGTGATCCGCCGGATGACGTCGGCCGGGACGCCGCTGACCGACTCGGCGTACTCGGGGGTGAAGTCGTCGATGGCCGCGGCGAGCACGTCCAGGTTGTCCAGGTACTCCGCCGGCGAGGTGAGCCCTTCGCTGATCAGCGTGTTCACCATCGCCATCAGGACGACCGCATCGCTGGCTGGGCGGATGAAGTGGTGCTCGGTGGCTACCTTCGCGGTCTCGGTCCGGCGCGGGTCGAAGACGACCATGGTGCCGCCGCGGGCCTTGAGCTCGCGAACCCGGTTCGGGAAGTCCGGCACCGTCATCAAGGAGCCGTTGGAGGCCATCGGGTTGGCGCCGAAGACCAGGAAGTAGCTGGTCCGGTCGATGTCGGCGACCGGCAGCAGCAGCTGGTGGCCGAACTGGAGCATCCCGACGTACATGTGCGGGATCTGGTCGACCGAGGAGGCGGAGAACTTGTTCCGGGTCTTGAAGGTCTTGATCAGCTCGAACCCGTGCGTCATCGATCCCAGCGAGTGCGCGTTGGGGTTGCCGACGTAGATCCCGAGCGCGTTCTTGCCGTTCTCGTTGATCGCCATGGCCAAGCCGTCCGCGACCCTGTCGAGGGCTTCGTCCCAGCTGATCTCCGTCCAGACGGCCTCCGCGCCGGTCCCGGTACGGCGGATGGGGCGGCGCAGCCGGTCCGGGTCGGTGTAGATGTCGGCGAGCGCGACACCCTTGGGGCAGATGTGGCCGCGGGAGAGCGGGTCGGCGTCGTTGCCCTTGATGCCGGTGACGGCGCCGTCGGTGATCGTCAACTCCAGGCCGCAGATCGCCTCGCAGAGGTTGCAGACGCCGAGTTTGGTGCCGGTAAAGTCGCGGGGAGCGGACTCCCCGACGCCGAGGATCGGGAGTGAGCGGACGACGCGGGTGAGATCCTGGGGGAGGGTCATGTCCCGAATCCTCACACCGCACCGGGCCCAGCGCCATAGACAACGAGAAGCTGTTGCGAACGTGCGCGATTTCACGCTCAGGGCACCCGCTGATAGCCTTGGGCGTTGCCGTCTGACGGCCGCGGAATCCAGTGCCCGGAGGGACATGCCCCGGCGCGCCGCGCAGCGAATATATGAAGGGAGTCCACGTGTCCATCGGTACCGACGCGGAGACCAAGAAGAGCATCATCGCCGAGTACGCCACCGTTGAAGGTGACACCGGCTCTCCCGAGGTCCAGATCGCGTTGCTCTCGCACCGCATCTCGCACCTCACCGAACACCTCAAGACGCACAAGCACGACCACCACAGCCGTCGTGGTCTGCTGCTCCTCGTGGGTCAGCGCCGCCGTCTTCTCAACTACCTCGAGAAGACCGAGATCGAGCGCTACCGCTCGATCGTGCAGCGCCTCGGCCTGCGTCGCTGATTAACACGGCGGTTCGCCTTCCCGGCGGGCCGCCGTTGCGTTTATCTTCAGAATGAACAAGCTGAACAACTGAATACAAACCATTAACAGGAGCGGCCCGCGATCGCCGGCCCGGTCCTCGGTAGTGGCCTTCGGTAGTCGCCTGCTCGTGCAGGCTCCCGGCGTTGAGTCGGGTTTGGACCGCGGGCCTCGATCGAAGACCGGCCACTCACCCTCAATGGAGGGCGCAGGCAGTGCCAACTCGTAGCCCTTGCGGGCTAAAACATGGGCAAACTCGCGGCTCGCTCCGCGAACAGAAAGGGATTCCCTTGAACGAGGGCCCCGTCATTTCCGCCGTCGAAACCGTTCTGGACAACGGTAAGTTCGGCACCCGCACCATCAAGTTCGAGACCGGCCTCCTGGCTCGCCAGGCCGCTGGCGCGGTCACCGCGTACCTCGACGACGACACGATGTTGCTCTCGGCGACCACCGCCGGCAAGACGCCGAAGGACCACTTCGACTTCTTCCCCCTGACGATCGACGTCGAGGAGCGGATGTACGCCGCGGGTCGCATCCCCGGCTCGTTCTTCCGCAGCGAAGGCCGCCCGGGCGAGGACGCGATCCTCGCCTGCCGCCTGATCGACCGCCCGCTGCGCCCGACCTTCAAGAAGGGTCTGCGCAACGAGGTGCAGGTCGTCATCACCGTGATGGCGCTCAACCCGGACGCCCCGTACGACGTGCTGGCGATCAACGCAGCGTCGGCGTCTACCCAGATCTCCGGCCTGCCGTTCACCGGCCCGGTCGGCGCCACCCGCGTCGCCCTCATCGAGGGCCAGTGGGTCGCGTTCCCGTCGTACAGCCAGACCGAGAAGGCCACGTTCGACATGGTCGTCGCCGGTCGGGTCACCGACACCGGTGACGTCGCGATCATGATGGTCGAGGCCGAGGCGCCCGAGGGCACCATCGACCTCATCGCCAGTGGCGCCGCGGCACCGACCGAAGAGGTCGTCGCGAGCGGCCTCGAGGCTGCCAAGCCGTTCATCAAGCAGCTCTGCGAGGCGCAGGTCGAGCTGGCCAAGCAGGCCGCGAAGCCCGTCCAGGAGTTCCCGATCTTCCTCGACTACGAGGACGACGTGTACGCCGCTGTCGCCGCCCACGCCTCAGAGGCCACCGCTGCCGCGCTGACCATCGCTGGCAAGGCCGAGCGCGAAGACAAGCTCGACGACATCAAGGCTGGCGTCCTGAGCACCCTGGGGCCGGAGTTCGAGGGTCGCGAGAAGGAGATCGGCGCTGCGTTCCGCTCGCTGAACAAGGCGCTCATGCGTCAGCGAGTGCTCCGCGACAAGATCCGCATGGACGGCCGCGGCCTGACCGACATCCGGTCGCTCTCTGCCGAGGTCGAGGTCATTCCGCGCGTGCACGGCTCGGCGCTGTTCGAGCGCGGCGAGACCCAGATCCTGGGCGTCACCACGCTGGACATGCTCAAGCTCGAGCAGCAGCTCGACGGCCTCTCCCCGGAGAAGCACCGCCGGTACATGCACAAGTACATCTTCCCGCCGTTCTCCACTGGTGAGACCGGTCGTGTCGGTTCCCCGAAGCGTCGCGAGACGGGTCACGGTGCGCTCGCTCGTCGCGCGCTCCTGCCGGTGCTGCCGACGCGCGAGGAGTTCCCCTACGCGATCCGTCAGCTCTCCGAGGCGATGGGCTCCAACGGCTCGACCTCGATGGGCTCGGTCTGCGCCTCGACCCTGTCGCTGCTCCAGGCCGGTGTCCCGCTGAAGGCTCCGGTCGCCGGTATCGCGATGGGCCTGATCTCCGATGAGGTCGACGGTAAGACGGAGTACGTCGCGCTGACCGACATCCTCGGTGCCGAGGACGCGTTCGGTGACATGGACTTCAAGGTTGCCGGTACCAAGCAGTTCGTCACGGCCCTCCAGCTGGACACCAAGCTCGACGGCATCCCTGCCGACGTGCTTGCCGCGGCCCTGACCCAGGCCCGCGACGCGCGTCTGGCGATCCTTGAGGTGATGGCCGAGGCCATCGACGGCCCCGAGGAGATGTCGATCCACGCTCCGCGGATCATCACGGTGAAGATCCCGGTCGACAAGATCGGCGAGGTGATCGGGCCGAAGGGCAAGGTCATCAACCAGATCCAGGACGACACCGGCGCCAACATCTCGATCGAGGACGACGGCACGATCTACATCGGTGCGACCAACGGCGAGGCTGCCGAGGCTGCCCGTCAGGCGATCAACCAGATCGCGAACCCGACGATGCCGGAGGTCGGCGAGAGGTACCTCGGTACCGTCGTGAAGACCACCAACTTCGGTGCGTTCGTCTCGCTGATGCCGGGCAGGGACGGGCTGCTGCACATCAGCAAGCTCCGCACCCTCGCCGGCGGCAAGCGCGTCGACAACGTCGAGGACGTCGTCTCGGTCGGCCAGAAGATCCAGGTCGAGATCGGTGAGATCGACGACCGCGGCAAGCTGTCGCTCATTCCGTACATCGACGACGCCGCTGAGACCGCGGACGCCGACGCTGGCGCGTCGGAGTCCATCGACGCGTGACGCTCGCAGCTGAGCAGAAGCCCGGCACGACCCGCACCCTCATCGAAGGCGTCCAACGGACTGTCCTTCCGGGAGGGTTGCGGGTCATGACCGAGCACGTCCCCGGTGTCCGCTCCGCGGCCATCGGGGTCTTCGGCGGTGTCGGGTCGCGGGACGAGTCCCCGGCGCTCAACGGCGCCTCGCACTTCCTCGAGCACCTGCTCTTCAAGGGCACCCCGACCCGGACGGCGATGGAGATCTCCTCGGCGCTCGACGCGGTCGGTGGCGAGTTCAACGCCTACACCGCGCGTGAGTACACCTGCTACCACGCCCGGGTCCTCGACCAGGACCTGCCGATGGCGGTCGACGTCCTGGGCGACATGCTGACCTCGTCGCTGATCACCGGCGAGGACGTCGAGGCCGAGCGCGAGGTGATCCTCGATGAGATCGCCATGCACGACGACGACCCGGACGACCTAGTGCACAACCTGTTCGCCGAGAAGGCCTGGGGCGGGACGTCGCTGGCCCGTCCGATCGCGGGCACCGTCGAGTCGATCCAGGCGCTGACCCGCCCGCAGATCAACCGGTACTACCGCTCGCGCTACACCGCGCCGGCGATGACCGTCGCGGTCGCGGGCAACATCGTCCACCGCGACGTCGTCCGCCTGGTCCGCAAGGCGTTCTCGCGCAACCACTTCCTGGCCGACCTCGACGCGCGACCGCTGCCACCACGGCTGGCCGAGCGCCCGCGGGCGACCAAGCCGGGCGAGGCGCGCACCACCCGCTCGTTCGAGCAGGTCAACCTGGTCCTCGGGATGCGTGGCCTGACCCGCTCCGACCCGCTCCGCTATCCGCTCGGCGTCCTCAACTCCGCCTTCGGCGGCGGCTCCTCCTCGCGCCTGTTCCAGGAGGTCCGCGAGCGTCGCGGTCTGGCGTACTCGGTCTACTCGTTCGCGACCAGCTACTCCGACGCCGGCATGGTCGGGGTGGCGGTCGGCTCGCTGCCCAGCAAGTCGGCCGAGGTTCTCGAGGTCGTCCGGGCCGAGCTGGGCCGGATGGCCGTCTCCGGGCTCACCCAGGAGGAGCTCGACCGGGGCCGCGGCCAGATGCGCGGCGGGATGGTGCTGAGCCTGGAGGACACCGGCTCCCGGATGACCCGTCTCGGGGAGGTCGAGCTGTTCCAGGAACGGATGCTCTCCCTCGACGAGGTGCTCGCCAAGCTCGACGCCGTCACCCTGGACGACGTCCACGAGCTCGCCACGGACCTCTTCCAACGGCCCGAGACGCTCGCTGTCGTGGGTCCCTCCAGCCATTAGGCTGACCGGGTGAGTGCTGAGCAGCAGGTCCTGAAGGTCGGCGTCCTCGGTGCCCGGGGCAAGGTTGGGCGCGAGGTCTGCGAGGGTGTCCGCGCGGCCGCGGACATGGAGCTGGTGGCCGGGCTCGACCTCGGCGACAGCCTGCAGGGGCTCCTCGATGCCGGGGCCGAGCTGGTCGTGGACTTCACCCACCCCGACGCGGTGATGGAGAACCTGCGCTTCTGCATCGAGCACGGCATCCACGCCGTGGTCGGCACCACCGGATTCGACGACGCCCGACTGACGGAGCTCCGCGCCCTGCTCGGCGACGCCCCGCGCAGCGGCGTCCTGATCGCCCCCAACTTCTCCATCGGCGCGATCCTGATGATGCGCTTCTCGGTGCAGGCCGCCCGCTACTTCGAGTCCGTCGAGATCATCGAGCTGCACCACCCGGACAAGGCGGACGCACCGTCTGGCACGGCCGCCCGGACGGCGCGGCTGATCGCCGAGGCGCGTCGCGAGGCGGGTCTGGGCACGCCCCCGGACGCGACCACGACGGGGCTGGACGGCGCTCGAGGCGCTGCAGTGGACGACATCCACGTGCACAGCCTCCGGATCCGCGGGCTGGTCGCGCACCAGGAGGTCGTCCTGGGCGGCCCCGGGGAGACCCTCACCGTCCGGCACGACTCGCTGGACCGGGTCTCGTTCATCCCCGGCGTGCTGCTCGGGCTGCGGCGGGTCGGCGGGGCCCCAGGCCTCACGGTCGGCCTCGAGGCCTTCCTCGACCTGGATTGACCCCGGCGTCAGCCGAGGTCTGTGTGTAGCCGGACCTGCTTGAGGGTGACGCTCCCGTCACCGGTTAGGTCGAGGGTCCGGTGGGCCCCGTCGGGTCCCCAGCCTGCGGCCGTGAGGAAGCCGCGAGTGCTGTCGTCGCCGGCGGCCAGCCAGGTCACCGCCCGGGTGAACCGGTCGGCCTTGAGGGTGTCGACGCAGGCCTGCATCAGCCGGGAGCCGTGGCCGGCGCTGCGCTTGTGGGGGTCGACGGTGAGGTCGGTGATCTCGCCGTCGGCAACCGGGTCACGGTCGGGGTCGGCGGCCGGTCCGGTGATCGCGAAGCCCGTCACAAGGTTGCGTTCCAGGGCGATCAGGACCCGGTTGCGGGCGTCGGCGGGGCGGGTCAGCGACGTACGCCAGCCCTCGGCGATCTGCTCGGGGTCCAGTGCCTCCAGGACCTCGGCCGGGAGCAGGTCGGCGTACGACGACCGCCAGGCACGGACCTGGACGGCGGCGATCGCCGGGGCGTCGTCGGACCAGGCGACCCGGCAGGAAACATCGGCACTCATGAGGCGATCACGGGCTCCATCCAAGCAGGGTGTACGAGGCAGCGTCAGAGTGCCTGGTCCTTGAGCTCCTCGAGGATGTCGACGCGTGGTTCGGTACCGCACAGCAGGATGCCGGCCGCGATGCTGAACCCGAACGCTGTCAGGGCGGCTGGCCACCAGCCGTCCCGGACCCCGTCGTCGAACAGCGTGATCCCGACGATCGATGGGATCACGGTCTGCAGCAGGATCTGCGGGGCCGTCGCCGCGGTCACCGACGCCCGCTTGAGGGAGAGCGAGTAGAGCACGAAGCCGACCGCGCCGAAGAGTACGACGCTGCACGCCGTCGCGAGCGTGTTGAGGTCCCAAGTGAAGTCGACCAGGGCCCGGGTCGCGATCGGGGTGCATCCGAAGGCCATCCCGGCCAGGGTCCCGAGGATCACGCCGCTCGCCGGGTGCTGCCACCGCCAGGTCAACCAGCCGAAAGCGGTGACCAGGATCAGCAGGGCGTAGAGCGCGATCGTGGTCCGGTCGGAGAAGGAGCTGGTGCCGACGTCGCCGGCGGCGAGCGCGAGCACGCCGAGGCCGACGACCATTGCACCGATCGCCCACCAGTGCTCGGTGCGCAGGGGTTCGCCCATCACCGAGGACGCGATCAGCGCGGTCACCACCAGCGAGGAGCTGACGCCGACCTGGGCGAGGTACAGCGGGAGCTCGGCGATCGCGACCAGGTGCAGGACCCACCCGACGAGGTTGCCGATCAGCACCCCGATCATCATCACCGAGAACAGGCCGTAGTTGCGGATGACCGCCGCCTGCAACGCAGAGATCGCACCGAAGAGCGCGGCGGCCAGCAGGGCCGCAGTCAGTCCCAGAACCACCTGGGGAGTCTGACACGTTGCGGCCGGGTCCGCCGGTAAGTTGGTCCCATGCAGAGTTATCTCGACCTGGTCCAGCGCATCCTCGACGAGGGGGTCGAGAAGTCCGACAGGACCGGCACCGGCACGCACTCGGTCTTCGGCCACCAGCTGCGCTTCGACCTGGCCGCGGGTTTCCCGTTGGTGACGACCAAGAAGATCCACACCCGGTCCGTCTTCGCCGAGCTGCTCTGGTTCCTGCGCGGTGACACCAACGTCAAGTGGTTGCAGGACCGCGGAGTGACGATCTGGGACGAGTGGGCCGACGAGAACGGCGACCTCGGCCCGGTCTACGGCTACCAGTGGCGTTCGTGGCCGGCCCCCGACGGCCGGCACGTCGACCAGATCGCCCAGGTGGTCGAGCAGATCCGGACCAACCCGGACTCGCGCCGCCACATCGTCTCGGCGTGGAACGTAGCCGACATCCCGGAGATGGCTCTCGCCCCGTGCCACACGATGTTCCAGTTCTACGTGGCTGACGGGAAGCTCTCCTGCCAGCTCTACCAGCGCTCCGCGGACGTGTTCCTGGGGGTGCCGTTCAACATTGCGTCGTACGCGCTGCTGACGCAGATGGTGGCGCAGGTTTGCGACCTTGAGGTCGGCGACTTCGTGCACACCCTGGGTGACGCCCACCTCTACACCAACCATCTCGAGCAGGCCCGACTCCAGCTCACCCGGGAGCCGCGGCCGCTGCCGACGCTGCACTTGGACCGGTCGGTGACCGCGCTGGACGCGTTCGACCTCGAGCACATCTCGATCACCGGCTACGACCCGCACCCGGGGATCAAGGCGCCGATCGCCGTATGACACCGCGGGTGACGCTGGTCGCGGCCGTGGCCGACAACGGCGTGATCGGGGCGGACGGAGACATCCCGTGGCGCATCCCCGCGGACTTCGCGCACTTCAAGGCGCTGACGCTCGGGCACGTCCTGGTGATGGGGCGGGCGACGTACGAGTCGATCGGCCGACCGCTGCCGGGCCGGATTACGGTGGTGCTCACCCGTGACCCGGACTGGACCGCGGACGGCGTCCTGGTCGCGCCCGACCTGGCCACCGCGCTGCGACTCGCCGCGGACGTCGACGAGGAGGTCTTCGTCGTCGGGGGAGCGAGCGTGTACGCCGAGGCACTCGCCGTCGCCGACTCCCAGGTGCTCACCGAGGTGCACCTGTCGCCCGCGGGTGACACCCGGTACCCGGACTTCGACGGGCCCACCTGGGTCGAGGAGCGGCGGGAGCCGCACCTGGACGCGGAGATCCCGTACGAGTTCGTCTGGTACGCCCGAGTCTGACTCTCAGCGCAGCGCGGCGAGCGCTCCGGTCGCGATCTGCTCGAACACGGCTGGGTCGGAGGCGAAGTCGCTGTCCGGGATCGGCCAGTGGATCACGATCTCGTCGAACCCGAGAGAGAGGTGCCGCCCGGCGAAGTCGACGAACCGCTCGAACGACTCGAGCGGTCGGTTGGCCTCCGGGGTGAAGCCGGTCAGCAGCACCCGGCGGATCGAGGACGGGTCGCGGCCCGCTTCGGTGCAGGCTGCGCCGAGGCGCTCGATCTGGTTCGCCAGGGCGGCGTCGGACTGTGCGGGGGTCCCGGTCTCGAAGAGGCTGTCGTCGCCGGTGCTCACCCAGGCGTCGCCGTACCGGGCCGCCAGTGCGAGTCCGCGCGGTCCAGTGGCGGCCACCGTGAACGGGATCCGGGGACGCTGGACGCAGCCCGGGATGTTCCGCGCCTCGCGGGCTGCGTAGAAGGTACCGGCAGTGCTGACGTCGGGCTCGGTGAGCAACCGGTCGAGGAGGGCCACGAACTCGGCGAACCGGTCGGCCCGCTCGCGCGCCGACCACGTCTCGTTCCCGAGCACGGTGGCATCGAACCCGGAGGTGCCGGCTCCGATGCCGAGAGTGATCCTGCCGTCGGCGAGGTCGTCGAGGCTGATCAGGTCCTTCGCGAGCGTGACCGGGTGCCGGAAATTCGGGTTGGTGACCAGGGTGCCGAGGCGGATCCGCGAGGTCACGGATGCTGCGGCTGCCAACGTGGGGATCGCCCCGAACCAGGGACCGTCGCGGAAGGTCCGCCAGGACAGGTGGTCGTAGGTGTACGCCGCGTGGAAGCCGAGCTCCTCGGCGCCGACCCAGGCGTCGTGAGCACCGTCGCCCCACCGCTGGTAGGGCAGGACGACGGTGCTCAGGACCGGGAAGCGAGCGCTCATGCCCCGAGACTACGAGCGCTCGGCGTCTCAGGCCTTGCCGGCGACCAGCGTCAACGCGGCGTCGCCCTGAATCGCCCCTGAGACGCCTCCGACCGACCCCTCGAACCCGCCGGCACCCTCGTCAAGATCCGGAGCGCCGTCCTAGGGCAAGGTCTGCTGACGCTACGGGGCCTGGGGATGCCTGGATAAGTAGGGTTTCCGCCCGTTCAGGACGCTTGCACTGCGGCGAGCTCGAGGATCCCGACCACCAGTGCGCGCACTTTCGCCGCGGAGAGACCCTGGCTCTGGTTCACCGTGATCTCGATCAGCCGGTCGCCGACCCGGACAGCCCCGGCGCCCTGGACGTCCGCGCCGCCGAAGACGGTGCCGGTCACGACGAAGGCGGCGGTGCCGATACCGGTGAGATCCTCGGGCTCGCCCTCGACGGAGGCGGTGGCGTTCGACTTGGCACCGTCCATCCCACCGGCCGTGCGGGCGTACGAGGTCTCGACGAACGTCGCCGAGGGGGCCCGGCTACTCGCCTGGTGGAACTCGCACCCACGAGGCGCCAGACCAGCGCCGACCACGGTCCCGCCGAGGACGCTGCCGACGGCCTGGTCCTCGAGGTCGCTGCAGATACCGCCGCCGGCGGTGGCGGGCGTGTCGTCCTCCTCGCCGTCGCCGCTCCCGCCCGGGGGGTCGCTCGGTGCCGGGGTCGCCGGGGGTGTGGCGGTATCCGTTGCTGCAGACTCCGGTGCTGGCGGTGCACTCGCTGACGGGGCCGGGGCGGTGGTCGGATCCGCGGCGTCGTCGGCCAGGGCGCAGCCGCCGACGAGGGCGCTGGTCAGCGCGATCGCGATCACGGAGCGGGTCAGGGCGGGGGTGTAGCCGAAGGTCCTCACCCGGGCGAAGGTACCCGGAGTCGACTCGCCGGTAACGGCCCTCGGGGGCGTGTCGGGCGCCGCCCGCGTGCCCACTCGGGTAATCGGGGACGACCTCACCGACCGGGAGCACTAACCTAAGGCTCATGAGTCTCCCTGCTGCCCCGTTCGGCCGTGTGCTCACCGCGATGGTGACGCCCTTCAAGGAGGACGGCTCGGTCGACCTCGACGCCGTCGCCCGGGTGGCGGACCACCTCGTCGCGAACGGCAACGACGGCATCGTCGTCAGCGGGACCACCGGGGAGGCGCCGACGACGTCGGTCGCCGAGGACGGCGAGATCTTGCGGGCGGTCATCGACGCCGTTGGCGAGCGAGCCACGATCATCGCCGGCGTCGGCACGAACCACACCGAGCACTCGATCGAGCTCAACGAGCAGGCGCAGAAGGCCGGAGCCGACGGCGTGCTGCTGGTCTCGCCGTACTACAACAAGCCGACCCAGGCCGGGATCGCTGCGCACTTCGAGGCCGTGGCGGCCGCGGGCGACCTGCCGATCATGCTCTACGACATCCCCGGCCGGACGGGGGTGACGATCGCCCCCGAGACCTACGCCCGGGTGGCGAGCAACGAGAAGTTCGTTGCGGTGAAGGACGCCGTCGGGGACCTGTTCCGCGGTGCACGGATCATGGCTGACACGGGCCTGTCGTTCTACTCCGGGGACGACGTCCTCAACCTGGGCTGGTTGACCCACGGCGGCGCCGGGGTGGTTTCTGTCGTCGGGCACGTCGCCGGCACCCAGTACGCCGAGATGGTCGCCGCGGTCGACCGCGGCGAGCTGACCGAGGCGCTGGCGATCTACACAGACCTGATCCCGGTCGTCGACGCGATCATGAACCACGCGCCGGGGGTGATGACCGCCAAGGCCGCTCTCCAACTGATGGGGGTCCTCGACAACCGCACCGTACGGCTGCCGCTGGTCGAGGCCGACGACGACCTGGTGGGCCTGGTCCACGAAGCCCTGGCCTCGGCCGCCCTGCTGCCGGAGACGAGCGCATGATCCACCCGCACCCCGAACTGTCCGCGCCCGCCCCGCTGCCCGCCGGCGGACTGCGGGTGATCGCGCTCGGCGGCCTCGGCGAGGTCGGGCGCAACATGACCGTCTTCGAGTACGACGGCCGGCTGCTGATCGTCGACTGCGGGGTGCTGTTCCCCGAAGAGAACCACCCCGGCGTCGACCTGATCCTTCCCGACTTCGACGCCATCCGGGACCGCCTCGACGCTGTCGACGCCCTGGTCCTCACCCACGGTCACGAGGACCACATCGGCGCGACGCCCTACCTGCTGCGCGAGCGGCACGACATCCCGCTGGTCGGCTCGCAGCTGACTCTGGCGCTGCTGGACTCGAAGCTGCGCGAGCACCGAATCAAGGACACCGTCCGACACATCGTCGCCGAAGGGGAGCGGATCAGCTTCGGCCCGTTCGACCTCGAGTTCGTCGCGGTCAACCACTCGATCCCGGACGCGCTCGCCGTCGCCATCCGGACCGGTGCCGGCCTAGTGCTGCACACCGGCGACTTCAAGATGGACCAGCTGCCGCTCGACGGCCGGATCACCGACCTGCGAGCGTTCGCCCGGCTCGGGGAGGAGGGAGTCGACCTGTTCCTCACCGACTCCACCAACGCCGAGGTTCCCGGCTTCACTACCGCGGAGAAGGACATCGCCCCGGTCCTGGACCGGGTCTTCCACACCAGCCGTGACCAACGGATCATCGTGGCCTGCTTCGCCTCGCACGTGCACCGGGTCCAGCAGATCCTCGACGCCGCGCACCAGCACGGTCGCAAGGTTGCCTACGTCGGCCGGTCGATGGTCCGCAACATGGCGATCGCCCGCGACCTCGGTTACCTGAACGTCCCGCCGAACCTGCTGGTCGACCCGAAGGAGCTGGCCAACCTGCCGGCCGGCAAGGTCGTGATGATCTCTACCGGTTCGCAGGGCGAGCCGCTCTCGGCGCTGAGCCGGATCGCGCAGCGCAACCACAACTTCGTCTCGATCGAGCCGGGGGACTGCGTTGTGCTCGCCTCGTCGCTGATCCCGGGCAACGAGAACGCGGTCTACCGGGTCATCAACGGCCTGACCGGACTCGGGGCGAACGTCGTGCACAAGGGCAACGCCCTGGTGCACGTCTCCGGGCACGCGAGCGCCGGTGAGCTCCTCTATTGCTACAACATCGTCAAGCCGCGAAACGTGATGCCGGTGCACGGCGAGATCCGGCACATGCACGCGAACGCCCAGCTGGCGAAGCTGACCGGGCTCGCCGATGACCGCATCGTCGTGGCCGAGGACGGTTTCGTGGTCGACCTGGTTGGCGGCAAGGCGGCGATCACCGGCAAGGTCGACTGCGGCTACGTCTTCGTCGACGGCAGCTCGATCGGCGACATCACCGAGAGCGACCTTAAGGATCGTCGGATCCTCGGTGAAGAGGGCTTCATCTCGGTGATCGTGGTCCTGGACTCGCAGACCGGCAAGGTCGTCAGCGGTCCCGAGATCCACGCCCGCGGGTTCGCCGAGGACGACGTCATCTTCGACGAGATCAAGGGCCCGATCGTCGAAGCCCTGGACAAGCTGGTCGGGGAGGGAGTCCTCGACTCTTACCAGCTCCAGCAGAGCATCCGACGGGTGGTGGGTCGTTGGGTCTCCGGCAAGCACCGCCGCCGTCCGATGATCATCCCTGTCGTCCTGGAGGCGTGAGATGGCCGTACCGTCCGAGGACGATTTCGTCCGCTACGAGCAGTGGGGCCTGGACTTCTTCGCCGAGGCGGTGAGCCAGGACCGGATCCTCGGGGCGGTGAACAACATCGCCGGCCAGCCGATCGACTTCGGCCCGATCGGTGTCGGCCCCGGCAAGATCGCCAAGGTCCGGGCGTACGGCGAGATCGGTGCCGCCACGGCGAGCCGGCTCGACGGACCCCTGATCGCCTACCGCGTCGAGCTGCCGGTCAGCCTGACCTTCGAGCTAAACCTCCAGGTCGAGACGCACACGTTCTACGCTGAGTTGCTGGTGCCACTGACCTTGACCGCGCGGGCGGTCGAGGGGGTTCGGATCTTCATCACGATCGACCCGCCGCGCAGTTCCGACATCGGCGTCAGCGTTCGGGCCGAGGGCATCCGGGCCTCGATCATGCAACGGATCGCGAACGTCGAGGGCGAGCTCCAGCGATTCGTCGCCAAGTACGTCGCTCGGGAGACGTCCAAGCCGCACATCGAGGAGGCTCGGGTCATCGACGTCTCCGGGGCGATCGACAAGGCCTGGGGGTCGATCGCGCCGAAGCCGGCGCGAACGACGGTCACCGACGACTTCAACAAGGCGCTCGAGCAGGAGATCCGGGAGAACGAGGAAACGTTCCTCGAGATGTAGGGCTCAGTCGCTCAGGCCGAGCCGCTGCATCAGCTCGGCGGTAGCGGCCTCGTCGACATCGCACCGGTACGGCGCGGCCTTCGCCGCCAGTACCTCGGGCTCGGGGAACTCGTCGAGCTCGCCGAGCCAACCGAAGAACTGCTCGAGGCCGGCGGGTGAGATCAGCTCGAGCACCGCCGCGGGCTCGTCGCCGGCGTTCCAGAACGTGTGCCACTGACCGCGCGGCTTGAAGAGCAGGTCGCCGGGCCGGGCGACGGCTTCCTGGCCGCCGAGCACCGCGCCGATCTCCCCGCTGAGAACGTAGGTGTACTCGTCCTCGAGGTGGTGGCGATGCATCGGTGCCGCCAGCGCCCGGGGTGCGAACAGGTGTTGCACCAGGGCGAACCGCTCTCCGCTGTCGGCGCCGTCGATCATGAACCGGTCGGTGACCTGGCCGGGGCCGGGCTCGACCAGCCCGTCGGACGGTCGCAGCAGCCGGACAGGGGTTTGCTCGGTTTCGGTGTGGTCGCTCATGCCGGCGACGCTAGGCCAGAAGCGAGGTGCGCGAAATACCAGATCCACGGGTACGTAGCCGGTGCGGACGCCACTACCGTGGTCGGCATGGACGCGGATGGTGGTCGGGCGCAGGCACGGATCGCCGAGATCGTGCGTCGGCAGTGCGATCTGGCCACGCTCTGGCGCGAGGCTTCGGAGGTTCTCAGCGCCGCTGTGCCGCACTACTGGGTGCCGTGCTGGTACACCCTCGACCCGGCGTCCTACCTGATCACCAGCCACTTCCACGAGGGGCTCGACGAGTTCCCCGACGACTGGCTCCGATCGGAGTACCTCGACGACGACGTCAACCAGATCCGGGACGTGGTGGGCTCGGAGGCCGGCATCAGCACGCTGCACGAGCTCACCGGAGGCGACCCGTCCGGGACGTCCCGGTGGCAGGCGAACATCGAACTCGGTGGCGACCAGGAGCTGCTGCTACGGCTGCGCACGAGGTCTGGGGAGACCTGGGGAGCGCTGGGCCTCTACCGCGAGCCCGGGCGGCCGATGTTCGACGCCGACGAGAAGCGCTTCCTGGTCGAGGCGAGCACGGCGCTCGCGGAAGGGGCGCGGCGCGCCCTGGTGTACGGCGAGGCGATCGATCCGGACTGGCCGGACGGTCCGGGCCTGGTGATGGTCGGCGCCGACGGTGAGGTCGAGTCGATGACCGAGACGGGCCGCGTCATGCTGACTGCGTTGGCCGGCGGCGACCTCGACGCCAGGATGCCGATGTCGGTGCTGACGTTGGCGCGCGCGGCCCTTGCCGGAGAGCCCGCTGAGGCCCGGGTACGGGTGGCCGGCGGCCCCTGGTTGACCTTGTCGGCGGCACGTCTGCTCGGGGACCAGCGGGTCGCGGTCGTCGTCCAGCGCGCTCGCCCGGCGCGGATCTTCGACCTGGTGATGTCGGCGAACGGGCTGACCGAGCGCGAGCGCGACGTGGTGGGGCTGGTGCTCAATGGTGCGAGCACCACCGACATCGCCGCTGGGCTCACCATCACGCCGTACACGGTCCAGGAGCACCTGAAGTCGGTCTTCTACAAGATGGGCGTCCGCAGCCGGAGGGAGTTGGTGGCGCAGGCGTTCTTCACCCACTACGCGCCGCGATTCCGGGACAACGAGCGTCGGGTCGAGGCCGGGCTCGCGATGCGCGGGAACCCTGCCGTGGTCACAGGCTGAGGGTGACCGAAAACCTTTCGTGAGGTCTCTGTATCAATTCGCTCGCTCCGGTGCTCTCACGAGCATGAGAACTCTGCAGCTGTACGCCGAGGCAGCGATCCGTCGTGACCTCGCCCGGGCCCGCACCGTCCTGGCCGGAACCGCCCGGCTGGGTCCGGAGCGTCGGCACGCCATGATCGAACACCTGACCTGGCTGGTTGAGCTGGTGCAGCCGGGGACCACGGGGGTGAGCCCGGCTGCGGCAGCTGTCCGCGACAGCGCGACCGCCTTCCGGCAGGACGGGTTCGGTGCCGAGCGCGAGGACGTGGTCCGGGCGCTGGACGCGCTCGAGCGGGTGACCGCGCAGGTCCACGGCTGGACGTCCTCGGACGTCCTCCGGGTCGCGAGCAGCAACCTGCCGTGGGTGCTGGACGCGGTCGATCTGCGCGGTGGCCCGGGACTGGTCCTGCCGCCCACAACGTCGCCGGAGGCGAGCCGCAGCAGGCTCTCGGAGTACCGGCGCAAGCGGGTGCTGCTCTGGGGCACGGTCGCGCTGCGGCCGACCCCCGTGCTAAGCCAGAGCCTCGAGCGGAGCCTCGGCCACGTCTAGGGGGTGTCGCCAGGGCCGTTCGAGGGGCAGAGTGGCCACATGGACGTCTCAGATCTCCTCCTCGACGCCGCCGGTCGGGTCACCGACCAGGTCCCCGACGTGGTCGATGGCCTTGATGTTGACGAACTCGCCTGGCAGCCCGAGCCCGGGGCCAACTCGATCGCCTGGAACCTCTGGCACCTGACCCGGGTCGCCGACGAGTACGCGGCCGGCTACCTGGGGAGCGAACCGCGCTGGACGGCGGGCGGGTGGTACGAGCGTTTCGCGCTGCCCTTCGGCCCCGAGGCCCACGGCTACGGCCAGACCGCCGAGGAGGCGGCCCAGGTCCGGGTCGGTGCGGAGCTGCTGAGCGGTTACTACGCCGAGGTGGCGCCGGCGCTGGCGAGTTACCTGAGCACGCTGGACGCGGCCGCCCTGGACGAGGTGGTCGACGAGAGCTACGACCCGCCGGTCACCCTCGGGGTTCGGATGATCAGCATCGTCGACGACATGGTCCAGCACATCGGCCAGGCGGCGTACCTGCGTGGGATGCTCGACCGGCGCCGAAACGGGTGAAACCGGCCTGAACCGGTTCAGAACCTTGTTACCGGCGACACGGCGTGTGACATGTGGGGCGGGTGAGGTTTTCTCGTACAGTGCGGACCATGGCGACCCGTACGTCTTCCCCGCCGGCGTCGCGCAGTAGGAGTACCGCAAAGGGTGCTTCGACTTCGCGGTCCCGGCCGTCCGGTAGCCAGGGCAAGCGCAAGCCTGCTGCACGGAAGCCCGCCGCTTCGAAGTCGAAGCGTCCGGCCCCGCGAGCAGTCCGCAACGGTCCTGGTCCCGTTTCGCGTGCCTTCGGCGCGCTCGGTCACGGCGTCGCAGCCGTCTGGCTGGGTGTCGCGGGCGGCATCGGATCCGGCGCACGCCGGATCGGTCAGGGTGCGCGCGATCTCGAACCCGAGCACCGCCGTGACGGCGCCGGCCTCTTCCTGGTCGCCCTCGCGGTCGTGGTCGCGGCCTCGGTCTGGTGGCAGCTGCCGGGGTCGGTCTTCGCCGGCACCCGCGCGGCCGTGGCCGGCTCGGTCGGACTGCTGGCCTGGTTCGTCCCGCTGATGCTCTGCTACATCGCCTGGCGCAACCTGCGCGACCCGGACGCGAACGGCCCGGCCGGTCGACAGGTCGTGGGCTGGGGATCGCTGCTGTTCGGCGTCCTCGGCATCGTGCACATCGCCAATGGCTCCCCGAAGCCCGAGCTCGGCGACACCAGCGACCTGCAGCAGGCGGGCGGTGCCCTCGGCTTCGTGGTCGCCAAGCTGCTCATCGACCTGTTGCAGACGGCGTACGTCGTGGTGCCGCTGCTCCTGCTGCTCGCGGTCTTCGGCTTGCTCGTGGTCACCGCGACCCCGGTCTACCAGGTGCCGGTCAAGCTCCGGCGCCTGCGCGACCGGCTGCTCGGCCGGATGGCCGAAGAACTGGTGCCCGACGAGGAGGAGACGGTGGCGGTCAAGCCGAGCCGTCGCCGCAAGAAGGCCGAGGTCGAGGACTTCGACGAGTTCGGGGACGCGCCGTACGACTCACCGGTCCTGGAGGACCGCGCCGATCTCGATGGGGTTGGTACCAAGCGGGGTCGCATGGCCGCCGAGGCCGAGGGCGAGGACAAGGGCGAGCTCGAGCCGCCCCCGCACACGCCGCTCCCGGTCCGGGTCGAGCAGCTCAGCCTGTCCGGAGACATCACCTACACGCTGCCCGAGAGCAACATCCTCAAGCCGGGCAGTGCCCACAAGTCCCGCACACCGGCCTCCGACGCCGTTGTGGAGCGGCTGACCGGGGTATTCGACGAGTTCGACATCGACGCGACCGTGACCGGCTATACCCGTGGTCCCACCGTGACCCGGTACGTCGTCGAGCTTGGTCCGGCGGTCAAGGTCGAGAAGATCACCAACATCGCGAAGAACATCTCCTACGCAGTGGCCTCGGCCGACGTCCGGATTCTCTCGCCGATCCCCGGCAAGTCCGCGGTCGGCATCGAGATCCCCAATGTGGACAAGGAGATCGTCTCCCTCGGCGATGTGCTCCGCTCCAACACCGCCCGGGGTGACCACCACCCGATGGTGGCCGGGCTCGGCAAGGACGTCGAGGGCGGCTTCGTCGTGGCCAACCTGGCGAAGATGCCGCACCTGCTCGTCGCCGGCGCCACCGGCTCGGGCAAGTCCAGCTTCATCAACTCGATGATCACATCGATCCTGATGCGGTCCACGCCCGACGAGGTCCGGATGATCATGGTCGACCCCAAGCGGGTCGAGCTAAACGCCTACGAGGGCGTCCCGCACCTGATCACCCCGATCATCACCAGCCCGAAGAAGGCCTCCGAGGCGCTCCAGTGGGTCGTCCGCGAGATGGACATGCGGTACGACGACCTGGCCAACTTCGGCTTCCGGCACATCGACGACTTCAACAAAGCCGTCCGGGCCGGCAAGGTGCAGGTGCCCGCGGGCAGCGAGCGTCAGCTGACGCCGTACCCGTACCTGCTGGTGATCGTCGACGAGCTCGCCGACCTGATGATGGTCGCGCCGCGCGACGTCGAAGACGCGATCGTCCGGATCACCCAGCTGGCGCGTGCCGCGGGCATCCACCTGGTGCTCGCGACCCAGCGCCCCTCGGTAGACGTGGTCACCGGCCTGATCAAGGCGAACGTGCCCTCGCGGCTCGCGTTCGCGACCTCCAGCCTGGCCGACTCCCGCGTCATCCTCGACCAGCCGGGCGCCGAGAAGCTGGTCGGCCAGGGTGACGGGCTGTTCCTGCCGATGGGCGCCTCCAAGGCGGCCCGCATCCAGGGCAGCTGGGTCACCGAGACGGAGATCGCCCAGGTCGTGAAGAAGTGCAAGGAGCAGCTCCAGCCGACGTACCGCGAGGACGTCACGGCTCCGGCCGCCTCCAAGCGCGAGCTGGACGACGACATCGGTAACGACCTCGACCTGGTCATCCAGGCCATCGAGCTCGTCGTGTCCACCCAGTTCGGGTCCACCTCGATGCTGCAGCGCAAGCTGCGGGTCGGCTTCGCCAAGGCCGGCCGTCTGATGGACATCCTGGAAAGCCGGGGCGTGGTGGGTCCGAGCGAGGGCTCCAAGGCCCGTGACGTGCTGATCAAGCCCGATGACCTCGACGGGGTCATCGCAACACTTCAGGGGGAGTGATGAGCCAAGGAGTCGACACCGAGGTGCGGTCCGGCCCGGAGCCCGAGGGTGCCACCGAGGTGGTCATCCGTCGCAGCGTGCTGCTCAGCGGCGTGGTCGGCGGCCTCTCGATGCTGCTCGGGATCGCCTACCTGGTCCGCGCCGGCTCGGCCCTGGAGACGATCCTCGGCTTGGCGCTGGTCGGTCTGGCCGCACTGCACCTGCCGGCGCTCGCGTCCGCGAGGATCCCGGTCGTCGTCGCGGACACCTACGGCATCCGTTTCCGGGTCGGCCTGACCTGGCGCGGGCTGCCCTGGAGCGATGTGCGCCAGGTCGTCGTGGAGTACGCCGACTCGCCCCTGGGCGAGGGGCGGATGGTCGTGGTCCCGCGTGACCCGGAGTCGGTGCTCGACTGCGCCGGCGAGCTCGCTCGCACCCACCTGCGCTGGAACCGGCTCTGGTACGGCGCCCCGCTGAGCGTCCCGCTCGGGATGACCACCGCTGTCGACGGCCCCGACCTGGCTGCGGACCTCAAGCTGCTCGCGGCCGGTCGCGCCGAGGTCGTCAACCTGCGTGGTCGCGATCTCGCCCACCTGGACGACGTGCCGTCCCGGCACCGGAACGACGAGGCGCCGGCCTTCGCACCGCCTGCGGTCGAGGCGCTCGACGACGAACTCGCCCCGGACCCGGTCGAGGGGGTGGTCCTGCACGAGACGCCCGAGGTCGAGTCCGAGGTAGAGCCCGAGCCCTACCTGGGGCACCAGGCCGACGACGTGCAGCCCGTGCCCGACGAGGACGGCGAGCCCGAGGCCGCTCACGAGCCCGTCCTGCCGCCAGCGGTCTCCGCTCTGCGGGACCTGAGCCGCCCGGCGCGGGTCGAGGTGCGGCTGGACCCGCCCCCGGTCCCCGAGCAGCGCGGGGCGGCGATCCAGGATTCCTGGGACTACCGCGAGCCGGTCGAGCCGGTGGTGGAGACCGCGTGGGTCGATCCGCCGCGGGAGCCCGTGATCGGGACGAAGATCCAGCACGCTCGCGAGATGCTGGACATGAGCATCGAGGAGCTGAGCCAGCGCACCCGGATCCGACCGCACGTCCTGGAGGCGATCGAGCTCGACGACTTCGGCCCCTGCGGCGGTGACTTCTACGCCCGCGGGCACCTCACCGCGATCTCCCGGACGCTCGGGCTCACCTTGGACCCGCTCCTGAAGGTGTACGACGAGCGCTACGCGCAGGCGCCCATTAACGCCCGTCGGGTCTTCGAAGCCGAGCTCTCCACCGGCCTGTCCGGCGGGATGCGGGCGACCCTCGGTGGTCCGCGCTGGAGCCTGCTGATCGGTTCGGTGCTCTCCTTGACGATGATCTGGGGCTTGGCCCGGCTCTTCGCCGGCGACCCGGAGCAGCTCATTGCTGCTCCGGACTCCAGCAGCCAGAGCGCCGGTCTGGCTGCGAACCGCACGCCGATCACCTCGCCGATGATGAAGACGACCCCGATGACCGTGACGGCCGCGCACGCGGCGACCAGGGTCGTCGTACGGGACCGGACCGGACGGGTGCTGTGGTCGGGGGACCTCGCGTTCGGGAGCACCCGGAAGGTCGTTGGTCTGGCGCCGTTCAAGGTCACCGCCGACAACGCCGGAGCGGTGGTGGTCAGCGTCAAGGACAAGGCGCTCGGCACGATCGGCACCGCGGGGATGAAGGGCACCAAGCAGTTCGGCTGACCTCCGCATTGCCGGGCACCGCGCCTGGCCACGCAGGGATCAGTCATACTTCTTCGGATATGACTACCCCCCACACTGTTGCCCTGGTGACCCTCGGCTGCGCCCGCAACGAGGTCGACTCCGAGGAGCTCGCCGGCCAGCTCGAGGCGGGCGGGTTCCTGCTCGTGGAGGACCCGGCTGACGCGGAGACGGTGGTGGTCAACACCTGCGGCTTCGTCGAGGCCGCCAAGAAGGACTCCGTCGACACCTTGCTTGCCGCAGCGGACCTGAAAGACGACGGCGTCACCCGGTCCGTGGTCGCCGTCGGCTGCCTCGCCGAGCGGTACGGCGACGAGCTCGCCACCTCGCTGCCCGAGGCTGACGCGGTGCTCGGCTTCGACGCCTACCCTGACATCGCCGCCCGGCTCCGCGGGATCCTGGCCGGGGAGAAGCAGCACGCGCACACCCCGTCGGACCGGCGCAAGCTGCTTCCGATCAGCCCGACCCAGCGCGTCGACGTGGACGTCGTCGTACCGGGGCACAGCTTCGAGGTCACGGTGCCGACCGACCTGGCAGACATCGGCGCCGGAGCGCCGTCCAGCGGTCCGCGGGCCGTCCGCCGCCGGCTCGACGGCGGCCCGATGGCCCCGTTGAAGCTCGCCTCGGGCTGCGACCGGCGCTGCGCCTTCTGCGCGATCCCGAGCTTCCGGGGGTCCTTCGTCTCGCGCCGTCCCGCCGATGTCCTCGCCGAGGCGCGCTGGTTGGGGGAGCAGGGCGTCAAGGAGCTCTTCCTGGTCTCGGAGAACTCCACGTCGTACGGCAAGGACCTCGGCGACATCCGGCTGCTCGAGACGATGCTGCCCGAGCTCGCCGCCGTCGACGGCGTCGAACGGGTCCGGGTCTCCTACCTGCAGCCCGCCGAGACCCGCCCGGGCCTGGTCGCGGCCATCGCCACCACCCCCGGCGTGGCCGACTACTTCGACCTCTCCTTCCAGCACGCGTCGGCCTCCGTGCTCCGTTCGATGCGGCGGTTCGGCGACCCGGAGTCGTTCCTGGCCCTGCTCGGCGAGGTGCGCAGGCACGCGCCGGGGGCCGGGATCCGATCGAACTTCATCGTCGGGTTCCCCGGGGAGACCGAGGAGGACTTCGCGACCCTCTGCGACTTCGTCAGCGAGGCGCGCCTCGACGCGGTCGGGGTCTTCGGCTACTCCGACGAGGACGGCACCGAGGCCGAGACCTACCCGGGCAAGCTTGACGAGGACCTGATCGAGGAGCGCCTCGAGCACCTGCGCGCGCTGGCCGACGAGCTCAGCGCGCAGCGCGCCGAGGAGCGGATCGGTGAAGAGGTCGTGGTCCTGGTGGAGAGCCTGATCGACGAGGGCGAGGCCGACGGGATCGTCGCCGAGGGGCGGGCCGCGTGCCAGGGCCCGGAGGTCGACGGGTCCACCAGCCTGACCGGGCTGCCCACCGGGGCTGGCGTGGGTGACATGATCGTCGCGATCGTGGTCGGCACCGAAGGCGTCGATCTCGTAGCGACGCCGAGCTGATCCAGGAACGACCGAGCAGACAGAGGACGGGAGGGGCGCGATGACCGAGCAGCAGGGAAGCAACTGGAACGTCCCCAACGCCCTGACCACCCTGCGCATCGTGATGGTGCCGTTCTTCGGCTTCGCGCTCCTTCACGACGGCGGCGATGACACCGGCTGGCGCTGGATCGCCTACGGACTCTTCGTGGTCGCGATGGTCACCGACAAGATCGACGGGGACATCGCCCGCAAGCACAACCTGGTCACCAACTTCGGCAAGATCGCCGACCCGATCGCGGACAAGGCGATCACGGGGATGGCATTCATCGGCCTCTCGATCATCTATCCGGTGATGTGGTGGATCACGATCCCGGTACTGGTCCGCGAGTGGGCGGTGACCTTCGCCCGGCTCTCGATCGCCAAGCAGGTCGTGATGGCTGCGAACCAGAGCGGCAAGGTCAAGACGATGGCGCAGGCCCTCGCGCTCGCCGGCCTGGTCGGACCGTTCCACTACCTCGACGGGGTGTGGGACGTCCCCGGCGAGATCCTCTGGTGGGCCGCGATCGTGCTGATGGGCGTCGCGGTGGTCCTCACCATGACCTCGGGCTACGAGTTCGCCCGCGACGTCGTGCGGCACCGGCGGTCATCGGACCAGCCGGCCTGAGGGGTCACGCCCGTCAGAGGTTGAAGCGGTAGCGCTTCTGATCGCGCTCGCGCTCGGCGACGCTGCGGTAGTGCTCCGCGATTGGGTGCATCTGCTCGGCGTCGACGTGGGACGCGTCGAGCTCAATGATCTTGCCGGCGGGCGATTCCAGGACGACCTTCCAACCGCTGGCGCCGGGCTGGCCCTCCACCCGGACGAGATGGTCGGGGTCGTCGAGCTTGAAGACGTGCAGATCGCCGTTCATCCGTACCTTCAGGATTGGTCCCTTGAGCTCGGTGGTGGTCACGCCGGTCGACATCAGGGTTGCGCGGAAGATCACCACCAGGACGCCGAAGACGGCGAGCCCGACCAGGGCAGCGGTCTCCTGGGTAACGATGGCGACCACCAGGCACCCCAAAGCGGCGAGCAGGCTCAGGGTCAGCAGGATCCCCACCACCAGACGGGGTCGGCGGCGCTCGACCCAGCGCGCCGACTCCGGGATCGATTCGGTGGCCGGCACGGGGGCCGGCACGGGGGCGAAGGCGTGCAGGTCGTCGTGAACCGGCTCGACCTGCGCCGGCACGACGGGCGACACCCGGGGGACCGGAGTCGCGGTGCCGCGGTCCAACCAGGACGGCGTCGTGAAGTGCTCCTCCGGTGCAGCGAGCAGGGCGCGGGCTTCGGCCCGGCGCTGCGCGGCCCAGTCTGCGGCGGTCGCTTCGTCGGTCGTCGTCCCGGTCTCGGCGCTGGGTCCGCCCGGTTGGGCTCCCGCGTCAGGGCCCATGTCCGGCTCGTCCATGGATCCTCCTGTTTCAGGTAGGGCCCCTCCAGTCTCCGGTCTCCCAGGTCCGATGGCACCAAATCCTGGGCGGAATCGATGCGATGGTCTGGACCGGTGGCCCGGAGCCCTGGACCAGTGGGCGGCTCGGCGTCGTACCGGCTCGCCTAGCCTGTCCCCATGGACGTCGAGGAGCTCGCAGCCCAGGTGCACCAATCGCTCCTCGCCCGCGGTGAGACGGTCGGTTGTGCGGAGTCATTGACCGGCGGCGCCTTGGCGGACCTGCTTAGCGGTACGCCGGGTGCCTCGGCCACCTTCGTCGGCGGGGTGGTGAGCTATGCGACCTCGGTCAAGCGCAGTGTGCTCGGGGTGACTGCAGCGCAGGTCGTCTCGGCGGACACCGCCTCACAGATGGCGGTCGGGGCGCGCACGCTGCTCGGAGCGGACTGGGCGCTGGCGACGACCGGCGTCGCCGGACCGGAGAAGCAGGACGACCGTCCGGTCGGGACCGTGTACATCGCCCTGGCTGGTCCGAGGGGCGTCCAGGTGCACCGGCACGCCCTTGCCGGCGGCCGAGCCGAGATCAGGGCGGCAGCCTGTCGGGCGGCGTTGGAGGCGCTGGCCGATGACCTCCGCTGAGCTGCTCGAGGTCGCCGACGTCCTGTACGCCGGTCCGCTCAGCGGCTTCATCGCGGCACGCGACGCCGCGACCCGGGCGGCCACCTCCAAGGACCTGGCGGCGGAGATCAAGGCGCTCCGGAAACCGTCCACCGCTGCTTGGGCAGTGAATGTCCTGGTCCGCCGCGAGGCCGATCAGATCGACCAGGCACTGGGCATCGCGGAGTCCCTGCGAGTCGCGGCTGCCTCGATGGACGGCGAGGAGCTGCGAGCTCTGACCCGTCAGCGGCGCCAGCTCACCGCGGCGCTAACCAGCACGGCGGCCCAGCTGGTCAGCGAGCACGGCGCCCGGCTGACCCCGGCGCTGGCGGACCAGGTCGAGGGCACTCTCACCGCCGCGATGCTGGATCCGGTCGCCGCCGAGGTCGTGCGCTCCGGCCTGGTGGTCACCGCGTTCGCCTCCACCGGCTTTTCCGAGGTCGACGTCGCGGCCGTCTGCGCCGTACCGGCTTCCCTCGGGCGCCGGGCGACGGCGACGAACCGCCCGGCTCCCACCCTGCACGCGGTCCCGGACGGCGGGATCCGTCTGGAGGCGGCGCAGGAGCGCGTCGAGGAAGCGCTCATGGAGGTGGCGCGGGCAACCGAGGCGCTCGAGCACCTCCGCGCACGCAGCGAAAACCTCAGGGCCCGCAGGCTTCAGCTCCAGGTGGAGATCGACGAGCTCCGGCGGCGGCTGGCAGGTCTGGCCGACGACCTCGAAACCCTTGACGAGGAGGTCGACGAAGCGGAGGACGAGATCGGTGACGCGGCTCAGGCGCTCGACGAGACCGAGGCGTCCCTGGCAGCGGCGCGCCGCGAGCTGGCGCGGCTCGGGGGCTAGGTCAGGCCCAGTTCTTGCTGCGCTCCACGGCCTTCTGCCACAGCGCGTACGCCGCCGCGGTCTTCTCGGCGGCGGCCGGGTCGGGTTCGAACCGCCGATCCAGCTGCCAGGTCGCCCGGAGCGCGTCGGTGGAGTCCCATACGCCGGTCCCCAGGCCGGCCATGAAGGCAGCTCCCAGGGCGGTGGTCTCGACGATCCGCGGGCGCTCCACAGGGACGCCGAGCAGGTCTGCCTGGAGCTGGCAGAGCAGGTCGTTGGCGGCGGCGCCGCCGTCGACGGCCAGTTTCGACAGCGCCGACTCCGGGTCCAGGGTGTCGATCACGTCGCGCACCTCGTAGGTGATCGCCTCCAGCGTCGCCCGGACGATGTGCGCCCGGGTCGTGCCCCGGGTCAGGCCGAGGATGGCGCCGCGCGCGTGCGGGTCCCAGTGCGGCGCTCCGAGCCCGGTCAGCGCGGGGACGAAAACCACGCCGTCGGTGGAGTCGACCGAGGCGGCGACGGCCGCGGTCTCGGCGGCGCTGCCGACGATCTGGAGCCCGTCGCGCAGCCACTGGACCGCAGCGCCGGTGACGAAGATCGCCCCTTCGAGGGCATAGGTGATCGCGCCTGACGGGTCGCGCCAGGCGGCCGTGGAGAGCAGGCCGGCCTCGGAGCGGGCGACCTCGTGTCCGGTGTTGGTGAGGATGAAGGACCCGGTGCCGTAGGTGCACTTGGAGTCGCCGACGTCGAAGCAGGTCTGACCGAAGAGCGCCGACTGCTGGTCTCCGGCGATCCCGGCGATCGGCAGGTCGAGGTCGAGGAAGCTGCGCGGGTCGGTGCGGGCGAGCTCGCCCCAGTTGTCGACGATCTCGGGCAGCGCGTCGCGGGGTACGCCGAACAGGCCGCACAGCTCGTCGGACCAGTCGCCGCGCTCGAGGTCGAGGAGCAGGGTCCGGGAGGCGTTCGAGACGTCGGTGACGTGCCAGGTGCCGCGCGACATTCGGGCGATCAGGTAGGAGTCGACGGTGCCGATCGCGTACCGACCGGACTCGACCAGGGCCCAGGTGTTCGGCTCGTGCTCGGCCAGCCAGGCCAGCTTGGTGCCTGAGAAGTACGGGTCGAGCCGGAGCCCGGTGAGCTGGCTGACCCGCTCCTCATGGCCGCCGGTCCGGAGCCGATCGCAGATCTCGGTTGTACGGCGGTCCTGCCAGACGATCGCGCGCCGTGGTGAGCCGAGGGTCTCCCGGTCCCAGAGCAGGACCGTCTCGCGCTGGTTGGTGATGCCGATCCCGGCCAGGTCGGCCGGTGCCCCGCCCCAGGCCTTCAGGGCGGCCCGGGTCGACTCGATGGTCGCCTGCCAGATCTCCTCGGGGGAGTGCTCGACCCATCCCGGGTGCGGGAAATGCTGGGCGAACTCCTGGTAGCCCTTGGCCGCGATGGCGCCCGCCGGGGTGACGATCACGGCCGTCACCCCGGTGGTGCCCGCGTCGATGGCCAGGACGGACTTCGTCGATGCCGTGCTCATGGAGGCATCCAATCAGGAGTCGGAGTGCGGAGAGGTGGACCTGAGGATCGCCAGCACCCGCGCGTCGATCCAGGACCCGTCCTCGGCGACCCGCATCTCGTAGTTCTCGGTGCCGACCCAAGCCCGCAGATCGGGGTGCCCGGCGGCCTGGACGAGGCCCGCGATCTCGCCCTCGAGCTCAGGGGTGACCACCACCTTCTCGTCCTCGGTGGACGCCGTGAGGTACAGGTCGTTGAGGTCGAGCAGCCGGGCGAGCTCAGCGACCGGGTCGGGGTGGTCGTCGACCCGAAGGTCCGCGGCGATGTCGTCGGCACCGCCGTACCCGGCGCCTTCCCGGACGACGAGCAGGGCTGCCGACTGCCGGCCGCGCCGGTCACCGCCTGCCTGGTCCCCGGCGCTCAGCGCCGCCAGCAGCCGTCGGGTCAGCGGGGCGCCTGCTGAGTCGCCCCAGGCCTGCTTCATCGCCTCGACAACCTCGGGCCCGGCGAGGATATTGCCCTGGATCGCCACGCCGTCGCCGGTGACGCCACCGGCCCAGTCGAAGCAGGACCCGCCGGTGTGGCTGGCCGCGTTGCCGTCGAGGTCGACGATCCCGAGCTGGCGGTGCTCGGGCTTGTCGTCCTCGGAGAGCAACCGTGCCAGCGCGACCTCGGCGGTGGCTCCCTCGTCGAGCAGGGAGAGGCCGATGCCCTTCCAGGCGACGTTCGCGTCTGCCTGGGTGGCGAGGGCGCCGACCCCGGCTACGGCTGCGGGGACGGCGTTGCCGACGGCGAGAAACTTGGAGGCGACGGCGACACCCCAGGCGGGGAGGCTGTCGGGCTCGTCGTCCGAGCGCGCCACGATGGAGAAGGTCATGGCGCGAGGCTAGCGACTGTGACTAGGGTGGAGACCACTACTTGAACGTTCCAATCCAGCGAACGCATCGCATCTCAGGAGGGCTTGTGCGGGTAGGAGTACTCACCGGAGGCGGGGACTGTCCCGGCCTCAACGCCGTCATCCGCGCCGTCGTGCGCAAGGGCGTCAAGGAGTTCGACGACGAGTTCGTCGGGTTCCGCGACGGCTGGAAGGGTCCGCTGGAGGGGTTGACGATGCCTCTGGGGGTGGACCAGGTCCGGGGCATCCTTCCTCGCGGCGGCACCATCCTCGGCTCCTCGCGGACCAACCCGTTCAAGGTTGACGGCGGGGTCGAGCAGATCAAGGCGAACCTGGCCGCTGCCGGTGTCGACGCGTTGATCGCGATCGGCGGCGAAGACACCCTCGGGGTCGCCACCAAGCTGCACGACCTGGGCGTCAACGTCGTCGGCGTACCGAAGACGATCGACAACGACCTCTCCGGGACCGACTTCACCTTCGGCTTCGACACTGCCGTCAACATCGCCTCCGAGGCGATCGACCGGTTGCACACCACCGCCGAGTCGCACCACCGCGTCCTGGTGGTCGAGGTGATGGGGCGGCACGCTGGCTGGATCGCTCTCCACGCCGGGATCGCGGGCGGCGCGAACGTCGTCCTCATTCCCGAACGTCCCTTCGACATCGAGGAGGTCTGCAAGCACGTCCAGGCCCGTTTCGAGACGAAGTACGCGGTGATCATGGTCGTCTCCGAGGGGGCGGTCCCGGTCGAGGCCAGCGACGGCCACGGGATGACGCTGCTCACCGGGGAGGAAGACGCCTTCGGCCACGTGCGGCTGGGCGGCATCGGGGAGCGGTTGGCCAAGGAGATCGAGGACCGCACCGGCAAGGAGGCGCGGGCGGTCGTCCTCGGGCACATCCAGCGCGGCGGTACGCCGACCGCGTTCGACCGCTGGCTGGCCACCCGCTTCGGCCTGCAGGCGATCAGCGCCGTCCACGACGGCGACTACGGGACGATGATGGCGCTGCGCGGTACCAACATCGTCCGGGTGCCGCTGAGCGAGGGCACTGCCGAGCTCAAGCTCGTCAGCCCGGAGGAGTACGCCGAAGCCGAGGTCTTCTTCGGGTAGCGGCAACGAGGTACGACGCCCGGCGAAGTAGGCTTGTCCAGTGCCAGACCTGATTCCCGACCTCGCCGCGCTGCACGCCATCGGCGCTGCGCAGCAGCCGACCTACCCGGACGCAGCCGCGCTTGACGCCGCAGTGGCCCGGTTGCGCTCCTTCCCGCCGCTCGTCTTCGCGGGCGAGTGCGACCGGCTGACCGACAAGCTGGCGGCGGTGACGCGTGGGGAGGCGTTCCTGCTCCAGGGCGGCGACTGCGCCGAGACTTTCGACGGCGTCACCGCCGACAACGTCCGCAACAAGCTCCGGGTGCTGCTGCAGATGGCCGTCGTCCTCACCTACGCCGCGTCGGTCCCGGTGGTGAAGCTCGGCCGCTTTGCCGGTCAGTACGCCAAGCCTCGCTCGAATGACGCCGAGACCCGGGTCGTGGACGGCGTCGAGATCACCCTGCCGGCGTACCGGGGCGACGCCGTGAACGGCTTCGACTTCACCCCCGAGTCCAGGATCCCGGACCCGCAACGGCTGGTCGAGGTCTACCACTCGTCTGCCTCGACGCTGAACCTGGTGCGCGCTTTCACCACCGGCGGCTATGCGGACCTGCGTCAGGTGCACGCCTGGAACACCGACTTCGTGATGGGCTCCGCGGTCGGCAGCCGGTACGAGGCGGTCGCCAACGAGATCGATCGCGCGCTGACCTTCATGAAGGCGATCGGCGCCGACCCCGATGAGTTCCACCGGGTCGAGATGCACTCCAGCCACGAGGCGCTGGTCTTGGAGTACGAGCACGCGATGACCCGCATCGACTCGCGCACCGAGCTGCCGTACGACGTCTCGGGCCACTTCGTCTGGATCGGGGAGCGGACCCGCCAGCTCGACGGCGCGCACGTCGAGCTGTTGAGCAAGATCCGCAACCCGATCGGGGTGAAGCTCGGACCGACCTCAACCGCCGACGACGCGATCGCGCTGGCCGGTCGCCTGAACCCGGAGAACACCCCGGGCCGGTTGACGTTCATCACCCGGATGGGCGCGGGCAAGATCCGCGACCTGCTGCCGCCGCTGGTGGAGAAGGTCGAGGCCGCTGGGGTGCAGGTCGCCTGGGTCACCGACCCGATGCACGGCAACACCTACGAGGCCTCGTCGGGCTACAAGACCCGCCGGTTCGACGACGTGATCGCCGAGGTACAGGGCTTCTTCGACGTGCACCGCGCGCTGGGCACTTGGCCCGGCGGCATCCACGTCGAGCTCACCGGCGACGACGTCACCGAGTGCGTCGGCGGCGGTGAGGATCTCGCTGAGATGGACCTGGGGGAGCGCTACGAGTCGGTCTGCGACCCCCGCCTGAACCGGGTCCAGTCGCTCGAACTGGCGTTCCTGGTCGCGGAAATGCTCCGCAAGGCCTGAGCACCGCTCAGTTGCGGATGCGCTCGCTCGCGTCGACCCGACCGACCACGGGCGGGATCTGGCGCACAGCCTGGGCCAGCGCGCGCAGATCGTTGCCGAGCAGTGCCTGCGGGCCGTCGCAGAGGGCGTTCTCGGGATCGGGGTGGACATCGACGATGACACCGTCGGCCCCGACTCCGATCGCGGCCTTGGAGAGCGGCACCACCAGGTCCTTGCGTCCACCCGCGTGCGAGGGGTCGACGATGATCGGCAGGTGGCTGATGCCCTGGACGACCGGGACCGCGGAGATGTCCAGGGTGTTGCGGGTGGTCGGCTCGAAGGTGCGGATGCCGCGCTCGCAGAGGACCACGTCGAGGTTGCCGCGCTGGGCGACGTACTCGGCAGCCATCAGCCATTCCTCGATAGTGGCGGTCATCCCGCGTTTGAGCAGGACCGGCTTGCCGGCGTCGCCGACGGCCTGGAGGAGACCGAAGTTCGCCATGTTCCGGGTGCCGATCTGGAGCATGTCGGCATGCTCGGCGACGACCGCGACGTCACGGGCGTCGACCACCTCGGTGACGATCGGCAGTCCGGTGGTTTCGCGGACGTCGGCCAGGATCTCCAGGCCCTTCACGCCCAGGCCCTGGAACGCGTACGGCGAGGTGCGCGGCTTGTACGCGCCGCCGCGGAGGATGGTGGCACCGGCGGCCTTCGCCATCTCGGCCGCCTCGAGGGTCTGGTTCGGCGTCTCCACGGCGCAGGGGCCGGCGATGAAGGTGAAGGTGTCCGGGCCGATCGGCACCTGATGCCCGGCCCGTCCGACCCAGACCGTCGAGCGGTCCGGGTGGTGCTGCCGACTGACGAGCTTGAACGGGTCGGAGATCCGGTGGACGGCCGCGACGCCAGCCATGCTGCGCAGGTTCAGGCCGTGGAACGACTCGATGTCACCGACCAGGCCGATGATCGTCCGGACCACGCCGCGGCTCACGAAAGCCTGTCCGCCGACGCCCTCGACACGCTCGGTGACGTGCGCGATCTCTTCGTCGGTGGCCCCTGGGGCCATCACCACAACCATGCCGCGAGGTTAGCCGGGGCGTCCATCTAGCGGACACCAATTTCGGCCTACGAGACGGGCGTCACTCGCAGTAGACCTCGAACGACGTCGCGGTCTGGTCGGTCAGGCAGGCGTCCACAAACCCGTCATCCACGGTCGCGGCCAGCACGATCGTCAACACGAAGAAGCCGATCACGGCCAGGATCATCAGGGAGCCGTAGATCGTGCCGATGATGCCGAGGATGAAGCCTGCCTGGGCCTGCGAGCGGCCGCCCAACTGACCCTGCGAGGCGTCGATCTCCCGGACGGCCTGCCGCCCGAGGACCCAGGCCGGGATCGACAGCACGCCCGGGCAGACGACCAGGCCGGTGATGCCAAGCACCATCGCGGTCGTGGCCTTGCTCGTGGCCGGCGGTGCGATCGCCATCGGGTAGGGGTACTGGCCCGGATAGTGGCCCAGATAGTGGCCCGGATAGTGGCCGGGGTACTGGCCCGGGTTCTGGCCCGGGTTCTGGCCGGCGCTCGGCGGCGTACCGGTCGTGTCGCTCGGCGGTTGCTCGCTCACCCGCTCAGCACTCCGACTCGGCATACGAGTACGGGTCGATCGAGGTGCAGGTGTCCTCGTAGGCGTCCTCGATCACGCTGCCGAAGGCGAACACGACGGCGACGAACAGCGCCAGGACGAAAGCCAGGATGGTGCCGATGATGCCGAGGATGAAGCCCGCCTGGGCCTGGGAGCGCCCGCCCAGCCGACCCTGGGAGGCGTCGATCTCCTTCTTTGCCGACTGCCCGACGATGATCGCGGGCACCGAGAGGATCAGCGGGCAGATGACCAGGCCGCAGATTCCGAGCACCAGTGCGGTGACCGACTTCCCGCTTGCCGGCGGTGCCACCGGCATCGGGTAGCCCGGTGGCTGCTGCCCGTACGCCGGCGGCGGCGGGGGCGGGGGCTGCCACGGCGGGGGACCGCCGGGGCCGACCGGTGGTTGCTCGCTCATGCTCGTCCTCCCGAGGGGTCCGCCCGCTCCCTGCAGGCGTGCGCCAGTATCGCAGTCAGACGGCGAGGTGGGGGACTTCCGCCTCGATCCGACGCCGTGGGACCAGTTCGGTGAGCAGCATGCCCGCGATCACCAGACCGCCGCCGACCAGCATCCGGGAGCCGACCGACTCCGAACCGAGGGTCACCGCGAAGGCGGCGGCGAAGACCGGTTCCATGCTCATGATGATCGCGCTCTGCGTCGGCGGCAGGTGTGCTTGGGCCCAGGTCTGGGCGAGGAGCGCGGCCGCACCGGCGAACACCGCCATGTAGGCGACCGAGGCCCAGTCGGCGGCACGCTCCGGCAACGTGACGCCGTCCGGGACGGCGGCGACCAGGCAGATGGCCGTGATCACCAGGCACTGCAGGACCGACATCCCGATCGCGTCCGCCGGACGCGACCAGGCGCCGAGGCCCACGATGTGCAGCGCGTAGACGAGCGCCGCGACCAGGGTGAGCGTCTCGCCGTACCCGAGGCCGCCGGCGAGCGGGCTCGCGTCCAGAGTCAGGACGCCGAGACCGGCCACCGCGAGCATCACGGCTCCCCAGGTCAGCCTGGTGATCCGGGTGCGCAGGATGGCTGCCGCGAGCAGTGGCGTGAAGACGACGTACATGCCGGTCACGAAGCCGGAGACGCTCGCCGAGGTGTGTGCCAGCCCGGTGGTCTGCAGGATCTGGGCCACGCCGTACAGCGCACCGAGGACGAACGCACGCCGGCGGACCTCGGGCTCCAGCCGGGTGATCGCCCGGGGCGCCACCAGCAGCAGCACAGCACTGGCCATCGCGAACCGGACCGCCAGGAAGTCAGCGACCGGCACCCGGTCGAGCAGGTCGTGGATCAGGTAGAACGTCGAGCCCCAGCAGGCCGTCATCGCCAGCAGCAGGAAGTTGGCAGCCAGTCGTTCGCGGCGGTCGTGGGCGGTGCTCACCGCTCGCGGAGCTTCTTCAGGAGCGGCAGGCAGGTGCCGCCGAGGTCCGCCGACCCGGGCGTCTCGAGGATGAACGGCACCCCGACCGTCGCCGGGTGGGCGAGGAGGTCGGCGAAGGCGTCCTCGCCGATGTGCCCGTCGCCGATCCGCTCGTGCCGGTCGCGCATCGAGCCGCGCACGTCCATCGAGTCGTTGGCGTGGATGAGTCGAAGCCTGCCCTCGCCCGCCACCTCGACCAGTCGGTCGAGCGTCCGGGCTGCACCACCGGGCTCGTCCAGGGGAGCGCCGGCCGCGAACACGTGGCAGGTGTCGAGGCAGATCCCGACTTTCGGGTGCCGGTCCAGCGCATCCAGGTACGGGCCGAGGTCCTCGACTCCCGCGCACAGCGAGCGGCCCTGCCCGGCGGTCGGCTCGAGCAGCAGCCACGGGGCGTCCTCGTCGAGCCCGTCGAGAATCGGCAGCAGTCCCTCGCGGACCTGGCGCAGCGCCTGGTCGACCAACCCGCTCTGGTCGGGCCCCTGGTCCACGCACGAGCCGGTGTGCACCACCACGCCCTCGGCGCCCAGTGCACCCGCGCGGCGCAGGTTGTGAGCGACGCTGGCCACCGACTTCTCGTACGTCGACGGCGTCGGGCTACCGAGGTTCACCAGGTACGGCGCGTGCACGAAGGTGCGCAGACCCGCCTCTTGGCACTGCTCCCCGAAGGCCCGGTCCTGAGCCGGGTCGCCGGCGCTGTGCGCCCAGCCGCGCGGATTGCCGGCGAAGATCTGGATAGTCTCGGCCTCGAGCTCGGCCGCCGCGGCGAGCGCACCGTCGACCAGCCCCTTGCCGACCTTGACGTGGGTGCCGACCGGGCGGGACTGATCAGGGACGGGCACCGGGCAAGCCTACGACTCCGGCGTCGTACTCAAGGAACGCATTCGTGCGGTCTTAGACGAGCGTGATGGTGACCGTCGCGCCCCGTCGTGCCATCGACCCGGCGGACGGGCTAGCGGCGATGACGTAGTTCAGTCCGATGTACGACGCGCTGCGCTTCACCTCGACCAGGAACCCCGCCTCGCGCAGGATCTTGCGGGCATCGCTCAGCTTCTTGCCGCGCACCGACGGGATCTCGAACAGCTCCGGGCCCTTGGAGACGACGAGCTCGATGACGTCCTTCCTGAACCCGGTCCCGGAGTTCGGCGACTGCGAGAGCACGATGCCGGCGGCGACGGTCTCGCTGAACTCCTCGGTCTTGGTCACCGAGAACCCGAGGTCGGTCAGGGCCTGCTCCGCGGTCGAAACCTTCTTGCCGGTGTAGTCGGTGATCGTGATCGGGCGCGGACCGCGGCTCATGATGATGTCGATCGCGGAGCCGCGGGCCTTCATCTCGCCGGCGACCGGATCGGTGGTGATCACCCGACCTTCGGGGATCGTCTCGTGATGGCGCTGGCTGATCGTCCCGACCTCGAGGTTGGCGGTCTTGAGCAAGGCCTGCATCTGCGCGAGGGTCTTGCCCTTGCCTGCGGGCACCGCGTGCACGTCGGGGCCGCGGGAGAGGGTCACCGTCACGATGCTGCCCTTGCCGGCACGGTCGCCCGGTCCCGGGTCGGTCCGGATCACCGAGTCGAGCGGGATCTTGTCGTCGTACTCGGCAGTGCCGAAGCGCACCTTGAACCCGGCGTCGGTCAGCTTCTTCTGGGCGGCCGCCTTGTCGAGGGTGACCACCGACGGAACGTTGGTGTAGCTGCCGAGCTGCCAGGCGCCGATGCCGGCCACGATCGCCGCCAGCAGCACGGCCACCAGCAGGTAGAGACCTCGGCGGGAGCGCCGGGGCGCAGGCCGGTCGCGCGCCTGCTCGGTGCCCGGGGGGCCGGGACGACGCGGGGGCCCCAGCACGGCCGCTCGCGGGATCGGCGCGGTGACGCTGTAGTCGTCCTCGTACGCGTCGTAGACCTCGTCCGCCGACAGGACCGTCCCGGGAGCCAGCGGCAGCTCGCCGGTGTGGTCCTCGCGTCGCAGGCTGGGGAGCAGGTCGGCGACGAGTTCCGGGTCGTCGGTGACGCCGTGGTCGAGCGCCTGTCGCACCCGGCGGACCTGGTGCAGGAGCATCCGGGCGTCCGAGGGCCGGAGGTCGCGGTCCCGTGCCGTGGCCCGGGCGACCAGGGCATCGACGTACGCCGGCAGGCTTGGCACCAGCAGGGACGGCGCCGGGATGTCCTCGTGGACGTGCTTGTAGGCGATCTGGATCGGGCTCTCGGCCTGGTGCGGCTTCTGGCCCGTGAGCATCTCGTAGAGGAGTACCCCAGCGGCGTACACGTCGGAACGGGCGTCCGCCTTGCCGTCCACCACCAGTTCAGGAGAGAGGTAGGAGACCGTGCCGATCAGCACGCCGCCGGTCGCAGTGTGCTGGGTCTCGGCGTTCACGGCGCGAGCTAGCCCGAAGTCGGCGACCTTGATCCGGCCGTCGTCGGCGAGCAGGACGTTTTCCGGCTTCACGTCGCGGTGGATCATCCCGGCGCCGTGCGCGGCCGCGAGCGCGGCCAGCACCGACTCCAGGACGGCCAGCGCCTTGCCCGGGCCGAGCGGGGCTTCCTTGCGGATCAGGTCGCGCAGGGTGGTGCCGGGGACGTACTCCATGACCAGGAAGAGGGTCCCGCGGTCGTCGCCCTGGTCGAAGACCGCCACCACGTTGTGGTGCGAGAGCCGAGCGGCCGAACGGGCCTCGCGCTCGAAGCGGGCGACGAACTCGGGGTCCTCGGCCAGTGCCGAGTGCATCACCTTGACCGCGACCGTCCGGTCCAGGCGCAGGTCCCGCGCCTGGTAGACGGTGGCCATGCCGCCGCGGGCGACCCGGTCGCCGACCTGGTAGCGGCCGTCGAGGACGCGACCGATCAGCGGGTCGTCGTTCCGACCCGTGTCGTTGCGCTCCACAGCGTCCTCCTGGTCGACCGGTGGGGAAGTGCCGGTCAGAGGCCAAGTTTAGTTGGCCCTGGGCCGAAATCGCGGTAGCGCGGCGCTCTGGCAGCATGGTCCCGTGACCGACGACACCTCCGAGAACACTGACCTGGCCGCGTTGATCGAGGAATGGCTCGACTGGAAGGCCGCCGGCGTCGCTCTCGGGGTCTCGGTGAACAAGGTCCGGCAGTACATCCGCGAGCACGACCTGGCCGCGGCGGTGCCCTCCCCGGGCGCCGGGCAGCAGGTGCCGGCCGAACTGATCATGGACGGCGTAATCGTCAAGGGGATCCCAGGCCTGCTGACGATCTTCCACGACGGCGGGTACGACGACCGGGAGATCCTGACCTGGCTCTTCACCCCCGACGACAGCCTCCCGGGCCGGCCGATCGACGCCCTCCGGGAGAACCGCGGGTCGGAGGTCAAGCGCCGCGCCCAGGCAATGTCGTTGTGACCTCGGCCCGCGGGCGCCGACTGCTCGGCCTGGCCGGGATCGCGGTCTTCGTCCGGGAGCGCCTGCTGCCCCTCGAACCGGCGGGCTACTACCGCGAGTACACGGTCCCGACCCCCGGGTCGCGTGACCGAGGGGCACGTCGCCTCGTTCTGGGGGACAGCGGGGAGACCTACTACACCGGGGACCACTACCAGTCCTTCACCCGCATCGATCTCAGGGAGTGACGCATGAGCGGACTGGCGGGGCTGCTGGCTGGACACCTCGAGCCGGGGGTCTACACCTGGCACGCGGCGTTCGACCCGCCCGAGGTGCAGCGGGCCGTCGAGCACGCCGGCGCCCAGTTCGCGTACGTCGACGGCTGGGCGCACCAGACGAAGGCCGAGTTCCTCGCCGCCGTCGCCGGGGCCCTCGATTTCCCTGACTGGTTCGGCCACAACCTGGACGCCTTCGCCGACTGCCTCGACGGCCTCAACATGTCCCCGGTGGTGGTTCTCTGGGACGGCTGGGGGACCCTGGCGCGCAGCGAACCGGAGACGTTCGCCCTGGTCGTGGAGATCCTCGCCGGCCGGGCGCGGTCGGTGACGCCGCCGTTCTCGGCGCTGCTGCGCGGCGCCGGCCCGGAGACCGAGATCACCTCGCTCGACAGCTGATATCGGATAGGCCGAGCAGGGACTTGTTCGGTAACCCACGAATCTTGTGAGCGAGGCCCCGGCCCGCAACCCCTCAGGACGAGCCAGTCACGTCCTACCGGCTAGTCCCCGGGGGGATCTTCCCGGTACTGGTGGTGCCGCTTGGGCGCGTCCGGGAGCGGTGCCGGCGCTGGCGGCGTGCCGGGGGCGGGGACGTCCTCGTCGTCCAGCCACCCGTCGTGCTGGTCGACCAGGATCTCCAGCACGATCCGGGGCGCATCGGTGACGACCGCCCAGGGGTGGTCCTCGTCGTCGTCCTCGCCGGCTAACCGCTCGCGGCTCACCGTCACCGTGAACCCATCGGCGAGCAGCCGACGTTCGACGTCCCGGGCAGCGTCCCCGTCGAAGAAGATCCCGCGCACGGTTCAGGAACCTCGCTGGGTCGCCGCCGCGGCGAGGTCGCGAAGGACGGCCTGGGCCTCGTCGCGGATCGGTGCCGCGTCCAGCGCCTCGAGGGCGCGCTCGGTCAAGGTGGCGATCATCTGCTCGACCTGCTCGTCGGCTCCGCTCGTCGTGATCAAGGCCTGCAGCCCGGCCACCTGGTCGGCGTCGAGCGGTCGGCCCAGGCTCCGGTCGAGGGTCTCTCGGTCGGTGCCGCCGAGGGCGTCGAGCGCCAGGGCGATTAGGACGGTGCGCTTGCCCTCGCTCAGGTCGTCGCCGGCCGGCTTCCCGGTCACCGCAGGGTTCCCGAAGACACCCAGCAGGTCGTCGCGGAGCTGGAACGCCTCACCGAGGGGCAGGCCGAACCGGGAGAGGTGGTCGAGCACCGGCGCGGAGGCGCCGGCGAGCGCGGCGCCGATGTGCAGCGGGCGCTCGATCGAGTACTTCGCCGACTTGTAGCGCACCACCCGCATCGCGGTCTCGACATCGATGGTGCCGCGGGCCTGCGCGGAGACGTCCAGGAACTGCCCGGTGACCACCTCGGTCCGGGTCAGGTCGAAGTAGCCGAGGGCGTCCAGCACCCGTTCTGGTGACAGTCCGCAGGTGCGTAGCAGTTCGTCGGACCAGGAGAGCAGCAGGTCGCCGAGGAGGATCGCGGCCGCGGCGCCGTACTGCTCGGGGCTGGCCGACCAGCCCTGCTCGCGGTGCAGCGCCTCGAACGCGCGGTGCGTTGCCGGCCGACCCCGGCGTACGTCGGAGGCGTCCATGTAGTCGTCGTGGACCAGCGCGCTGGCGTGCAGCAGCTCGAGGGAGGCGCAGGCGCGGAGCAGTGCGGCGGCCTCGGTCGGCTCGACCGGTTCGCGCACCGCCAGGTGGCCCCACCAGCAGAACGAGGCCCGGAACCGCTTGCCGCCCGAGACGCTCACCCGGGCGTGCTCGACGAGCCGTTGCGCGTCCTCTCCGAGGTCGGCCAGCCAGGATGCCTGGCCGTCGACGAACCCCTGCAGGGTGGCTTCGATCCCGGTCCGGAAGTCGCCGGAGTTCCACGTGGCGCGGCGGCCAGGAGGTGCTGGTGCCGGAGGGGCGACTTCTTGATACTCGGTCACGCGGCGAGGGTATCGCCCGTATCCTCGGCGCCATGGTTACGGATCGACCCACGAGCATCGCGGCCCTCCTCGGAGCAGGCGAGCGCTCCTTCTCCTTCGAGTTCTTCCCGCCCAAGGACGCCGCCGGCGAGGAGGTGCTGTGGCGCTCGATCAGCGAGCTCGAGTCGCTGCGCCCCACGTTCGTGTCGGTGACGTACGGCGCCGGCGGGACCACCCGGGACCGCACCATCGAGATCACCGGTCGGATCGCCCGCGAGACGTCGATGACCCCGATGGCGCACCTGACCTGCGTGGGGCACACCACCGACGAGCTCGGCGAGATCCTCGACTCGCTCGCCGAGGCCGGCGTCACCAACGTCCTCGCGCTGCGCGGTGACCCGCCGGCCGGACCGGGTACCGAGTGGATCCGCACCGACGGCGGTGTCGACTACGCCGCCGAGCTGGTCGGCCTGGTCAAGGCGCACGGTGAGTTCTCGGTCGGCGTCGCGGTCTTCCCCGAGGGGCACCGCGATGCCACCTCACTGGACGACGACGTCGCGGTGATGAAGGCCAAGTACGACGCCGGCGCCGAGTTCGGGGTGACCGAGATGGTGCTGCGCGCCTCCGACTACTTCGGGCTGGTCGAGCGTTGCCGTGCCTCCGGGATCGACATGCCGATCATCCCGGGCATCATGCCGATCCTCGCGATCGGTTCGATGAAGAAGATGGTCGAGCTCTCCGGCCGGGAGATGCCGGCCGAGGTGCTCGGCCGGATCGAGCCGCTGGCCGGCGACCCTGAGGCGGTGCGTGCCGAAGGGATCAAGATCGCGACCGAGCTCTGCGACGACCTGCTCGCGGGCGGAGCCCCGGGCCTGCACTTCTACACGTTGAACCGGTCGAAGGCGACCCGGGAGATCTACGCCGCCCTAGCCTGCAACGCCTGATCGGCTAGGCCGGGCCGACCACCTGGGCCACCAGCGCCGCCGACAGGCCGACGCTGGGCAGTCCCGCGCCTGGCGTGGTGTGCGCACCGGCCAGGTAGACGCCCTTGATCGGGCTGACGGTGCCGAGTCGGTTCCGGACGGTGCCGCGACCCTGCCACAGCACGCCCTGGGGCGAGCCGTTCCAGGTGGCGACCAGGTCCCGCGGCGAGCTGTCGATCCTGGCCTCGATCTGGTCGCGGATCCTGATCCCGCGGCGCGCGAGCGAGGTGACGAGGTCCTCGGCGAGCTGGCCGCGGCCCAGGATCGTCCAGGCGTGAGCGCCCGCGGGAGCGGTTCCGTTGGTCCGCAGCGTTAGGGTCGGCTCCTTGCTCGGGTCACCGTGCAGGACGACCTCGTGCGGCAGGTCGGGGACCTCACCGAGAACGCCGACGTAGGTCGTCACCGGGGGAATCACCGGCATCGTCCGCTCCACCATCCGAGCCAGGACCGGGAGCCGACGCGGGTCGACGGCGACGACGACGACATCTGCCGGCAGGTCGGTCGCGACGCCGGCGATCACGGTGCGGACGGCGGCCACCTGGTTGGTGGCGACGTCGACCACCAGGTCCTGCGCCTCGGTTCCGGTCAGGACCGTGACGCCGCGGGTCGCCAGCCGGTCGGCGAGGACGTCGACGAGCTGGCCCATCCCGCCGGGCAGCGTCCAGGAACCGAAGTTCTGCTCGATGTAGGACCACATCCCCACCCAGGCTGGGACGTTGCGCGGATCGTGCCCCTCGAACCGCGCGGCATGGGTCGCCAGGGTCTGCAGCCGGACGTCCTTGAACTCGCGGGTGACCGCCTTGTGCAGCGTCAGCCGGCTGTCGAGGGTGTCGCGCGCCTGCTTCGAGGCCTGCTCCGGCGACCAGGGCCGTTCGAACCAGTCCTTGCGCAGCACCTCCCAGACCTCGGCGAACCCGTCGACGTAACTGGCCCAGCGACCGCCACCGCCCGACCCCAGCGCCGCGTCGATGGCTTCGACCTGTGCCGCCCGGCTGCCGCCGGGAAGGTCCAGCACCGTCTCGTCGGTGAAGCGGTGCTGCGCGATCGGCTCGACCGGGACCAGGTCGATCTCCTTCTCCGCGGGTCGGCCCGACTTACGGAAGAGGTCCCGGATCACGGCCGGGAGCAGCGTGCTGGTCGGGCCGGAGTCCCAGCGGAAGCCGTCCTTCTCGACGTACCCGAGGGCGCCGCCGAGGCGCGGTGAGGCTTCGGTCAGGGTGACGTCGTGCCCCAGCTTGGCCAGCCGGGCCGCGCTCGCCAGTCCGCCGAACCCGCCACCGATCACCACAATGCGCGCCATGCGCACACCTTAGGGGTGCACTCAATCACCCCGGTGCCGCGCGTGCCCTCCAGCGGCGCCAGCCACGGCGGACGACGCTGAACAGCAGGATCAGTGCGGCCATGCCCACGACGAGCAGCAGCACGGCGGCGATCAGCGCGTACCAGGGGTGGTTGATCGCCAGCAGCACCACGCCGACGACGGCGACGTCCTCGCCGAGGCTGACGGCGACATTCGTGAACGGTTCGGGGGAGGTGTTGATCGCGAGTCGGCTGCCCGCCTTGACCGTGTGGCTGGCCAGTGCCGTGCCGCCGCCCAGGACGGCGTACGCGGCCTGCTCGAGGCTGGTCGCGTCGCCGGAGATCAGCAGCGCGAGGACTGCGCCGATCGTCGGGCGGATGAACGTCGAGACGGCGTCCCAGGTCGAGTCCACGTAGGGAATCTTGTCGGCGACGAACTCGACGGCGAAGAGGGCAGCGGCTCCGATTAGGACGTCGACACGTGCGAGCTCGTCGGGGATCTGCTCGAGATCGTTGATCCGGTCGGACAGGCCGAGCAGCAGGACCACGAGGTAGGCGTTGACGCCGCTGGCCCACGCGGTTGAGAACACCAGCGGCAGCAGGCCCATCCGTGGAGGGTATTCGGTCGCGCGGCGCGGGGCCACGGGCGTAGCGTCGCCGCGTGGAGACTCCTGCGGACTGGACACTGATCACCGACGCCGACGCCCTCACCCGGCTGCTCGGCGTCCCGATCCCGCGGGTCCGCGACAAGGTCCGTACGACGCTCTCCGACCTCGATCGCGCCTGGCTGGCGGCCTCCCCGTTCTGCGTGATGGGCACGTCCTCGGCAGCGGGGGACTGCGACGCCTCGCCCAAGGGCGATCCGGCCGGCGACCTGGTGCACGTGCTCGACGAGCGCACCATCGCGATCGCGGAGCGTCCGGGGAACCGGCGCGCCGACGGGTACCGCAACGTCCTGGAGAACCCGCACGTCGGTCTGAGCTTCCTGATCCCGGGCCGCGGGGACACCCTGCGGATCAACGGCCGGGCGCGGCTGATCAGCGACGCGCCGTTCTTCGACGACCTGGTCGTGAAGGGTCACCGGCCGGTGCTGGCCGTGGTGGTCGCGATCGACGAGGTGTTCAGCCACTGCGCGAAGGCGTTCCTCCGCTCGGGGCTGTGGGACCCGGAGACCTGGGCTCCGGAGGGTGCCGACGGCTTGGTGCCGCGGCGTGCGGTGATCGCGCACCAGACCGAGCAGACCGGGATGAGCCTCAAGGAGCTCGATAAGTACTACGGCGAGCAGTACTCCGCAGGGCTCTACCGGCAACCGTGAGGGCTCAGCCGCGCTCGATGATCTCCGCGACGGTGGCGGCGTCGCGGGCGATGACGGTGGTGCCGTCGGAGGCGGTGATGATCGGCCGCTGGATGGTCCGAGGCTCGGCGACCATCGCGGCGATCCAGTCCTCCCGGTGCGCGGCGTCGCGGGGTAGGTCGATCCCGGCCGTCTTCGTCTCGGCCGGCCGGGCCAGGTGCCACGGGTCCAGGCCCATTCGGGCGAGGACCTCGGCCAGCTCGGCGGCTGTGGGCGGGTCGTCGAGGTACCGGCGCTCGGAGTAGATGATCCCGGCGGCGTCGAGCTCCGCCTTCGCCGTCCGGCACTTGCTGCAGGCGGGGTTGATCCAGATCTCCACGTCTCAGTTCACCTCGATCTCGGTCGCGCCGGTAAGGGTGCGCAGCGCGTCGTACGTCGTGGAGAAGACCGCGGCAGGATGACCGGCCGCGGCCCAGACCTCGTCGTAGCGGCGCAGGGCGGTGTCCAGGTAGGTCCGGATCGGAGCCGGGTGGGCGATCGGGGAGACCCCGCCGATCACCTGGCCGGTCGCAGCCTTGACGAACTCCGGCTTCGCGCGCCGCAGTGCTGCGACGCCGACGAGGCCGGCGACCTTCTCGACGTCGACTCGGTGTGCCCCGGAGGTCAGCACCAGCACCGGCTCGTCGTCGCCGTCGGTCGGTGCGGCGAAGAGGATGCTGTTGGCGATCGCACCGATTTCGCAACCGAGCGCTTCGGCAGCGAGCGCGGCAGTGTGCACCGAGTCGGGCAGGACGACGATCCGGCCGGTGCCGCCGAGGGCGACGAGGGCGCTCCGGAACCGTGCGATCGAGGTGTGCTCGAGGGTCTCGTCGGCGGGCATGGCGGGAACGTACCCCACCTCCGGGACGGATCCGGATCGAGGTCTTGACGTCCTGTCGGGGCTGGGGTGTACCTTGGAATCATTCGAACAGGTGTTCGAACCACCTTGGTGGGGGATGACCTCGACCCTCATCCTCCACCAAGGAACCGACAGTCGACGAGGGTGGAAGGAGTGAGGGCGGTGCGGACGTACAACGACCTGGTGGAGGTGCGCAAGGGTCCGGTGCCCGGCTACGGCGCTGACGGCCCGTCCACGCTGACCTGGCCCGCTCCGCAGGCAGCTGAGCTCGTGGAGAACGGTCCGCAGCAGTTCCTGTGGCGCGGAAGGCTCTGGCAGGTGCGGGAGATCGTCGCGCACTGGGTCGAGGCCGGCGCCTGGTGGCTGCGTCGTCCGGAGGAACGTCCCGGTCGCTCCGAGCTGATCCGCGAGCGCGAGATCTGGCGCGTCACGGCTGCCCGGGGGCGGGCGGTCTCGACGCCCGACGATCCGGGGTTCGGTGTCTTCGACCTGGCCTTCGACGGAGCCGAGGGCGTCTGGCGCCTCGCCGGCTCGCTGGACTGAGGGCGTCGTGGTGCCCACCAGCAACCTCCACCTCCCCGCTGCCACCCACTCCTACCTCGAGCGAGCCGCGGAGTCGTTGCGTGAGGCGATCACCTGCGGCGACGTGCCGCAGCGCTACGCGCTCGCCCACGTCTCGGCGCTGCGCTCGACCGCGGCCCTCCTGGCAGCCCGAGCCCAGCCGCTGCCCGTCGCCAAACGGCGTCAGAAGAACGCGTGGGTGCTGCTCACCGAGGTGGCCCCCGAGTTCAGCGAGTGGGCGGCGTTCTTCTCCGCCGGCGCCCAGAAGCGGTCGGCGGCCGAAGCGGGTTCGCGTCGCGCAGTGACCGAGCGGGAGGCCGACGACCTGGTCCGCGACGCGGACCGTTTCCTCGGCCTGGTCGAGACGGCTCTGGGGTTGGTCGAGCACACCTCCATCCGCGTCGCATGACACCGAGATATCGGTAGCGGCGGTGCCCTAGTGTTGGTGGCATGGAGCGACCCCTGGAACGCCGCGCGTCGGTCCGTACGACGGTGGTCTGGGAGTCGTGCCGGGCACTTCTCGAACGTGCCCCAGGTCAGACGGTCATCGACATCGGCGGCGGCACCGGCGGGTTCGCCGTGCGGGTTGCCGAGGCCGGGCACCGGGTCACGGTCATCGACCCCAACCCCGATGCGCTCGCAGCACTCGGTCGCCGGGCGGACGAGCGCGGCGTCGCCGACCTGGTGGTCGCGCGGCAGGGTGATCTCGCGTCGCTGGCCGACTTCGTCCCGGACGGCAGCGCCGACCTGGTTCTCTGCCACGAGGTGCTCGGGCTGGTCGACGACCATCCCGCAGCACTCGCCACGATCCGCGGTGCGCTCCGCCCGGGCGGAGCGCTCAGCCTGCTCGTCAGCCAGCGACACGCCGCTGTGCTCGCCCGGGCGATGGCTGGACACTTCGCGCAGGCGCGCGCGGCGCTCGACGGGGAGTCCGGCTCCGAGCACCGGTTCACCGCCGACGAGGTCCAGTCCCTCCTGGTGCACGCAGGCTTCACCGTCGCCGAACTCCAGGCGGTCCGGGTCTTCGCCGATCTGGTCCCGTCCACCCTGCTCGACCTCGAACCGGGAGCTGTCGAGGGCCTACTCGACCTCGAGCGCGCCGTCGCGTCCCGTCCCGAGTACCTCACCATCGCCGCGCAGCTGCACCTCGTGGCGACTGCCTGACTCGCCCTCCTGGCCGCGCCGATGAGCGACGGCTCCTCGGTCTGCCCGATCCTGCACGTCGACATGGACGCGTTCTACGCCTCCGTGATGCTGCGGCACCGACCCGAGCTCCAAGAGGTCCCGGTGATCATCGGCGGCGGCCACCGCGGCGTCGTGCTCGCCGCGAACTACCCGGCACGCGCGTACGGCGTCCGGTCCGGGATGTCCGGCGCCCAGGCACAGCGAGCCTGTCCGCAGGTGGTCCGGCTCGCGCCGGAGTTCGGGGAGTTCGAGGTGGTCTCCCGCTCTGTGATGGAGACCTTCCGCGCCGTCACTCCGCTGGTCGAGGCCTACTCCTTGGACGAGGCCTTCCTCGACGTCTCCGGCGCTGCCCGCCAGCGCGGGACGCCGCTGCAGATCGCGGAGTGGCTGCGCGCGACGATCTACGACGAGCAGCGGATCACCTGCTCCGTCGGCCTCGCCGGCACGGTCTCGGTCGCCAAGCTGGCCAGCCGCCGCGCCAAACCCGACGGGGTACTGATGGTGTCGCCGGACCAGGTCGTCGACTACCTGCACCCGCTGGACGTCGGTGAGCTCTTCGGGGTTGGGGAGAAGACCCGGGCCAGGCTGCGGGTGCTCGGGCTCCTCACCGTCGGGGACATCGCGGCGATCCCGGTCGGCACGCTCCAGCAGATGATCGGCAAGGCGTCCGGCGCCCACCTGCACCAGCTGGCCTGGGGAGTCGATCGAAGTACCCTGACCCCGCGCCGCTCGGACGACGACCCCGAGCGCAGCATGGGCGCGGAGGAGACGTTCTCGCGGGACACCGACGACCCTGCCGTGATCAGCCGTGAGCTGCTCCGGCTCGCTGCGCGGGTCACCCGCCGGATGCGCGCGGCCGGGATGGTCGGCCGCACGGTCGCGATCCGGATCAGGTTCCACGCCAATCGTTATGAGCAGGGCACCACGATCACCCGCTCGCGCACCCTGCCGGACCCGACCGACATGACCGCGGAGGTCCATGCCGAGGCCGTGAGACTCTTCGAGGCGTTGCGATCGGCTCGCCGGGTCCGGCTTGTCGGGGTGCGGGTCGAGGGGCTCCGGGCCTGTTCCCGGTCAGAGCGCCAACTGGCCCTCGGTGAGCGTGAGCGGGGCTGGCGGGAGGCCGACAAGGCAGTCGACCGGGCGAGCACCCGGTTCGGCCCCGGAGCGGTGCGGCCGGCCACGCTCCTGACCCGGGACCGGCCCTGAGCGGCAGCCCGGGGGGCGGGACCGGGAATCCGGGACCTATGAATTCTCGATCTCGGGTACCGCGTTGACCGCCGCCTGCCTAGACTTGTGGGCGAAGGTCAGCCATCAGCGCTTGGAGGAAGTCGTGCCGCTCTCGGAAGAGGAGCTCCGTCTGCTTGAGCAGATGGAACGCGCCCTTGCCGCGGAGGACCCGAAATTCGTCTCCGCGCTCCAGGGGCGGACGCTCCGCCGGGTCGCGCGGATGCGCACGCTCGGCGCCGGCGCCGTCTTCCTCGGCGGCATCGCGATGCTGATGGGCGGCTCGATGGCCGAGATGGTCTGGCTCGGCATCATTGGCTTCCTGGTGATGCTCGCCTCCGCCATGGTCGGGGTCGCCGCGTGGCGCGGACACCGGGTCGTCGATGACCGGCCCACGGCCGATGCGCTTTTCGACTTCGACGACCGCCCGCACCGTTTCGAGGTCATCGACGGCGGCAAGGCCGGCAAGGCGCCGAAGCAGAAGCGCCAGCGTCGTCCGCGCAAGCAGGGCACCTTCATGCAGCGCATGGAGCAGCGCTGGCAGCACCGACGCGACCAGGGCTTCTGAGTCGGAGATCCGTCAGCGAACCTCGGTGAGGTCGCGGACCCGGTCGCCCGTCGTCGAGGTGACGTCCCCGCCCCTGCTCAGGACCGAGCGCGGGAACCAGCGTGCCGACCGGACGGTACGACGGCTGGACGCGAGCGCGAGCAGCGCGGACCAGCGCTGGACGGCTGCGCGGGCGGTCGCGCGCTCCTGTTCGTCGAGCTCGAACCTGTGCCGGTAGCGGGCGCGCTCGACCAGGGCGACCAACGCGTCCAGCAGTTCGACGTCCGGACTGGTCGGTGACGCGGTCGCGGCCAGGGCGCGGGCGACCGACCTGACCGACCGTCCCTCGGGCCACGCGACTCGGAGGTCGGTGGCCGTGGCGCGCAGCTCCTGCCAGAGGTCCGAGATCTCGGCGCGTACGTCGTCGCGGGCTGCCGTCCGCCGGGAGCGCTGCCCGCGTCGGACGATCCCCGGCAGGGCGAGCAGCACGAGTAGGGCGACGGCGACCATCACGCTGATCACGACCGGCCGTGCCGAGGATGAATCGGCCGCAGTCACCGGGTCCTGGGCCCGCGGGGTCGCCGGCGTGCTTGGTGGGGCCTGCGTCGGGCTGGGTGTCGGGACGACCGGGGCCGGTGCCGGGACGTCCTCCAGGGTCCAGGCGGGTGGTGCGCCCGTACGAGCGTTCGGGGTGGGCTCGAAACGGACCCAGCCGCTCCCGCTGAAGTAGATTTCGGGCCAGGCGTGAAGGTCGCTGCTGGTGTACCGGTAGGTGCCCGGTGCGACGACCTCCGGATTGAGGAATCCGACGACGACCCGGGCGGGCATCCCCAGCGTCCGTGCCATCACCGCCATCGCGGCCGCGAACTGCTCGCAGTAGCCGATCTTGTCGGTGGTCAGGAAGCGCACCAGCTGGCTCATCCCGGCTCCCGGCGCCCGGTCCAGGGAGTAGGTGAACCCGCCGGCGCTGCGGAACCAGCGCTGAAGCCGAGCGGCGCGCTCGTAGTCGGTCTGCGCCCCCGCGGTCACACTCCGGGCGATGGCGGTGACCCGGTCGTCGAGGTTCGGGACCCGGGTCATCGGCGTCCGCAGGGCGGGCGCTGCGGACCCGGCGGCATCCAGCGCGGCTGCGTCGATCGTGGGGGTGAAGCCGACGGCCGAGTAGGTAACGCCGCCGGGAACTCGGTCATCGGTGTTCGCGATGTCCAGGGTCGTGCTGTCGTAGCGCCAGTCGCCTCGGTCGGTGGAGAGCGACCGGGTCGGGTAGGGCACCGGCAGCCACGACGTCAGGAAGGCGGACTCCGTCCGCAACTGCCAACCCGACTCGATTCCGGGGCTCTGCGGAGTGGTCCCGTCGGGGTTCGGAAGCGGTCCGCTGGCGCGGTTCGCGGCGGGGAAGTCCCGGGCGCCCGGAACCCACGAGGATCCGTCGAACCGGTCGAGAACCGTCATCCGAAGGTAGCTGGGATCGGCGGCCTCGGTGGTCGCCTCGAGAAGCGGGGTTCTCGCGTTCCGCTGCAGGTCGCGGCGGAGGTCTACCAGTGGGTTCCGGAGCGTGATCGAGCCCGCGCCGCCGCCGGTGCCGCCCCCGTCACCGCCACCACCGAGGAGCCCCGAGCCGACGGGGACGAAAGCCGGCAGCGTGAGGGCGGCCAGGGTGGTGGCGATCCCGATCCCGAAGGCGGGTCCGGTGCTGACGAGCGCGGAACGACGGCCGCCGCGGGCCTCGTTCCCGGATACCTGGCCCCACCCCAGCACCTCCTCGGTCCGGCTGTAGGCGATCAGCGCCAGGTACAGCGCCGCTGCCGCGGCCAGCGGGACCGGGGGGAGGGCGGAGTCGAGCACGCTGATCGGAACGGTCAGCGCGACCAGGACCGGGAGGCCGGCCCATGGTGCCCGGTGGAGACCGACCGCGATGAGGTCGACGGCGACGACCACGGCCAGCGCGGTGGCGAGCAGGTAGACCGGCGCCTGGGCCTGCTCGACGTCGATCGGTGCGGCGTACCGGTTCACCTGGGCGGCGCCCTCGCGGAGCTGCTCGGCCACGACCCGCAGTCCCTGCCAGGTCGGGAGCCAGCCGCCGAGGGCGTCTCCAGCATCCTGGCGGTGGTGCAGCCACGAAGTGAGCGCGAGCAGCTGGACGGCGAGGACGGCCCACCAGGGCGTGCGGAGCGTCCGCAGCAGCGCACCGGTCACCGCGACGATCAAGGCTCCGGTGAAGGTCGGTCCGAGGAAGCGGCCGGGCTCCTCGACCATGGCGCCCCAGGAGTAGACGGTGAACCACGACAGCAGCGCGCAGAGCCCGCCAAGGACGAAGGGGTACTCCCGCCGCGCCGTCATCGGTCGAGCTCCTTCCAGGCGGCCGGTATCGATCCGAACCGGGACAGCCCGGCCGCGACCCAGCCCCGCTGGCGCAGCCACGTGGTGCTCGTGGTCGGCCCGGACGCCGCTTCGTCGGCACGAGTCGTCCAGCTCTCGACATCCAGGGCGAGGGCGTACGGCGCGCCGTCCCGGGTGTGCAGCCGCGCCAGGAAGCTCTGGTCGCGCCCAGTGAGCGCCCCGAAGACGCCGATGAAGGTGCCGTCCGTGACCGTCTCGTCGATCCAGGAGGTGCTCAGCTCGGTCGCCCTGGTGCTCCGCAGCGCCGCTAGGTGGTGCAGCACCGCGCGGGCGTGCGCGGTGACGTCGCCCTGGTGGAGCGCGTGGTCCACCTGGTCCCCGTCGGCGCTCACCAGCCTGACCTGGACGCCGAGTCCGGCCAGGTGGACGGCGATGGAGGCTGCTGCGGTCACGGCCCGTTCGAACGACGAGTCGGGTCCGGAGCCGCGATGCGCCGTCGTCCGGTTGTCGATGAACAGCGTGCATCGGGCCTGCCAGGGCTCTTCCTCCCGCCGGACCATCAGCTCGCCGGTCTTGGCGGACGTAGGCCAGTGGACCCGGCGGAGGTCGTCACCGAGGCGGTACTCGCGGACGGTGACGTCGGAGGCACTCCCGTGCGAGAACGACCGCGGCCGGTCCTCCCCGTTGCCGCTCCGGGCGCCGAGGAGGTTGATCACCGGCAGCCTCTCGGCCGCGGGCACCACGACGAGGGTCGAGGTCGAGCTGAACCGCCGGTGCAGGTCGAGCATCCCGAACGGATCGGTCACCCGGACCAGCAGGGGGCCGAGGTCGTAGCTGCCGCGGACCTCGGCGGCGACCTGGTACCGAACGGTCCGGGAGCGCCGGGGGAGGACCGGACCGATGACGAAACGCGGGCGCTGTCCTAGCGCCCAGGGCACCTGCTCCGCGGCCAGCAGGATGCCGGTGGTCGGTCCGAGGTTGGTGAGCTCGAGGGTCACTGAGGTCGGCTGGTTGATCTCGACCTGGCTCTGCTGCAGGTCGCGGACCAGGGCGAGCCGACGGCCGGATCGACCGGCTATCACGATGGTGACCAGGGGCAGCAGCAGGATGACCGCGCCGACCCGGACGAGGTCGCGCTCGCCGAGGAGCACGCCGCAGAGCGCGGCTGTGGTCCCGCCGGCCACGAATGCCCGCCCGCGGAAGGTGAGGCCGGCCAGGCCGTCCCGCATCCACCGGGCAGGGCCTGGGCGGACGACGTCGATCTGGCTTGCGGTCTCCACTGCCATCGGATCACTCAGGCACGGGCAGCGAGCGGAGGATGCTGTCGAGCGCCTGTGCCGGGGTTCGACCGTTCATCGCTGCGTCCGAGGTCGGGAGCAGCCGGTGCGCGAGGACCGTCGGGGCGAGCGCAGTCAGGTCGTCGGGTACCACGAAGTCGCGCCCGCCCATTGCCGCCGAAGCCTTAGCGGCGCGGACCAGGTGCAGCACCGCGCGGGGCGACGCACCGAGCCGGAGATCGGGGGACTGCCGGGTGGCGGTCGCGATCGCGACGGCGTAGCGGTGGACGCTGTCGGCGACGTGGACGCCGGAGACCACCGATATCAGCTTGCGGATCTCGGCGGCGTCGGTGACCGGCTCCAGGTCCTCCAGCGGGTTGGTGGTCGTCTGCGCGGCGAGCATCGCGATCTCAGCAGCCATCACCGGATAGCCCATCGAGACCCGGGCCATGAAGCGGTCGCGCTGCGCCTCGGGCAAGGCGTAGGTGCCCTCCATCTCCAGCGGATTCTGGGTCGCGATCACCATGAACGGCGACTCGAGGGGGTACGTCGTGTTGTCGACGGTGACCTGCCGCTCCTCCATGCACTCGAGCATCGCCGACTGAGTCTTGGGGGAGGCGCGGTTGATCTCGTCGCCGATGACGATGTTGGCGAAGACGCCGCCGGGCCGGAACTCGAAGTCGCGGCTCTCCTGGTTGAAGATCGAGACGCCGGTGACGTCGGACGGCAGCAGGTCCGGGGTGAACTGGATCCGCCGCACCGAGAGGTCGATCGAGCGCGCGAGCGCCTTGCTGAGCATCGTCTTGCCGACGCCGGGGACGTCCTCGATCAGTAGGTGACCGTCGGCTAGGAGGACGACCACGGCCGTCCGGGCGACCTCGGGCTTGCCCTCGATCACCCGCTCGATGTTGGCGAGCACGCGGTCGGTCACCGACCGGAGTGCATCGAGTCCGGCCCCGGGATCCCGCTGCGATTCCTCCATGCCCCTAGTCAACCCCACGCAGTTGTCCCGACGCCTGAAAGGAGCCCGAAAAGTGATCGCCCCGTGATCGGGGCGAGAAAGGGAGAGAAAGGGAGCGAATGTGGTTGACGGTGGAGCATTGTGGAGTAAAGTGGGGGAAAGTGGTGGAAGAGAGAGGTGAGGTGGCGCGATGTTCTCCGGCACCTACACCCCGAAGCTCGATGACAAGGGGCGCCTCTTCCTCCCAGCGAAATTCCGAGACGCGATGGGGGACGGGCTGGTGATCACCCGAGGTCAGGACCGCTCCATCGACATGCGCACCAAGGCCGACTTCGAGGTCTTCGCGACCAAGTTCCAAAACGCGTCCCAGACCGACGCCCGGCTCCGCGGCTACGGCCGGATGCTGTTCGCGCTGGCCTCGGAGCAGACCCCGGACAAGCAGGGCCGGTTCATGGTCACTCCCGAACTGCGGGCTTACGCGGGCCTGGAGAAGGACTGCATCGTGATCGGGATCTACAACCGGATCGAGATCTGGGAGCCCCGGGCCTGGGCGGAGTACACGGCCTCGCAGGAAGCAGCGTTCTCGGACGTGCAGGAAGAGATTTTCCCGGGCTTCTAGGAGCCCCCGAGCAGTACCGAGCAGTACCGAGCAGCACGCAGCACCCAGCACCCAGCACCACAACTCAACAACCGGTGAACGCAGGACGAGGCTCGCGTCCGCTCCTTCACTCCCGCTCTCTGTCGCACCTTCCCCGGTGACAGATGGCGATCACGGAGTGAACGAGCGGACCCGAACCTGGTCAGGCGATCACCACCAGTCAGCACGCACGTACACGTAGCTACCAGGGGTCGAGAGCATGAGCGGAATTTCTGAGCCGGTCACACCCGCACGACGGGTGCGTCACGACGTCCGCGACGGTCTGGCCGTGATGGCGTTCTCGGCCGGAGTCAGCGGCGCCCTCGCGGTGGTCATGACACTCCTCGTCGGACTCGGGAAGTAGGGCCCGCTCGATGGACGCCCCTCGCCACGTCCCGGTCATGCTCGACCGGGTCGTCGCGCTCCTGGCCCCCGCGCTCGCCGAGCCCGGCAGCGTGCTGATCGACGCCACCCTCGGACTCGGTGGCCACACCGAGACCGTCCTGGAACGGTGCCCGCAGGCCCACGTGGTCGGGATCGACCGCGACGTGCACGCCCTGGAGCTGGCCGGCCGCCGGCTGGAGCCGTTTGCGGCGCGCACCACGCTCGTGCACGCCGTTTACGACGAGATTCCCGAGGTCCTCGCCGATCTCGGGATGGACTCGGTGCAGGGGATCCTCTTCGACCTCGGGGTCTCCTCGATGCAGCTCGACGTCCGCGAGCGCGGTTTCGCGTACGCCGAGGACGCTCCGCTCGACATGCGGATGAACGACACCACCGGCCTGACCGCCGCTGACGTCCTGAACACCTACAGCGCAGCCGACCTGGCCCGGATCCTGCGCTCGTACGGCGAGGAGAAGTTCGCGCGTCAGATCGCCCGGGCGATCGTCCGCGAGCGCGAGCAGAGTCTCTTCACCGACTCGGCGCGCCTGGTCGAACTGCTCTACGACGTGATCCCGGCGCCGGCCCGACGTACCGGGGGGCACCCGGCCAAGCGCACCTTCCAGGCGCTCCGGATCGAGGTCAACGACGAGCTCGGAGTGCTGCGCCGGGCCATCCCGGCGGCGCTGGACTCGATCGCGGTCGGGGGGCGCGTCGTCGTGGAGAGCTACCACTCGCTCGAGGACCGGCTGGTCAAGCACGCGTTCGTCGAACGCACCAGTTCCTCGGCCCCGGTCGACCTGCCGGTCGTGCCGGACGAACTCCAGCCCGAGCTGCGCCTGCTCACCCGCGGCGCCGAGAAGGCCAACCCGGCCGAGATCGAGGAGAACCCGCGAGCCGCATCGGTGCGGCTGCGCGCTGTGGAACGAATCCGTCGGGGGGCAGCCGCATGAGTTCATTGACCAGTCCCGGGAGACTCCGGACCCCTCGGACCGCTGCCGCGGTCGAGCGCGCCCGGCTCGCCCTGGTGCCGGCCCCGGTCGCCGGTGCCCCGCGTGCGCCCTTCGCCGTCCTCGTCGCCCTGATCCTGGGTGCCGGTGTCGTCGGACTGCTGATGTTCAACACCCAGATGCAGCAGGCCTCGTTCCGGGCCACCGAGCTCTCCGAGCGCGCCGAGGCCCTGGCTGCCCAGCGGCAGGCGCTCGACATGGAGCTCGACCGGCTGCGCGACCCGCAGCGGCTGGCCGTCGCCGGACGTGGGCTCGGCATGGTGATGCCGCCGGTCCCGGCCTTCCTTCAGCTCTCCGACGGCAAGGTGCTCGGCACGCCGACCGTTGCATCCGCCGCGGACGGGATGCCGATCTACGACCGACCGGCCCGGGTGCCCTCGGTGCTGAACCCACCGGCCACGGTCATCGAGGTGGTCGCGAAGCCGTCCAAGGCTGCGACGAAGAAGAACGGACAAAACCGGACCTCCACCGGCCCCGCCTCCGGGGACGGCAGCGCTGCAGCGGGTACTAATGACCCAGCAGCCGCGGCCCAGGGAGTTCCTCGTTGACCCAGTCCCATCGACCGGCAGCCCGTCCGCGGGCTCGCAGTGGTCGTGCCGTGGGGGGTCAGCGCTCGCTGCGCGGAGCCGCCGAGGTGCGGCTCCGGGTGGGCCTGATCGTGATCGCGATGGTGCTCTCGGTCTTCGGGGTCCGGCTCTTCCAGCTCCAGGGTCTCGATCCGAAGGCCTACGCGGCTCGGGCAGATGCCGAGGGCCTGGTCACGGTCGCCCTCCCCGCGACCCGGGGCGAGATCACTGACCGCAACGGAGTGCCGCTCGCCAAAACCGTCAGCGGCGTGATGATCGTCGCCGACCCGCTGCGCACTCGGCCGAACGCCGAGAAGATCGCCAAGATCCTCGCCACCCGGCTCGACCTCGACTACTTCAACGTGCTCGAGAGCCTGCGCAAGTCCAACGGCGCGGGCGAGCCCGAGGTCCGCTTCGCCTACGTCGCCCGGCGGGTCCCCGCCGGCGTCGCGACCACCGCCCTCGACGCGGTCGAGAAGGCCGGCTTCAAGGGGGTCGAGACCCGGCCCGACCCGCTGCGCGACTACCCGGCGGCCGACGTCGGCGCCAATCTCCTTGGCTTCATCGGGACCGACGGCAAGCCGCTGGCAGGTCTGGAGCTGGCGTTCGAAAAGCGCCTCGCAGGCAAGGACGGCAGCGAGACCTACGAGGTCGGCGGCGGCAACCGGATCCCGCTCGGTGAGAACACCGAGGTCGAGCCGGTCAACGGCAAGCCGCTCACCTTGACCATCGACCGCTACGTCCAGTGGCACGCGCAGCGGGTGCTGCGGACCGCCGTCCAGAAGGCACGGGCCCGGTCTGGTGCCGCGGTCGTCCTGGACACCCGGACCGGCGAGATCCTGGCGTTGGCCGACTACCCGACGTACGACGCGAACGCACCGGGCAAGGCGGCGAAGGCCGATCGCGGAAGTCGAGCCCTCGGCGACGTCTACGAGCCCGGCTCGGTCGAGAAGGTGCTGACCGCGGCCGCGCTGATCGACGCCGGCAAGGTCACCCCGGCGACCCGGATCCGGGTTCCCAGCAGCCTGCCGGTGATGGGCCGGGTGATCAACGACTACTTCGCGCACCCCACGCTCGGGCTGACCCTGGCCGGTGTGATTGCCAAGTCGTCCAACATCGGGACCGTCCTGGCGGCCCGCCAGTTCGGCTACCAGCAGATGTGGTCCTACCTGGACCGGTTCGGACTCGGCCGGCGCGTCGACATCGGGCTGGCCGGTGTCAGCCGCGGCGTGCTTCCGCCGGCCGACGACTGGACCGACCTGACCCAGGCGACGGTCTCCTTCGGGCAGGGGCTCTCGGTGAACGCCCTCCAGATGGCCACCGCGGTCAACGCCGTCGCCAACGGCGGCGAGCTGATCTCACCGAGCTTGATCAAGGGACGGGCCGTCACCAACACCGGTTCCGTGGTCGGCACCGACGTCGCCACCCGGACCCAGGTGGTCAGCCCGGCTGCGGCCGCGGCTACCGCGAGGATGATGGAGATGGTCACCACCCAGGGCGCCGGCACCGCGCCGCGGGCCGGGATCGCGGGGTACCGGGTCGCGGGCAAGACCGGGACGGCGCAGCAGGTCGGCAGCGCGTGCAAGTGCTACGACGGCTCGACAGCCGTTTCGTTCAGCGGGTTCGCCCCGGCCGACGACCCGCGCTTCACCGTCTACGTGGTCATCCAGAAGCCGGTCCGGGGGAGCAGTGGTGGCGGTACCGCCGGCCCGGTGTTCCGCCAGATCATGAGCTACCTGCTGCAGAAGTACGCCGTACCGCCGACCAACACCCCGCCCGCAGCGCTGCCGGTCGAGTGGTGACCCGATAGGTTCGCGGTGTGCAGGTGTCCGCTGACCAGCCTCCCAGCAGCCCGGGTCTGACCCGTCCCACGGACCCGCCCGCGACGGCGCTGGTCGACGTGGCGGCGAGGGTCGGCGCGCGGGTGCTCGGCGCTCTGCCCGAACAGGGGGCGGCGGGGATCGCGGTGACCGGGCTGACCCTCAGCTCGCAGCGGGTCCGGCCCGGCGACCTGTACGTCGCCCTGCCCGGTGCTCGCGTCCACGGGGCGTCGTACGCCGCCGCGGCGGTCGTCGCCGGTGCCGTGGCGGTGCTGACCGACGGGGCCGGGGTCGACCTGATCGGCGCGGTCGACGTACCGGTGCTGGTGCTGGAGGACCTGCGTCCGGTCCTCGGCGACCTCGCGGCCCACCTGTACGGCGACCCGGCCCTCGCCCTGACGTTGATGGCCGTCACCGGGACCCAGGGCAAGACCACCACCACCCGTCTGCTCGAAGCCGGCCTGGAGCGGGCCGGGATCGCGGCTGCCGTCGTCGGGACCGTCGGCACCCGGATCGCCGGGCAGGACGTGAAGACCGCGCTGACCACGCCGGAGGCGCCCGACCTGCACGCGATCTTCGCGGTTATGCGCGAGCACGGCGTCCGCGGCTGCGCGATGGAGGTCTCCAGCCACGCGCTGGTGATGGGCCGCGTCGACGGCGTCGTCTTCGACGTCGCCGCGTTCGTCAACCTGGGCCGCGACCACCTCGACTTCCACGCCGACCTGGAGGAGTACTTCGCCGCGAAGGCGTCGCTGTTCGAGCCGAGCCGCGCCCGGCGCGGCCTGGTCAACGTCGATGACGAGTTCGGCCGGCGCCTGCTGGTCGAGGCGCGGATCCCGATGCGGTCGTTCTCCGCGTCGGGCGCGGACGCGGACTGGCGCGCCGTCGAGATCGACCTGCGTCCTGAGGGGTCGCGGTTCACCGTCCTCACCCCCACTGGTGCGCGGATCGCCGCTGGTGTACCGCTGACCGGCTCGTTCAACGTGGCGAATGCGCTGTGCGCGATCGCCCTGGCCTCTGAGGCGGGCTTCGACCCGACTGCGGTCGCCGACGGCATCGCCGGTTCCGGAGGAGTCCCCGGACGGCTGGAGCGGATCGATGCCGGGCAGGACTTCCTCGCGGTCGTCGACTACGCGCACAAGCCCGACGCCCTCGAGGCTGCGCTCGCCGCACTTGCTCCACTGACCACGGGTCGGCTGATCCTGGTCCTAGGTGCCGGGGGCGACCGGGACACCGGGAAGCGGGCGCTGATGGGGGAGATCGGCGCCCGGGTCGCCGCGGTCCTGGTGATCACCGACGACAACCCTCGCAGCGAGGACCCAGCCGCGATCCGGGCTGCGATCCGGGCGGGTTCCGAGCAGGTGGCGGCGTCGACCCGCGCGGAGGTGCTGGAGATCGGCGACCGCGGCGAGGCGATCCGCCGGGCGGTCGCGATGGCGCTTCCCGGCGACACCGTTCTGGTGGCCGGCAAGGGCCACGAGACCGGCCAGGAGGTCGGCGCAGGTGTGACGGCGGTGATCCATCCGTTCGACGACCGTGACGAGGTGCGGGCGGCGCTGGAAGGGGCGGCACGGTGATCGCGATGACCTTGTCCGAGATCGCGGCGGTAGTCGGCGGTCGAGTCGGTCAGCAGGAGTACGCCGATGTCGTGGTCAGTGCTCCGGCCTTCCTGGACAGCCGCGAACCGGTCCGCGGCGGGCTCTTCCTGGCGATCGCCGGGGAGCACGTCGACGGCCACGACTTCGCCGCGATGGCGTTCGATGGAGGTGCCGCCGCGGTCCTCGGCAGTAGCGAGGTGGCCGGTCCGTCCGTTCTGGTGAACGACGTCCAGACGGCCGTCGGCCTGCTGGCCGCGCACGTACTCGCCGCGCTCCGCCGCGGCCGATCGGTGCTCCGGGTCATCGCGATCACCGGCTCTCAGGGCAAGACCAGCGTCAAGGACATGCTGGCTGCGGTCCTCGCGGACGCCGGCCCGACGGTGGCGACGTACGGATCGTTCAACAACGAGTTGGGGCTGCCGCTGACCGTGCTCCGGGCCGACCCGGACACGCAGTACCTGGTCCTCGAAATGGGCGCGCGGGGGATCGGCCACCTGGCCGAGCTCTGCGCGATCGCGCCCCCGGACATCAGCGTCGTGCTCAACGTCGGTCGCGCCCATCTCGGCGAGTTCGGCTCGCAGGAGGCGATCGCGGCCGCCAAGGGCGAGCTGGTCGAGGCGCTCAGCCCTTCGGGCGTCGCAGTGCTGAACCTGGACGACCTGCTGGTCGCGGGGATGGCGCCGCGCACCCAGGGTCGGGTCAGCACGTTCGGCACCGCGTCCGGCGCGGCGCTCGGGCTGGAGCGGGTCGAGCTCGACGAGCTCAGCCGTCCCTCGTTCGACCTGCGGTACGGCGCCGAGCGGGTGCACGTCCGACTACGGCTGCTCGGCGAGCACCAAGCGCTCAATGCCGCGGCTGCGACCGCAGCCGCCCTCGCCGCCGGTGTCGGCTTGGCGCAGATCGGGGAGTCGTTGTCGGCGATCACAGCGCTGTCCAAGTGGCGGATGGAGCTGGGCGAGCGGGCCGACGGCCTGGTGGTGATCAACGACGCCTACAACGCCAACCCGGACTCGGTGCGCGCGGCGCTGCAGACGCTGGCCGAGATCGGCGAGCGGTCGGGCAAGGTCACCTGCGCCGTGATCGGTGAGATGCGCGAGCTCGGGGCGGCCAGCGCTGAGGAGCATGCGGCTGTCGGACGGCTCGCCCGCGAGCTCGGAATCGGGCGGCTGGTCGTCGTCGGTGAGGGCGCCCGGGCGATCAGCGATGCTGATCACACGGCAATCTTCGCCGCGTCGGTGTCGGACGCGATCGAGGTGGTGCGGAACAATGTGCTCGGCACCTTGGGTCAGCACGCGGTGGTGCTGGTCAAGGCGTCCCGGGCCGCCGGGCTGGAACGCGTGGCGGAAGCACTGCTGTCGGACCCAGATGTTCCGCAACTTGTCGAAGACGTGAAGGAGGCGGGCCTGTGAGAGCGATCCTGCTCGCCGGTGGCCTTTCGCTGCTGTTCACGATCTTCGGCACCCGCAGCGCGATCAAGGTCTTCGCCGCCCGCGGGTACGGCCAGCTGATCCGCGACGACGGCCCCACCACGCACCACACCAAGCGCGGCACCCCGACCATGGGCGGTCTGGTCATCGTGCTGGCCACGGTCGTCGCCTACTTCCTGGCCAAGTTGATCACCGGCAGCCAACCGTCGATCTCGGCGCTTCTGCTGCTCTTCCTGTTCGTCGGCCTGGGCATCGTCGGCTTCCTCGACGACTTCATCAAGATCTACAAGCAGCGCAACCTCGGCCTGCGCAGCAAGGCCAAGTTCATCGGTCAGACCCTTATCGCGGTCGCCTTCGGCTGGCTGGTGCTCTGGCAGGTGGATCCGATCCAGGACTCGCGCGGCGTCACGCCCGCCGGGCAGGCGATCTCGTTCACCCGGGACATCGAGCGGTTCGCGGTGCCGACGGTGCTGCTGATCGCCTTCATCGTCTTCCTGATCGCGGGTTTCAGCAACGCGGTCAACCTGACCGACGGGCTCGACGGTCTGGCGGCGGGGGCCTCGATGATGGTCTTCGGCGCCTACACGCTGGTGAACATCTGGCAGAGCAACCAGTCCTGCCGGCTGAACCCCGACGTCGCTGCCTGCTACGAGGTCCGCGATCCGCTGGACCTTGCGGTGGTCGCAGCCGCCATCACCGGGGCCTGCTTCGGGTTCCTTTGGTACAACGCCTCGCCCGCCCAGATATTCATGGGCGACACCGGCTCGCTCGCCCTTGGCGGCGCGGTCGCCGGGATGGCGGTGCTGACCCGCACCGAGCTGCTGCTCGTCCTGCTCGGCGGCCTCTTCGTCATCCAGACGATGTCGGTGATCCTGCAGGTCGGCTACTTCAAGGCCACCAAGGGCAAGCGACTCTTTCGGATGGCTCCGCTGCACCACCACTTCGAGCTGCTCGGCTGGGAGGAGATCACCGTGGTGATCCGGTTCTGGCTGATCGCCGCGGTCTTCGTCGCGGGCGGCCTCGGCATCTTCTACGCCGAATGGGTGGTCGGCGGGTGAGGACCCGATGACCGACCGGCTCGACACGCTCGGCCGCAGGGACTCCTGGGCCGGTATCCGCGCCGTGGTCGCCGGGATGGGTATCTCCGGATTCGCCGCTGCCGACAACCTGACCCATCTCGGCGCGCACGTGATCGCGCTCGACGAGTCGGCGGCGGGGGACCGGGTCGAGAAGGCGACGCTGCTGGAGATCCTCGGTGCGACGGTAAGGCTCGGACCCGGCTCGACCGAGGTGCTGCCCGACGACGTGGACGTCGTGGTGACCTCGCCCGGCTGGCGCCCGGACGCCCCGTTGCTGGCCCAGGCCGCCGAGCGCGGCGTCCCGGTCTGGGGCGAGGTCGAGCTGGCCTGGCGGCTGCGCGACCCGGAGAACCCGGCGCCGTGGCTGGCGATCACCGGCACCAACGGCAAGACCACGACGGTGCAGATGCTCGAACGGATGCTCATCGGCGCCGGTCTGCGGACGGTCGCCTGCGGCAACGTCGGGCTGCCGATCGTGGAGGCCGTGATGACCGAGGACGAGTCCGGGGCGTCGCCGTACGACGTCCTCGCCGTCGAGCTCTCCAGCTTCCAGCTTCACTACACGTCCTCGATGCGGGCGCACTCGGCAGCGGTCCTGAACATCGCCGAGGATCACCTCGACTGGTACTCCTCGATGGACGACTACATCGCCGACAAGGGCCGGATCTACACCGGCGTCGAGCACGCCTGCGTCTACAACGTCGCGGACCCGGTCACCGAGAGGCTGGTTCGCGACGCGGACGTCGTCGACGGCGCCCGGGCGATCGGGTTCACTCTCGGGACGCCCGCGGTCGGGATGGTCGGCCTGGTCGAGGACGTCCTGGCCGACCGGGCGTTCGTCGAGGACCGGCAGTCCTCGGCCGCCGAGCTGTGCACACTGGCGGATCTGGCCACCCCGGCGCCGCACTTCGTGGCCAACGCCCTCGCGGCCGCGGCGCTGGCGAGGTCGTACGGCGTACCGCCGGCCGCGATCCGTGACGCCCTGCGCGAGTTTAAGCCCGACGGCCACCGGATCGCGACCGTCGGTACCTTCGACGAGGTGACCTGGGTCGACGACTCCAAGGCCACCAACCCGCCGGCCGCGCTCGCCTCGTTGCAGGCCTACGACCCGGTGGTCTGGATCGCCGGCGGACTCGCCAAGGGGGCCACCTTCGATGACCTGGTCACCCGGATCGGTGCTCGGTTGCGCGGGGTCGTGCTGCTCGGCGCTGACGCCCCATTGATCGCCCAGGCGCTCGCCCGACACGCCCCGGATGTACCGGTCTTCCGTCTGTCGTCCGGCGAGACTTCTCCTATGGATCGCGTCGTGGCGGAAGCCGCTGCGCTGGCAAGGCCGGGAGACACCGTTTTGTTGGCTCCCGGGTGCGCGTCCATGGACATGTTCGCCAACTATGGTGCGCGCGGCGATGCCTTCGTCGAAGCGGTGCACCGGATGCGGCGGGCCACGGAGCAGTAGTTCGGCAGACTCCCGCCGGACGTGGATGAGGAGGATGCGTGAGCGTCACCGCTCAGCCGGGTGGCAAGCCCCTCACCCGTTCGAGTGCGCCGACCGGTCCACCCACAGGCTCGCTCGCGGGACGGGTCGCGACGATCCGCCGGAGCCTCGACCGCCCGCTGACGCCGTACTACCTGCTCCTGGGGGCGACCTCGCTGTTGCTCGCGATCGGCCTGGTGATGGTACTCAGCGCCTCCAGCGTCGACGGGTTCGAGAAGCACGGGAACAGCTACTACTGGGCAATCAAGCAACTCATCTGGGTGATCGTGGCGCTGCCGTGCGTGTGGATCGCCACCCGGCTCCCGCTCCGGGTGCTGCGCTTCGCCTCGTGGCCGGCGCTCCTCGTCGCGATCGCCCTGCTCGCGCTGACGCAGACCGGGCTCGGGGTCTCGGTCAACGGCAACCAGAACTGGCTCGGTCTCGGACCGGTGCAGGTCCAGCCGTCGGAGGTCGCCAAGTTCGCGATGGTGCTCTGGTGCGCCGATGTCTACGCGCGCAAGGACAGCTTGCTGGACTCCTGGCGACACCTGGTCATCCCGGTGGTCCCGGTCGCCGTCCTGATCACCGGGCTGGTCCTGGTCGGCGGCGACCTCGGCACGGCTCTGGTCCTCTTCGCGATTGCGCTCGGCATGCTCTGGGTCGTCGGCGCCCCGCTCCGCTTCTTTCTCGCCGCCGTCAGCCTGGTCTCGGTCGGCACTTTCTACCTCGCCACCAGCAGCTCGGAGCGGTTGGCCCGGATTCTGTCGTTCACCGACCCGTTCAAGGACTACCAGGGCTCGGGCTGGCAGGCGGGCCACGGCATCCTCGGCATGTCCAGCGGTGGCCTCTTGGGCAAGGGCATCGGAGCCAGCCAGCAGAAGTGGGGCAACCTGCCCGAGGCGCACACCGACTTCATCTTCGCGGTCCTCGGCGAGGAGTTGGGGCTGGTCGGCACCCTACTGGTCCTGGTGCTCTTCCTGACCATTGCGTACGCCGGCATCCGGATCGCGATGCAGGCCGAGAACCTCTTCGTCCGGTACGTCACCGCCGGGATTGTCACCTGGCTGATGGCGCACGTGCTGATCAACATCGGGATGGTGCTCGCCCTGCTACCGGTGATCGGGATCCCGCTGCCGCTGGTCTCCTACGGCGGGTCGTCGCTGGTCCCCGTGCTGGTCGCGCTGGGTCTGGTCATCGGCTTCGCCCGCTCTGAGCCGAACGCGGCCGGTGAGCTGCGTCGGCGCCGCAACGCGCGTCGTTCGCGGCGTGCCGTCAACGCCGGCGCCGTCCCGAGGCGCTGGTCGTGAAGCGCCTGCTGCTCGCGGGAGGTGGCACTGCGGGCCATACCTCGCCTCTGCTGGCGACCGCCGACGCGCTGATGCGCCGCCACCCCGACCTGCAGATAACCTGCCTGGGTACGGCGCGCGGCTTGGAGACCACCGTGATCCCGGCCGCCGGGTACCCGCTCGAGCTGGTCTCGCCGGTGCCGCTCTCGCGGTCGGTCAACGCCGACCTGCTGCGGACCCCAGGGCGGTTGCGGACCTCGGTCAGGGAGGCGGTCGCGGTGATCGACCGGGTCCGCCCCGACGTCGTGGTCGGCTTCGGCGGCTACGTCTCGGTGCCGGCGTACCTCGCCGCCCGTCGGCGGGGGCTCCCGCTGGTGGTGCACGAGGGCAACGCACTACCGGGGATCGCGAACAAACTCGGCGCCCGCCTCACCGGGTTCGTCGCGACCAGCTTCCCGGGGACCGAGCTCCGCAACGCCGTCTGCACCGGGTTGCCGATCAGACGGATGATCGCGACGCTCGACCGCGCTGCGCACCGCGCCGAGGCGCGTGCGTTCTTCGGCCTCGACCCGGAGCTGCCGACCCTGCTGGTGACCGGGGGCTCCCAGGGCGCCCGGAGGATCAACGATTCGGTCGCTGCCGCCGCGCCCGCGTTGGCAGCGGCGGGGGTCCAGGTGCTGCACATCATCGGGCCCCGGGGCGAGGTGGACCTGCTGCCTCCGCTCGAGGGCGGACCGCCATACATCGTGGAGCACTACGTCGACCGGATGGACCTCGCGTACGCCGCCGCCGACGTCGTGGTCTGCCGGGCCGGTTCGAACACGGTCACCGAGGTCTCCGGGGTCGGGCTGCCGGCCGTCTTCGTCCCGCTGCCGATCGGCAACGGCGAGCAGGCGCTGAACGCCCGCCCGGTCGTCGACGCCGGCGGCGGGCTCCTGGTGGTGGATGCGGCGTTCACCGCGGAGTGGGTCCGTGCGACGATTCCCGCGCTGGTCAGCGACCGCGAGCGCCGTGAGGCGATGGGTCGGGCTGCGTCCGGGGTGATCCCGCTCGACGCAGACGAGAAGCTGGCCGACCTGATCGAGGAAGCAGCGCGGAGCGAACGGGGGAGACGCCGATGAGGGTGCAGGTCCCCGCCGAGTTGCTCCCTGCCGAGGAGCTCGGACGGGTCCACTTCGTCGGCATCGGCGGAGCCGGTCTCTCCGGCATCGCCCGGATCATGCTGGCCCGCGGGATCGAGGTCTCCGGCAGCGACGCGAAATCGTCGGCCACCATCGAGGCGCTCCGCGCGCTCGGGGCGGCCTGCTTCGTCGGCCACCGGGCCGAGCAGGTGCAGCAGGCCGACACGGTCGTGGTCTCCACGGCTGTCCGGGAGAACAACCCGGAGGTCGTCGAGGCCCGTCGGCTCGGTCTCCGGCTGCTGCCGCGCTCGGCCGCACTCGAAGCGGTGATGCAGGGTCGCCGGGTGGTCGCGGTCGCGGGCACGCACGGCAAGACGACCACCACCTCGATGCTGACCGTCGCGCTCCAGCACTGCGGTGCAGACCCGTCCTTCGCGATCGGCGGCGACCTCAACGAGTCCGGATCGAACGCCCACGACGGCACCGGCGACCTATTCGTCGCCGAGGCCGACGAGAGTGACGGCGCGTTCCTGGTCTACTCGCCCGCGGCTGCGCTGGTCACCAACGTCGAGGCCGACCACCTTGACAACTACGGGACCGAGGAGGCCTATCGGGCCGCCTTCGACCAGTTTCTGGACCGGATCCGACGGGGCGGGTTCCTGGTGGCCTGCATCGATGACCCGGGCGCCGCAGACCTGGTCGCGACCGCGAGGTCCCGCGGACTGCACACCGTGGGCGTCGGCACCGGTGCCGACGCCGAGGTGCGGGCACAGAACCTGCGTCAGTTCGGCTCGACGTCGACCTTCGAGGTCGTCGACGGCGGACGTCGGCTCGGCGAGGTCAGCCTCCAGGTCCCCGGGAAGCACTACGTCCTGGACGCGCTCGCCGCGCTGGCGTGCGGGCTCCGGCTCGGCCACCCGTTCGCCGACCTGGCTCGCGGGCTGGCGGCGTACAGCGGCACCAGGCGCCGGATGGAGCTCAAGGGCGAGGTCGGCGGCATCCGCGTCTACGACAGCTATGCCCACCACCCGCGCGAGATCGCCGGCGACCTAGAGGCAGCCCGGTCCCTGGCAGGCACCGGTCCGACCCCGGGCAGGATCGTGGTCGCCTTCCAGCCGCACATGGTCTCCCGGACCCGCATCTTCGGCGCCGAGATGGGCCAGGCGCTCGGTGCCGCCGACGACGTGGTCGTGATGGACATCTACGTCGCGCGTGAAGAACCCGAACCCGGCGTCACCTCCGCGCTGGTGGCCGACGCCGTACCGCTCCCGCCGGAGCACGTCGTCCTCGAGCCGTCCTGGTCCGCGACCGCCCAGCACTTGGTCGACCGAGCTCGGCCCGGGGACGTGATCCTGACCCTCGGCGCCGGTGACGTCACGTTGCTCGGACCCTCCGTGCTCGCGTTGCTCGCGCAGCAGGCGACCGATGCCGCTGCGGCCCCCGACGGGGCCGACGCGTGAGCGGCGATGAGGGCGAGACCGTCCTCATCGCCGGGCCGGACTTCGCCCGGCGCCGGGTGCGGGCCCGGTTCCGCCGGCTCCGCCCGTTCCTGTACGCCGGTGCTCTGCTCGCCCTGGTCGCCACCGGTGTCTGGTTGCTCTGGTTCTCCTCGGTCCTCGAGACCCGCGACGTCGAGGTGACCGGCAACGGCACCCTGAGCGCTGCCCGGGTGGAGAAGGCGGCCCGGGTGTCGCTGGGCGAGCCACTGGTCGGCGTCGACCTGGACGCGATCGAGCAGCGGGTCGAGGCGATCGCGTCGGTCCGCTCGGCCTCGGTGTCGCGCTCCTGGCCGCACACGATCCAGATCGACGTCGTCGAGCGGGTCCCGGTGGCGGTGGTCAGCCGCGGTGTCGGCCTCCAGGCCGTCGACGAGGACGGCTACCTCTTCGGCAGTTACGCCACCGAGCCGAAGGACCTGCCGGTGATCAGGACCGCCCCCGACGTACGCCGCGAGGCGCTGGCCGAGGCGGCCGCGGTGATCGGCTCGCTGCGTGCGGACATCGCGGCCAAGGTGCGGCACGTCGACGTACAGACCGTCGACCGGATCGTCCTGCGCCTCAAGGACGGCCGTCGGGTCACCTGGGGGAGTGCGGAGGACTCCGAGCAGAAGGCCGAGGTGCTGGCCGACCTGCTCCGGGCCACGGCCCGTACGAAGCCGAACGAGATCGACGTGAGCGTCCCCGGACGTCCCACCACCCGCTGACCGGGCAGGTTTAGCCACCTGCAGGACGCCGGCCGGGCAGTTTTTTTCCTAAGTCCTGGCGCGTCGGGCGTGTTGCCGACGAATCGCGTGGCCGGATGCCTACTTTGTTCTCACGGCCTCAGGTTGACATAACATTAACCTTCTACTGGAGGGTTAGGGTTCCCCAGCCAGAGGCCATGGACAGACCCGGAGCCGCCTTGCAGTCGGGCAGGGCGACACAGCAGAGCGCTAATCCCACTGGATTGAGAAGGGGCACCGCCATGGCAGCACCACAGAACTACCTGGCCGTGATCAAGGTCGTAGGTATCGGTGGAGGTGGAGTCAATGCCGTCAACCGGATGATCGAGGTCGGGCTGCGGGGCGTTGAGTTCATCGCCA